>JAMPEB010000010.1 GCA_023665475.1 Lachnoclostridium sp.
TAACATTTTTTGTCATCTCTGTTAATTCCAATATTCTTTTGGAATCCATCGGTCCTACAGATGTTACTGATTCAACAAAGTAAATCCAATCTTTATCTTCTCTGTACAAAACCACATCCGGCATCTTATCATGTAAAGTTATCTCAAATCCCAATTCTGTCAGCTTCCGGACATTTTTCACTAAATCCTTTTCTATGGTATCTCCAACATACAAACACTCCGAGCCAGGCGCAAAGCGCGGTGCAAATTCCTCAATAATAGCTTTTT
Source organism: Lachnoclostridium sp. (assembly GCA_023665475.1). Taxonomy (GTDB): domain Bacteria; phylum Bacillota; class Clostridia; order Lachnospirales; family Lachnospiraceae; genus Acetatifactor. The sequence goes on from JAMPEB010000010.1 coordinate 268, forward strand.
GCAATTCATTATGTTTGCCTGTAGAAAATTGAAAGTCGGCTCCATTAATGCGTACCGGCATCATCGTCATTTTCTTTTTTGAAGCATAGATATCCACCAGCTTTTCATGGTATTTCAAAAATCGGTTTACAGATTTTTGCCACTCCGGTGTTTGAAATACCCTCACTATCTGCAATGTTTCTTCTGTAAGCCTGTACCTATAATTAGGGCTGTTGGTTGCTTTCCCATTATCTTCTACGAGTGCAGCATTCCGGAAATGATGCAATGCCTGCTTGCGAAAAGTTTCCCTGCTGTTTTCTGCATAAGTCGATCCATAATATGTATTGGCAAACTGAATAATATCATGGATGCGAATCCACTCATTTTCAGCATCTGCCCACTCAGTATCCTGCTTTATCCCTGCCATTGCCAACAGTACATAACAACAGATATCCGCCTGCTGTGCTTTGGGCATCCCAAGCATTTTCAAAAGTTCTCTTGCCTCATCAATTTTATCCACAGTATTTCTCCAATATCATATCACAATTATTTTCCGACATATCCTTGCTTTTCATCAATTTTCTGCCCATTTCCTGTATGCTGTCCAAATCGGGCACAGGCATTGCATTAATTTCTGTAGAATTTACCTGCGTTGAACCATTCAGAATCCTATAATATTCATCGTAAAGAGTTGAATTAAAAATCACATATAATCCATACACGAGGCACTCTGACATTTCCGTTAGCAGCCCATCTATAAAATTTATCTTATTCTGTGTGCTGATCTTCTTGTACTGCGGATATTTCTTCGATAAATAGACGCCGCACTGCAGCCTGCGCCTTTCTTCCTTTGCAGTAAAACGCTTAACAAACAGATAATTTCGGTTGTCCTGCATCAATCCGTTTTGATCCGTCACAACATATTCGTGCTCTTTCTGGATAGGGAACTGTACTTCTCCCTGCTTGATATGCTGTGAGTAAAAAAGCGGAATCGCCCCTTCTTCTGCATCATCACGAAGTATCTCTTGATTACGGAAATCAACTGTCAATCCCGTTTTCATTTTCAACCCAATATCTGGCAATGTTTTATCAAATCTATGTATTCGCTCCAACACAGAGACTTCTCTTTCATCTGTTACTAAATACACATAGTAATCATTCCCCGATACCACAAGGCTATATGGCACAGTCAAGGATGTAAGATTATTAAAGTCATTATTTGACTGTGAGGATGTAATTGTTACTTTTTCCGGTGTCTGGTTTGTCTTTTTCACTTTAATGATAATCGTTTCCTGTAAAACATCTTCTTTGTCAAATACCTTGTTCCGGCTTACGAACAAATGAATATGTTCTATTTTTCCCTCTGTCAGAAAATACTGCCGGAATCGCTTGAAATAAGCGCCCGATGTCCATGAGCGGGGAATAATATACACCATTTCCCTATCATTATCCAGATTAAACAATCCCATTGCTGCAAAAATAAAATACAAATTAGGCGCACCATAGCAAACCTCCGGCATGGCAGTTGCTTCCGGTGCATCCTTCGGTATTTTCATATATGGGGGATTGCCAATAACCAAATCATATTTTTTAGGTTCGGGATTGCCGCCTAACATCTGATTGAAGTCCAGATATTGGCTTGTAATATAATTATCTGTAATAATGTGAAATTGAATGTCCTTTTTAGAATTTGCCTGACAAGTATGCAGATTTTCCTCCAGCAAGCCCAAAATATTATCATCATTCTCATAACAGGTCAATTCTATTGTCTGAACAGAAGCCATCTGCTCTAATCGTTCTATCAGCGCACATGATAATATCCCTGATCCTGCCCCTGCATCTAAAATACTGACTTTAGGCTTGTTGTCCGGAACATTATATAAGCCTGCCATAAAGTGTGCTGTTTCTTTACTTGTAAAAAATTGACCATACTTTTTACGCTCATTTTTAGGCATATTTTTAATATATTGATTCGTTAATTCTATAACTGTTTCTAACATATTTACACCTACTTAACATCTCTAGTCTACTAAATATTTATCTTTACATTAGATATCACAGTTACCTAAACCACAGCGGATACCATTTTTCAAAACAAACTCATACGATGCGACAAGACTAACTTGTATATACTCATATCATTATTGTTATATTGTACCATATAAACACTTGTTTTTCTACAAAAACATAATTTTCATTCTTTGCAAATTGCTATACTCATATTCTATCCGTCATTTTAATCATTTATGGTCCAATATAAAAAACCGCAACCCTGTGATTTTTCAAAGGATTGCGGTGCTTACTTTTACTAATTGGTTCTAATTTAAAGATTACTCAATAATAGTAGCAACCCTACCAGACCCAACGGTCCGTCCACCCTCACGGATAGCAAAGGTAAGACCCTGCTCCATAGCAATAGGATGAATCAACTCAATGGTCATTTCTACATTATCACCGGGCATGCACATCTCAGTACCAGCAGGCAAGTTGCAAACGCCGGTAACATCGGTTGTTCTGAAGTAGAACTGAGGACGATAGTTGTTGAAGAAAGGTGTGTGACGACCACCCTCGTCCTTGGTCAGAACATATACCTGTGCGGTAAACTTGGTGTGGCAGGTAACGGAGCCGGGTTTAGCGAGAACCTGTCCTCTTTCGATTTCAGTTCTCTGAACACCACGAAGCAGTGCGCCGATGTTATCACCAGCCTGTGCGTCATCCATCTGCTTACGGAACATCTCGATACCGGTAACAACGCTCTTCATGCTCTCTTCCTTGATACCGATGATTTCAACTTCCTCGTTCAGCTTCAGGGTACCACGCTCTACACGGCCGGTAGCAACGGTACCACGACCGGTAATGGTGAATACATCCTCCACAGGCATAAGGAAAGGCTTATCTGTATCACGCTGAGGATCAGGAATATACTCGTCAACAGTCTTCATCAGCTCAAGAATCTTGTCGCCCCACTCGCCGGAAGGATCTTCCAGCGCTTTCAGAGCGGAACCCTTGATGATAGGGCAATCCTTGAATCCGTACTCCTCCAACTGCTCGGTAACTTCCATCTCAACCAGCTCAAGGATATCGTCATCAACATCATCGGAATCGCACTTGTTCAAGAATACAACGATATAAGGTACGCCTACCTGACGAGCCAGCAGGATATGCTCCTTGGTCTGTGCCATAACGCCGTCGGTAGCAGCTACAACCAGAATAGCGCCGTCCATCTGTGCAGCACCGGTGATCATGTTCTTTACATAGTCAGCGTGACCCGGGCAGTCCACATGCGCATAGTGTCTGTTCTCGGTCTCATACTCAACATGGGCTGTGGAAATGGTGATTCCACGCTCTCTCTCTTCGGGAGCCTTATCGATCATATCGAAAGCAACTGCCTGACCGGTACCGAGTCTTGCATTCAGGGTCTTGGTGATTGCGGCAGTCAAAGTGGTTTTACCATGGTCTACATGTCCAATGGTACCAATGTTACAATGGGGCTTAGTTCTTTCAAATTTAGCTTTAGCCATTATGAAATCCTCCTTAAAATTATGAACTCTTTTTTCTTTTCTTTCCGTCGAAACGGTGGCGCATTCAGCGCTGCGCACTTGGCGCTCACTAACTCGTCCTACCTCTGATTATAAGCTTGGATAATAGAAAGCTGAACTTGTTTTCTATTATATTAAATAATCAATGGTTTTTCAAGCTATTTTTCATTATTTTACCAATTTTGTGTTACTTGGATTTTGCAGCCAATACTTTCTCCTGTACATTCTTCGGAACGGGCTCGTATTTATCGAAGAACATGGAGTAATTTCCACGCCCCTGTGTTCTGGAACGCAAATCCGTGGAGTAGCCGAACATTTCGGCAAGGGGAACAAATGCTTTCACCATCTTGCCTCCGCCGATGTCTTCCATGCCTTCCACGCGTCCGCGGCGGGAGTTCAAGTCTCCGATTACATCACCCATATATTCCTCGGGCATTGTTACCTCCACCTTCATGATGGGCTCAAGAAGTACGGGAGCCGCTTTCTGCATTGCCTCCTTAAATGCCATGGAGCCTGCAATGTGGAATGCCATCTCGGAAGAGTCGACCTCATGGTAGCTTCCGTCATATACATTGGCATGAATGCCAAGTACGGGGAATCCGCCGAGAATGCCTGCCTGAGCCGCTTCCCTGATACCTTCGCCCACTGCGGGGATATATTCCTTGGGAATTGCACCGCCGACTACAGTGGATTCAAACAAAAGCACGGGAGGCTCATTAATCAGGACATTTGCCTTGGGATCAAATTCAAACTTATCGCAGTTTGCCTCCAAGGGCTCGAATTTCACACGGCAGTGGCCATACTGACCGCGTCCGCCGGACTGCTTTGCATACTTGGAATCTACTTCCACAGCCTTTGTGAAAGCTTCCTTGTAAGCAACCTGAGGTGCGCCTACATTAGCCTCTACCTTGTATTCACGCAGCAGACGGTCTACGATGATCTCCAGATGCAGCTCGCCCATGCCGGCAATAATGGTCTGACCGGTCTCCTGATTGGTGTGGGCACGGAAAGTAGGATCTTCCTCCGCCAGCTTCGCAAGAGCCTCGCCCATCTTGCCCTGACCCGCTTTGGTCTTCGGCTCGATAGCAAGCTCGATAACGGGCTCGGGGAATTCCATGGACTCTAAGATTACGGGATGCTGCTCGTCACAGATAGTATCACCGGTTGTGGTGAATTTAAATCCGACAGCGGCCGCAATATCTCCGGAATAAACCTTTTCCAGCTCTGCGCGCTTGTTTGCATGCATCTGCAGGATTCGTCCCACACGCTCTTTCTTGTCTTTGGTCGCATTCAATACATAAGATCCGGAATTCATGGTACCGGAGTATACGCGGAAGAATGCCAGCTTACCTACGAAGGGGTCAGCCATAATCTTGAATGCAAGCGCAGAAAAAGGCTCTTCATCAGAAGAATGTCTCTCAATCTCATTTCCTTCCAAATCAACACCCTTGATAGCCGGAATGTCGGTGGGAGCGGGCATATACTCAAGGATTGCATCCAAAAGCTTCTGCACGCCCTTGTTGCGGTATGCGGAACCGCAGCAAACGGGGATTGCGGTACACTCACAGGTTGCCTTTCGCAGCACCTTCTTCAATTCTTCTACGGAAGGCTCTTCACCCTCCAGATACATCATTGTCAAATCATCATCCAGCTCACAAATCTTTTCAATCAGTTCGGAATGATACAATTCCGCATCATCCGCCATATCTCCAAGATCATCGGTTACGGTGATGTCATCACCCTTATCGTCATTGTAAATATAAGCTTTCATCTCAAACAGATCGATGATTCCTTTAAATTCATCTTCTTTGCCGATAGGCAGTTGAAGAATAATGGCATTTTTGCCAAGTCTGGTTCTGATCTGCTCTACTGCGCCATAGAAATTTGCGCCCAGAATGTCCATCTTATTAATAAAAGCCATACGGGGTACATTGTAGGTGTCAGCCTGTCTCCATACATTTTCGGACTGAGGCTCTACACCGCCCTTTGCACAGAAAACGCCTACGGCGCCGTCCAACACACGAAGGGAGCGCTCTACTTCTACAGTAAAGTCAACGTGACCAGGCGTATCAATAATATTGATACGATGCTCCAACGCACCGTCCATGGGCTTGGTCTCTTTTTCCAAGGTCCAATGACAGGTGGTGGCGGCTGATGTGATAGTGATGCCTCTTTCCTGCTCCTGCTCCATCCAGTCCATGGTAGCAGTACCCTCATGAGTATCACCAATCTTGTAGTTTATGCCAGTGTAATACAGAATACGCTCTGTCAAAGTGGTTTTGCCCGCATCGATATGAGCCATGATTCCGATATTTCTGGTTCTCTCTAAGGGATATTCTCTTCCAGCCAAGGTCTTTTCCTCCTATATTGATTATAACAAGAACAGAATCAAATAAAGTGAAAGCTGATGTTTTTGCTTGCATAGAAACATCTGATTTTGCTTTATTTGATATTGGGCGCCCAGCCCAATTCATGATTTCCGAAAGGAAATTATGAATTCTGTTCCCTTTAGAAACGATAATGTGCAAAAGCCTTGTTTGCCTCTGCCATCTTGTGCATATCTTCTTTTCTCTTCACTGCAGCGCCGGTATTGTTTGCTGCATCAAGAATTTCATTTGCGAGTCTGTCCTGCATGGTCTTCTCGCTTCTCTTGCGAGAAAACATAACCAGCCAGCGAAGTCCCAGAGTCTGGCGTCTCTCAGGCTTTACTTCGATGGGCACCTGATAGGTAGCGCCGCCGATACGTCTTGCCTTACACTCCAAAGAAGGCATGATATTGTTCATAGCCTCTCCGAATACTTCTACAGCCGGCTTGCCGGATTTCTCTTCCACTTTGGCGAATGCTCCGTATACAATCTTCTGGGCAACTCCCTTCTTACCGTCCAACATAATGTTGTTGATAAGCTTGGTCACTACCTTATCATTGTACAAAGGATCCGCCAATACATCTCTCTTCTGAATATGTCCTTTTCTTGGCACGGTTCTTCCCTCCTTATCATTCATAAATAAATCATCGGTACTCACATGTGTTTCCCCAAGTGTTCGCGCTGTCTGTCTGTTAAAACAAATATCTGTAATACAGAATCCAACACTTTTCTTAGTTCGTTTAGTGGTACTATAGCCTTATATTATTTCTTGGCTTCTTTGGGTCTCTTAGCACCGTACTTGGAGCGAGCCTGTTTTCTGTTGGCAACGCCTGCTGTATCAAGAGTACCACGGATAATGTGATATCTGGTACCGGGTAAGTCCTTGACACGACCGCCACGAATCAGTACAACGCTGTGCTCCTGCAGATTGTGACCTTCACCGGGAATGTAGCTGGTAACTTCGATTCCGTTGGAAAGACGAACTCTGGCAATCTTTCTAAGAGCTGAGTTAGGCTTTTTGGGAGTAGCTGTCTTAACGGCAGTACATACACCACGCTTCTGGGGAGCAGAAACATCAATGGCTTTCTTGTGAAGAGAATTGTATCCTCTCTGCAACGCCGGTGCCGTAGACTTCTTTACAGAGGTCTTACGCCCCTTTCTTACTAACTGATTAAATGTTGGCATTCTGTTTCACCTCTTTCTTTTTAGTATTATTGTGGTGCACAAAAAACACACCTATGTGCGCACACTAAAATAGTATACTTGTTCACAGATGCGTTGTCAATTGCATTTTTCAATATTTTTTTAATTTTTTAAAATAAATTTCTTTCTTACATAACCTTCTATGGTTTCACCGGTATCTTGTGTTTTCCCTTCTGCCTGTGCGGATATTTGGTAAAAATCATCTTCCTCCGCCAAAATATTGACTTTCTGTCCTTCCTCCAACACATCAACTATCTCCGCATCTACACTCGGCGCCTTTCGCACCCTTACTATGCTGATAACGGTGCCTTCGCCAATGACAGGCTTATCTTCAACACCACAGGCGCATAGAGTAAACGCTATCATCAATATACAAAAAGGAACCAAAACCTTCTTCACGCTCATCCCTCCTTTGCCGGAATCCCCTCCAACTCTGCCAGATACCTTTTCAACGCGTCCCGCCATGCCGGAAGCCTCTCAAAGCCTTTTTCCGTCAGTTTTTCTTTACTCAGGCGGCTGTTCAAGGGTCTTGGAGCCTTTGCGCCGTATTCCGCCGTGGTCACGGGAGCCACCTGTATCTGAATGCCCGCCTCTTCAAAAATTGCGCAGGCAAGCTCATACCATGAGCAGATGCCCTCGTTAGACGCATGATAAATGCCATACTCCTGTGTCTGCACCATATCCGCCAAGAGCTTCGCCAAGTCCCGCGTATAGGTGGGCGAACCGAACTGGTCGCTTACCACGGTGAGCTTATCATGGGTTTTTGACAGGTTCAGCATGGTTTTTACAAAATTTTTGCCGTTGATGCCATACACCCATGCAATCCGGACGATAAAGTATTTTTCCAAAAACTCCTGCACGGCAAGTTCGCCTTCATATTTGGTTCTGCCGTACACACTTCGGGGATTGCAAGGATCCTCCGGTTTCCGGGGCGCATCTCCCTGTCCGTCAAACACATAATCCGTACTGATATAAATCATCTTGCAATCCAGCTCTTTACAGACTTTTGCAATATTTTGGGTCCCTTCCGCATTGACCCTGCGGCAGATTTCTTCATTGTCCTCCGCAGCGTCCACCGCCGTATACGCCGCACAGTGAATCACCGCGTCAGGCGCGGCGGCTTTCAGAGTTTTCTCTACGGCTTCCCCGTCCGTAACATCCATTATCCGGCTGTCCGTTCCCACTGCTTCTATCCCGCGCTTTTGCAATTCTTCCATTACATCATGGCCTAATTGTCCTGTAATGCCTGTAACCAAAACCTTCATACTAATCCTCCATGCCGCCTCTGTGCTGTTGCGCGTCATAACCATTCATAATAACAGCCATGCCGTGGCTCTGCCGTTTTGGCAGAACCGAAAGCATGGCTGGCATTGTATTATTCTTCTGTGGCCGTACCCACAAGCTCTTCCTCTGCCACTGTATCGGAGGCTTCGTCATCGAGAAATTCCTCCATGGGAACTTCCTCTACGCCTTCACCGCCGGTCAGTTCTTCATCCATCTCATCAACATCTTCCAGCTCCTCTTCCTCCATGGACAAAGGATTTACCACATCCGTACTCAACACGGTATTGCGATATCTCTTCATACCGGTGCCCGCAGGAATCAGCTTTCCGATAATGACATTTTCCTTCAAACCGATCAACGGGTCAACCTTGCCCCTGATGGCAGCTTCCGTCAGAACTTTAGTGGTCTCCTGGAAGGAAGCCGCAGACAGGAAAGAATTGGTGGCTAAGGCTGCCTTGGTAATACCCAGAATAATCTGTTTGCCATCAGCAGGCTCTTTGCCCTCTTCAATCAGTTTGGCATTCATATCCTCGTAATCCAGAATATCAACCAGTGTTCCCGGCAGGAAATCGGTATCGCCGCTGCCTTCAATGCGAACCTTTTTGAGCATCTGGCGAACCAGCACTTCGATATGCTTATCCGCAATATCCACGCCCTGCAGACGGTAAACTCTCTGAACCTCTCTCAGCATATAATCCTGTACGGCACGGATTCCCTTGATTTTTAACAGGTCATGGGGATTTACGCTTCCTTCTGTCAGCTCATCTCCCGCCTCTAATTCCTGACCGTCCACTATCTTAATGCGGGAACCGTAAGGAATCAGGTATGCCTTTGATTCACCGGTCTCGTCATTGGTCACAATCACTTCACGCTTTTTCTTGGTATCGCGGATTTCCACTTTGCCGCCAAATTCTGCGATAATGGCAAGTCCTTTGGGCTTTCTCGCCTCAAACAGTTCTTCTACACGGGGAAGACCCTGTGTGATATCATCGCCTGCCACACCGCCGGTATGGAAAGTTCTCATGGTAAGCTGTGTACCGGGCTCACCGATGGACTGTGCGGCAATAATACCCACTGCCTCGCCTTCCTGTACGGCTTCTCCGGTCGCCATGTTTGCACCGTAACATTTTGCGCAGATTCCGGTCTTGGAACGGCAGCTTAAAATGGTACGAATCTTAACTTCTTCCACCGGCTCGCCTTTTTCATTCACTCCCACACTGAGAATCTTTGCCGCGCGGCTGGGAGTAATCATATGATTGCGTTTTACCAGCACATTGCCGTCTTTATCTTTAATGTCCTCACAGGAAAATCTGCCTGTGATTCTGTCTTTTAAGCTCTCGATGGTCTCCTTACCGTCCATGAATGCTTTCACTGTCATTCCGGGTATCTCGTCCTTACCTTCGGAACAGTCAATCTCATGAATAATCAGCTCCTGGGATACATCAACCATTCGTCTGGTCAGATATCCCGAATCGGCGGTACGAAGAGCAGTATCCGACAAACCCTTACGCGCGCCGTGCGCCGACATGAAATACTCAAGTACATCCAGACCCTCACGGAAATTGGACTTAATGGGCAGCTCAATGGTTCGACCTGTCGTATCCGCCATCAGACCACGCATACCGGCAAGCTGCTTAATCTGCTGATTGGAACCACGGGCACCGGAGTCAGCCATCATAAAGATGTTGTTGTACTTATCCAATCCGGCAAGCAGCACCTCTGTCAATTCCTTATCCGTTTCATTCCAAGTCTCGATTACCGCACGGTATCTTTCCTCTTCCGTAATCAGGCCACGCCTATAGTTTGCCGCAATCTTATCAACTGTCTCCTGCGCCGAAGCAAGCATCTCCGCTTTCTTTGCAGGCACTGTCATATCGGAAATAGAAACCGTCATGGCGGCTCTTGTGGAATACTTATAGCCGATTGCCTTTACATCATCCAATACCTCTGCCGTCCGGGAAGCCCCGTGGGTATTGATGACCTTCTCCAGAATCTGCTTTAATCCCTTCTTGCCCACATGGAAATCCACTTCCAGTTTCAACAGATTCTCCGGGTCGCTCCTGTCTACAAATCCCAAATCCTGAGGCAGAATCTCATTAAAGAGGAAACGCCCCAATGTGGACTCCACATTTCCGGATATGGTCCTGCCGTCCGCAGTTGTCTTGGTAACACGCACATGAATCTTGGAATGCAGGGTAATTGCCTGATTCTCATATGCTAAAATCGCTTCATTTACATTTTTAAAGAACTTGCCTTCTCCGATTGCTCCGGGTCTTTCCTGCGTCAGATAATAAATGCCCAGCACCATATCCTGTGAAGGAACGGCTACAGGACCGCCGTCCGAAGGCTTTAACAGGTTATTGGGTGACAAAAGCAGGAATCTGCACTCTGCCTGTGCTTCTACCGACAAAGGAAGATGCACTGCCATCTGGTCGCCGTCGAAGTCCGCGTTAAACGCCGTACAAACCAGAGGATGCAGCTTAATTGCCTTACCCTCTACCAGAATCGGCTCAAATGCCTGAATACCGAGTCTGTGCAGGGTAGGCGCACGGTTTAACATTACCGGATGCTCTTTGATCACTTCCTCCAAGACATCCCATACCTGATTATCCCATCTTTCCACTAATTTCTTAGCATTCTTGATATTCTGGCTGATGCCTCTCGATACCAGCTCCTTCATCACAAAGGGCTTGAATAATTCAATCGCCATTTCTTTGGGCAGACCGCACTGATAAATCTTTAACTCGGGACCTACCACAATAACGGAACGACCGGAATAATCCACACGCTTACCCAACAGATTCTGGCGGAAACGGCCGGATTTACCCTTTAACATATCGGAAAGCGATTTCAGCGGTCTGTTGCCGGGTCCGGTAACGGGTCTTCCTCTTCTGCCGTTGTCAATCAGGGCATCCACTGCCTCCTGCAGCATTCTCTTCTCGTTGCGGACGATAATGTCGGGAGCTCCCAATTCAAGCAGTCTTTTCAAACGATTATTTCTATTGATGATTCTTCTGTACAAATCATTTAAATCGGAAGTGGCAAAACGACCGCCGTCCAACTGCACCATGGCACGCAGATCGGGGGGAATCACAGGCAATACATCCATAATCATCCATTCCGGTCTGTTGCCCGACTCACGAAATGCCTCCACCACTTCTAATCTTTTGATAATACGCGCACGCTTCTGTCCCGAGGACTCCTTTAACTCTGCCCCCAGTTCCTCTGCTTCCGCCTCCAGATCAATTGCCTGCAGCAGCTCCTTGATTGCCTCGGCTCCCATTCCTACACGGAATTTGCTGCCGAAAGCCTCTCTTGCATCCTGATACTCCTTCTCGGACAAAATCTGCTTATACTCCAGATTGGAATCTGCGGCATCCAACACAATATAAGAAGCAAAGTACAAAACCTTTTCCAACACTCTGGGGGACAAATCCAAAATTAACCCCATACGGCTGGGAATTCCTTTAAAATACCAGATATGGGACACCGGAGCAGCCAGCTCGATATGACCCATGCGCTCTCTGCGGACGCTGGATTTGGTCACTTCCACACCGCATCTGTCGCAGACTACGCCCTTATATCTGATTTTTTTGTATTTACCGCAATGGCATTCCCAATCCTTGCTGGGGCCAAAAATCTTTTCGCAGAACAAGCCGTCTCTCTCAGGCTTTAAGGTTCTATAGTTGATGGTTTCCGGCTTAAGCACCTCGCCGTGGGACCACTCGCGGATTTTGTCCGGAGAAGCCAATCCGATTTTGATAGCATCGAATGTTATGGGCTGATAAGTTTCATTTGTTGTTTCCATTAATGGCACTCCCTTTCATTTTTATACTCCTGCATACAACAGGAACTGCTTTACAAAACCTGAAATCAGAGTTCTCCTTCGTCATCCTCCGAAAGACTCTCCAAATCGTCATCGTACCCATCATCTTCGTACGCTTCATCATCGTATTCTTCATCCTCTATGTCCACAAGCTCGCCGTTATCCTGAAACTCCTGCGCCTGATACCCCATCTCGCCCAAGGAATTATTATCCAGCTTGTCGTCATACTTGCGGTCACCTTCGATTTCATAACGATAATCCATGTTCCCATAGTCGATATTCTCTTTTAATTCAACTTCCGAACCATCCTCGGCAAGCACCTTCATATCCAGACCCAATGCCTGCATTTCCTTCAACAATACCTTGAAGGATTCCGGAATTCCGGGAGCCGGGATATTGTCACCCTTGATGATAGCTTCGTAAGTCTTTACACGGCCTACAATGTCATCGGATTTTACGGTCAAAATTTCCTGCAAAGTGTAGGATGCGCCATATGCCTCCAAAGCCCAAACTTCCATCTCTCCGAAACGCTGTCCTCCGAACTGTGCCTTACCGCCCAGAGGCTGCTGGGTCACAAGGGAGTACGGTCCCGTGGAACGGGCATGAATCTTATCGTCCACCAGATGATGGAGTTTCAGATAATGCATATGCCCAATGGTTACGGGGCTGTCAAAATATTCGCCTGTACGACCGTCCCTTAAGCGGACCTTTCCGTCGCGGGAAATGGGTACGCCCTTCCAAACCTTTCTATGCTCTCTATTGTCCGACAAATACTGCAATACTTCCGGAAGCAGTTCGTCTTTGTGCTTTGCTTCAAATTCTTCCCACTCCAGATTCACATAATCGTTTGCCAAATCCAGAGTATCCATAATTTCATGCTCATTTGCGCCGTCAAATACAGGGGTTGCCACATTGAAGCCCAACGCCTTTGCCGCAAGGGACAAATGAATCTCCAACACCTGTCCGATATTCATACGGGAAGGCACGCCCAAAGGATTCAACACGATATCCAAAGGTCGTCCGTTAGGCAGGTAAGGCATATCCTCCACCGGAAGCACGCGGGAAACCACACCCTTGTTTCCGTGACGCCCTGCCATCTTATCACCTACGGAAATCTTTCTCTTCTGTGCGATATAAATGCGTACCGCCTGATTTACGCCGGGTGAAAGCTCATCGCTGTTCTCACGGGTAAACACCTTGGCGTCCACAACAATACCATACTCGCCATGAGGCACTTTCAGGGAAGTATCCCTCACCTCTCTTGCCTTCTCACCGAAAATGGCACGAAGCAGTCTCTCTTCTGCGGTCAGTTCTGTCTCTCCCTTCGGAGTCACCTTGCCCACCAGAATATCACCTGCACGAACCTCTGCGCCGATGCGGATAATGCCTCTGTCATCCAAATCCTTCAGGGCATCGTCGCCTACGCCCGGCACATCACGGGTAATTTCTTCCGGTCCCAACTTAGTATCTCTTGCCTCTGCTTCATATTCCTCAATATGCACGGAAGTATAAACATCTTCCTGCACCAGTCTTTCGCTTAAAAGAACTGCGTCCTCATAGTTATAACCTTCCCAGGTCATAAAGCCGATAAGCGGATTCTTACCCAGAGCCAGCTCGCCCATGGAAGTAGACGAACCGTCCGCAATCACATCACCCGCTTCCACATGGTCGCCCTTAAACACAATGGGTTTCTGATTGTAGCAGTTGGACTGATTGCTGCGGGTAAATTTGGTCAAGCGGAATTCTTCTTTTTCCCCGTCATCATATGTCATTCTGATTAAATCGGAAGCGACATAGGTTACGGTTCCCGCTTTCTTCGCAAGCACGCAGACGCCTGAGTCCACCGCTGCCTTGGGCTCCATGCCGGTACCTACCACCGGCGCCTCCGTCATCAAAAGAGGCACTGCCTGACGCTGCATGTTAGAACCCATCAGCGCACGGTTTGCATCATCGTTCTGCAGGAAAGGAATGAGCGCCGTAGCCACGGAAAATACCATTTTAGGGGACACATCCATATAGTCAAACATGGACTTGGGATACTCCTGCGTCTCCTCGCGATAACGACCGGACACACTGTTACGGACAAAATGTCCCTCTGCATCCAACGCTTCACTTGCCTGCGCCACATGATAATTATCCTCTTCGTCGGCAGTCATATATACCACTTCATCCGTCACAACAGGATTTTTAGGGTCCGTCTTGTCAATTTTTCGATAAGGCGCTTCCACAAAACCGTATTCATTGATTCGTGCATAACATGCAAGAGAGTTGATCAGACCGATGTTAGGACCTTCGGGAGTCTCAATAGGGCACATTCTTCCGTAATGGGAGTAATGTACATCCCTGACCTCAAATCCGGCACGGTCTCTGGAAAGACCTCCGGGACCCAATGCAGACAAACGCCTCTTGTGGGTCAACTCACCCAACGGGTTGTTCTGATCCATAAACTGTGACAACTGGGAAGAGCCGAAAAACTCTTTGACCGCCGCAGTCACAGGCTTAATATTAATTAAGGACTGGGGAGAAATTTCCTCCGCATCATGAGTGGTCATACGCTCGCGCACCACTCTCTCCATTCTGGACAGTCCGATACGGTACTGATTCTGCAAAAGCTCACCCACGGCACGGATGCGCCTGTTGCCCAAATGGTCAATATCATCGTCATTACCCAGACCATACTCCAAATGCATATTGTAATTGATGGACGCAATGATATCTTCCTTTGTAATATGCTTGGGAACCAGTTCATGGGAATTTTTCTTAAGCGCATCGGCAAGCTGTTCGGGATTGTCTCCGAATTCCTCAAGAATCTTGGCGAGAACAGGATAATATACCCTCTCCTTGATGCCGAAATCTCTGGGGTTGCAATCCACATAATGGGCAAGATCCACCATCATATTGGAAAGCACCTTGACATTTTTCTCCTCTGTCTGAATATATACAAAAGGAACGGCGCTGTCTTGGATTTCATCCGCCAATTCAACCGTCACTTTGTCGCCGGCGGACGCAATCACCTCACCCGTGGACGGATCGATTACATCTGCAGCCAATATCTGGTGCCTGATACGATTCTTCAGCGCCAGCTTTTTATTAAATTTATATCTTCCCACCTTCGCCAAGTCATATCTGCGGGGGTCAAAGAACATGGCATTGATAAGACTCTCCGCACTCTCAACACTCAAAGGCTCGCCGGGACGGATTTTTTTGTACAACTCTAACAGACCCTCCTGATAATTCTCAGCAGTGTCCTTGGCAAAGCTTGCCTCAATCTTGGGTTCATCGCCAAACAGCTCACGGATTTCGTCATTGGTGCCGACTCCGAGAGCGCGGATCAGTACGGTGACAGGAACCTTTCGGGTTCTGTCCACACGGACATAAAACACATCATTGGAATCCGTCTCGTACTCCAGCCATGCTCCCCTGTTGGGAATCACGGTGCAGGAGAACAGCTTTTTACCAATCTTATCGTGGCTGATCGCATAATATATACCGGGCGAACGCACTAACTGGCTGACGATAACTCGCTCTGCCCCATTTATAATAAAAGTACCGGTGTCTGTCATAAGGGGTAAGTCACCCATAAAGATTTCATGTTCGCTAATCTCTTCTTTCTCCTTGTTATAGAGACGAACCTTCACCTTCAAAGGCGCCGAATAATTAGCATCCCTCTCCTTACACTCTTCAATAGAATATTTTACATCGTCCCTGCACAATGTAAAATCCACAAATTCAAGGCTGAGAGAACCGCTGTAATCAGCGATGGGAGAGATATCCTCGAAGACTTCCTTTAAGCCTTCATCCAGAAACCACTGATAGGAGTCCTTCTGAACCTCAATCAGATTGGGCATCTCCAATACCTCTTTCTGCCTTGCATAACTCATACGCATAACCTTAGTGCCTTCGATTGGGCGTATTCTGTTCTTCTCCATTGACATTCACCCCGTTCTTTCCAATTTGCAACCTATTTGTGCAAAAATGAGCCTAACTCCGCACAATAGTGCACTATCCATGTTACCACAATATGGAAAGCTAGTCAAGAAATTTTTTTGAATGTTGCGGAAAAATCTCAAACCGAAAACAGGAACAAAGAAGCTGTCACACCTTCCTAATGTGACAGCTCCAAAATGTATTGTTTATTTTAGCAAAAAGCAGATTACTTAAGGGTAACCTTTGCGCCAACTTCTTCAAGTTTCTTCTTGAGCTCTTCCGCTTCTTCCTTGGATGCGCCTTCCTTTACAACCTTGGGAGCGCCCTCAACAAGATCCTTTGCTTCCTTCAGTCCAAGACCGGTTACTTCACGAACCACCTTGATAACCTTTACTTTCTCGCCGCCAACCTCGGTCAGCTCTACATCAAACTCGGTCTGCTCTTCTGCTGCTGCCGCACCGCCTGCTGCCTGTGCAACCACAACGCCTGCTGCTGCGGATACGCCGAACTCTTCCTCGCAAAGCTTTACAAAGTCATTTAACTCTAATACTGTCATCTCTTTAATAGCATCCAAAAGTTCCTGTGCTGATAATTTAGCCATTTTCATTTCCTCCGTTTTCATTCATTTGATATTGTTCGTTTCGTTACTTTCTGCATTACTCTGCTGCGGGAGTTTCTTCTGCAGCTTCTGCCGGCGCTTCCTCTGCTGCGGCAGCTTCCTCAGCGGCCTTTTCTGCCGGTGCCGCGCCTGCTGCGCCGCCTTTTTCCGCCAACTGATTCATAACACGGGCGAAATTGGTGATAGGGCTCTGCAGACTTCCGAGCATCTTGGAAAGAAGTTCGTCTCTGGAAGGAATGCTTGCAATATTTGCCATTCCTTTGGCATCATATACATTTCCTTCTACCACACCAGCCTTAATCTCAAGCTTATCCGCAGTCTTGGCGAACTGTGCCAGCACTCTTGCCGGCGCCGTCGCATCATCGGTGGAGATAGCAACTGCGGTGGGACCCTCCAGATACGGAGCAAGGCCTTCAAACTCTGTACCCTTGAATGCAAAATTCAAAAAAGTGTTCTTATAGACCTTGTAAGTGATTCCTGCCTCTCGCAGATTTTTACGAAGCTTTGTGTCCTGCTCCACAGTAAGTCCACGGTAATCTACTACGACTACGGATTGTGCACCCTTAATGTTGGCAGAAATCTCATCTACGATGGGCTTTTTTAATTCAACCTTTGCCATTTTTAACCTCCTTATAGAATGGAGCCGAAAAAAATCTCCCTGAAGACTCAGAGAGATGAAGTAATCTTAATGAATATCTTCTCCTCGGCAGGACTTACGCCATTCGCTTATCAGAAAGGCACCTGCTGTCTTCGGCTTGGTTTTATAACCTTTAGCATCATATCACAGGGGGCTGACCATTGTCAACCCCCTGTTACAAAAAATCTTAATATTTTGCCACACTCAGTCTGATTCCGGGGCCCATGGTGCTGGCCACGGTAATGCTCCTCAGATACTGACCCTTTAATGCGCTGGGTCTTGCTTTTACAATGGCATCCATCAATGCATTGAAATTCTCCTGCAAAGCTTCCTCCGTAAAGGATGCCTTTCCGATGGGAACATGCACGATATTGGTCTTGTCAAGTCTGTACTCAATCTTACCTGCTTTGATATCGGCAATCGCCTTTGCCACATCCATAGTTACGGTGCCTGCCTTAGGGTTGGGCATCAGACCCTTGGGACCCAATACCTTACCGAGGCGTCCTACCACACCCATCATATCAGGGGTAGCTACCACTACATCAAAATCCAGCCATCCGTCATTCTGAATCTTGGGAATCAGCTCCTCGCCACCAACATGGTCGGCGCCGGCTGCCTCTGCCTCGTTTAACTTGTCTCCCTTTGCAAATACCAAAACCTTTACGGTCTTACCGGTTCCGTTGGGCAGTACCACTGCTCCACGAATCTGCTGCTCGGCATGACGCCCGTCACAGCCCGTTCTGATATGCACTTCAATGGTTTCGTCAAATTTTGCGGTTGCAGTCTTTTTTGCAAGCGCAATGGCCTCTTCCGGCTCATAAAGCGCTGCCCGGTCTACAAGCTTAGCAATTTCGTTATATTTCTTGCCATGTTTCATTCTTATTTTACCTCCTAGGTTCCAGCGACAATCTTCATTGTCTCCCAAATTATCGATTTATTAGTCTTCCACGGTAATGCCCATGCTGCGTGCCGTTCCTGCAATCATGCTCATAGCTGCCTCAAGGCTTGCCGCATTTAAATCAGGCATCTTGGTTTCAGCGATTTCCTGAAGCTTTGCCTTGGAAATGGTAGCAACCTTCGTCTTGTTAGGAACGCCCGAACCTGACTTGATATTGCAGGCTTTCTTTAACAGCACTGCTGCAGGAGGAGTCTTTGTGATGAAACTAAAGCTTCTGTCTGCATATACAGTAATCACAACAGGGATGATCACATCGCCCTTGTCTGCTGTCTGTGCATTGAACTGCTTGGTGAACTCAACGATATTCACTCCATGCTGTCCAAGCGCGGGACCAACTGGTGGAGCCGGTGTTGCTTTGCCGGCAGGAATCTGTAACTTAATGTATCCTTCTACTTTCTTTGCCATTGTGGCACCTCCTATAATGTGGTAATTCGGCGCAGTTTCGGTTTTCACCGTCCTGCTCCCACTTTCTGCCATGCAACTCAAGCTACATTGTAACCTCAAGCTGCATTGCGTTCCTTACGGACCGCACATATATTTATCCGAAATTGCTTCCGGAGAAATACCTGATTCAAACAAAACTTAAAGTCTTCTGACCTCTGCAAAGCTGATCTCCACAGGTGTTTCCCTGCCGAACAGCTCCACATTGATGGTAGCGGTCTGCTTGCCATAATCAAGCTTCTGCACCACACCTACAGTATCCTTCCAAACGCCTGCCACTACGGCAATGCTGTCTCCCTCCGCAAAGTCAATGGAAACCACATCCGCTTTGATGCCCAAAGGCTTCATTTCGGCTTCCGTCAGGGGAACAGGCTTGCTTCCCGGCCCTACGAATCCCGTAACTCCGCGTGTGTTGCGTACAACATACCATGTGTCGTCATTCATTTCCATATTGAGAAGCACATATCCGGGGAACATCTTTCTGGAAACTGTTTTCTTAACGCCATTCTTAATCTCCACCACATCTTCCATCGGAACCCTGACCTCCAGAATCTGTTCCGCAAGGTGCTTGTTATTCTCAATGGTTTTCTCAATATTGGCTTTGACCTTATTTTCATATCCGGAATAGGTATGAACCACATACCATTTTGCCTCTGCCATACAATCACCCTCGCTCTATAATTTTATTAAGAACTGCACACCGTAGTTAATCACATAGTCAAGTACCGCTATAATGATTCCCAATACAATGGATATTGCAACCACTACCAGAGATTGCTTCAGTGTAGATTGTCTGTCCGGCCATGAAATTTTCTTAAATTCCGCTTTCACGCCCGTAAAAAACCCGGTACGCGCCTGCTTATCAGTGGAATCTCCCATATTTTCCTCCCATTCCGCCGCATAAGCGGCATTTTAATCAGTGGGAACTTTGGGACGCGCAGCGTCACAAATTCCGGGATTGAAAATTTTAATTTTCAATCTTGACCTCCATGCTGCATGCTACAGCTATTAGAAAGCTGTCGGTTATTTGGTTTCTTTGTGCAATGTATGTCTTCTGCAGAATCTGCAATACTTTTTAAATTCCATTCTGTCAGGATGAGTCTTCTTATCCTTGGTAGTATTGTAGTTACGCTGCTTGCACTCTGTACATGCTAAAGTGATTTTTGTACGCATTTGTCTACCTCCACGCATTTTCCAATCATAAAAATTTAAGCATAAAAAAAAGACCTGAATCTTATCTCGCTTGATTACTATATCATAGATGTCGCTTTGCGTCAATGGTTTTTTCGCGAAAATTAAGAAACAATTCAACCATGCGGCATAAACCGGCATGGCTGAACTGTTATCAATTTATCATACTGCTCAAATAGAAAATTTGACCGCGCCTATTTCTTAGCCCACTCAAGCATGCCCAAGCGTGCGCCCTTCCTGATATAATCGCAGAAGCTCCGCGCCGTCACGCTCTAAGATATAAGACTTTCCGTCACAGACAATTTCCTGACCACAGAGGATATTCGGCTTACGGCGGCACAACTCCTGCATAATTTCTTTACAAAGCTCAGGCTTTTTCTCGGTATCCGTAAAAAGCCCCACCCTCTTTATTCCTTTGTCCGCTTTTGTCAAAACTACCATGCACCATGTATCCGTGCTGTCGGAAAAGGCAACGGCTATGATATCCTCCAAGCGTCTCACATAAGGTTCCATACCGTTTACCACCATATAATTCTCGGTGAGAAAACAGGCAATATTATGATCCGGGATGATCAAGGTAGTGGAGGCAGCCGCCAGCTCACGGTCAAGCTGCCGCAATTCTCCCTCCGAATAACCGGTCTGCTCCTGATAATAGGAAAGCCATGAATTTGTTCTCTTGCTCTTCATCACAATGCCAAACACCACCAATAAAATCCCGGGGATGGTGAAAAGAATGGATACGACTGCATTTTCTCCCGCTGCCAAATCCATAAGCGCTCCGGGCAGCGTAAAAACCAAAAGAATAATTCCGGCGGCAATCAGACCTTTTCCTGCGCCCACCTTTCCCCTCAAGGCTTGCAAAATACTCCCTTTTCCCTTCTTCATCAGATCCTGATAGAGCTTGTTTTCCGTGGATGCAATCATGTGATTTCATACTCCTTTCCTATGTGAACGGTTCTTAATGAATGAATATCCGCCGAATAATATGCTGAACACGGCAACCACAAATGTTAACAGCGGAATGCCGGGATGCAGAAGCGCCTCCCATGTATAATTACCGCTTTTATCACACAGGTACTTCGCGTTCATTTCCAGCATATTACCCCCTTCGGCATCCGCGTATTTTCTTCCGTATACGGAATAGAAAGAATCCACTTTAAAAGGAAGATCCTCAAAATACTGCATTTGAAAATATCCGCTTACCGTCAGGTCGGGTTCCTGTGAGAAACGCCCCGCTGATTTCATTTGCTCCGCCAGACGCTCATTGCTGCCGGGACTAAAGGAAAGAAGCCATTCCTTCCCGTCGCAGTCCGCAAATTGCGCAATACAGTAAATCTCATCGTCATCCGTATCTGCGTGCAGAATCCGTAAGTTTTCTATATAATATACTTTTAGGGGATAATACTCTTTTCCGGCTTCTATTTCATTTCCCCGCACTTCACTTACATTATCCGCGCGAAACGGCAGAATCCACAAAAGATACCCTACAAAAAATATGCTGAGAACAAGAAGGATGCTGCCCCGGCGAAAACCGTCCCTTTTCTTTTGGCCACGGGCAACATCCCTTTTGTATTCCTCATAACTGCTTTCCTTCATAAAACACGATACTCCCGCTTTCCTGCTGTTCGTCCTAAGCGGATGGCAATTATCGGTTTCGGGCATCCGCTTATTTCAGCACTACCTTATCCGGATGCCGGTGAATCAAGCGCGTCCACGCCGCCTCGCAGGGAGCACAAAATGCTTTGTTCAATCCTTCATATAATTTTGAGAGCCTACGCTGTAAACGCGAAACAGACCGTCAAAGCAACCCTGATGATCAATCATCGCATATAAGCATATTTCTACATCATCCGAAGAACCAAATCCGTCTGAATCTTCCCAATATCTACCGTCCGGCTGCACTTCCCATATCATAATATAATAAATATCATTATATCTGCTGAACTCTGCACGAAATCGGATGACAGGCCGGATGTTTTGTTCTGAGTTCAAATATTTTATCCATTCTCCCTTTTCCATGCCGGGAAAATCGACAATATTCCCCCTGCTGTCTACGATTGTTTTTCTTATTCCTGCATTTTTATCCACAAATTCTACATCACATTCCTCATCTGTCTGTCGATAAAAATGCCTGCCAAATGTCACCCAGCGGGTAAAAGGAGGCTTTTCCGGAATCACACCGCTTTCCGACGCCCGAATACGGTCTGAGGGGTATTTTCTGCTCTTGTTAAACAATCCCACGATACTGTTTATCTCCTATCCGCTGGCTGCATTTTTGCTTTTTATTTCAGCACTACCTTATCCAGATGCCAGATTTCATCCACATATTCCTGAATGGTCCTGTCGGAAGTAAACTTGCCGGAGCATGCTACATTTAAGATGGCGCTCTCAGCCCAGCCCGCTTCATTTTTGTAGGCTTCCTCCACCTTTCTCTGCGCCTCCGCATAGGACTTAAAGTCCTTTAAGATAAAGTAAGTGTCGGCCTTTGCGGAAGACTGGGTGTTCAGCAGAGAATTATATAATGTGCGGAACAGCTCAGGGTCATTGGGTGAATAGAATCCGTTGATAAGCTGCATCAACACCTTACGGATATCCTGATCTTCGTTAAAGATTTCCATGGGATTGTAACCGCCCTGATTCTCATAACGAATGACCTCATCGGAGCTCAAGCCGAAAATAAAGGCATTTTTCTCTCCCACCTCTTCTACGATTTCCACATTTGCGCCGTCCATGGTGCCAAGGGTAAGGGCGCCGTTTAACATAAACTTCATGTTGCCGGTACCGGAAGCCTCTTTGCTTGCGGTGGAAATCTGCTCGGACACATCCGCTGCCGCAAAAATAATTTCAGCATTGGACACATTGTAATTTTCAATAAATACTACTTTAATCTTGCCGTCTATGGAATCGTCGTTGTTAATCACATCCGCCACGGAATTAATGAGCTTAATGGTCAGCTTTGCATTGTGATAACCCGCAGCCGCCTTTGCTCCGAAAATAAAGGTTCTCGGGAAAAAGTCTTTTTCCGGATGCTCCTTTAATTCATTATAAAGATACATTACATGCAGGATGTTTAACAACTGCCTCTTATACTCATGGAGCCGCTTCACCTGTACATCGAAAATGGAGCGGGGATTTACCTCGATGCCGTTGTGCTCCATAATGTATTTGGCAAGGCGCACCTTGTTCTGATACTTGATATTCATGAACTCCTGCTGTGCCTTCTCATCCGAAGCATACACCTTGAGCCTGCTGATCTGGGGCAAATCGGTAATCCAATCGTCACCGATGTGGTCAGTCACCCAATCCGCCAAAAGGGGATTGCCATGCAGTAAAAAGCGCCTCTGGGTAATGCCGTTGGTCTTGTTGTTGAAGCGCTCGGGATACATTTCATAGAAGTCCTTAAGCTCCTGCTTCTTCAAAATCTCGGTGTGGAGACGAGCCACGCCGTTTACGGAATAGCCTGCCACGATTGCCATATTTGCCATCTTTACCTGACCGTCATAGATAATTGCCATCTTGCGGATCTTATCCTGCACATCCACACCGGGCACATCCCTGTATTTGTTCTCTATTTCGATAATAAACCGACGGTTGATTTCTTCCACAATCTGATAAACTCTGGGAAGCAGTCTGGAAAACAGTTCAATCGGCCATTTCTCCAAGGCTTCCGCCATGATGGTGTGGTTGGTGTAAGCACAGGTCTTTGTGGTAACTTCCCACGCTTCCTCCCATGTGAGATAATAATCATCCATCAGCACACGCATCAGCTCTGCAATCGCCACGGTGGGATGGGTATCGTTTAACTGGAAAGCCACCTTCTCATGCAGTTTACGGATATCCTTGTGCTTTCTCATATATTTCTCCACAGCTTCCTGCACAGATGCCGAAACGAAGAAATACTGCTGCTTTAAACGCAGCTCCTTGCCTGCATAGTGGTTATCGTTGGGATAAAGCACTTCCACGATATTTCTCGCCAGATTCTCCTGCTCCACAGCCTTATGATAATCACCCTTGTCAAAAGAATCCAGTTGGAAGCACTCCACGGATTCCGCATCCCAAATACGCAGGGTGTTTACAATGCCGTTGCCATAGCCCACAATGGGGAAATCAAAGGGAATCGCCCTCACGGACTGATAACCCTCCTGAGAAAAGATATTTCTGCCGTTCTCATCGGTATGTACGCTTACATAGCCGCCGAATTTCACGATTTTGGCATACTCGGGTCTGCGCAGCTCAAAGGGATTGCCGTCAATCAGCCAATTGTCCGGAACCTCAATCTGATATCCGTCGCGAATCTGCTGCTTGAACATGCCATAACGATAACGGATGCCGCAGCCATATGCGGGATAGCCCAGAGTTGCCAGCGAATCCATAAAGCAGGCCGCAAGACGACCCAGACCTCCGTTGCCCAGAGCCGCATCCGGTTCCTGATCCTCCACCATGTTTAAGTTTAAGCCCAGCTCCTCCATGGCATCTTTTACTTCCTTATATGCCTGCATATTAATCAGGTTGTTGCCCAAAGCCCTGCCCATCAAAAATTCCATGGACATATAGTACACGGTTTTGGAATCCCTCTTCTCGTATTCCTTCTGTGTATTCATCCAATTCTCTACAATCTGATCTTTGATAGCATAGGACACCGCCTGAAAAATCTGCTGGGGCGTAGCCTCTTCCAATGTTCTGCGGTACAATGTCTTGATATTATATTGGACGCTTCTCTTAAAAAGCTCTTTATCAAATTTAACTTTGCCGCTCACTGCTCCGGCTGCCTTTGCACTGCTGTCACCGCCTGTTTTGCCTGTCTTTCCTGTTACTCCGGTATTGTTTGTGCTATTGATTGCGTTCATAATGTTTTTCACTATGCTTCTCCTTTCGTCCCTTCATGTCGAAACTTACTCATTTATTATACCAAAGATTGCCTTTTCTGTAAACTAAAAGCTGACATCGTTTTCCAATCATTGTATGATTTGTTCCACGATGACAGCTTTTAAACAGGCGTATTAATACACTTCAAAATTATGAGATTCTCTCTACCGCAATCACAGCTTTCTCTCCATTCACATCCCATTCTTTTGCCACTGCAAAATCCTTGCCGGAAGTCAGTTCCTGCGCCAGAACCTTTCCTGTGATGGCATCTGCATTGCGGGCAGCGATATCGGACAGCTTATCGTTTCCGTTGATGGACACCTTGATATGATCCATCACCTCAAATCCTGCATCCTTACGCATGGTCTGAATCTTGCTGATTAACTCGAATACAAAGCCTTCCTCAATCAGCTCCGGCGTCAGGTTAGTGTTAAGGACAACGGTCATCTTATTGTCCTCCTGAGACACATAACCGTCCTTCTGCGCCATGTCGATAAGCAGGTCGTCCTTTGTCAGCTCTATAGCGGCGCCGTCCACATCAAACGCAAGCTTTCCGGCAGCATTTAATTCGTCCATCGCCACATTTCCGTCCAGAGCGGCAAGATACTTTTGAATGCCCCCCAACTGTTTGCCATACTTGGGTCCCACGGTGCGAAGCTGGGGCTTAAAGGTGTAAGAAGTAAATTCCCTCACATCATCCGCAAAAATGACCTCTTTCACATTTAATTCATCCTTGATGATATCCGTATAGAATACATCCAGAACCGTGCTCTGCGCCTTGATATACATTTTGCCGATGGGCTGACGGTTCTTGATAGCGGCATCGTTACGGCAGGAACGCCCCATAACTACCACATCCAGCACCTCTTCCATGTCCTCTTCCAGCTTTTTGTCGATATAAGCCTGCTCCACAGCGGGAAAATCGCACAGATGAATGCTCTCCGGCGCATTTTTGTCAATGCTTCTCACCAGACTCTGGTAAATGTCCTCCGTCATAAAAGGAATCATGGGCGCTGCCGCTTTGCTGATGGTCACAAGCGCAGTATAAAGAGTCATGTAGGCATTGATTTTATCCTGCTCCATGCCCTTTGCCCAGAAACGCTCGCGGCTTCGTCTCACATACCAGTTGCTCATCTCTTCCACAAAATCCTGCAAAGCCTTGCCTGCCTCAGGAATGCGGTACTTATCCAGATTGCTGTCAACCTCTCCCACCACAGTATTTAATTTGGACAAAAGCCACTTATCCATAATGGGCAGCTTATCATATTCCAATTTATATTTTGTGGCATCAAAATTGTCAATATTGGCATACAGCACAAAGAATGTGTAAGTATTCCAAAGCTTATCCAAAAACTTGTGCTGTCCCTCCAGCACCAGCTTTCCGGAAAAACGCTTGGGCAGCCAAGGTGCGGAGCAAGTATAAAAATACCAGCGGATAGCATCTGCCCCAAATTCCTCCAAGGCTTCAAAGGGGTCCACTGCATTTCCCTTGGTCTTACTCATTTTCTGGCCATTTTCATCCTGCACATGCCCCATTACAATAACATTCTCATAAGGTGCCTTGTTAAACAGCAGCGTGGATTCCGCCAGCAGAGAATAGAACCATCCTCTGGTCTGGTCCACAGCCTCAGAAATAAACTGCGCCGGGAACTGCGACTCAAACAATTCCTTATTTTCAAAAGGATAATGATGCTGCGCAAAAGGCATCGCACCGGAATCAAACCAGCAGTCAATAACCTCGGGCACACGCTTCATCTGCTTTTTGCACTTAGGACAGGGAATCGTAATTTCATCAATATAAGGGCGGTGGAACTCCACAGTCTTTGCCTTTTCATCACCGCTTAAATTATACAATTCTTCCCTGCTTCCAATGGAATGCATATGCCCGCACTCGCATTCCCAGATATTTAAAGGAGTACCCCAGTAACGGTTGCGGGACACACCCCAATCCTGAATATTTTCCAGCCAGTTTCCGAAACGCCCCTCACCGATGGAAGGGGGAATCCAGTTAATGGTCTTATTATTGCGGACCAGATCATCCTTCACGGCGGTCATTTTGATAAACCAAGATTCTCTCGCATAATAAAGCAGAGGGGTATCGCACCGCCAGCAGAAGGGATAATCATGCTCAAATTTGGGCGCGGAGAACAGCTTGCCTTCCTTATCCAAATCCTTCAGGATATCCGGGTCCGCATCCTTTACAAACTTGCCTGCATAGGGCGTTTCTTTGGTCATCTCGCCCTTGCCGTCCACAAACTGCACAAAAGGCAGGTCATACTTCCTTCCCACCTGTGCATCGTCCTCACCAAATGCGGGAGCAATGTGTACGATACCTGTACCGTCTGTCATTGTGACATATGTGTCACAAGTGACATAATGTCCCTTTTTATTCTGCTTTGCCGCTGCTTCTCCTGCGCAGGCAAAAAGCGGTTCATATTCTTTGTATTCCAAATCCTTTCCGCTATAAGTCTCCAGCACTTCGTATGCCGCCTGCGCTTCGGAAGCATCCGCCAAAGCCCCCAGCACCTTATTAAGCAGCGCCTGTGCCATATAATAAGTATAGCCGTCCGCAGCTTTTACCTTGACATAGGTTTCCTCCGGATTCACGCAGAGCGCCACATTGGAAGGAAGTGTCCAAGGGGTTGTGGTCCATGCCAGAAAATACGCCTCTTCCCCTGTGACTTTAAAACGCACTACCGCAGAACGCTCTTTTACCGCCTTATAACCCTGTGCCACCTCATGGCTGGACAGGGGCGTGCCGCAGCGAGGGCAATAAGGCACAATCTTAAAGCCCTTATACAGAAGCCCCTTATCCCAGATGGTCTTGAGCGCCCACCATTCGGACTCAATAAAATCATCATCATAGGTCACATAGGGGTCATCCATATCCGCCCAAAATCCGATGGTGTTGGAAAAATCCTCCCACATGCCTTTATATTTCCAAACACTTTCCTTACATTTGGCAATAAAAGGGTCCAGACCGTATTCTTCTATCTGCTCCTTGCCGTCCAGCCCAAGAAGCTTTTCCACTTCCAGCTCCACAGGCAATCCATGGGTGTCCCAGCCTGCCTTACGGGGAACCATATAACCCTTCATGGTGCGGTATCTGGGAATCATATCCTTGATGGTACGGGTTTCCACATGACCGATGTGGGGCTTGCCGTTGGCTGTGGGCGGTCCGTCATAGAAGGTGTAGGTCTCGCTGCCCTCTCGCTGTTCCATGCTCTTTTTGAAAATGTCATTTTCCTGCCAGAACTTTTCTACGGCTTTTTCCCGTTCCACGGTATTCAGATTTGCAGATGTCTGTTGATACATTGTCCTCTCCTCATCTTTCTTTTTAGGTTATAGAAAATTGCGAAACTCCATCTATATAAACTATTAAAAAAGCCCCGCCCTGTAATAGGGCGAAGCTTTCTGTTCGCAAACCACCTGTTACGACATACTTCCCATTTCTCACATTTTCATGGGAGTGATATGTTTTCCGATAACGCCGGAACTGCGGTCAAAACTACAAGTGCATTAATCGGTACGCTGTATTGCATCAACACGCAATCCACATGCCTGCTACCCTTCGCCTTGACTGCTCAGAAGTGATTTTCCCCGTCATCCTACTCGCACCGGTCTTTCACCGTCACCGGCTCGCTTTGCCTTTTGGGTGGCAGGTACTCTCTTCGTCACTGCATTTGTGTGTATTATTGTCAAATTTCTATTATCATATATCAATATCTCAGTGATTGTCAAGCACTTTGTTTGCTGCCCTTGTTCAATACTCTTCCGCAATATCGATTTCCTGTTGCTCCGCTTCGGCTGTAATGTGCAGATACGGCGTTCTGTGCAGATACGCAAGCCAATATCCGAAGCCTACGATACCCGCGCCGCCCACAATGTTCCCTAAAGTCACAGGCAGCAGACTGCCAAGGAAAAAACGCCCCCATGTCAGCCCTTCCGCCGCAATACCATATTCTGCAGAGGTAAGCAGCGCCGCCATTCCGAAATACATATCCGCAATGCTGTGTTCAAATCCGCAGAGTACAAACACAAAGACAGGCCAAAAGCTGGTAAGCAGCTTTCCCGAAACCTCTTTCGCTGCAAAAGACATCCATATGGCGATACACACCAGAATATTACAGAGGATTCCCCGGATAAAGCCTTCCCCGAAACTTAAGTCCGTCCTTGCTTTCCCGGCGCTTACAATGGACTGTGCAAGATTTCCTCCAAGCAAATCCGGCGTATGCCCATACACCACCAGAAGCGCCACCAGCGCAGTCCCGAGGAAATTGCCCAGATAGACAAAAAGCCAGTTTTTTAACATTTTCAGTATCGTTACCTTTTTTTCTAAAACTGCAATGATAATCAGCGTATTTCCGGTAAACAATTCGCTTCCCGCAATGAGAACCATCGCCATCCCCGCCGGAAACACCACCGCCCCTAAAAGCTTTGCCGCAGAGGGCGATGCGATAGTGCTGGATGCCGTGGTGGATGCAATTCCGGCAAAGCCGATAAAAAGCCCCGCCAGAAAACCCAATAGCACCGTTTTATAAATGGACAAGTTGACCTTGTGAATTCCTACCTCGATATAATTTCTTGCAATTTCTAAGGGTGAGTGCATGTCATACCTCCTTTTTGCTTTTCTCTATATATTTCTTCCGCCAGCCGACAGTATCTCCCACCAGCATCATCTCCGCCAGCTCTCCGGCCATGGCGCTGAATAATTCCAATGGTATCTCTCCCTGCTTTATAATATTCGCCACCCGTTCGTGCATGGTATTGACCGACTCCCGCATTTTGAAATGATTCTCCAGATTAAAGCGAAAACCGTTCTGCTGTTCCTTTGCGGTAAAATAAGCCGCCCATGCAGGCACAAGCAATGCCAACATACTCAAAAAACTATTCAGCACACTGCTCCCATAAACCCTGAATGCCGGCATTGTAGCGGCAAACTGCAGGCAGCCCTGAACCAGCGCAATTCCAAACCCCATGTAGGAAACCGCTTTCCCCCATTTTTCTAAATGCCTGACAATGCCCTGATAACGCTTTATGGAATGTTCATGATAAGCTTTCTGATCCTCCAGCATTTCCTCAACATGCCGCAGAGCGCATAACATATGAACCTGATCCAGCTTCACTTCCGCCGGTTCTTTCTCGTCTGCCAAATGCCGAACCGCCATATATAGTTTACGGTCGTCCCCACACAGCTTACGAAGGTCAAGTTCTATGCCATATGGCATAAAATGTATCAATATGCGGAATATCTCTGCCACATACCGATTATTGATATATGCTTCCTGCCACCTGCGGACCTGCGGGCTCTTGGACAGCCGATAAGAATAATAATTCAGGCATCCATATAGAAAAAGCCCTATGCCTGCAAGCATGGACACGAATGCCCCAATCTCTCCGGCATAACCGGGTGCAATTCCCGAAAAAATCCTTCCAAACAAATTGACCGAATAGGAGCCGACTGCCAGAAGTATTGCCGCCGCAAAGGGCAATATACTTTTCTGGTATGCCATGGCGCGGAATCTCTTATTATATTCCATTGCCGCCGAATCAAACTGACCGAAATGTTCTAATAGAATCTGCCGGACAGCATCGCCGTCCGCCGCTTCTTCCTCCATCTTAAAGTCCGGCTGCATTAGCTGATCCTTGCCGCTGTTGTACACCCCGGCAACCGCACGATACTTCTTGAGATATCTTTCACTGCATTTCTCCCAGAACGCAAGTATCTTTCCCTTCTTTTGCTCCGCTGACTCCGGCCGCAGCTCTTCCCCTGACAGAGATTCCCCAAACACAGTCAGATATTTGGGATTATACTTTTTATAATATGCTTCCCACAGGCAATATATTTCCTTCGTTCTGCTGGAAATCCAGATGCAGGGAGTCCTGCGGTCATAAGCTATCTTCATAAGCTCCCATGTGGCGCCGGACATCTCAGCAACATCCTCATTCCAGACCAAAACCAGAGCATCCGCCCTGTCGCACATAGCCTCGCCCAGCAGATTACGCAGGGGAGTTCCACAGCGGATTACCTGTCCGCCGGCATCCTCAGAAACGATGTTATCCTGCATACAATAGACCCGTCCGGAAAAGAGATGGCTCTCATTCCACTTATCCCATGCTCCTCCTGTATAAGCAGGACTTACAATCATCTGCAGCTCTATATCCGTGCCCTCTTTCCCAAAATATCCGCTGAGCTGCCCTATCAGCAAATCTATTTTGCCAAATATATGCGGGTCATGGGGCAAATCCCCCGCTATTGCAATCCCCAGCCTCATATCTCTTCCCTTTTCTCAATGCGGTAGCCCATCCAAAGCAGCATTTTAATCGTTTGAATGGCGGTAGCGCGGTCTATGTCCTTCTCTGGCTCCGGCAGCTTTTCATATTCCACCATACAGGGATGCTTCAAGCTTTTCTCATCAAAATGCTCGCCGTATTCCCAGCCTTTCTGCATCCGCTGCAAAGCCCAGGTGTCATGGATGTTTCTGGCAATCTTTTCTAAATCTTCCTCCAGGGATTTACTCAGCTTCACTTCTGTCAAATCTATGGGTTTCGGTACATAAGCCATCCGTCTGCCCTCCCTTTTTGTTTCGTTTGTAACTATGTCAAAATTACCTTTTCAGTTCAAGCTTGGGGCAATTATAAAACATCTTCTGCTGATGCTTCACACTGCTGATATCCCAGCCGCTTAAATCCAAGCTCCTTAGACCTTCACAGTTGCAGAACATCCCCTCCATATTTATGACCTTTCCCGTATCCCATTCACTTACATTAATTTCCTGCAGTTTTTCACACCCACAGAACATAAAGGCCATAGTCACTACATTTGCCGTATTAAAACCGCTTACATCCATTTGTGCTAGTGTGCTACAGCCATCAAACATAGATCTCATGTCTTCCACTTGTTCCGTATCGAAACTTCCAAGCTCTAGTGACTCCAGCGACTGGCAGTTAGCAAACATTCTCTCCATATCTTTCACAGCATCCGTATGAAAATCGTTCAAATCAAGGTCTGTGAGATGATAGCAGTTTTCAAACATCGATTCCATGCTGTCCACTCCGTCCGTACGGAAACGGTGGTTAAAGTTTATTTCTGTCAGATTATAATAATTTGCAAATAACGCCTCGCAGGATTTTGCCACCACATACCCCCTGCTTGCAATATACAGGTGGTATCCCGGCGTGCCCGCCTGAGTCTCCCCGTCAGGTTCTACCCATGCTTTTATGTATTCCGCCTGCCCGTCACACACATTCCATGCATCTTCTGGGGCATCCTTCAGCGTATCCAGAAAGGTGATTGCCACAATGGAAGAACGCTCCACCTCTTCGTTTCCCAGCACACCTCTGTAGCCTATATAATACTCATCCACTAGAGGTATCGCCATAGTATCTTCCATCAAAAAATATTCATATACTTTTTCCTGCTGAGAGTCCGCTTCTCCCATCTGAGAGTCCGCTTCTCCCCCCTGCGACGGCAGGACCTCGCCAGAGCTTTCCACAGACCCTGCGGCGGGCGCAGGCATCGGTTCCTTCTCTGCGCCTCTTCCCAGCCACACTGCCACAGCAATGACAAGCGCAGCCGCTCCCAGGGCAATCCCACACCCCGGGAGCAGTTTATTCATGTTTAGCTTCTGCGGTTTTGACAGCAGAAAAGTCTGCAGCTTGTCAATAAACGCATCAAAGAAATCATAGTTTGCCTGCAGGCCGTTTTTATACCGCACCGCCTCTATGGAAGGCGGCAGCTCCTTGGGAAATTCAAATCCTCTCAGCATAATCGGAATGATGTTCCGCCCTCGTTCCAATGCATGCTCTATCTCCAGCCTGACCCAGTCCGCCTCATTGCTGCATCTCTCCAAGGCATCCGGAGAAAGCACCAGAATAAAATCTTTGCATTCGTCAATGACCGAATAAAGCTTCTGGTTAAAATCCCCTGACCGCAGCGATTCCACATCAAAAAACACCCGATACCCTTTCCGGCTCAGGGTATCAAACAGGGTTTTTGCCGTAGACTCTCCTCCATTTCTTCGGTAAGATATAAATATATCATATCCCTTTTTCATTTTTCTTCCTCATTTCTCTTTATCATTTTTATAATGCCGGAGATAATGGCAATGCTCTGGATTAGGCGAAAAAATGCAATATCTATACACGCTACTGAATTATTACATCTTTCCAAGTATCGGACGGAATCAGGGAAATATAAGTCTTACCCGTGTTAAGCTCTATCTCCTGCCCTGTTGCCTTGTCATAAAAGACAGTGAGCGCAGTCTCGGTGGGTTTGCTCCAAGTAATCTCGATTGCTTTCCCCTCTGTGATATAATAACCGCTGCGACCGCTGGAATCCACCGCATTGTAAACCATATAACCGTTTTCATCAAGCAGCTCAAATGTAGTATCCTGCAAAATGACATTGGTAAAGGTCAAGGGCGCATTGTCATGAACGGGGTCTACATGAGCCTTTCCATACTCATAATAATCATAGGTCTTGGTCTCCTCATTATATTTCAAGGTAGACTGATTGTGGGTGAATGGCAGCTTAATGGTAGAAGCGCTGACAGCATCACTTCTCGATGCGAGATCAACACCGCCCTCGGCAAACTTAAAATGAGCGCCCTGATAATACTTGTTGTATGTAGTGCTGTATTTAGACTTTGCAAATCTTTGCTTCAGACCGTCATAGCTTTTCCCTGTTGTGGGATTGGTATAGGTATCATAGGTAAGATACTCCGTAAACTCCGTGGCTTTGCCGTTGGAAAAGCGGGCAAATCCGCCACTGAAATTGTTGGTGTATTCTTTTGCGACCCAGTCATTGATGTAGAAAGGCCCGCCGTCATGACAGATTACGGCATTCCACTCCACTGCCAGCATGAAGTTGGTGGGACGTGTGCTTCGAATGCTTCCGAACTGCGTAATGCTCCCCCAATCCTTGACAATCGCCATAAAACGAGTGATACGGTCATTCGCAGTGCTGTTCATAATCTCATAAACCACGTCCGCCTCAGTCAGGCCAAAATGCGGAAGGGCAGTCTTCTCGTTATCCACCATGACCGCAATGGGACGCTGTTCCTTCAGACTGTTGTCAATCCACTCATTGGTAAGCTCGCTGCGATAACAATTCGCGGGAACCGCCTCCGGCTCTGCCACAGGTTCGGTTGCAGGCTCTGTTGCAGGCTTCTCCACAGACCCGGATGCAGGAACACTCTCCACCAGAGGCTCACTCTCGATATCCCGAATAATCGGGGTGTCAACCTGCTGTGCGCAGGCTGTCAACATACACATGGTAACGACAAGGGCAACTAATACTTTCACTTTCTTTTTCATTATGATGATCCTTTCATATATAGATATTATAAGATGGCTACAAGGTTCATTTTATCCTGTCTTGCTCAATTTGTCCATTTTTTCCGTTAAAATAATCTAAAAAATGCAGAAAAGTAAAAAGTGTGGAAAAGCAAAGAAAATTATGATAAAATCAATCCTAAGAAAATTCATGTACTGTATTTCTATGACAGCATCTGTTAAGGAAGCAATTGCACTATGATTTGTGCGCCGGTCAAAAGGCGGCAGAATGGAGGAACAATGGACAGACAAAATTTGACTTTGCTTACAGACCTTTATGAATTAACCATGATGCAGGGATACTTCAAAAATAAGGACCGGAACGAAACAGTTATCTTTGATGCCTTTTTCCGCAACAATCCCTGCGGCGGCGGATATTCTGTTTCCGCCGGACTGGAGCAGTTGATTCAATACATCAAAGAACTTCGTTTTGACAAAGAAGATATTGATTATCTTGCCTCTCTGGGCATTTTTGGTGAAGATTTTCTGGAATATCTGGGAACCTTCCGCTTTTCCGGCGATATCTATGCCATTCCGGAAGGCACGGTGATGTTTCCCAGAGAGCCCATGGTGAAGGTCATCGCTCCCATTATGGAGGCACAGTTGGTAGAAACCGCTATCCTAAACATTATCAATCACCAGAGCCTGATTGCTACCAAAGCGGCAAGAGTCTGTTATGCAGCCCGCGGAGACGGTATCATGGAATTCGGCCTACGGCGCGCTCAGGGACCCGATGCCGGCACTTATGGCGCAAGAGCCGCCATCATCGGCGGATGCATCGGCACCAGCAATGTGCTTGCCGGACAGCTCTTTCATGTGCCCGTCAAGGGAACCCATGCCCATAGCTGGATTATGAGTTTTCCTGATGAATACACCGCATTTAAAACTTATGCGGATATGTATCCCGGCGCCTGCATTCTGCTGGTGGATACCTATGACACCCTCAAGTCCGGTGTCCCCAACGCCATCAGGGTATTTACGGAAATGCGAGAAGCAGGCATTCCCCTGACATTTTACGGTATCCGCTTAGACAGCGGCGACTTGGCTTATCTGTCCAAGAAAGCCCGTAAAATGCTGGATGCTGCCGGTTTCCCGGATGCCGTCATCTCCGCGTCCAATGATTTGGATGAGTTTTTGATTGACAGCTTAAAGGCACAGGGCGCCACCATCACCTCATGGGGCGTGGGCACTAATCTGATTACCTCCAAGGATAATCCTTCCTTCGGCGGGGTGTACAAGCTGGCTGCCATTCAGGATGAAAACGGAACCTTTATCCCCAAGATTAAGCTGTCGGAAAACTCCGAAAAAGTCACCAATCCCGGCGACAAAATCATTTACCGTATTTACGAAAAGGACAGCGGTAAAATCAAAGCCGATTTGATTTGTCTGGCAGATGAGGTCTACAACGAAGCAGAAGATTTGCTGCTCTTTGACCCCTTGGAGCCTTGGAAAAAGACCAAATTGAAAGGCGGCACCTACACCATTCGCCCTATTTTAAAACAGATTTTCAAAAACGGCGAATGCTGCTATACCTCCCCCGAGGTTATGGAAATCAGGGAATATTGCCAAAAAGAGCTGGATACTCTCTGGGATGAAACCAAACGTCTGGTAAATCCCCATGAAGTCTATGTGGATTTGTCCAAAAAACTTTATGATGTGAAGCTGGAGCTGTTAGACCGGATGAGTGAGAAATAAGAATAAAATGTGCGCCGCAAAGCGCACATTTTTTATGCTTCCCCCACCAATTTGATAACTGCCGTATTGGCATAAATCAACGGTTCATCATGGATAAAAAACACTTGGGAATTTATGGGCGCAAAAAGCGTTTCCATAACTTCCCCGTCATAGGGATGGATAATATTTGCCAAAGGCTGCCCCACCTTCACATGGGCGCCTGCTTTTACCGATGCCTCAAAAATCCCCGATTTTGCCGTGCGGACAGAAACCATCTCCGTATCGTTCACAACCTTTGATTCCGCAATTTGGGGACCATTGTATTTCACGATTCCCTGAGCGGACAAGAAATTCAAAACAGCCAGCACAGCCTGTCCGGCTCCGTTTTGGTCTATTCTTGCCGTTGTGGTAGTATACAGGGAAAATGCCTCCGTATCCCACACCTGCCAATTATAATTCAGCGTAGCCGTGTCATAAGGTCTTACCTTTCGTATGACCACATAGGGAAGCCCGAACATTTTGGCGGCATCCACAGTGCTATAGCCCTCATCCATCATACGGACATGGGGAACAAATTCCCCCGGCATATAAAACGAAGTAAACTGTATTCCATATCGGTACTCCGATATTACTTTAAATACGCCGTCCGCTATTCTCTGGGTGGTTTCGCCCAAATCATATCCCGGAAACATTCTGTTAATATCCGTGTTATCCGTAGACCAGAAGCGTTTCTGGATATTCATGGAATATGGGTTTATTGAGGGAATCACCAAAATCTTATGCCCCTCCGCAATCCTTTTTTCTTCCTCCAACTGTTTTATCTTTTTCACTAATTGCGTACAGCAATATAACTGCTGCACTTCATTTCCTCTGGAGCTCCCTACGATACAGACCGATTTTTTCCCCTTTCCGAATTCATAGCCTGTCACGCGAAAATGATCCCTGTATATTCCCTTGATTTCGTAAATAATCTTTTTTCTCATAGCCCGCAGACTTCCTCCTTCAGCAGCCTCCCCATCAGTGAACCTTCATCCACAATGGGATAATCACGAATGGTAAACAGGATTCCGTCTACCGGTGCCTTCACCACATCCAGCACCTTGCCCCGCAAAGGGTCTACAATCATGCCTATCTCATCACCCTTCTTTAATTTCTCCCAATGCTTTACCTTGGGCACAAACAATCCCCCCATAGAGGCGTTTAAATAACAGACATCCTCAGGATTTCTCGAAATAATGGGCTTTCTGGGCGGATTTACCTCTCCTTTCCAGATTCCCAGCTTACTCATTATATTAAAGATGCCGTCCACCATCTGACGACCGTATTCCTGAGTGATACGCATCCCTACTCCCATTTCCACCACCAGCGTGGGGGTTCCGATGCTGTTTAAGCTGTATGCAAAGGTGGACTCTAACACCGTGCTTGCCCCATGAACCCAGATAAAATCCACATTCATCTCTTTTGCAAGAGGCACCAGCACATCTTCATTTAGCTCATTAATCCGTATCTGGGGAATCTCCGTCAGGTAAATATTGCTTGCATGGATATCTATGACACAGTCAGAGCCTGCCACATCTTTAATGATGCCTGCCGCCAGATACTCGGTCATATTGCCATCAATATTTCCGGGGAAAAGACGGTTCATATCCAAATCAAATGCCGGAATCCCTCTGGTGATAGAGTCGATTCCCAAGGGATTCATTGCCGGATAAATATCCACGATTCCCGCCAGATTCTCCTTCTGTTCCACTATTCTTCTTAGCAGCTCAAAGCATACATACTGCCCTTCCAACTCATCCCCGTGAATGCCTGTGACAATGCTAATCCGCTTCTGTTTTTTTGCGCCCTTTCCGCCCTTTGGGGGCATGATGCGGTTCTTTTTGATTTCCAGCACCTCATCCACAGGCAGCTCCACAGATGCTATTGTTTCTACCATTTCTCTTCCTCTTTTCTTATTTCTTATAGGCGATTGCGAAACAAGTTATTGGCAGAGTGTCGTTGTGCAAATTGCACATTCCACCGCAGACACGCTCTCGGACCGTCACAGCCACTTTCTGCGCCTGATAGCCGCCGCCCACGATAATGCCTTTGTTTATGGTACAGTCCGCCGCATCCCTGCCAACTCCCAGCCGAATGTAATCCTCATTGACCACAAGGTCGTTAGTCGGATCCAGACCATACCATTGTCCGTCTGACAGAATTTCCACCCATGCATGAGACTCTCCCTCACCCATCATAAGTCCTGTGACATACCTTGCAGGAATCCCATACATCCTGCTTAAAGCAATAAAGATATGGGCATAGTCCTGACATACGCCGCACCCAAGCTGCCATGCCTCTTCCGCCGTAGTCTTTAAATTTGTGACTCTCTTTTCATATCGGAAATCCTGATGAAGCCTATGCATCAAACTGACAGAGATGTCATATTCTTGTCCGGCGCTGCTTTTCTCCACATCCGCCGCATTATCCCTGAAAACGCCTAACTCCAAAAGCTGCCTGTAATAGGTCTGTAATCCTTCCCCTGCCACAGCCGCTCCATGGGGATAGCGGTACTTGCCCAATTTTTCCTCCGCTTCCGCTTTCTCCGATACGGCAAACCCTGTGGTCACTTCTCCGCTTATATGGCAGGCAAAACAATTATGGCTTGTCTCTATACTGCCATACAGCATCCGGTTTCCAAAAGAATCCGTTCCCTGACACCCATCGTTTTCAGGAAGCAGTTTTATAGAAAGCTTCTCCACCCGCTGCCTGTCCGTACTTTGCGGAACGCATTTCAAGGTATAATTACATCTGGCTGCCGGTTCACTATAAGTAATTTCCATGTGATAATCAAACGATAATGTTTTCATAACAAATGATGCCCTTTCTGTAAACTGGACACCATAATTTAGAAAATTCTCAGCTAAATAATGGTTTCTATCTTGTCCACTATTTTATAATAATCAATTTCCTGCTGAGCTACAAGTGTTTTTAAACTCTCGATATTCTCTTTTTTATATTTCATGCCGCTGCGCTCCATTCTGGGCACAAGGCGGTTGATTTCCCGGCTCAGCTCCTTCGCCGGAGCTTTCAGTCTGGCATAGAGATCCACTCTCTCCACCCTTTTGCCCGCCTTTATCATATTCCGCACCTGTTCGGAATCAATGCTGTCATCCGCAATCCCCCAGAAAGCCAGAATATTATCCATAACCTTCTGCATCTCGATTAAAGGCGCCCTGCTGATTTTCGCCCGGTTCATGTCATAAACCGCTAATTGAATATAGGACAGGGTTTCGGAACCGATTTCCTCCCGAAGAACGATTGCATTGTCATATGCCCGCATCAAATTACTTATGATGGAATCCGGGTTTTCCTCATCAAAGGGGTATTTTTGCCGAAACACTTCTTTGGAACCATAAATATCCTGTATATCCAGCATTTCGCAAAAGCTCCTGTAGCTGTCCACCGCCTCGTCAATCATGCTGTCAAAGCGGTAGGAATATAAGCGGAGTGTGGTATACACCCTCTCGGAATATCTGCCCAGCCAGAAAAGGCTGTCCGTCTGCTCTATTGATATAATACCCATGTGTCCTTAAATCCTCCTCCTTGGGATGAATTGACAATAAAAGAATCCGGATTTCGTGAAAACCGGGTAAGCCCGCTCTTCCATACAAGCGGTTCATCCGCCATCAGAACAAAGGCCCGCAAATCCGCCTTTCTCGCCACAATATCGTTTCCTTCCATAATGTCAATATCACAAAAGTCAATGACTTCCTGAGCGATAAATCTTCTGGGTTCCTCCTTTAGCATTGCAATAAATCTTTCCTTCTGAGAGCGTGTCATGCTGCTGCCGAACACCACTCCGTATCCGCCTGCTTCCGCAACATCCTTTAACACAAGCTTATCAAAATGCTCCAGCACATAGCGCATATCCTGCTCATAAAAAGGAAGGTAAGTAGGCGCATTGTTTAACACCGGCTCCTCACCCAGATAATAGCGTATCATCTTGGGAACAAAATAATAAATTCCTTTGTCATCCGCAATCCCATTGCCCGGCGCATTCAAAAGCGCCACATTCCCCTTGCGGTACACATCATAAATATGGGGCACACCAATGACCGACTCCTGATTAAAGTTCATGGGGTCCAAATATTCATCCGAAATGCGGCGGTACACCGCGCCGACTCGCTCTAGTTCCCCATTGTAATTTACATAATACAGCTTATCATCCACCACCTTCAAATCCGCTCCCGTGACCAGATGCGCCCCCGTCTTTTCCGCCAGATAGGAATGCTCAAAATAAGCCGCGTTATATCTTCCCGGAGTCAGTATCACCGTATGTCCGCCCGCATTGACATAATCCATGGTACGCCGCAGAAGCTGCGCATAGTTGCGGTTATCCTCTAAATGATACTGCTGGAAAGTGGCCGGACTGCTGCGCCTGCACAGACCTCTGGCAATCATGGGATAAGAAGCTCCTGACGGCACGCGGAGATTATCCTCTAAAATATACCAGCTTCCGTCTTTTCCCTGCACCAAATCAATTCCGGAAATATGGGTATAAATATCTTTCGCCGGGCGCACACCCTCACACTCAGCCATATATCCGCCGGAAGCAAATATAAAATCCTCAGGCACCACATGGTCCTTGACAATTTTCTTTTCACTGTAAATATCTTTTAAAAACAAATTCAAAGCGGTCACTCTCTGCTTCAAGCCTTTTTCCAGATAATTAAATTCCTGCTTTTCTATCATCCGGGGAATGGCGTCAAAAGGAAACAGTTGTTCATGAAACACATTATTTTTATAAATACCGAATTTAACACCATACCTTGCCAACAGTTCATTCACCGTATCTGTATGCTCCAGCAAATCTAAATCATACATAAAATCACCCTTTCCTGCCGCACCTCTGTGCTTCCCATGTCATTCCTTTTTGCCCAGCCGCTCCTTCAGCGCCTCCTCTAACATCCTCACGCTTCCCTCAATTCCAAAGATGCCGCTGTTTAACGCCATATCCTTATTTGTCAGTTCATCCTTATAACCCTTGCAGTACCTCTTGTGGTACAGCATTCTGGATTTGTCCACTTCTTTAATCATTTTCTCCGCCGTAGCCTTATCCATATTCATGAACTGGATGCAGTTTTGGCAACGGACCTCATAGGGCGCATAAACAAATACCGACAGCTTTTTCTCGTAATCCGACAGGATGCTGTCCGCACACCGCCCCACGATAATGCAGGAATCCTTATCCGCTAAATCTCTGATGATATTGGTCTGAATCATAAAGATTTCATCCTGCATACTCTGTATTCCCATGCCTAAAGGATACTGCCTCTTAAAATAAATGGAGTTAGATACTTCTTCTTTCCGACTGATTGCGGACACCGGCAGTTCCATTCTTTTAGCGGTTTCCTCCACAATATCCCTGTCATAAAAGGGGATGTCCAATCGCTCTGACAGCATTTGCGCAATACTTCTTCCCATACTCGCAAATTGTCTGGATATCGTAATCACATACTTTTCCATTTGTGCCATTCCTCATTCTTTCCTTCAGGGTCCTCCCCCGCTTCCTTTCCCATGGCTTTTGCCTCTAATTATTTACGCTCACTGCCAATCCCATACCCCGGGCATTCTTTCCCTGTTTTTTCTGCATATTTCTCACAATACAGGACAGTGTAAAATTAATCACAAAATAGATAAGCGCCGCAAAACCAAACAATACAAACACATCCGAAACATTCGTCGTTGCCATGCCGTTGTATTGATACGCTCCGTTCATAATCTGCCGCACCCTTGCCATAAGTTCGATTACCGCTACATTTGCAAGATAGGAAGAGTCCTTAATGGTTGTCACCACCTGACTGAGCAGTGTGGGTATGATATTGCGGTATGCCTGCGGCAGCACAATATACACCATAATCTGCACCATATGAAATCCCTGGGATTTTCCTGCTTCAAACTGCCCCTCCGCCACAGAGTTAAGCCCACCCCTGACAATCTCCGCAATCACGGAAGAGGTAAATAAAATCAAAGCTACTGCTGCCTTAAATAACAGCTTCACTTCTACCGAGGACAAGCCGAACATCTTATGTCCGAAAAATTTCGGGCATGGGCAGAATACCACACAAATAAATATCCAGAGCAAGAGCGGCGTATTCCGGAATATTTCAATATAACAAATCGCCAGCCATTTAAAAATCCGGCTTACAGGACCGACACAATAATTTCTCACCAAAGCCAGTACCGAGCCCACAACGATACCCAATACCACTGCAATCACCGATATCACCAGCGTAAACAGAACTCCTTTGAAAATATATTGTAATACTCCCGTATTGGTAATGATTCTCAAACTTCCCTGTAACTCTTCCATACTGCTACCCATGCCTTTCCACAACCTACGGATTCTTGATAATTTTATGCCGCCGCAGCCGCAAACATTTTTTACACATCTCGTCATGCCTACCTTCTGCAACACAAACAATCCGTGAGAAGAATGCCTGCCCAAAGCGAACTTGTTCGCTTGGCATTCTTCAGCGCGAGATTTAGAATTTCTTAACCTGCGTGCCAAAGAGGTGTGTTTACACACCCTCTTTGCAGGGTTAGAAATTCTTCTCACGCTACACGCTTATACGCGCATCCCTCTTTTTCAACGAATTTTCCCATGTACTTGCAAGCGTGGACAGCGGGAAACAAACAATGAAAAACAGAAAACCGCTGACTAAATATGCCGGGGCATAGGCGCCGCCCGTACTGGCTCCCGTCACAAAATTATAAGTTACCGAAATCAAATCGGCGCCTCCCACAATATACAGGCAGGAAGTATTCTTTATCAGGTTTACCACCTGATTCACCATGGGCGGCAGAATAACCTTAATGCTTTGCGGCAGAATAATGAAATACATCCGCTGGATATATCCGAAACCTTGGGACTGTGCCGCTTCAAACTGCCCCTTAGGCACCGATTCAATACCGGCACGAATCACTTCCGCCATATAAGCGCCATGATAAATTCCCAAGGTCAGGATTCCGGTAGGGATAATGCCCAGGCTATGTCCGGAAAATGCCAATGCATAATATAAAAAACACATTTGAAGAAGCAGCGGGGTATTTTGAATCAGCTCCACATAAGCTCTGGCAATTCCACGCAATACTTTTTTACCGCTTGTAGCCATAAGACCTATCACGATTCCCAATACCAGAGAAATCAGGAGGGAAAACACCGCTGTTTTGACCGTATTGCCAAGCCCCAGCAAAAAAGTGTTCCGAAATGTCCAAACCTTTCCCCATGCTTCCGCTGAAAAAATACCGTTCATAATTCCTCTCATTCCGCCGCGCAAGCGGCATTTTAATCCGTAGAAACCCACCATATCACAAAGTCATTCTTTTTTTGTTGTTTTCCATATCTGTCAGTTCAATCCGTAAGTGCTTACAAATCCGTCTATGGTTCCGTCACTCAGCCATGTGCTTACCAATTCATCACACACAGTTGAAAAATCGGAGCCCTTTTTGGTTGCAATTCCATATTCCTGAGGTGCAAATTTCTCTTCTATGTAAGAGCGTCCGTCTGTCTTATAAATAGCAAGAATGGACTTATCCACACAGAACGCATCCACTTCTTTTGCGCTCAATGCCGTTGAAATAGCGGGATAATCTTCATACTGCTGGAAAGAAATACCAGTAGTCCATGTAGCGGCATCAAAGGTATCCCTGTTAAAGGAAGAGCCGTCTATCAGTTTTGCATCCACCATTGCTGCCGTCAATTCTCTTGCCGATGTGGAACCGGAAGAAACACCGACTTTTTTGTCAACTAAATCTGCCAAAGAAGTAATTCCGGAAGCATCTTCCACCAGAACCGTTACCGCGTCCGTGTAATAAGGTGTTGTAAAATCCCAGCTCTTCTTTCTTTCGTCCGTGATGGTAAAAGTTGCCAGCACACAGTCGATATCACCGGAATCCAAAAGTTCGGTACGGGTCGCTGCGGTTACCGTAGTAAACTCTACCTC
The DNA here is from genome assembly GCA_023665475.1 of Lachnoclostridium sp. GTDB lineage: Bacteria > Bacillota > Clostridia > Lachnospirales > Lachnospiraceae > Acetatifactor. Next base: position 44,102 of record JAMPEB010000010.1, read on the forward strand.
CACTCCAAGAGTCTCCGCCACCTTTGTTGCAATGTCAATTTCCATACCGCTGTACTCACCTGTCAAGGTGTCCTGCAATCCGAATCCGGGTACGGCATTCTTAACGCCTACGCGTAAAACCCCTCTGTCAATAATCGCCTGTGTATCTGCGCCGTAAGTTACATCCGCCGAGCCGCTTCCGCCTGCCTGTGTGCCTCCGGATGCGCTTCCCCCTGCCGCAGGCGTACCACTGTTTCCACATCCTGCCAGCATCGTCACAGACAATAGCCCCGCTAACAATAACGCCAATTTCTTTTTCATAATATTTTCCTCTTTTCTGCACTGTCGCTTATGTACTCCTTTAAAACTTTCCTCCTCGGGAGACAGTGCCTTCCCGGGTCGGAAATCTATCTTACAACAAGACCACCGATAAGACATTTACCGGATAATCTTGCCCAAGAACTGCTTTACACGCTCATTTTCCGGATTGTCAAAGAAATGATCCGGCGTCCCCTCTTCTATGATTTGTCCATCCGCCATAAAAACAATTCTGTCGGCTACCTGACGGGCAAATCCCATCTCATGTGTGACCACCACCATGGTAATATTTTCTTTTGCAAGCTTTATCATAACATCCAAAACTTCCTGTATGGTCTCCGGATCTAGCGCAGAGGTGGGCTCATCAAACAAAATAATCTTCGTCTGCGCGCATAAGGCTCTGGCAATGGCAATCCTCTGCTGCTGTCCTCCCGATAATGTTGTGGGATAAACATGCGCCTTATCCTTTAGCCCCACCACCTCAAGATAATGGAATGCCAATTCCTCCGCCTCCGCTTTACTTTTGTGATGCAGCTTCATAGGCGCCAGCGTCAGGTTTTTCAATACCGTCATATGAGGATACAGATTAAACTGCTGGAACACCATGGAGGTTGTTTCCCGAATCAAATGCACCTTGTTTTTATGTGTTAGCTGCTTTCCTTCCACATAAACCTTTCCGCCGGTTGGCTCCTCCAAAAAGTTCATGCATCTTACCGTGGTAGATTTGCCTGAGCCGGAGGGACCGATGATAACCAGTTTTTCTCCCTCCTGCACTTCTAAATTAACATCCTTCAAAACATGCAAATCGCCAAAGCTTTTATTTACATTTTCCAACTTAATCATTACCATGTATCCAACCTCCCCGGCTTCGTCCGCTGCAGATTGCCTCCAAAACCTATTTATTCATCCTTCCTATACGATAAAAGGCGCCACGGACCGCTTTGTCCATGGCGCCTTTGCCTCTTGTGGTATTATTGTATACTATTATACAATTCATGTCAACATAGTAATTGTACTTTTTTAGGTACAATATCTTGCATCCTTTCTCCATTTGTGCTAAAATCCTTTTCATAAATATGGCAAAGGAGCCTGTAGCAGATACTATGGGCTCTTTTTGTTTGCAGGAAATCCGGCAGAAAGGAATAAAATGCCTTATGAAGAACTTTCACATAAAAAAATCGCATGCAATTTTGCATACAATTCTGCATTTGCCACCCATCGGCGCCCGCATCGCTAAATCCGGCGCTGCCGTTTTATTATGTTTTGCAGTTTACCAGCTCAGTCCCAGAAACGGTATTTTATTTTACATGGCTTTGGCTTCCCTGCAGTGCATACAGCCCGAGCATACCAGCAGCAGAGCAATAGCAAAGCAGCGTATCAGCGGCACATTCATTGGCGCTGCATATGGTCTGCTTACCATTTTGTTTCAATACTATCTGCTGGATTCTCTTCCCTTTTCCTATTTCTTTTACTGCATCCTTGTAGCTATATTTGTCATGGCGTCTTTATACACTGCGGTAATTTTAAAATTTCAGTCGGCTGCCTATTTTTCCTGTGTGGTCTACCTGAGCATTACTCTGGTACACATCGGGGACGACAACCCCTATCTGTTTGTATATAACAGGGTTCTTGACACCTTAATCGGCATCCTTATCGGCATTGTAGTAAATAACTTTCATCTTCCCTACAAAAAAGACAAAGAAACCCTGTTTGCAGCCGGTCTGGATGATGTACTTTTATCCGGCGGTTCCCCCATATCCGCCTTCAACAGAATCGAGCTCAACCGAATGCTGGAAGAAGGACTTGCCTTTACCATTATGACCATGCGTACCCCTGCGTCTTTTCTTGAGGCTGTAAGCGGAATCCATCTCCAGCTTCCTGTTATTTTAATGGATGGGGCGGCTATCTACAATGTCAAGGAAAATACCTATCCGTATAAATGCGAAATGTCTTTTGAAGAATCCCTTTCCATAACAGAAACCTTAAAAGAACTCGGCTTGGAAAGTTTCCAGAATGTCATCCACAATGATAATGTATTTATTTATTTCCAGAACCTTACAAACGAAGGCTCCCGGCAGCTATACGAAACCCTGCGCCGTTCCCCTTATCGCAATTATATTAATCTGCCCCTGCCTGAGCATGTGCCTGTGGTTTATATTATGGCTTTTGATAAAACGGATAAAGTTACGGATGCATATCAGAAACTACAGGCTGCCGGGTTTACGCAGCGTTTTAAAACAGTGTGCTACGAATCCCATGACTACCCCGGATATTCCTATTTAAAAATCTACAACCGCAATGCTTCACGGCAGACCGCGCTTGAACAGTTAAAACAGATGACCGGATTCAGACGCACCTATACCTTCGGCACCGTCCCCGGCATGTATGACGAACTGGTAACGAATCTCAATGCGGATGATGTGGTGCGCTTATTAAAACGGAAATATGAGACTCCCATTTTCCTAAAAGTGTAACTCATTTAGTCATAGAGCATGATATCCTCAATATCAGCGCTTGCCGCCAAAATAATGGGAGCACCCGGAACCAATGCACAGGCTTTTTGCATCAGGATTCCATAAATAAAAGGCCGGAGAGGATGTACGGTTCTCATTCTCTCCGGCTTTTTACTTTTTACTGCTCCATCTGCCGCCCCAAAAAGCCTGCCGCAGAGAGCACAAGTTTTTGCTCCACTTCTCCCATTTTTCCGCGGTTGTTGTTTTCCAAAAGCGCCACGCTGCCAATCACATCACCCTCGCAGATGATGGGGGCAATCGCCTGATGCTGGTATTCATCTGCAATCTCGCCGCAAATATTGATAAAACTCCTGTCGCCTCTGGATGCTACTACCATCTCCCGGTTATTGACCTTATCTTCCAACTGTTTGCTGACGGATTTGTTTAATAGTTGTTTGTAGCCTCCCGCGGCAGCCACAAATTGGTCCCTGTCCGCAATAACAGCGGCATGACCCGACACCTGCGCCAGACTCTCCGCATATTGCTTGGCAAAGGTAGTCATCTCTCCGAGAGGAGAATACTTTTTTAAGATAATCTGTCCTTCCCTGTCCGTGTAAATTTCAAGTGGGTCGCTCTCCCTTATGTGAAGGGTCCTGCGAATCTCCTTGGGAATCACAATACGCCCCAGATCATCTATTCTACGCACAATTCCGGTTGCTTTCATTTTCTGTTCCTCCATACTGATTTACTGATATTACAATGACTGCGAATTCCAAATCATTGGTATGGAGCTAGTATGTGGAAAATAAATGGAATTATGCGCCAAAAAAATGTTGAATCTATAATAATATATAAAGTACTAAACTATTGTAAAGATTACTTTTACAGTGCCTCATAAAATTCTTCCGCTTTTATCTGCTGTAGCCCGGAAACCTGACCGTCTCCAAATTCCATGATGATCAAACTTCCATCTTCTTTTCTCGCAATATCAACTGTGACAAAGCTACTTTCTACTCTCTCGGCAATAGATTCTACCCATGCATATTCTTTCTCTGTAAGATTGATTTCCTTTCTATCCATCCAATAATCATCCATCACAAGGAGCCGCCCGGCATATATAAATACCCGGTATTCTTCGGATAGCGGCATGCCGCTTTTTTTATGAAAACCAATCTGCTTAAGCGCTTCAAACTTTCTCAATACAATACCGCCCACAAGGCTGTCTGCCTGGCGTTCCACAAAATTTCCGATTACTTTGGCAACATTTTCCTTGTCTTGGATATCCTCTATAAAACAGGCATCATACCATTCGTGCTTCCTGCTTTTCACAAAATCCTTTACGATAAACGAGCCCCGAAGTCCTTGTGCCAATGCCAAAATATTTTCTGTTTCATGGGTATCGCTCCAGATGCTCTTGGGCGTTTCTGTCTCAAAATCCTTATACCATCCGGGCAGCAAATGATACTTCTCATATTCTCCAGGCGTGTTGATAAGAAGGATTCCCCGCTCTTTCAGCGCATCATAAAAATTCCGATACATCTTTGGGGGCATCATCCAGCCGCGGTAAATAGTCAGCCCGGAAATATTTTCCCCATATAATGACAATTTACCCATCTGCATGTCCTCATAACTGAATAATGCACAGGCATGGGCAACTGCGGCTGCCTGATATTCTTCCTCATAGTCCATATCGACTCTTTGTTGGTGCAAGGGATGATTGCAGAACAGGAAATTGATAGGTTTTAGATTCTTGAGCAGTAAGTTTCCGAATACCGAAACACCATCCACAAATTCAAGCAACAGACCAACCGGCATATCTTCAAGACATTGGGCACCCGATATTCTCTCAAACATTTCAATCTCTTTAACCTTAAAATGATTTCCCCAAAGATCAAGAAGAATATCCCCAATATAGACCGTTGCGCCATGGGTAATATCTATTAGATAAACCATTCCTTTGCCTGTTATATTAAATTTGTCTTTTACTTTAAATACCTCATTCATCATTTCATCCTTTGGGAGGGCATGCATACGCCCTTAAGAAATTTGGGCTCCATCCAAGACCTATTATCAGCTTATTACATTATCATAGTGCCATAAATAAATTATTTTGTCAAAGTTAACTAAGAGGATGCTTTCTTTTTTATTTGAAAAATTTCCCATTCATATTCTCTTTCCGCCTGAAATATAATAAAACAAGGCATATACTTCCATGAGCAATGCATGCCAAGCGCCAAAATATAAATATAAATATGTCCTTCTCCATACTTGACAGATATGCATCTGCGCTATATAATAATCCTCAGCAAAATACAAATAAGATTTTTGAAAAAACAGTAGATTTTTTTGAAAAATTGTGTATAATATATTCAGAGGCACATGTTGTCTCTGAATGTTGTTCTTTCGCACTTGTATAAGTGTTTTTTAGCCGACGAGGCTGCAAATGAAAGGATAATTTGACCGACGAGGTCTCTCTGGGTCGCCAGAGCAGGGTATGGTTAGCGCCATACCCTTTTTATCCATAAAGAGGAGAATCACCATATTGAAAGAATATCTGAGGGCACAAAACAAGACAAACGAGACGATTCTGAGAAATGCATACAGCCCTGACGAGCTTGACCGCTTTTCCAAATCAAATTACCGATGGGCAGATAACAGGATCAGACCTTTCCGGCACAAAATAGTAAAAAAAGGGGGAAATATACCAGTTTGAGTTTGGGAAAAACTATATTCCTGAAATGTCCTATGAACACAGGGGGCTGGTGATCGGCGTGAAGCAGAGACTGCTCTATGTTCTCCCGATTTTTTCCTATGACCCGCTTAAGCATCCGGATGTTTACCATCCCATTGACCATCCGGCTTCCAAAAGTGATATGTTCCTGCTTAAAAGCAGCGAATTTTCATTCATCACGCACGATTCAGTGTTAAAACTGAATGACATCCGAACAGCCAGCGTCAACAGGATCCTTTACCAGCAAAATGGACGAATCCAGCCATCATCTGATACATACAAACAAATAGAAAATCTGGTACTTCAAAAGTATTTTCCTGACTTTTATCATGATTATGAACAGAGTGTCCAGGCATCTGTATCCTTAAATGAACAACTCAAAAAAGCTACAGATCACAACAATGTATTGGAAGCCGAAAACAAACTGCTCAAAGCAGAATTGGAAACTTTAAAAAATCAGCTTTCAGCATCAGAGACAGATTAGCATTTCAGGCACTCCCACCGCGGAAGTGCCTTTTTTACTCTTTCTTGTAGAACAATGTCTCAAATCCGTCTGCCCGCAGCACCAGCCCTTCCGCCCAGAGCGGCGTCCTTCCTGCTTCTCCTGCATTTGTATCGTCACTATTATTTTTATTTTTGTAACAGTATGCTTGCTTGCGGAAAAATAGATATTTTGCAAACTTTACCAATGTTAATTACTGCTTTAGTATCTTTAATTGGAACTTTTATGGTGGTTCCTCAAATGATTACTGAATACTTATTTAATAAAGAGGAAGAGCAGCATTTATCAGAAATAATTGGTAAAATTCAAGAATATGACAGGAATATTAGGGGCACTATGTAAAGACTAGGTAATTGAGGCCGTTTCGCAATTACCTAGGTCAAAATCAATCATCACATCTATGATAATTGGTTTTTTGTCTTTTCTAACTCAAACTTTGCACTTGAATAAGTGCCCTTGCACCTTGAAAATTCAATAATAATTGGCATTAAAATAGCATGAATCCGCCAGATTTGATATAATTGCCGTGTGGATCCGTGACATTGATGGTGATTCTGTGTTTCAACGCCATCTTTTCCACCTCGCTCTTTCTGCGGGAAGTTCCTCTCCCCTGCATATCCCAGTCGAAGAAAGAGGGGAGTTTCAAACCCCTCTTGCAAAAAAATAAGACCCAGAAAGAGATTTCTCTTCCTGAGCCTTAAATCATCGGTTATTTGAGACGAAACTGGTTTCGTCTTGTCCGCCTATGGCATCACTATGTTTATGATGCTTTATCTAGCATATCATGGATGTAGGCATTCAGCCCTTCTTCTGTTCCAATTCCATATTTATGGTTTATGGCTACATAATATTTCATGATACGCTCCTTCGGCAAAAGCTCACTGGACGGAATGCTGTCCCCATATCCTTTTCTGGCTTCCTTCCAGGGATCTTCATTATGTGTGATCCGCTCCAGAACCTTGCCGCCATACATACCAAAGGTATTCACTACAAGGTCGATCACATCCTTCTCCTCCTGCGTCAATGCATCCGCCGCTCCCGAAAACAAAGCAAAACGCGCATCATCAATCGGATTATATTTGAAATCCCTGAACAGCTCATACACCTCCGGATAGACCGGCCCATGCACCCATGCCCTGCAGTCCTCTTCAAAGATCGGCCTGCCGTAAAGCGCAGAATAAACGCCCTGTATGAAATAAAGGAGTTTCTGCAGCATCAGGGGTGTCACTTCTTCCAGCTTTTCAAACAGATATGCGATCACCCTCAACATCTTATCCGATACAGAAAACAGCCCCTCAATACTTTCAGCCGCCGACACTGCCTTCTTATATGCTGCATCGGTCAGCTTATCCCGGTTCTCCATGAGCTTTTGCTTCATGAATGCCGGAGATGACAAAGATGCCTTTACCACATCCGAATACTCTTTAGACGGCACCTGCCCTTCCAGATATCTCGGTATCGTCACCTCGCCAAACCCAAGCGCAAGGGACAGCGGAGCCTTTCCGATTTTATAGATCTTCATGAGTTTTTCGATATCATCAATGGATACAAGTCCTTCTGCTGTTCTGTACTGTTCATCTATCTCCCGGACATTCTTATCGATAAGCCCCGGAATGCTCATTTCTTCACCGCACTCCGCACAGATAGCTGCAGTGATACCGAAAACATAATCCTTATCCCTTATGGTTTTTACGATTTCCTTTTTCTGCAAATGGTACTCAGTTTCTTTCCTGCACTCGATACAGAAATCCCGTCTTCCATTCTCTGTCATAGCGTTCACCTCCGATTTGCCTCCTGCTTATCTAAAATAGTATGTGAGCGGATACTTCTGTTTATGAAAGGAAATAACGATCACAAAACAGTTCTCCAACTTGTTAAACTTGATATACAAGGACACCGGCTTTTCTTCTGTTCCGTTTCTCTCCAAAAGAATGACATCCTTGCCAAATATGTACAACTGCTCATGCTCATAGCCTTCATGTTCATTCTGAAGGATCTCCGAAAAATCCAATACCGTAAGGCTCAACAGGATTTCTTTTGCCTTCGCCTCGTCAATAACATAATCCAAAAACAGATCGATATTATCCTGCCTTCTGGAGTTGCGATCTATTCTGTATCTGTCACTTTCAACAGCCTCTTTTACCTCGTAAAGATACTGTTCAATATCTTTTTTCTCTATGCTCAATACTTTATCCTCCGCAGAGTTTATGATGTGATTTTTCCTTTTTTCTATCATCAGTATAACTGCCTGATTGGATTTTGTCAATATCCTATCATAAGATTGATTCAAAAACATCAGGCGGCAGAAAAATCCACCGCCTGTCCACTCGTCCTTTTTATATTTCCTTTCTGCACATCTGCGTCAGCTGCGCCTTGATCCGCCGGATCTTTTTGGAGATCGTGTTTTGCGACACCCCCTTCATCTCGCCGATTTCATCCTGTGAATATCCTTCGACGAAATAGAGTAGATAAAGTTCCTGATCTTCCTCCGACAGCTCTGCCAGCATCTCATAGAGAAGGTCTTTCATCGGATCTGGTTCTCCTGCTGCCATCTCCGACAGCTGCTTCGCATAGACACTAGTATCCGGATTCTCTGTCTTCATCAGACCATCCATCGACAGGTTCCAGTTCTTCTCCGACTCTTCGCCCGGATGGGATGTTTTCCATTCATCCACAGACTTCTTCTGCCAGTCTTCCAACGGCGGTCTGCTATTTTTTATATTATTGTAGACCTCCGCATCGTCAGACGAATGAAGCTGTTTAATCCAGACTTCCGCTTCGCCTCCTTCGGCAATGACGGAAACTGTTCCATCATTAAACCGATACACAAAAATCCGGATATTTCTTAACATTATCATTGCATTTTCCCTTGCTTCGTCATGCCTTTCACTTCTGATATATAATTTCATTATTTGCTCTTCATCAAATAAATTCATCATAGCGTATGTACCTTGCTTACAATGCTTTAGCATCCTTTCCCCACCTAAACATATCTCCGCCGGTAATACTCCATAGTCCGATAATCCAGCACATCCTTCATATGCTGCTTGAACGCCTCATTATCCAGACAATCCTTCAAATCCTCCCTAATCGCAATCGCATACCCTTCCTTTTCCATAAAAAAGTCCTTTCCCGAAGCCTTTAAAAACTTGATGGGCATGGTCTTGGCTTTATTGAGATGCTGCTTATCCGTCATATTTTTATATTCTTCATAAGAAATATCCGATGAAAAATCCTTCCAATTTGTCCCTGTGCCAAAAAACGCTTTCCAACTTTTCAGCACCTCTTCATCCGTAACCGCCAGCTTAATATCGCCATGATTATAGAAACTATATAAGATTGGCATTTTATAAACTTTCTGCATATCCGTGGTTTCTATAACGGAAATAAATTCCCTGCCTATGCCGGCATACAGTCGTTCTTCATCCGGAGATAATTCCTGCAGCTCATTCAAAAAGTCCAAGTATCTGCGAAAAGGATTTTCCTTGGCATGAGTCATGCAATACTGGTAAACCGCATCCTCCATATAGGTAAACAGTTCCATTCTGCTGGGAACTTTACCTTCCAGCAGCTCTTTGACACGATAATATTCCTGCCGAATCTGTTCCTTCATGGATAATGACTTTTTACGCAGTTTCTCAAACAAATCTATAAGCTGCATATCAAAATCCACAATACAGTCATCCGGGTAGTCTGTTTCCCCGGCGCCGAAACTATTTTCGCCCGTAACGGATTTTCCGCCGCCAAGCCAAAGCGGCGCCTGTCCGGCTTTTTCATAATTGCCGATAAAATCCAGAACAGTCAAATACTCTTTCCCCTTACAGGTACGAAGCCCACGCCCTAACTGCTGCAAAAATACAGTCGGTGATTCTGTAGGGCGAAGAAACATAACCATATCCAACGAAGCAATATCTAAACCTTCATTAAACATATCCACAGAAAAAATCACTTTGATTTCCTGATTTTTTAATTTGTTGATTGCTATATCCCTATCCATAGAATATACATTCATAGAATACACATTCATAGAATCCTTTTTCCCGGCGGCATTGCTGTAAACGGCGGCGGCCGGAATTCCCCGTTTGCAAAACTCCTCTGCCATTTCTTCCGCATGTTGTCTGGAACAACAAAATCCCATTGCTCTTTTAGAATGATATTTCTTGTAATATTTGTAGATTAATTCTATTCTCGATGCATTCCTTTTATAAATATCCGTCAATTCATTTGTATCATAATGCCCCTTTACAAGGCGCAATCCCGAATAATCCGTGTTGTCATAAATGCCATAATAATGAAACGGCACCAGCAACCCCCTATTAATCGCCTGTTTTAAAGAAATCTCATAAGGCACATTATAATCGCATATCTCGTAGATATTTTTTCCATCCATACGCTCGGGCGTCGCCGTAAGCCCCAGCAAAAATTTAGGTTTAAAATACTTTACAATATTTCTGTATTGCTCATTGACCGCATGATGAAATTCATCAATGACAATATAATCAAAATAGTCTTCCGCAAAATATTTCTTCTGCAAAAATTCTTTCTTGCCAAGAGTCGCCACCGAAGCAAAAATAACGGCTTTATCCGTATCCTTACGCTTTCTGTCAAAGAAACCATAATCTTTTGACTGTCTCACATTTTGAAAAGAAACTGCTGCCTGCTTTAAAATTTCTTCCCTGTGGGCAACAAACAGCACTCTTTCGTATTTTACGGAATCAAAAGCAGCGAGATAGGTTTTGCCTATGCCTGTAGCCGCATGGACAAGCCCCTTCACAGCCCCTTCCGCCCGGCTGTCCTCCAATGCATAAAGCGCCTCTATCTGCGCTCCTCTGGGCCGGAAGAGTCTTTCCACTTTTGTCTCAGCCTCTTCCTCCGAATTGTCATATCTCGCCAAATCTTTGGACACAGCCGGTTTATGCCAATTACTTGCATATCGCTTCAGTTCCTCGTCATCTATCACAATGGAGTGATGAAAAAATAAATCTTCAAAAGTTTCAAAAAACATTTGAAAATTCATCTCATCCACTCTACTGTTAAACCGATAATTCCACTCAATACCCGAGGTCAATGCACTCCTTGATATATTGGAAGAACCGATATAAATTTCACTCATATTCTCATAATGGAAAATATATGACTTAGGATGAAAAGAACGCGCTTTATCACTGTAAAATCTCAAATCCACACGATTTCCCAGCTCCTTCTTTATCAGATAAAGAGCGGAAGGCTGCGTGATGCCCAGATAATTTCCGGTCAAAAGCCTGATTTTTGCTCCCCTGTCCAGAGCATCCTTTAAGTCCTGCAAAATCATTCTGACTCCGGATTCCATAAGAAAAGACACAATAATATCTATCTTCTTGGCTTTCATCATGCTCATTTGCAGTTGATAATACAAAAAACGGCTCTGATTTCTGTCACCTGTCATCACATCCGTTGATTCGATTGTCCGGTGATTTTGTCCGGCGTTTTCTTCCTGTGATACATATTGTGTGTCACAAATGTTTACTTTTTCCGAAGAATCAAATTGAGCCATTTTTCTTCCTCTCGTCCCGGTCTTACATCCGTTGTAATCCACTGTTCTTCTATCTGTATATCATCCATATTCTCTATCAATATCCGAAACGCCTCTTCTGTCATATCCGTAAAATACCGCCCGTTTCGCTCCCCTTCAAATGTCCCGTACTTAAAGGATGTGTATATCACGCCTTGCGCTTTTAGCGCCCTCGACATCTTTTGAAGCACCTCCGGCAATTCCCGTTTCTTCACATGTAAAATAGAAGCACATGCCCATATGCCATCATATTTTTCTATCTCCTTCAATTCTTGAAAAAACATCTGCCTTACCGGAATCCCTGTGTACTCGCCTGCTATCTTGCACAGTTCTTCTGAACCGTCAACCGCTTCCACTTGAAAACCTTTTGACAGAAAAGCCTTTGTGTCCCGCCCTGCACCGCATCCGAAGTCCAGAATCAAACCTCCGACAGGCAGCTTGTCCGTAAACCGCTGCTGCATGGCAGCAAAGTCAACGGATGTAGTGATTTGGGCGAATTGTGGAGCGTTTTGGTTGTAGTAGGTTAGGGTTGGGGTTGCGTTTATGGTCATCGGAGTACCTCGTGGGGAGTGTTTTGCCATCCAATTTATATTATAATAGTAACAATAATTATTGCAATAAGTATACATCATTCACGGCAAAAACTCACCCCTTTTTATTTATTTCTTATTCCTTATTCCAAAAAGGAAATCCGGGGTAACTACAATCAATGGTTCTCCATAATAATCAATTCTTATTATATCATTTTCTTTAATGCGAATTTCTTCATCATATCCATTTACATAACGCTTAGCAATTATCCATAGTCCTTTCTTTTTTATACTTGCCGCTTCCACAAATTCTGCCACTTCGCTATTTCTAACATATATATTCGCATATCTATTATCTAAAACAGCAACTCTATCACTATACTTATACATATAATACATCCAAGTCAATAAAGATATACTAAATAATATACTTAACAAATATTTAATTTCTTTATATTCAATTAGGCATAGTACCATCCCAAAAATTAAATATAAGACAAACAATAAGAACTTTTTCTCTTTACCATTTTTGAAACATTCTACCCTAGTTTTTCTATTCCCAATAACTAAAATGATACATATTGCACCTATAAAGAAGTAAAACAAATTTACTATAGCAGTCAAAAAATTATTTATCCCTAATACTATAAGGCTTTGTTTTATAAGTATTGAAATAACTAAAATTACCGCTAATATCTTGTATGTTTGCATTGCTATTTCCTTAAATGTAGGAATTTCTCTGAATTCTATTGCCCAATACCTTAACTGTTTATTTTCCCTTTTTAAATCGTGACTACTTTTAATCCAATTAAGAAAAATACCTCCTAAAGGTACAATAACATAATATACTATTTCTAGTATCTTTTGTGCATTTTCCCACATAACTTATCCTCCTCTACACAATACCACAAAGCTATTAAACTCATTTTTTGCTACATTTGGTGCATAATAATACTTTTCATAAGTCAAATACTATTTTCACTATCTTCAAATATACTTAATTCTGTATAATCTTCCGGGGAATTAACAAAACCTCTTCTCAAATAATCCGTTCCGCCATCTACAGAACAACAGCCGCATTTACAACTCACAAAATCATGTCTATTTATTGATTCAATAACATCACCACATAAATTGCATTTAATCATATTTCTAACTATCTTTTGCATTTTGTACCACCATTCCAATATTTCTACTTACCATTTGTATTATAATTTATTTCATCTCAAAATACTACTATTAAAAACCGCAGATGCCCTTCCCCTCTTGCCAAACCCACCCCTCCCATGTTACACTTACCGCAAAGAAACAACCAATCACCCAAAGGAGAAACACTCATGAACAAAGAAACGCAAACCGAAGCCGGCCAATCAGACAATACCGCAAACAGCAAAAGCGATCGGAAGAAAATTCTTCCCGCGGTCCTCATACTTGCCGCCCTTGCCCTTGTTTTCGGAATCGTCTATGCCTGTTTTGCCCCAAAGCCCACTGCGGGCACAAAGGTAATTTCCGTTGAAGTGGTGGATGACAATGCCGCATCCAAAATCTACACCACCCGCACCGATGCGGAGTATCTGCGGCAGGCATTGGAAGAGACCGAAGGTTTGTCCATTGAGGGCACCGAATCCGCCTATGGCTTGATGGTGACCACGGTAAACGGACTGACTGCGGATTACAATACAGACGGCGCGTATTGGGCTTTTTATGTAGACGGCGAATACTGTAATTATGGCGTTGATGAACAGCCCATTGAGGATGGACAGGCATATCTGATTATATATACCCTTGCCGAATAAGAGGAAAAAATGAACGCTGACAACCCCCCGAAACTCACCGTCAGGGAAGTCGCCCTGATGGGCATTATGACTGCTATATTGGAAGTTTCCGTGCATCTTTTGGCTCCGCTGCCCAATGTGGAGCCTGTGACTTTGCTTGTAATTCTTTATACGCTCGTCTTAGGGAAGAGGGTGAGTTATGTTTTGACCGCCTATATTCTGTTTGAAGGATTTGCATACGGATTTGGCGTCTGGTGGCTCTCCTATCTCTATATCTGGCCTCTTCTGGCGGTCATAGCGTTTCTCTTCCGCAAGCGGACTTCCCCATGGGTTTTCAGCATTATCGCAGGAAGTTTCGGTCTGTGTTTCGGAATGCTTTGTTCTCTTCCTTATCTCTTCATCGGAGGACCGATTGCCGCCTTCAATTGGTGGGTGGCAGGCATTCCCTATGATTTGATACACTGCGCCGCCAATTTTATTTTGTGTCTGGCATTTTTTACGCCGCTCCTTCGCCTGTTAAAGCGCCTATATAGGCAGGCTCTTTGACCGGAAAAGCTGTCAGTTCACTCCCCGGGAATCAGTTCCCGAAATGTCCCGCTGTATCTGTCCAGCGTATACACGCCCTCTTTGCTGCCTAGCTTCGGCACTGTTACGGACTGTAACAGAATTCCGTTGCTTCGGTATAAGTTTACGCTTTCGCCGGCTTTGATATTGAATCCCACCCCCGGCTTTCCGAGAGCTTCCACACCTGTATAATTTTTGCAGTAGACAATAACGCTCTCCCCCGGTTGAATCTCCAGAGCAGGCAGGGAAGAACCGTTCCATGGGCCGGAACCGTCCGAGAGAAAATAGTTTATTAGATTAACGGTCCGCTGTCCCAGATTGGACAATTCCAGATAATCATTCCCTCCTCTGGATTTAACAGCCGTAATGTACAGCTCCGCATTTTCATCGGGAACGGTAACGCATTCTATTTCAACGGTTTTCCCTTCTATCATATCCTCCGTAAGCCAAAACCGATCTTCCTCTATTATGTTGCCGTCCACCAGCCAATGCACAAACCGATATCCGCACTGCGGTGTCACGCTGATTTCCACAGGGATTTCCGCATAATATGTCCCCCTGTATTCCCGTTCATGGAACACGGCGTAATCCACGGCAATGTTGGCTTCCTTCTCATTTACCATATGAATCTCATAGGGTCTGTCTAATTGAAAGGCATTGGACAAATCCGCCAGAGAATTCTCCGGTCTTTCTGTTAAAAAGTCCTTAATCCTGTCAATTTCATTTAACGCATGATTATAATCCGCATCTTCCGGAGTCTCCGCATTGCCTTTCAAAAGCTCCGTCTCATTATACAGATACCTTAACTCCTTTGCATGGCTTTCATGCATTTCTTCCATAACGGAAATTGCATGCTGCGCTTCAAAATAATAATTGACCAAAGATAAATAGTATCGAATGTAATATTCCCGCCCTTCCGGTCTGCTCATAATATTGGCAAACAGCGCATTATAGAAAATATCATAACCCATCCTGTCACTGTTAGTCATGATATTCGCGCCTGCAAGAGCGCTTTCACCAGCGACAAAATTGAGGGTTTCGTCCAAATCATAGAGCAAAAAGCGGTATCTTCCGTCAAAGACCGTTCCCTCTTGATATTTTCCCGTCGGCGAATAATATCGGTATGTTTTAAAATTATTTACAAAACAGTCGCTGTTGGCAAAATAATTCTGAATCGCTACATACTGAAGAAAATTTTCCACATCCACGGCAGCGTTTAACATTTCCCAATTACTGTCTGCGTTCAAATCCCCATAAGCTGCCGCTTCATGCAGGGCGTTATATTCTTCCCTGATTCCTTTGGTTATCTCATCCTCGCCCTCCTGCTCGTTGATAAGCGAAACAACGCCCTCCAAAACCACCATCTGTCCGTCGTAGATTCCGTATTTCTCCCTAAAGTATCGGTCATCAAAATTAGGTACAAACCAGTAGACTCCGAAATATTCTCCGTTGATATACACACAGACGGGGGAAGCGTTCTGTACATCTAAAAAGCCCGCCTCCAGACTCAGCCGCGCCGCTAATTCATTTCTCAGATACGCAAACCCGTTATCATCCCCGCTGTTGCGCACGATGATTCTCTTAAATTTAGAGAGCAACGCGTTTTCCTCATTATAGAGATTCTCAAAGAAAATATAATGGAATTCGTCTTGCTCATCGTATTCCGAACGCGCATACAGCCGGAAAGAAGGCTGGTTTTTGTTCCGGCTGCCGCTGCCGTATATGCGAAAACCGCCGTTTTGATTCAATACTTCCCGTCCCGTGCCGTCAAACAAATTGATCTGTACTTCCCGCTCGTACTCCCGCCCCCGCAACATCCTGTTCTCCTTGGTCAAAATACCTGTTTCGGAACCGAAAAGTTCCTCCGGGTCCCCTGTTACCGACAGAACAGCGGTCTGATATCGCTCTTCCACATTATCGCCCAAAATATAGGTATTGGCAAACACGGATGTCCGCTGATGATTGCCCATATATGCCGCCGCTCTGACGGTATATACCTTTTCCTGAGGAAAACATTCCAGTGCAATGCCCTCCTCGGGATGATAGAGGAAGGTTTTGCCGCTTCCCGCGTCGGGCAGGGAGCCGTCTAGAGTATATCGGATTTCATCGGCGTCCGGGGCTGTCAGGTACACTACAATAGAATCCGAATAAAGACCGCTGTCATGAGAAAATTCTATTTTTACACTGCCGGTCCGTAAGTCTTCTCCGGCTATGGGCTGTTCCGCCCAGAGCGCCGCCGCCACAATGACCGCCAAAAAAGAAATGAGGCTCGCACATATGCCATACTGTTTTTTGTTTAATATCCGCATGTTCGCTCCATTTAAAAATTTGCGTTTTGTCGAGTTTTTGAACATTCAATGTATCCATTATAGCCCAATGCCATTTTTCAAACAAGTCCCTTTTTCCCTATAGAGTTTCGCCAAAGATTTTCTTTAAAATACTCTTTGAAAAAAATGGCAATTATGCTATAGTATAGAATAGTTGATGAAGGAGGTGCCCCATGTCAGGAAAGTCTTATCGCCATGAAATCAAAGAGCTTTTGTCTCCGGTACAGACTTGCCTGTTAGAGCAGCGTATCCGCGCCGTACTGCAGCCGGACGCTAACGGAAGCGGCGGACGCTATCAGATACGCAGCATCTATTTTGACACGCTTTCCGACAAAGCATACACGGAAAAAGAAGACGGCATCTCCCGGCGCGAAAAAATCCGCATTCGGTTTTATGACTGTCAACCCGGTTTGATTAAATTGGAGAGAAAAGAAAAGCGCAGGGATCTCATTGCCAAAGATTCTCTTATCATCTCCAAAGAAACCGCAGACGCCATGATAAACGGTGATTACAAAAGCCTTACCTCTTACGGCAGTCCTCTTGCGAATTCGGTATATAGTCTTGCCTGCGCAGAAGGATTGCATCCCGTGGTGGTTGTGGACTATGTGCGCAACGCGTACACATATCCTGTGGGAAATGTGCGCATTACCTTTGACTCGCTGCTGTATGCCGGAAGACCGGATCTTCCCGTCTGGCAGCCCGGAGGCGGGATGAATGTGCTTGGGGACAACACCATTTTGGAAATTAAATTTAACGATTATCTGGCAGAGCATATCCGCCGGTTGTTATGCAGCGTTCCCGGTGAAAGAATCGCCTTATCCAAATACACTTTATGCCGGAGAAATCTCTTATGGAAACAGGGCGATTTTCTGAGCGGGAAGGATTAAATGCCGGCGGAAGCAGGCAGGGAGGTATCAGTTTGAATTCTATTAAAAATCTTTTATCCGAATCCATGCAGCAAATGGGTATGATTGAATCTTTATCCGTTGCCGCAGTTATGACTTCATTGGTTGTTGCGTTTATCTGTTCCATATTGATTTATTTGGTATATCGCTATTTTTATAAGGGTGTATCCTACTCACCCAGTTTCGGCATGCTTCTGATTATGCTGACTCTGGTTACCGCGTTTATGATTATTTGTATTTCCACCAACCTTGTCCTTTCCCTCGGCATGGTGGGCGCCCTGTCCATTGTGCGTTTCCGGGCTGCCATAAAGGAACCTTTGGATGTCGGCTTCCTTTTCTTTGCCATTGCCGCAGGGCTTACTTCCGGCGCGCGGTTATATACTGTTGCCCTCATAGGAACCATCGTTATCAACTTAATCTTCATCCTTTGTTATCTGCTGTTCCATGGCACCGTTTCTTATCTTTTGGTCATCCGCCATACCGACCAGGCTGCCGACGCTCTGGCTGAGGCGCTGTCCGAATACCGTCTCAAATTAAAGTCCAAAATCCGGCACGACGAGATTACGGAAATCACATATGCCCTTTGCGTAAAATCCGGTTCGGAAAAATTGACGGACAAGCTTTCCGCCATTGCCGGAGTGGAAAATGTCGTCTTGGTTCAATATAATCAGGAATCGTAATCATTGAGGAGGGAAGCTGTCATGAAGCAGAAACTGTCTAAATGGTGGGCGCCTATTTCCGTATTGCTTCTCGGGGCTATTCTCAGGCTTTTTTGTCTGGGCTCTGTCCCCGCCGGATTACAGCAGGACGAAGCTTTCCCCATATGGAACTCCCTCTCTTTATTGCGCGACGGCATTGATTCCTCCGGGAGTTTTCTCCCTGTCTATCTCGCCGATTGGGGGGATGGGCACAGCGCCTTGTACAGTTGGCTCATGATGCCCCTCTTACTATTGAACGGCTTAAAATGGAATGCCTTTATCGGCAGGCTTCCCCAGGCGCTGATTGGCATTCTCACCATTTGGGTCGTATATCTTTTATTTCGGAAAATGTTCGGGGATGTTCCCGCTCTGTGGTGCTCCTTCCTGTTAACTATCTGTCCTTGGCATGTTACCATGTGCCGCTGGGGACTGGACGCCAATCTGGCTCCCGGATTTCTTGTGTTCGGTCTGTACTTTTTCGTTCTGGGACTTGAGAAACCGAAATATTTTCTCTTATCGGCGCTGACATACGGTCTGAGCCTGTATTGTTATGCCGCCATCTGGCCCATCGTACCTGTTATGATACTCTGTCAGGTCGTGTACTGCGCTCTTCACGGCAAAATTTCCTTGAACCGTTATACCGCCTCGTCAACGGCGCTGCTCTTCTTGCTGGCGCTTCCGCTGATGCTTTTTGTGGTAATTAATTCCTTACAGTTACCGCCCATCAGGCTTCCTTTTATGACAATTCCCATTATGTCGGGATACCGCGGAAACGACCTTACGCTTTCCCTTCCGGAAATGTGGAGTAATTTTAAAAGAGTAGGACGCTTACTTGTGCTTCAGGATATCGGCACTCCCTACGACCTCGTGATGCCCTACGGCTTGTTCTATGATATCGGCCGCGTTTTTATTGTGATTGGCTTTGTCTGTCTTATGCTTAAGTTGGTCAAAAAGAGCTTACAGCGGGAGTTTTGCTTTGAATCTTTGATTTTCTTTCAACTGGTAGGCGCCGGAATCAACGGTATTTTGATTGCCATTACCATAAACCGCATCAATTCCCTCTATATCCCTCTGGTTTTCTGTGAAGCCTATGGGGTATGGAGCTTTCTCAAATGGCTGTCGCATTTTAAAAAGCGGGCTGCTGCTGCGGCAGGCGCTGTGACAGCAGCCTTATATCTGATTTGTCTGGCTGCCTTCCAACGGGAATACTATACCGATTACAAAGAATTGGTAAATGCCTATTTTGCCCAAGGTGTTCAGGAATGCGCTGCTTATGCAGTGGAGAAGAGCTCCGGTCTTGAGGCGCACCCGGATATCATATTCGAGCGGGGCGCCCAATGGCCCAGATTTCTTCTCTTCTGTGACATTACCGCCCCGGAATATCTGGAATATGTAACCTACAAGGATAACTATGCAGAACCCGCTGCTTTCCGCAAAGGCGACATCACCTTTTATAACGGCATCGACTATGACAATCTGCGGGAAGACGCCATTTATATTATCTATTTCCCGGATGTACCCGTGTTTGAAGAAAACTATACTTTGCGGCAGTTTTATGACTGGTATGTGGCAGTCCCTAAAAAATGGCAGGAAAATTAAGTCCTATTCCTCCACATACTCCCAATAATCCTTCTCGCTGGCAAACAGGATGTATTCTCCGTTCACCAATCCCATGTATCCGCTTGCTGTCGTATATCCTTTCATAATCGTACCTCCTTATCAGATTCTGTGGAAGTCAGAAATGACTTCGCCCTTCTGATAAAAAGATATCATATTATGAGTCCATTAAAACTCTCTTAATCAAACATTCGTTCGGAAAATTTCTTTCATCTTTCCCAGCAGCTCTTCCGTTTTCTCCAGCAAAAGCTCCGCGTCCGTTTCCACAAGCCCGGTCTTTTTGTATTTGAATGTGAAATAGGGCTTTTTTTCGTACGCCGTAAAGGACAGTTCCCGCCCGTATATTTGTATCATCTCCGGTATGCCCGCAGGCTCAATATTCGCATCCGCACGAAAAGTAAAGATAATTTTCTCGTTTTTCCCTTTTACTTCCGTTAAATCAAGGGTATGTGCAGTCACCCGTATCAGAGCGATTCTCAGCAGATTATCCACGGATTTGGGGATTTCGCCGAAACGGTCCAAAAGCTCATCTTTCATGTCATCCCTCTCCTTGAGATTCTCGATGCCCGTGATTCTCTTATAAATATCCAGCTTTTGTATTTCATTCACAATATATTCCGGCGGAATATAGGCGTCCACATCCAAATCAACCGTGGTGGGAAAATCATCCGAGACCGGAAGTCCTTTCAGATTCTGTACCGCTTCATTTAACATTTTGCAGTACAAATCATATCCCACTGCCTCCATGTGCCCATGCTGCTTCATTCCCAGCAGATTTCCCGCTCCGCGGATTTCCAAATCCCTCATGGCAATCTTAAAACCGCTGCCTAAGTCGGTAAATTCTCTGATGGCCGCCAATCTTTTCTCCGCGGCTTCCTTTAGCATCTTATCCCGCTTATACATCAAAAACGCATATGCCGTGCGATTGGAACGCCCTACCCGCCCCCGTAGCTGATAAAGCTGGGAAAGCCCCATATTATCGGAATCATGGATAATCATAGTATTCACATTGGAAATATCCAGGCCTGTTTCAATAATGGTGGTGGACACTAACACATCAATCTCCCCATTGATAAAGTTGTACATAATCTGTTCCAGTTCGCTTTCCTTCATCTGCCCATGGGCAAACGCCACTGTAGCCTCCGGCATCAGCTTTGCCACCTGTGCCGTGATATCGGCAATATTATTCACCCGGTTGTATACATAATACACCTGTCCGCCTCTGGCAAGCTCTCTGGAAATGGCCTCTCTGACCATCTCCTCATTGTATTCACATACAAAGGTCTGAATCGGCAGGCGGTCACCGGGCGCCTCCTCCAGCACGCTCATATCCCGGATTCCCACAAGGCTCATATGCAGGGTTCTGGGGATGGGCGTTGCCGTCAGGGTCAGCACATCCACATTTTCCTTCAGTTTCTTAATTTTTTCCTTATGGGCTACACCGAAGCGCTGCTCCTCGTCTATCACCAAAAGTCCCAAATCCTTGAATTGCACATCATTGGAAAGCACCCGGTGAGTGCCGATTACAATGTCCACCATACCCTTTTGCAAATCCGCCGCGGTCTTTTTCAACTCCGCAGCGGTGCGGAACCGGCTCATCAAGTCAATCCGCACCGGAAAATCCTTCATGCGCTGCAAAAAGGTATTGTAATGCTGCTGTGCCAGAATGGTGGTGGGCACCAGATATGCCACCTGTTTTCCCTCCTGAACCGCTTTAAAAGCCGCCCTTATGGCAATCTCCGTTTTGCCGTATCCCACATCTCCGCAAATCAGCCGGTCCATAATCTTAGTGCTCTCCATATCCGCCTTAGTGTCCGCAATGGCGCTCACCTGATCCTCCGTCTCCTCAAAGGGAAACATCTCCTCAAATTCCCTCTGCCACACGGTGTCCTGCCCATACTGATATCCGTTGGTCTGCTGACGCAGGGCATACAATTCCACCAGATCCCTTGCCACCTCGTTTACGGCGCTTCTCACTTTCGTTTTGGTGCGCTCCCATTCCTTGCTGCCCAATTTATTCAACTTAGGCCTTTTGGCGTCCGCAGAAGCATATTTCTGGATGACATCAAGACCGGTGGCAAGTACATATAGATTGCCGCCGTCCCTGTATTCTATCTTAATATAATCCTTTACCGTCTTTTCTATCTCTACCTTTTCAATGCCCCGGTAAATGCCCAATCCATGGGTTTCATGCACCACATAGTCACCCACCTTCAGTTCATTGAAATCATTGATTTTCTGTCCTTGATAATGTTTTTTCTTCTTTTTCTTTTTTTCGGCGCCGAAAATATCCGTCTCCGTCAATACCACAAATTTGAGGAGCGGGTACTCAAATCCTTTGCCCACATAACCATAATAAGTCAGCACTTCTCCGGGAAGAACCTCTCTCATGGGGTCTTCCGTATAAACTGCCGTAAACTCCTGCTCTCGTAAATCCTCCGCAAGACGCTTTGCCCTTGTGCGGGAACCGGAAAGCAAAAGCACCCTGCATCCCTTTTTCTTAAATAGTTTTAAATCTTTTACCAAAGCTTCAAAGCTGTTATTGTAGGGCGATACACTTCTGACATTTATGTCATATTTTTGGGCGGGTTTGAAATATCCCCCCTTACTTTCCATAGCCGCCAGAGTGACCACGCTTCCCTTAAGCAGTCTTGCCGCTATCTCTTCCCCGCTATAGAGAAGCTGCATCTGCCCCGGAAGAATATAACCTTTGGAAACCCGCTGTTCCATACTTTCCCGAAATTCCAGCTCCACGGCATCCGCCTGTTCCCTTATGCGGGCGGGTTCATCTATAAAGAAAACGGGCGCCGTCAGATGGAGCAGAATCTCCGGCAGGGATACCACTTCCTCATAAAAATACCGCACATAGCTTTCCAGATTGGTCTTACTCTTAAATTCCAAAAGCTGCTCCGACAGTTCCTTCACTTGCAGCGCAATCCGGTGAGCCTCCTCCGGTTTGTGGGCGTCTCTGAAAATCTTTTCCTGCTTTGCCGCCTCTTTTTGTATCCGCTCTATTCCTTTTTTGATCTTCTCCTCGGACAGCACAAACTCGGTGGCGGGATAAATGCTTATACTTTCCAGATTCTCGATAGAACGCTGGCTCAGAACATCAAAGCTCCGAATGGAATCCACATCATCCCCCCACAGCTCTATACGGTAGGGATTTTCCTCGGTCAAGTCAAAAATATCCACAATGCCGCCCCGGATAGAAAACTGCCCCGGGCTTTCCACCTGATAGGTTTTTTCATATCCCATCGCCACCAGCTTTTCCGCCAGTTGTCCTTCGTTTACGGAATCGCCTCGCTCTATGGATATGACATCTGTGTCTCTATTCCATAAAACCTGAGGTGACATTAATGCCGCAAAAGTAGTCACAATGGTAACAGGTTTTTCTTCCATCAAACGGCGCAAAGTACAAATACGCTCTCTGGTCAACCGATTGCCGTGGATATCCGCCTGAAAAAAAATCAAATCCTTGGCAGGATAGAACATGACATTTCTATCATAAAATCGGTATTCTTCTAAAATTTCCTTTGCCCTGATATCACTATAAGTAACGATGACTTTGTATTTTAAGCCATCGCTCAATCCGTAAATCATGTGAAGTTTCTGGGAATCCACGCAACCGGTCAGAGCAATGGGCATGTTTTTGGATGAAGGCTTCTTTATGGCATCCTTCATCGCCCCATATTCCGCCAGCTCCGTTAAGGGTGCCAGTAATGCCTGCATATTTTCCTCTCATTCCGCCGCGTAAACGGCATTTTAATCAGTTGGAACCTGCTTTCTGTTAAATTCGTTCATGGCGGCATCCGCGCCTTCCGCGATAATGGCACGCACCGCATCCGCAGCTCTTTCTGCGGCTTCCTCCATCAATTTCATCTCCTCCTCGGAAAAATGCCCCAGCACATAATCCACCAGCTCATATCCTTTTGGTTTTTCTCCCACGCCTATCCGGATGCGGTTAAAGGAATCATGCCCCAGATGGGAAATGATATTCTTTAATCCATTATGCCCGCCTGCGCTTCCTTTCTTGCGCACCCGTATCTGTCCCACATCCAGACAGATATCGTCCACAATCACGATGAGTTGGGTTTTTTCATCTACTTTATAATAATCCACCAGTTCCCTTATGCTCTCTCCGCTTAAATTCATAAAGGTCTGGGGCTTTGCCAGAATGCATTTCTGACCTGCCACATACCCCTTCCCGTATACGGCTTTGTGCTTTTTCTCCAGCACTCCGATATTTTCCTGCTCCGCTAATTTATCTATTGTCCGAAAGCCGATATTATGCCTCGTATTTTCATATTCTTTGCCGGGATTACCCAAGCCCGCTATAATATACATAATTTACTCCTCAAAATTGTATTTTTCAATCTAACTCCCATGATTCCGCTCCGCGGAATCGCATAATCCCAAAGCCAACAAGTTGGCTTATGAAGAATGCCCGAATTTGGGGCATTCTTCGGCGTGAGATTTAGTACTTCTTAGCGAAATGCCCATTGGCATGAGCTTTAGAAGTACTTCTCACGCTATTTTCTCACTTTTTTCCAAAAAAAGCAAGAACCCCGTCTCTGTTAGCCGTGGTTCTTGCCTCTTAGCCGTATTTTGTCATCCCATGCTGCCTCTCATTCTTCTTCAAGTGTCGGTTCGCTCGCTGCCCTTTCGTAATGTTCCAAGATAATTCTTTGAATCAGCTCTCTGGTTGAGGAGTTAATGGGATGGGCAATATCCCTATACTCGCCATCCGAGGCTTTCTTGCTGGGCATTGCGATGAACAAGCCCTTTTCGCCTTCAATCACCTTGATATCATGCACCACAAACTCATCATCCAAGGTAATGGACACAATGGCTTTCATCTTACCCTCCTTCGTAATTTTTCTGACTCGAACATCCGTGATTTTCATTTGTAATCGCCCCCTTGATCGTGAACTTAAATTACATATCTCTCGTTGCGCTCTACTACAATTTTTATGCCATCCTCTCCCACGAAGTTTGAATTTGCCCGTATTGTTCCACGGCTCTCAACAATACAATTCTCTATATGAGTGTTGTCCCCAATATAGACATCGTTTAAAATAATGGAGTTCTTTATGACACAATTATTGCCAATATAGCTCTTCTTAAAGATAACCGAGTCTTCAACCACACCGTTTACGATACACCCGCTGGACACCAGACTGTTCTTTATGCTTGCCCCCACATTATATTTTGCAGGCGGCAAATCGTCCACCTTAGAGTAAATATCCGGATACTGCTTAAAGAAATAATCCCGAATCTCCGGTTTGAGAAAATCCATGTTGGTGGAAAAATAATCCTCCACAGAGGCGATATTCCGCCAATAATCCTTTATCTTGTAACCGTACATTCTCTTCAAATCCCTGTAACGAATCAGGATATCCCTCACAAAATCGTACCTGTCGTCCTCAGCGCACTTTTCCACCATATCAATCAACAGGCGGCGGCGAATGACATAGATGCCGCAGGAAATTGTATTGGTTTTCGCCTGAATGGGTTTCTCTTCAAATTCTTCAATCCTGCATTCCTCATTCATGCGTATAGTGCCAAAACGCTCGATATTGCTGCCCGGCTCCATATCTTTGCACACCACGGTAATGTCCGCTTTTTTCTGGATGTGATACTCCAACAGCTTATTAAAATCCATCTTGTAAACCACATCGCCGGAAGCAATCACCACATAGGGTTCATGACTGTTTTTCAAGAAATGCAGATTCTGATAAATCGCGTCCGCCGTTCCTCTGTACCAGCTACTGTTATCCAAGGTCACCGTAGGCGTCAGGATATAAAGCCCTCCCTGTTTACGCCCAAAATCCCACCATTTGGAAGAATTGAGGTGTTCATTCAGACTTCTTGCATTGTATTGGGTAAATACCGCCACCTTCTGAATATGGGAATTAGACATATTGCTCAAGGTAAAATCAATGCTTCTGTAGCTGCCCGCCACAGGCATTGCACAAACTGCCCTGCGCTGTGACAGCTCTTTCATCCGGTGATTATTGCCGCCCGCTAAAATAATTCCAATCGCTCTCACTACTGTTCACCTGCCTTAATCAATGTTTTGCCTCCGGCAAGATTTAAGTTTTCAAAATCTGCCTCTGTGGTGATACCAAAGATAACGGAGTTCTTTCCTACGCAGACGCCTGCGGGAATCACGCTTCTCTCCCCTACAGTCACTATGCCGTGATTATAAATATGCGGCGCCGTATCGTTTTCGACTTCTTCTCCCACGCCGAGTCTGACATTTTCGCCAATCACGACATCTTCGGCTATAATCGCCTTATTCAGCTCACAGCCTGCGCCAATCTGAGTATGGTTCATAATAATAGAATCCCTGACTACCGCATTCTTTCCGATGGTAACGCCACAGCCGATAACCGAATTATATACCTGACCGTAAATGTCGGAACCCTCTCCGATAATACTGCGTTCCACCACGCTGTCACGGTCAAAATACTGGGGCGGCTGAATTTCGCTCTTGGTATAGATTTTCCAATATTCTTCGTACAAATTAAACTCAGGCACAATATCGATCAGCTCCATATTGGCTTCCCAATAGGAATTTAAGGTTCCTACATCCTTCCAATAGCCGTTAAATTCATAGGCATATAAAGGCGAGCCCTGCTCATGGCAGTAGGGAATAACATGTTTGCCAAAGTCTAACGCGGGCTGCTTCGCCATTGCCACAAGAGCATTCTTTAAGGTATCCCAATTAAAAATGTAAATGCCCATACTTGCCAGATTGCTTCTGGGATGCTCCGGCTTCTCCTCAAACTCCGTAATTTTCCGATTTTCATCGGCTATCATGATACCGAAACGGCTTGCTTCTTCCAGCGGAACCGGCATAACGGCGATGGTCACATCCGCACCGTTTGCCTTGTGGAAATCCAGCATCACTTCATAGTCCATCTTATAAATATGGTCGCCAGAAAGAATCAGCACATATTCCGGATGAAAGCTTTCCATGTATTCCATATTTTGATAAATAGCATTCGCGGTTCCCGTATACCATTCACTGTTTACACTTTTTTCATATGGGGGCAAAACCGTAACGCCGCCTATGTTCCTGTCCAAATCCCACGGAATGCCGATACCGATATGAGAATTCAGCCGAAGGGGCTGATACTGTGTCAGAACCCCCACCGTGTCCACTCCGGAATTAATACAATTGGAAAGAGGAAAATCGATGATTCGGTACTTTCCGCCAAACGCCACTGCCGGCTTTGCAATCTTGGAAGTCAGCACACCCAGACGGCTTCCCTGACCTCCCGCCAACAACATGGCAATCATTTCTTTCTTAACCATATTCTGCTCCCATCTATCCGCTTTGGCGGATACTTCCTGTCTTATATCTGAGATAGTATTTTTATTATAACACACTTGTATCGGAAAGTGAATATTTATTGCCAAAATTTTCTGTATTTTATAAAATTTTTCTGGATATTTTTTACATAGATGCGATGCATTCAAAATCGTCATTTGTAATTTCTGCCAAATATTCCGTTTTTGTTTCCCTTGTTTTTCCACATTTTACACAATTCCAATGATTCTTGGTATTTCGGAAAATGTGGATATTATATATCATGTAATAAAGCATATGAAATAATGGTTTGTTTTTTAGAAAAATATGTATATAATGTAATAAAAACATATATTTAAGGAAGTGTCATTATGTATAAAATAGACTTTCACCACCCTTCATCCGTTTATTTTGTAGGCATCGGCGGCATCAGCATGAGCGGTCTGGCAGAAATCCTTGCAGACGCCGGCTTTCAGGTATCCGGTTCTGACCGCGAGAAAAATGCCTGCACCGAATCACTGGAAAAGAGAGGGATTTCTGTCTTCTACGGACAGCGCCGCGAAAATATCACAAAAGATATTGACTGTGTCGTTTTTACCAGCGCCATCCGCAAGGATAATCCGGAATATGCCGCCACCATGGAAATGGGCATCCCGTTTCTGACCAGAGCGCAGCTTCTTGGGCAGCTTATGAAAAATTATGATATGCCCATTGCCATCAGCGGAACCCACGGGAAAACCACCACTACCTCCATGGTCAGTGAAATCCTGCTTGCCGCAAGTCTGGACCCCACCTTGTCCATCGGCGGTATTCTTCCTTCCATAGGAGGCAATATCCGCGTGGGCAAATCCGGTCTTTTTGTAACCGAGGCATGTGAATATACCAATAGTTTTTTAAGCTTTTTTCCAAAGGCGGGAATTATCCTTAATATAGAAGAGGACCATTTGGACTTTTTTAAGGATTTGGCGGATATACGGAATTCCTTCCATGAATTTGCCCGTCTTCTGCCCGATAACGGATGTTTGATTATCAACGGGGATATTCCCGACTATCGGGAGATTACAGACGGGTTGTCCTGTCCCATTGTTACTTTCTGCGCCTCTGAGACCACTTCCGCCGGAACTCCTGCAGATTATTATCTCTCCGATTTAAGTTATGATGAGTACGGCGCCCCCTCCTTTCTGCTTCACAGTCCCGGGCATTGCCCTCAGAAATTTACCCTCAGGGTTCCCGGACACCACAATGTATTAAATGCCCTTGCTTCCATAGCTCTTGCAGACTTCCTTCTTATTGACAGGGAAGTCACTTCTTCCGCTCTCCATGCCTTTTCCGGCACGGACAGACGGTTTGAGCAGAAGGGAACATTGAACGGCATTACTATAATAGATGATTATGCACATCATCCCACAGAAATTACTGCAACTTTAAAAGCTGCCGCAAATTGTCCCCACAATACTTTATGGTGTGTCTTCCAGCCCCACACCTATACCCGGACCAAAGCCTTCTTAAAGGATTTTGCCAAAGCGCTGTCCCTTGCCGACAAGGTAGTGCTTGCCGATATCTATGCCGCAAGAGAGACCGACACGCTGGGAATCAGTTCCGAAACCCTTGCGCAGGAGCTTAAATCTCTGGGGCAGGAATGCTATTATTTTTCCACCTTTGAAGAGATTGAAAATTTTCTTCTGAAAAATTGCATAAAGGGTGATATGTTGATAACTATGGGTGCGGGAGATGTGTTTAAAATCGGAGAAAATCTCCTCAAAAAGTAATTTTCCACAATATCCACAGAAAAAGCAAACTTTATTTTTCTTTTTTCTGTGGATATTTTGGGTTCTGCGGTGGATATCTGCCCCGTGAAAATTCCCCCTATTCAAACGGTCGCGGTTTTTATCCACATTATCCCCCTTATCCACAATTTTCTTCTCCGTAATCACCCTTTGGGTTTTCTGGCATTTTGACCATTTCTTTTTTCGCACCCCTATGATATACTTTGTTTGCTTTCAAATTTTCGGATAGCACAGAAACGGAGGTAATGTGAACCGTTTCGCATTGTGAGGTGATTCATAATGCGAATGGATTCACATAGTGATATTATGGCGCGATTGACGATTTACAAGGATAATTATGCAGATGCAACGGCTGTTTCCAACCGATTCATCGATGAATATATGGCGGACGCAAACGATGCGCAGCTAAAGGTATACCTGTACCTTCTGCGTATGTTTGCCGCGGGTCAGGCTACCAGTGTGTCCGATATTGCGGATAAGTTTAACCACACGGAAAAGGATGTGGTTCGTGCGCTGAAATATTGGGAAAAGCATCATCTGCTGGATTTGGATTATGACAGCAATCAAAATCTCACCGGAATCCGCCTGCAGGATTTGAGAGTTATTCCCACCGGTTCTGCGACTCCTTCCGCAAATTTTCCCGGAGAACATTTTTCCGTATCGGAAGATACTTCCGGGTCCGCAAAGTCTTCCGCGTTAGAGGAATCTCCCGTGCCGGAAGAGCCTCTGTTTCGCAAGCCCGCTTATTCTACGGAGCAGCTTCGTGAATTCAAAGACCGGGAAAATACATCCCAGCTTTTGTTTATTGCGGAGTCCTATATCGGAAGACCCCTCACTCCCACAGAGATGAAGTCCATTCTGTTTTTTACGGATGTTCTGCAGTTCTCGGATGATTTGATTGATTATCTGATTCAATATTGTGTGGACCGGGGCAAAAAGGATTTCAAATACATAGAAAAAGTCGCCATTAGCTGGGCGGAATCCGGTATTACCACACCCAAGCAGGCGCAGCGGCATTCCGCCAAATATGACAAAAATGTATATGCTGTCATGAACGCGCTGGGTAAAAGTTCTTCGCCCACAACCAAAGAAATGGAATTTATTAACCGCTGGATAAAAATATACGGATTTTCCATGGATATTATTTTTGAAGCCTGTGAACGCACCGTGCTTGCAACGGACAAGCATCGTTTCGAGTATGCCGAAGGAATCTTAAGCAGTTGGAAACAGGAAAATGTGCATCACAAGGCGGATATCCGCAAAATAGATGAATTGTATCAAAAGAAAAAGAGCTCTCCCAAGGCATTTTCCGTAAACAAATTTAATCAGTTTACCCAGAATCATTATGACTTTGATGCTCTGGAGCAGCAACTTCTGAGCCATTAAGGAGGATGCCATGGCATTAAGCAACATGCAGTATGAATCCATTATGAAAAGCTACGAACAGGTCAGAGAGCGCAACCGGAAGCTTCTTTCGGACAGACAGGAGGAGGTTTACTTGGCAATTCCCGAATTGGAGGAACTGAATCTCTCCGTGGGCAGTATCTCCGCTGCTCATGCCCGGCTTCTTCTCTCCGGAGAGGAAGATGTCCCTCTCAGACTTCATGCTTCTTTGTCAGAAATCGCTTCCCGCAGGCGCGCCCTGCTGTCTGCCGCCAATTTTCCCGCAGACTATCTGGAGCCCGTTTATGACTGTCCCGATTGTAAGGACACCGGCTATATACAGAGTGCAGAAGGTCTTAAAGAAAAATGTCATTGCTTTCGCAGGCGGGAAATTGCTCTTTTGTATGAGCAGTCTAATATTCAGGATATGATTTCCCGGGAAAACTTTTCTACGCTCTCTTATTCTTATTATCAGGGTGAAGATTTGGAGAGATTTACCAGAGCGGTAAAAATCTGTAAGGATTTTGTACAAAACTTCATACAAGACTACCAAAATCTCTTTTTTTATGGTACAGTAGGTACGGGTAAGAGTTTTTTGTCAGGCTGCGTAGCGGAACAGCTCTTGAAGCAGGGACATTCCGTAATCTATTTTAGCGCTGCCTCCCTCTTTGACACTCTGGCAAAATACGCCTTTCAATCCAAAGAGAAGGAAGCTCTTTCTAACTTTTATCAGGATTTGTACCAATGCGAACTGCTCATTATAGATGACTTGGGAACGGAAATAACCAATGCCTTTGTGACATCGCAGTTGTTTGCCTGTCTGAACGAGAGAAATTTAAGAAAACGGGCTACCGTTATTTCCACGAACTTAAGTCTGGAAGAGCTGCGTGACCGTTATTCGGACAGGATTTTTTCCAGAATTACCAGCAATTATACCCTCTGCAAGCTGACCGGTCCCGACATTCGCCTGAGCCGCAAAATGCAAGCATAGACAACACAACAGAAAGTGAGGATTCCCATGCCTAACCGTGAAGAAAAAAGAAATCTGGAGACAATTCCTGTCGGTTCCTTAGGAATTATTCCTCTGGAAGGCTGCCGCCCCTTAGGCGAACAGGTAGATAAATTTCTTGTAAAATGGAGAGCTGAACGCGAGAGCGAGCACAAAAATTCCCTTGCCTTTGCCGGCTATCAGCAGGATTCTTACTTATTGGACGCCGAAGTTCCCCGTTTCGGCTCCGGAGAAGCCAAGGGCATGATCTTAAAATCTGTCCGGGGCACGGATTTATACTTGCTGGTGGATGTATTAAATTATTCCATGACCTATTCATTATGCGGTCATGAAAATCATATGTCCCCGGATGACCATTATCAGAACTTAAAGCGTATCATCGCAGCCGTAGGCGGAAAGGCGCGCCGCATTACGGTAATCATGCCGTTTCTGTATGAGAGCCGCCAACACAAAAGAACAGCGAGAGAATCCCTTGACTGTGCTATTGCCCTTCAGGAACTGGTGCGTATGGGAGTGGATAATATTATTACTTTTGACGCTCATGACCCCAGAGTGCAGAATGCCATTCCCCTGCATGGTTTTGAGACGGTGCAGCCTGCTTATCAGTTTATTAAAGGACTGTTGCGCCATGTGAAGGATTTACAGCTTGATTCCGACCACATGATGGTTATCAGCCCCGATGAAGGAGGCATGAGCCGCGCCATCTATATCGCCAATGTGTTAGGGCTTGATATGGGTATGTTCTATAAGAGGCGTGACTATACGAAGATTGAAAACGGACGCAATCCCATTGTTGCCCATGAATTTTTAGGCAGCAGCGTAGAAGGCAAGGATATGATCATCATTGACGACATGATTTCCTCCGGTGAGAGCGTTCTGGAAGTGGCTTCCGCTTTAAAGGAGCGCAAAGCCAACAAGATTTTTGTCTTTGCAACCTTCGGACTCTTTACCAGCGGTTTGGAAAAATTTGACAAGGCTTATGAGGATCATATCATAGACAAAATTCTTACCACCAATTTAATTTACCAGACTCCCGATTTATTGCAGAGAGAATGGTATATTAACTGTGATATGAGTAAGTATATCGCTTATATTATTGATACCCTGAATCATGATTCTTCTATCAGTGATTTGCTGAATCCTAACGAAAGGATTCAAAGCATTGTTGCAAAGTATAAGAATGGGGAATTAAACTAATATAACCGTGAGTTCGAGACCTTCCTCACGTAAAACAAAACTAAAGGAGACAATAGAATGAAAAACACAAAAGTACTCTACCTGACTCAGGCAGCTATGATTGCTGCGCTCTATGTCGTACTGACGCTGATTGCCGGGGCCTTTGGCTTGGACCATTATGCCATTCAGCTACGATTTTCCGAAGCGCTGACCATACTGCCCTTTTTTACGCCTGCAGCCATTCCCGGTCTTTATGTGGGATGCCTGTTGAGCAATCTTCTGACCGGATGTATTATCTGGGATATCCTTTTCGGCTCCCTCGCTACTTTAATTGCCGCATTCGGCACATGGATGCTTCGGAAGAAAAGCAAATGGCTTGCTCCCCTTCCGCCCATTGCCGCCAACACCCTGATAGTACCTTTTATACTGTCCTATGCTTATCAGATAGAAGGTTCCATCTTTTACTTTATGCTCACTGTGGGCATTGGCGAAGTTCTCTCCTGCGGGGTTTTAGGGCTTTTGCTTCTGAATGTACTGCAAAAATACCAAATTTCCGTTTTCGGTGACAGCTCCGCCTCCCTTAAGAATCTGTCCTGATATATGTGATAAACTGATTGCCATTCTCCTCAAACCACTGAGTGGCATCATTCATCCCCTTCTTATAGAGTGTGCCTGTCGCAGGCTCCATAATGACTACATTATATTCATTAAAGCCTGTGATCAGCACCGCTTCTTTATTTTTCAAAAGAGCCAGTACCGGAATATCCTGATTTACATAATACAGCACGGCATCCAGATTACAGCCGGTGAGATCCAGAATTTGCGCATCTTCCAGATTATTCTCCAGAATTTCACGCACGGTATCCCCCCGTCCCAAGAGATATTCGGAATTACGGATAATTCCCTCAAACTTTAGCATGGTGTCCAGACATATTGTCAGACTGTCCTTGCTCGGCGTCACAATATCTTCTTTGATTGCCATAATTTGATTGCGCGTCACGCGATTACCCTTCAGCCAGATGCAGTTACCGCTATCATCCGTCACAATTCCCGAAATATGATAGGCGAGATTAATAGCAGCGGCAGGGGAATTATAAATAGCGTTTACACCATAGGGTCCGTAAACATAATATCTGGCGGTTTCGCTCTGCCCCGAAAGTAACAGCTCACGCCCGCCTTCAAACACTACTTCCTTGGGCCTGACCACCTTAATATTCTTTGTGTCGATACTGCTCCGCAGTTTAATCTGTACATATTTTTCATAAATGTCAATATCTGCGGAAGCCAATTGGTTTTTGCCGACGCTTCCCTCCAGATTATTCATAATCTGATCCTGCTCTATCACCACATAGGAGCCGTTTTCCAATTTTTGCTGCCGCTCCAGAATAATCTGATTTTCCTGCACATGGCAATCCATGATATAAACACCGCTTTGCTGATATTCTTTCAGCATCTCCCCCTCTGCATTACTGATGCAGATTTTATACATGGGGAAAAAGATATTTCCGGAGCTTTCCCTTACAATATCCTCTATGCGGGCAAGTCCGTAGATAACATCCTCACCCATAAATCCCAGCGGACGAATGGCTTCTCCTGCCCCCGCCGAAATAATTTCCTGTGTCTCCGTATTCAGATTTTGTATCATCATCTTAGTGCGATAATCGGCATCTTTCAGACTGCCTTCCCCGTCAGACCATAGAGACACTAAGATTCGATGATTCTTGGAGGCATAAATATTGTCATCCTCCGTAATGTCAAACAATTCATAATATGTTCTCTCTACCAGATTCACGCAATAGATTTTGCCCCCCAGCGCAAAATACAACTTTTGCTCCCTGCTTAAATAGAGCAGATTCTGCATTTCCGCCTCCAACACCGCATAGGAACAGTTGCAGGGAATATATATCATTTCTTCAATAGTATTCAGCGCATTGTCATAAGTATAGAGCTGGATACCCACTTCCCCTTCATGTCTTCCACGATTCATATATCCGTATACCGCAAACTGGACATTCCCACCTTCATCTACATCAAAAACCTTTATGGTGTGATGATTCAGCATGGTTCTGATATCTGCATTGTCTTTA
Organism: Lachnoclostridium sp.; assembly: GCA_023665475.1. Classification (GTDB taxonomy): domain Bacteria; phylum Bacillota; class Clostridia; order Lachnospirales; family Lachnospiraceae; genus Acetatifactor. The sequence continues at coordinate 78,809 of JAMPEB010000010.1, forward strand.
TCGTAAAAACTGAAAATCACTGCCAACTTATTGGTCAGTGCATTGTAACCAAGAAGCTGACCTGCCGCCTGAAATACCACCACATTGCCATCCTCACTCTCCACCATGGAGATATCTTCCCCCGTGATGCCCAGAAGTATCTTATCATTGGCATACATCCTCTCCGTATCCGGAATCTGCACCATATTTCTCTCATAGTCTAAAAGGTACATTCTGTCCGGCGTATAACGGAGTCTGTAGTATTCCCTAATCTGATAGTAGGTTTTATTTTTTCCTTCGGTCGTAGACACTACATAATCCATTAACAATGCTGCCGTCTGAGGCGCAATTTCCGTCAAACGGATTTGAAGCTCCGTCTCCTCCCTTACCGACAAATCTCCCCATGTAATCTGCCGGAAGCTGCTGTGTATATTGACATAATGAAACGATTGATTATCTTGAAGCGCTGCGTTCGTTTCCAGATATTTTGTCAGCTCCCTTGCCTTTTCCCTGTCATAAAGCCTGTTGTGAAAATCCATCACAAAAGCAAGCTCCTCGTCAGCGTGCAGATTATCACTCCATATCACCCGGGTATAATAATGCAGAACTTCTTCCCCTTCCGTTCTGAGCAAAAAGGTCAGCATATACTCCGTATCCTTTTCCAGCAAATCTTTTAATGCCAGCGTGCCGCGGATGTTCGCCCCATCAGCCTCATAATCCGTCAGCTCCGTATTTTCAATCAGCCTGCCTCCGTCAATGCTGCGAACCTCTATGGAAATACCCGTAACTGCTTTTCCAAAAGTCTGCACCGTAAAATCGGCATTGCGGTTCTGCCCCAAAACCGTAACGGTATCCCTAAGATGCGCTGTATCCATGGCATTTTTGTACCCATAAAGCGCATTGTAAGAGACCCCGTTTTTTTCCATGACAATCACGGGAAATGTGGCATCCGCCATTTCCATAGTGATATTGTCATGCCCTTTATTCATAAATTGTCCGATGACTATTAAAGACACCAGAAAAGTTGCCATAAAAACGGCAATCTTAATTATTATTTTTTTCATAATCCTATTGTAATGATTTTTCGGAAATTACACAACTAAAATTTTCCAAACCGCCTTCCACCATGGCGTCTCTTATAAACTTCGTTACATAAAAGTACCTGTACTATATTTTTTACGGATTTCCACTCTTCCGAATCCGAAACTTCCTCTCCTTTATCTGCTTCCTCCTGCTGCAATATCCGGATAATCGTATCCGCCAGTCTTTGAAGGGAATAGCAGTCAGGGTACTCGTCATATATCATACTCCCCTCATAGTCCAGCTTATCCAGAATCTCTGCTATTTTGCGCTGATATTGCCTCACCTCACGGGGATATGCCTGCTGTAAATATTCTAAGTCCTGTAAAGCTGCACTCTCCTGCGAAGGAGCAAGATAACCGGGATAGGTCATATAGAACGGCAGGGGATGCATTATTTTTCTGTTAAAATCCATACGCAGTACCTCATAGTTATCAATAAACGACCCGCTTGAGCCATTTTTTATAACATATGCGTACTGCGTATGATTTGTTCCATTTGTCTTTTGTATTGTTTTTTATTTCAGCACCTGAATACGCGCTACTGCCCGTAAAAGCGCTGTCTCAGCTCTTGCAATATCCGTCTCCGGCGTCTTATTCTGCAAGCGCTCTTCCGCACGATGCATAGCTGCCTGTGCGCGTTCCTCGTCAATTTCACCCGGCCATTCAATCACTTCCGCCAAAATCGTCATACTGTCCGGCAGAATTTCTGCAAAGCCTGAGTGGAATGCCGCCGTCTTCTCCTCATCCTTCTCATAAATCGTCAGGATTCCGGGCTTCGCAATGACGGTCAGGGGAATATGACCCGGAAGCACGCCTATCTCGCCTTCCGTGGTATTGAACTCCACCATATCCACATCGCCTTCATAAAATGTGCGCTCCGGTGTGATGATACGCAGCCTTAAACTATTGTTATCTGCCATACTGACACCTCCGCACTATTTTACTTTTGCCAATACATCGTCAATACTTCCTGCATTCAGGAAATAGCTCTCCGGAATGTCATCGTGCTTTCCTTCCAGAATCTCCTTAAATCCACGAATCGTTTCGCTAATCGGCACATATTTTCCTTCCAGACCGGTAAACTGCCCTGCAACGAAGAAAGGCTGTGAAAGGAATCTCTGCACCTTACGGGCACGGGACACCACAAGTCTGTCGGACTCGGAAAGCTCGTCCATACCCAGAATAGCGATAATATCCTGCAATTCCTTATATCTCTGCAAAATCTCCTGCACTCCGCGCGCCACTGCATAATGATCCTCACCCAAAATTCTGGGATCCAGAATACGTGATGTGGACTCCAGCGGGTCTACCGCAGGGTAAATACCAAGTTCCACAATGGAACGGGACAATACCGTAGTAGCATCCAAATGCGCGAATGTCGTAGCCGGCGCCGGGTCAGTCAGGTCATCCGCAGGCACATATACTGCCTGTACGGAAGTAATGGAACCGTTCTTCGTGGAAGTGATACGCTCCTGTAAAGCGCCCATCTCCGTCTGCAGAGTGGGCTGATATCCCACCGCAGAAGGCATACGCCCCAACAGTGCGGACACTTCACTTCCCGCCTGAGTGAAACGGAAAATATTATCAATAAATAACAGCACATCCTTTCCGCCTTTATCACGGAAATATTCTGCCATGGTCAGACCGCTTAATCCCACTCTCATTCTTGCTCCGGGGGGCTCGTTCATCTGACCGAATACCATGGTGGTCTTGTCGATAACTCCTGACTCCATCATCTCATGATAAAGGTCGTTACCCTCACGGGTACGCTCGCCTACGCCGGTGAACACGGAATATCCGCCATGCTCTGTAGCAATATTACGGATTAACTCCTGAATCAGCACGGTCTTTCCTACACCTGCACCGCCGAACAGACCAATCTTACCGCCCTTCTGGTAAGGACAAAGCAAGTCCACCACCTTGATTCCGGTCTCCAAAAGCTCTGTCTCGGTAGACTGCTCCTCAAATTTGGGCGCCGGTCTGTGAATCGGTTCATAAGTTACTCCCTCCGGTGCGGGTTTATTGTCTATGGGCTGTCCCAAGACATTGAAAATGCGTCCCAGAGTATTCTCGCCTACCGGTACGGAAATAGGCGCCCCTGTCGCAATCGCATCCATACCGCGAACCAATCCGTCCGTAGTACCCATGGCAATACATCTGACCGCGTCATCACCCAGATGCTGGGAAACTTCAACCGTCAGCTCACCGCCCTCTTTGGTAGGTATGCGGATTGCTTCGTTAATCTCCGGCAGATTTCCCTCGTCAAAACGGATATCCAAAACAGCGCCTATGACCTGAGTAATCTTGCCTTTGTTTTCTCCTGCCATTTCTACCTCTTTCCTGCCCACGCTGCGGGCATGATTATTAATTCATTCTTCGCGTCATGCCTGCACAGCAGACACAAACATTCAATGAGAAGAACGCTGCTTTTGCGTTCTTCCGCGTGAGAAAGATTATGCTATGCATAACCGTAGAAGTTCTTGGCGTTTCACCCTCTGGTGAAACGACTTTAGAACTTCTTCTCACGCTGTTATCCCAAAGCCTCTGCACCTGCAATAATCTCTGTCAGCTCCTGTGTAATAGAGCCCTGCCTTGCCCTATTGTACTTAAGCGACAAGTCGCTGATCATATCCTCGGCATTGCTGGTGGCATTGTCCATTGCCTGCATACGGGCCCCGTTCTCACTGGCAACCGCCTCCATCATGGCTCCGTAAATCAGGCTGGTAATATACTTGGGAATCAACATATCAAGCGCTTCCACATCCTCCGGCTCAAAATTCATCAAAATACTGTCATTGCCATCCTCCTGCTTCTCATCCTCTTCATATTCTACGGGAAGAAGCTTCAAAAGTCTCGGTTCGTGGCTGACTGTATTTTTAAAAGAAGTATAAGCCAGATAGATTTCCCCAATTTCGCCTTGGGCAAAGGAATTTAACAGTCTCTCAGATAACAGCATGGCATCGACATAGGCGGGCTCCTCTATAATTTCAGGCAGCTCTTCCTTAATCTCATAGCCGTTTCTGTGGAGATACTCTCTTCCCTTATTACCAATGGCATAAATCAGGAGGTCTTCTTTTTTCCATTCCTCATTTCTCGTAACAAGCTTTACCACATTGGAGTTATACCCTCCCGCTAAACCTCTGTTAGAAGTGATGACGATAACCGCCTTCTTCTGAGATTCTCCGGGAAGCAGATATTTATGCTCCACATGACCCACACGGGACAGGATACTGTTTACCGTCTGAAACATGCACTCGAAATAAGCTTTGGAACGCTCTGCACTTGCTCTTGCGCGTTGCAGCTTCACCGTGGAAACAAGCTTCATGGCCTTCGTAATCTGCTGAGTGCCCTGAATACTGCTTCTACGGCGCTTTATATCTCGCATTGATGCCATATTCAGCCTCCATCTACTTCAAAAATGTCCCTTTAAATTCTTCCAGCGCCTTCTTGAGCTTGTCCTCAATCTCCTCTGACATGGATTTCTCCGATGCGATGGATGAAGGAACCTCCGGATATTTCGTATCCAGAAATTCAAAGAATTCCTTCTCAAAACGCGTAATATCCTCAACAGGCACATCCAACAGATATTTGCGGGTTACGGCATAGATGATAATAACCTGATACTGCACGGGCATGGGTTGGTATTGGGGCTGCTTCAAAACTTCCTTGATTCGTTCACCCTGTGCCAGCTTCTCCTTGGTATCCGCATCCAGCTCAGAGCCGAACTGTGCAAAAGATGCCAGCTCACGATACTGTGCCAGCTCTGTACGGATAGGAGCCGCAATCTTCTTCATTGCTTTTATCTGCGCCGCACCACCTACACGGGATACGGAAAGACCTGCGTTTACTGCAGGGCGGAAACCAGAATTGAACATTTCCGTCTCCAGATAAATCTGTCCGTCAGTGATGGAAATCACATTGGTAGGGATATATGCGGATACATCGCCTGCCTGCGTCTCTATGATGGGCAGTGCGGTCAAAGAACCTCCGCCATACTCATCACTCATTCTTGCCGCACGCTCCAACAGTCTGGAATGCAGATAGAATACATCACCGGGATAAGCTTCACGCCCGGGCGGACGACGAAGCAGCAGGGAGAGTGTACGGTATGCCGTAGCATGTTTACTTAAGTCATCATAAATAACCAATACATCCTCACCCTTCTCCATCCATTCCTCGCCGATTGCACAGCCGGAATAGGGAGCTATGTACTGTAAGGGAGCCATGTCGCTGGCGGTAGATACCACAACGGTGGTATATGCCATAGCGCCGTACTCCTCCAAAGTCTTTACAATATTGGCAACGGTAGAAGCTTTCTGTCCGATTGCCACATAGATACATTTTACATTCTGACCCTTCTGATTGATAATCGTGTCTATCGCAATTGCCGTCTTTCCTGTCTGACGGTCGCCGATAATCAACTCACGCTGTCCGCGTCCGATGGGTATCATGGAGTCAATTGCTTTAATTCCTGTCTGCAAGGGGGTATCCACGCTCTTTCTGGTGATAACGCCGCTTGCTACACGCTCAATCTTGCGGAATTTGTCGGTCTGAACAGGTCCTTTGCCATCAATGGGTTGTCCCAATGCATTTACTACACGCCCCAGCAATGCATCGCCTACCGGCACCTCAACCACGCGTCCCGTAGTCTTAACGGTGTCTCCCTCATTGATATTTCTTGCACTACCAAGCAATACTACACCGACATTGTCTTCCTCAAGGTTAAGCACCATGCCGTATACTTCGCCGGGGAATTCCAATAACTCTCCCTGCATGGCATTTTCCAACCCGTGCACACGGGCGATACCGTCAGCCACCTGAATTACAGTACCCACATCGGATACATCAAGCTTAGACGCATATCTCTGAATCTGCTCCTTGATTACAGAACTTATTTCTTCTGGTTTTAAATTCATTGTCCTGTAGCACCTTTCTTCCAGTCAGTTAACCTAACTGAATTTGTAATAATTGTTTGGTCAAATCATTTAATTTTGTACGGATACTGCTGTCCACTACCCTGTCATTAATGCGGATGACCATGCCGCCTATAAGGGAAGAATCCGTTTGATAATGAATTTCCATCGTCCGATAAGGAGTGGTTGCAAGGAGCCTTGTCTTCACATCCGCTTTTTGGATCTGATTTAACTCCACGGCAGTGGTTACATATGCCACGCCGATACCGCTTGTCTCCTTCACCTTATCAATGTAATAGTTAAAGATTTCCTGCAAATCCTTATATCGCTCTTTGTCCACCACGATCTTTAAGAATCCTGTCAACTCATCACTGACATTGCCTTTAAAAATCTTTTCGACTACCTGCACCTTTTCCAGCTTGGGGACTCCGGGATGCTTCATCAGCTTATCGAAATCGGGATTCTGCTCCAATATGGCATTCACTGTCCGGATTTCCTCCAACAGCTCTTCCGCCTTCTGTCCTTCCATGGCAGTTTCAAACAACGCTTCTCCGTATGTCTTGGAAACTAATTTTGCCATGTGCTGTCACCTATTTCTTTCAGAGTCTCGTTAACTAGCTGTTCCTGTACGGTTGTATCAATGGAAGCCGCCACTACCTTGCCTGCTACCAAAGATGCCAGAACCACCATTTCTTTCTTGACTTCATCGGACATCTTCTGTTTCTCGAGCTGTGCTTCCACTTTTGCCCTTTCGATAATACGGGATGCTTCTTCTTTGGCATCGGCAATGATCTGGTTCTCGTTTGCCAGCGCCCGCTTACGGGCATCGCTTAGAATGCTTTCCGCTTCTTTATCGATTTCCTTCAGCTTTTCCTCGTACTGCGCTTTTAAGCTCTGGGCAGTCTCCATATTCTGTCTGGCGTCTTCCAATTCATCATGAATCTTGGTCTTACGCGCATTCAGCATTTTTCTGGCGGGATTGAATAAAAAGTAACTCAATGCCAGAAATAAAATAAATACCGCTATAATCGTAAGACAGGAATCTGCCAGAAGCTGCCAGTCAAGATCAAATAATCTTTCCATGGACTCGCCGCCTGTTAAAAGTATCATGTTTGCCTCCTTTCCACCATTTCTATAAATAGTGTTTTCTTGCCGGTTAAGGCAGCAGAGGTTTCACGAACAATAACAGCATGGCGATAAGCAGGCCGTACAGACCTGTGGTCTCTGCGACTGCCTGTCCAAGCAGCATGGTAGAAGTTACAGCGGATTTAGCGCCGGGATTGCGTCCCACTGCTGCTGCTGCGTGTCCGGCAGCGATACCCTGTCCGACACCGGGTCCGATACCGGCGATAACAGCCAGACCTGCTCCAATTGCAGAACATCCTAAAATAAAGTTTTCATTGAAATCCATTTTGTTTCCTCCTGATTGTAGGCACCAGCCTTTATTAAAATAATTTTGGTGTGTGAAGTTTTTCACACTAGGCATCTCCCCGTGCATTGGAAATATAAGTCATAGTCAGCATACAGAATACATATGTCTGAATTGCACCGGAGAATAAGTCAAAATACACATGCAGCGCTGCGGGCCACGCAGTCGCTATCCAGCCAAGCAGCCCATACACCAGCGCCATCATAACCGTGCCGGAAAGCACATTGGCAAACAGACGCAGGGATAAAGATATCGGAACCGCTATCTCGCTGATTAAATTGATTGGCAGCCATATCGGCAGCCAAGGCGGCAGCGGTGAACACATATCTGCCCAGATATCCTTCAGCTTTTGATATTTAAACTGATTGAAATGAATCAGAATAAAAGTCAAAATACCGAGAGGAAGCGTTACACCGTAGTCCGCCGTAGGCGGTCTCAGACCCAGAAGCCCGGATATATTGCTGAACAGGATAAAGATGAAAATCGTTCCTATGTAATTATAAAATCCCGGAGCGCCTCTTCCCATAGTTCCGTCAATCATGCCATCCAGCTTCTCGACAATCAGCTCCACCACATTCTGAAAGCCCGTCGGTTCTTCCGAAGCCTTGCACATGGCGCGGTTCGCCACAATGGCAAAGCCAATGAGAATCAACATGACTATCAGCAGACACACTTGTGTCGTTGTTATCCAGACCTGATGTCCAAAAAAGGAATACTGAAAAATTCCATGGACCATAAAGTCAATATTGTCGGCTCCGGATAACAAAATTCCATGTTCCATAGTTTCACCTCCTTATTCAATTTTCTGTTTGCTCCTCCGTGGGAACCATAGGCATAGGAACAGGATCCTCCTCACGGAACAGCTTATTATATACTTTATGGGTAATCGGCTGTATAAGCGCCGTTACTTTCAGACTCATGTATGCCATCAAAACTACCAAAAAATTCAATACGCCCGTGGCTGCAATGATCGCCAGAATCACCGCCAGCATTGCATACCTGATCAGATAGCCCCGGAAAATCAGCTTTGTGGCGGTTTTCTCATCAAAATCAAGGGCTCTGTCCAAAGAGCGGTACATATGAATTGTACTGATAAAAGCAAGCAAAATACCAAACCACAGGCTCTCCGTATATAAAATCCGGTCTTCCACAAAAAACATCCCTGCCGCCTGACAGATAAGCCCCAAAAGCAGAATGCCCGTCCACATTTCCAGAAGGGTTCTATTTGCCTTTTTCAGTGTCTCCACGACCTTCATCCCTGCTGCCTGACTCCTTTTCGTTCTCCTGCGGCTCCTCATAAACCTTTCTCGCCATGCGGAAGACATTTTGTCCTCCCGCAACCGCGCCTACAAAAAACAAAATAACCATAAGATAGGAGGTGTCAAATTTCTGATCCAGATAAATACCTAAGGCGGACAACAGGCAGATAGGCACCAGCATATTTATACCGAACTGCATCACCAATGCAAAAGAGTGATATACACTTTTGTCATAACGGTTTTTCCGTTTGCCGGACATAACTACCTCCGCTTCCCACACTTCCCGCCTACGGCACAAACAATCTATGAAGAACGCGGTTTTTGCGTTCTTCGGTGTGAGATTTAGAATTTCTTAGGTGCTGTACTCCAAGCGCCTTAGAAATTCTTCTCACACTTGACACGCTATAATAAATTATACCTAATTTTTTCCAAATTGTCTAGAATAATACAAATTTAAAAGTGAAAAAATTAAAACCCCAAACCGGGTTTTTGTGGTATAATGATTTTGCTATCACAAAATTCAAGCCAGCTTATGCTGTCTTGCCCTCCCAAAGCATAGAAACGCTTTGTGAGGCATTATACTAAAATCCACTGTTTGAAAAGTAAATGCCCCTGTGGGGCGCTTCCTTTTCTGCGCTTGTGGTATAATGATTTTAATGCTTAAAAACATAGGAGGAACCGCCATGGGCTCTTTACAGATTTACCGCAAACGCATCATCCCACAGGAATGCATTCTTTTAAAGGATGATATCATTGTCAGGCAAAACGAAGAAGTTATTATCACCAAATGGAAGTCCCTGCGTCCCAAAACTTCTTTCTCCCATGGATGCTCCTGTTATTTTTTGAAAGAAGGCATTAAGGTCAGCAAATTTTACCGCGATGACGATAGTCTCCTGTATTGGTACTGTGATATTGTGGCTTATGAAATGGATGAATCCGCCAATATCCTCACGGTTACGGATCTTTTAACGGATGTCATCATATATCCGGACGGTCACATAAAGGTAGTGGATTTGGATGAACTGGCCGATGCCGTAGAGCACCAGCTTATTACCAAAGCCCAATTGTGCCAAAGTCTTCGCCAGTTAAATGAACTGCTCACCCTCATTGACCGGGACAAATTTGACAAACTTCAGGCATACCTGAATCAGGAAGGATTATGAGATTCAGAAGTATTTTTCACACTACCCCCATGCCGCTTTAGCGGCTCAAATAGGTATGAAAAACGCCGTGTTTTAGGCGTTTTTCGGTGTGAGACTTAGAATTTCTCCGCGAAGCAGCCTTTGCTGCAAGCGGTTAGAGCTTCTTCTCACACTACCCCCCGCAGATAATGCCTCCCAGACAGCACCCTATCAGGCTCAGCATCTCAATATCCATGTCCGACCATTTTCGGTTACGGTTAAAGACATCAAAATGAATCATGGCAAAGGGAACCCCTTCTTTTCTTACAAGGCAGCGAATGGTTGCGGTAATCTCCTGTTTTTTGGCAAGTTTGTAAAACTCCGGATGCTTTGTCTTAAAACTCGTCATATTGTTAACAATCAGTACATCTTCCCTGCCAAAGAGTTCCTGATAGGATTCCTCGGTAAGCTCACCGTTCGCATCAGGCGTCTCGCAAGAATAGCTTCCGCTCCTGCACAGCACATCCCGCCCATAATTTGTGTATACCGTAAAGCCGTCCAGATCAAACAAATCCCTGATATTTTTCTGCACTTCCGGTCTATCCGTCACATACGCCGCACCCTGTTTATAGATGTTGCCGATAATATTCCTGAGCGCTTCCCGCCTTTTCTCTCTGGATACCACATACGCTACCGTCTGTGCCTGAATGCCGTCCTTATGATAGGCTCCGTGTTTTTCTTCCTCGTAAATAATATGGCGGTTCTTGCCCTTTTCTTTGGCAATATACAATGCCTTGTCCGCTTTGCCGAAAAGCTCCGCAAAATCGGTGCCATCCTTGGGATATTGGCTGATGCCGATGGACAGCGTAACTTTTAACTTGGGGTCATAGGCAACGGCAAGCTCTTTTACAATGCTTTTTAAGAGAGTTTTTACATCTTCCCTTGTCTTCACCTTGTCCAGCAGAATAAAGAATTCATCTCCTCCGAAGCGCCCCACAATTCCCCTTAAGCTCACATGACGGCGCAGAGTATCCGCCACCTTATAAATGACCTGATCTCCGAAAAGATGCCCAAAAGAGTCATTTACACTTTTAAAATCGTCAATATCAATAATCAACAGCCAGCAGACCGCGCCTTTTGCCAGACTCAGCTTTTCAACGGCATACTCCGTTGCCGCCTTTTTGTTAAACAGACCGGTCCCCACATCCTTTGCCGCAGCGGTCAGATAATAGGTTTCCTGTACAGCCGCCTGATCGGGAGAAAAAACTCCCGCTATGATATCGTCATTCCTTAAGAAAGTACCTCCCCTTACAAGGCATTTGGCAGTACCGTCCTCATTATTCATGGTAAATTCCATTTCAAAACGATGGGCTCTTTTTTCCAGATAGGTGTAAAAGTCCTCGATTTGCCTCTTCTGCTCCTCCGTCTGTCCGTCGTTTCCAAAGTTTTGTCTGAATTGCTCCAGCGAAGATTCATATACTGTGACGGATATTTCATCAATATACTTGTAGATGACCAACCTGTCCTTAGATATAAAATAATCAAAATAATATTCGTTCTTTAAGGTCATAAAATGCCTGTATTTGGAAATAATGCCGTCCAATTTGCGGGTGCGGCGCTCCATATCCACTATGTCCAGAATATTGACAAGATAGAGATTCTCACCGTCTTCCGTCTTGTCACAGTGTTCCAGTCTCAGATATACATTGCGGTATCCTTCGTTCCTGCGGTTGTCCAGCCGGGTATATATTTCTATAGGTTCTATCAGCGTTTCCATACCTTCCCGCAAAATTGCGGCATCTTCCGGCGGCAGCAGTTCCGTCAGGGCAAGATAGGAATTTTCCTTTACATATTCATAATACCACTCATCCGCAGACGCCACCGCAAAGTTTTTCCTGACATATACTTTGCAATCGGAAAATACCACTGCGCGTTGTTCAAATTCGCTTCTGACAATCTTCATGGACATACCCCCTGCCCGCTTTAACGGGCATCTTTCATATCTTCCGCCGACGCCATCTCTTAGTAAAACACATGACCGCCAATATTAATGCCGCTTAACCCTTCAATGGGAGTTCTGAAATATACGCAGTTACCTACATTGGTAACGCCGGACATAGCTTCGTCCGCGGCGCGGTAACAGTCCGCATTTGCCCTGTTTTCGTTGAGGGCGATTGCCAGCCTTCCGCTCCCCGCAGGAGTAAACTGCCTGTTCTGGTAGATAACGCCAAGTACGGTATCCGGATAAACCGAACTCAACACACGGTTGATGACCACGCTTCCCACGGCAACCTTTCCGTCATAGGGTTCAGCCCCTGCTTCGCAATAAATCAGGTTTGCCAAAAGATAACGATCCCCTTCCTCAAAGGTCACTTCCGAAATATCCCTCCATGTAGCGTTGGCTGCGGTCTGGGACATTGCCAATTCCTCTTTCAGCTTTTGCCTAAGGTAGGTTAAATCCTCCTCTGTCTTCCGGAGCTGCTCTTCATACGCTCTTGCTTCCTGCTCCGCATCGGATATCTGGTCCGCATATTTGGCAATGGAACTGGAAGTCGCGCTAATAAGTGACGATACCTTATTTTTCTCTTCTTCCGCCGCGTCCTTCAACTGTTCCAACTCTTCCATCTCTCCCAAAAGCCTTGTCTCGGTCTCCTCAATCAACTCCCTGTTTTCCTTGAATTCCTGCATTTTCTGTTGGTCATATTCCGCTATCTTTTGAAAATAATCCTGCGTATTTAACATGCTCGCAAAACTATCCGCGGTTACGACGGCATTGATATAACTGTCGCTACTTCTGACATACATGTCCCTTGCCCTCGCCACCATACACTTTTTCTGCCATTTTTCCGTCTCTCTTGCATTCTCCAAAAGAGCCTGCGTATTGTCAATCTCCTGTTCTTTATTCCGGATCTGTCCCTCAAGCTCCTCCAGATTGTCCCGCACTTTCAGTAATTCGTTGTTGAAATGATTTAATTCCCCTTTCAGAGAGTTTTGATTTTCTTTTAGATCTTCCAGATTCTCGTTTGTCTTGTTTAATTCTCCCTGTATGTTATTTTTTTCCTTCTCCTTCTGGTCAATCTGTTCTTTGGTAGTGGTGGCATCCGCCACAATCGGTTCCGATATCGCAGAAAATGCTGCCACAATAGCCACGGTCATGAATAACGCGGTCACTTTTTTTATGGTTTTTAAGGACATAATTTTCTCCTCTGCACTATACTTTGATATGAATCTGTCTGCCGGTTCTACTGTACGGTATATAAACCACTCCCGCGGCGTCAAACATCCTCTTTGACGCCTTGTTTCCGGGAGTGCCCTCATATTTGTCGCTGTCATAAACCACGGTTTTTATGCCTGCCTGTATAATTGCCTTGGCACACTCGTTACAGGGAAACAGGCCCACATACATCTTGGTTCCTTCCAAGGATCCTCCTCTATAGTTCAAAATGGCATTCAGCTCTCCGTGGGTCACATAGGGATATTTGGTTTCCAATTCCTCCCCTTCCCGTTCCCACGGAAATTCTTCGTCCGAACAGCCCTTGGGAAAGCCGTTGTAGCCCATGGATAGAATCTTATTATCAAGACTTACGATACAGACTCCCACCTGCGTATTGGGGTCCTTGGAGCGCATTCCGGAAAGCTGTGCCACTCCCATAAAATATTCATCCCAGCTGATATAGTCTTCTCTTTTGCCCATAGCCTTATCCGTGCCTTTCCGCCGTCCTTTATCTTTCTGTTTCTTCTATCATGCTGATTCTTCGGATATGCTTTTCCTCCCCGGAAAAATCCGTTTCCAAAAAGGTGTCCACAATATCCAGCGCAAGCTGCGGCCCTACGATTCCGGCACCCATAGCCAGCATATTGGCATCATTGTGCAGTCTGGTCATTCTGGCGGAAAAAGTATCCCCGCAAAGCCCGCAGCGGATGCCCTGTACTTTGTTGGCAACAATACTGATGCCGATTCCCGTAGTGCAGATAACAATACCCTTTTCACATTCTCCCGATGCCACTGCTTTTGCCGCTGCTTGCCCGAATACAGGATAATCGCAGCTGTCCTTTCCGTGACACCCCACATCTTTTACCCGAATGCCTTTCGCTTCCAAATGACCAATCACCTTTTGCTTTAATTCATAGCCCCCATGGTCGCTTCCGATTACTATCATAATTTCCTCTCATTCCGCCGTCAGCCTTATACTTTTATTATCCTATGACCCGCCGCTTTCAATAAACGGTTCATGATAGCCTGTCCAAAACCCTGTGTGTCAAAGCTTTCCGAAAAAATCACCGTCACGCTTTCCTCGTCAAACTCCCGCAGCGCCCGATATAAATTCCTTGCAACGGTTTTCTCATCCCGCCTGCTTCCCACATTTTTTATTATGTCCGCCCGATAAAGGTGCGCCTGTTCCTTGGTGGCAATAATTCCCACCTTTTCACCGGCATCCATAGCTTCTTTTGATTTTTTGTTAATATAATCTATCACCTGTCCGGGCATACCCTCCACAATAGTCAGTTCTCCTTTCGGAGCGTAATGCCTGTATTTCATCCCCGGCGCCTTTGGGGCTTGTCCACTGTCATCCCGAAGAATCGTTTCATCCAGAACAATCGGTGTTCCAAGAGCGTTTTCCAGCATTTCCTTTGTAATATATCCGGGGCGCAGCACCTGAGGAGGATTTACCGTCATATCCACAATAGTGGACTCCAAACCGATTTCGCCCTCGCCTCCGTCCACAATCACATCAATTCTCCCCATCATGTCTTCTATCACATATCTGGCTTTTGTAGGGCTTGGCTTCCCTGAAAGGTTGGCGCTTGGCGCCGCCACATACCCCCCGCTGTATTCTATGATTTTCCGGGCGGTCTCATCCGAAGGCATCCGCACCGCCACGGTATCCAAGCCGCCTGTGGTCTCACAAGGCACTTTATCCGTCTTTTTCAAAATCATGGTGAGCGGTCCCGGCCAGAACGCTTTCGCCAATTTCTCTGCCTCCCGCGTCACTTCCGCCGCGATGGTATAAACATCTTCAAGCCGGCAAATATGCACAATCAGCGGATTATCCGAAGGTCTTCCCTTGGCGGCATAAATTTTGCGGGAAGATTCCGGATTCAACGCATCTCCCCCAAGACCGTACACCGTTTCTGTAGGAAATGCCGCCAGTCCTCCCTGTCGGATTACTTCACCCACCTGCCGCAGGGCATTGTCCTCCTCCCGGGACCGGCTCTCTGCCTTCCGGCATACCTTTATGATTTTTGTTTCCATATAGCCGTCAGAACATCTCCTCCTGTACTTTCCATGGTATCTCATGTCCATTCGGACTCTTTCTGCCATGAATATGGTCTTATTATACCATAGGTTTCTTCAAAAGTAAAATGTTAGTGATTGTAAACTGTCAACTCCTGTTATTCATTTAAATACTGCACGATTCCTAAGTGGATTGCCCACGCCAGTTCTTTTTGATAGTCCTTATTACCCAGTTTCTCCGCCTCCGCCTGATTAGACAAAAATCCGCACTCCACAATTACAATGGGGACGCCGGTTTTTTTCAACAGATAATAACTGTCGTTAGCCTTAATCTGACGCTTGTTTTCTTTATCCGCTTTTTCCGCAAGCTGTGCCTGTATGATTTCCGCCAGCCGCTGTCCTTCCTTGCTGCCGGTATAATAGAAAACCTGAGCTCCGTGCACATACTCCTCCGGATAGCTGTTTTGATGAATGCTCACCGTAACATCCGGCGCAGTTTCATCTATCATCGCCACCCGGCGTTTCATATCCTGCACTTTTTTATTGTCGGCATTTTCATCATACAGCCCATCGCTCGTTTCTCTTGTCATCACTACTTTGATATCATCCGCCTCCAAATACTGCCTGACCAGCAAAGCAATCTCCAAATTGATATCCTTTTCCAGCGTGCCGTTAATCCCCACTTTCCCCGGGTCGATTCCGCCGTGTCCCGCATCCACCACCACACATTTGCGCTCCTTCTCGTTTGAGGCAGAAGCTTTTTGGCTTATTACATTTTGGGAAACTCCTCTCCCCGCCACCGCCAGAACCAGCAAAAGAAGCAGGCTTATTCCCACTAACGCCCGCTTCTGTCCTGTCCTTTGCCTGTTCTTTTTCCCGTTTTCATGACTGTCATTTTGAAACTCTTTCACCGGATGCCCCCGTTTTCAATAGTTATCCTATTATATGCATGCCTCATTTCCGACATACATGAAATGCCGCCCTGCCGCAGGAATAATATGATTCCTGTCATTGCATAATAATATTATGAAATTCTTAATTTATTATGAATTTTGCTCCATTGTCAAATTGACAGTTGATTTTCAATGTGTTTCAGTCGTATAATAGGGGCATGGATAACACTGTGGATAATAATAGCAGAAAGGAAAAACTGATAACGGCTCTGACGGTCATTATCTTTATCTGTCTGGCCTGTGCGGGCATTTTGTCCGCCAAAGAATATCTGGCACGCAGACAGACCGAAGAACCTATTTCTCAGGCACAGTCAGAAGCCGAATCAACCGTGACTTCCCCTACTACGATGCCTTCCGAGCCTTTAGAAACCATACCTTCCGAGAGTTCTTCCGAGCCGGATGCTTCTTTGGCACAGGATTCCCCGGCGCCGCCCCAAACGGTGCCCAACCCTTATGCAGACAGCTATCTGGCAAACGAAGACATGGCCGCGTGGCTTCTGATTCCCGGTACTAATGTCGATTATCCCGTTATGTGGACTCCCCGGGATGAAGAATACTATCTGCGCAGGGGATTTGACGGCAAATCGGACAATAACGGCTGCCTGATTCTGGATACGGACAGTTGCCTTGACCCTCTCACCACCAATTTGATTATCCATGGTCATAATATGCGTTCCGGCGCCATGTTCGGTAAACTTGCCGATTATGAAAAGGAAGATTTTTACAAAGAGCACAAACAAATGAGCCTGTATACCGAAAAATGTCTGCGCAATTATGAAGTCATTGCCGTTTTTCGTTCCCAGGTTTACAGACAGTCAGATCAGGTATTTAAGTTCTATAAATTCTTTCAGGCTGATACGCAGGAAGAATTTGATGACTTTTATCAAAATATCATGGCATTATCCCTATATGACACAGGTGTCACAGCACAGTTCGGAGATCACTTTCTCACACTGTCCACCTGCTCCTATCACTCAGAAACCGGAAGATTTGTCGTGGTTGCCAAAGAAGTGGAGACAGGCGATTATTATGACCCCATTTATCGGGAGAATGACCAAACAACTCACAAGGAGGTCAACTCATGAAACATTTTAAAAAAATTGCACTTCTGTTACTGTCCGCTATGTGTTTGACAGTGCTTTCGTCGGCTAACACTCTCAAAGTATCTGCGGAGCAGCCCACCACACACCTCATTGTTCTGGACGGTGACACTTGGACCTGCAGAGTCGGCGGCGGCACTTGGGACGATTCCGAACCCGCAGAGCATTGGGAAATTTACTATCTGGAAAACGGAACATTTAAAGACGGTGATACTCTTGTCATCGATGGCGATGCTTCCGAAGAACAGCGTCTGGAGCTTGATTTGGGGCAGCGCCGTATCGGCAACCTGACCATTACCAATAGATCCGACAATATCGTAGTAAACGCCGGCAGTATTGACGAGTGCCACATATTAAGTGACAGCTCCGCTTCTATTACCGGTCCCATCACCAATGCATATGTATATGACTATGCCGTTGTTACTTTCTGCAGTGACGTCGCTAACCTGAACCTTGTCGGTTCCGATATATCGGTCCATGCAACGGTCGGCTGTCTGGGAACCGTCGGTCACCTGATTGCCAGAGACGACGCCTATATTCGTTATGAATGTTATAATGTAGCAAAAGGACAACTGGATATTTATGAGGGAGACTTGAAAACAGATTCCGCTTATTATACTGTTTTACCTTCCGCTGCTACCCCCACCGCTCCTGTAGCCTATGTTCCTCAGAGCACGCCTCAGGCGGCTCCTCCCGCAGCGTCTGCTCCCGCAGCGTCCGGCGCATCCGATGCCTATGATAAGGTGCCCAAGACCGGAGACAGCAGCGTACCCCTTCCTCTTTTGTTAGTCGGCGTCGCAGCTGTATGTTTCGCAGGCAGAACCGCGTTGAAAAGAGCATAAAAAAGAATTCAGAAAAACGGCTGTCGCTTTAACGAATGAAAATTCGTGAAGCGGCAGCTTCTTATTAAGAGCGCATAATTTACTGCTCATTTGATGTAAACATTGCTTATAAACACGGATTGCCTCCCATGCTATAATAGAAAAGGAACAAGGCAACTACACAACGATCGTAGATGATTGCGAAACTCTTGTTTTTAGAGAGTGTCGTTGTACAAAAGATAGAGTTTTGCAATCGCCTAATCATCTGGAAAGGAGAACACTATGCCCGTACTTTACACAGAACCTCAAGATAAGAGCCAATATGCACAACTAGGCACAACGGACGGAGGCTTTCTCTGGCTCGACTTGGAATCATGGTTTCATCCCTATATCATCTACAGTCAGGAATCCATAGACGCACTGGCTCCTGAACTCAAAGAATTTATATTGAGATGGCGCGAGATTGCCCGGAAAGCCAAAGAAACCTTCGAGCCTTACTGTCCCGAGAAATACGCGGGGAACAGATTCATCTACAAAGACACCTTCTATAAAATACCGGGGATGCCGGGAATCTCAAACGAACTCTATGCCCATGTGTCAACAGGTATGGAAGAAGAGCTCAAACAGATGGGCTGCCCGTTTGTGGACTATACAGGGTCTATTGATTAAAAATGCCCCTCTTTAAGAGTTGGCATAGATATTTAACAGCTCCCATGCGGTTTCCGTTCCGTAGCCCAGCCGCCACACTGCCACTCCCCCAATATTCCTTGCCTTCATAACATTCAGCTTCACACTGATAGACTGCTCGTCCTCCACCCATACCTGATAGGTGGCGCTGCCATCTTTCCATTCCACATAATTCTGACAGGTCGTCTCATCCCAGACCTTTTCCACGCCTATCCGCTTTAAATACTCCGCGGTATTGTTCAAGGTCAGATATTTATCCGTGACATTTGCTCCTTCCACTCTCCATTCAATGGTATAAAACGGCAGGGCATTGATTACCTTTTCCGCCGGCACCTGCTCAAGGGTTTTGTCAAGCCCTCCCGACACATATTCGATGCTTGCCACGCTTCCGGGGTCCTTACTGCCGTGCCAATGTTCGTCATAACCCATGATGACCACATAATCCAAAATCTCCCCCTGCACATCCAGACGGTAATAATTGTTGAAGTGGAAGGGTACATAATTGTCCACGGAAAGCACAAGCCCGTTGATTCTGCATTGGACGGAAAGCTCCCTCAAAAATTGTACATAATGGATTCCGCAGGCTTCCTCCAATCCCTCAAAGTCAATATTGATGCCGTCCATCCCCAGCTCCAATGCGGTATTGCTGATCTGATTGACCAGATTCTGCCTCTTGGTTGTGGAGGATAATACCGTCAGAGTATCAATCGCCTCTCCGGTTTCATTTTTATAGTTAAAATTGTCCAGCGCTCCCCAAACCTGTAATCCTTTCGCGTGCGCCCTGTCCACATAATCCTTTGTCCCAAAATTTCTGAAATTGCCCTCATTGTCATTTAAACTGAACCATGTAGGCGAAATCACATTCATGCCTCTGGACTCCGCCACCATATCCTCCAGCGTGCTGTTGCCCACCACCGCACCTATGGCATGGAAACCCATATTCACTTTTTTATTCATAAGAAGCGAGGTATATTCCGGCGCAGTATAATCCGTGACCGGAGTTTCCTGCTGTTCTTCTCCTTCGCTCAGACGCTTATTTTCCACATATCCGATTATGGAGTCCGATGTCTTTACCTTGCTCCATGTATCCATCTGCTCCAGAATCTCTACGCTCTCTCCGGCTTCCATATCCCGCAGAATGGGACTCTTGATGCCGCCCTTCTCCCGCACGGCGGTTTTTTTGTTGATTTGCGCCGTCATGCGCACTCCCCACTCCGTATAGACCTGTATATGCCTGTCATACATATCGTAGGAAAAATTGGTATACTGCTTCACGAAATCCGCCGCCACATAGACCTTTTCGCCTTCTGTATAGGCAATCACATATCCCGCATCCGTTTCTCCCTTTGATGTACTGTAAACGGTTCCGCCCAGATTGACCCGGATATTCTCTACCGCAGTGGTATACAGCAACAGATTTTCCGACAAATCCACATAGAAAATTTCATTCAGATATTTGTGTACGGTGTCCAGATCAAAATAGCAGATACCGTCTTTGATAATGGCTTTCTCCTCCACCCTTTCATCCTGTAAAATAATGGCGCTTTCCTCTCCGGACACCTGATAGAACTCATCCGGATTGACTCTTTCCTTACTATAAGAATATTTATCATAAACCACCTTGCCTACGGCAGCGCCTCCTATTATTAACATAAGAAGCATTGCGATCACAACCGGTATTATTTTCTTTTTATTCACTTCTTGTCCCTGATTCCCGCCTTTTGGCAGCCCTTTCTCTCAAAGTTTATTTTGCCCGTATTTTGATGTGCCTATAACTGTCCGAATATTGCCGGACAGTTATATTCTAGCACAACATTTTCCTGCCGTCATTACCAATTTTGACAAATTTCAATATTCCTTTCCGGCATAGAAGGCAACCCGTTTATTGACATCAAAAAAGAACACGGCAGGAATCCTTTGGAATCAATCGGACCAAAAGGAAAAATCTGTGATATATTATTTGTCAGACACTTCCGGCAGCACGCAATCAGTAAAAATTGCTAGTAAAAACATGTTTAAAATGGATTATAATTGTGAAAAGTATTAGTTGAATTACCAGATTAGGCACGATATGCCTGTAAGACATCCTCAATATTAGAGTCATCCTGCCGAAACGCCGCATAAACTATCATAGAAGCCTAATCCGGCTTTCGCAAAAATGACTGTAATAAATTTGAATCTTAGCGTATAAATAAAACATAAGGATGAAATAGAGCGAACCGCTCAAAGCATACTATATTACAGATAATCAACCAATTGCAAGACTGCCACCTCCTTCCCCGTGCTATGGAGTGCCGGAAGCGCTGTATTGTGTATTATAAATGATATTACACTTTTTGACAAGATATATTCCGAAATTTTTCCAAATTTCTTAAAAATTTTTAAACTGTAGCGCAAGTCTATTGACTTGGACGCCCTAAAAGTATTAAGATACTTGTAACTAATAAGGAAGGATGCCATATGAAAATAGAAAAAGTAAATGAAAATCAAATTCGCTGCACCCTGACCAGAGAGGATTTAATCAGCCGCGAATTGAAAATCAGTGAATTGGCCTATGGCACGGAAAAAGCCAAAAACCTTTTCCGGGATATGATGCAGCAGGCTCATTTTGAATTTGGGTTTGAAGCTGAGGATATTCCTCTTATGATAGAGGCGATTCCTTTAAATTCAGAATGTATCGTGCTCATTGTCACCAAGGTGGAGGATCCTGACGAACTGGATACGCGTTTTGCCCGCTTCGCCCCTTCCGTTATGGAAGACGACGAAGATTATGATGATGACTTCGATCCCGCAAGCGAGGTTCTGGACTTTTTCCGCAAATTAAGAGAGCCTGCCGACACATCTTCGGATATGTCCGTAACGCCTGTTTCTTCGGAAGCGCCGCAGGAAGCTTTAGACCGCACCATCATTTTTGCCATGGATTCCCTGCAGCAGGTCATGAACGCCGCCGCGGTTTCCTGCGGGCATTTTAAGGGACAAAGTAAGCTTTACAAGGAAGAGCCCAGCGGCAGATATCTTTTGGTTTTACAGCAGCAGGGGATGGACGCCGGAATGTTTAATAAGGTCTGCAACACCATCTCAGAGTATGGCACCCCCCAACGCACCCAATCCGCCGGCAAGACTTTTCTGGCAGAGCACTATGAAGCGCTAATTTCGGAAAACGCCCTGGGACTTCTGGGACAAAAATAAATGTGAAAAAGGTAAGCACAGTTTCCTGCGCTTACCTTTTATTCATGACAATAGAATTTTCGCAAAGCGTAAATTCTATTGTATTTCTGTCAATAACGGCTCACCTATACCGCCTGAATTGCCTTCATCAAATCATCAATATTGATTCCGTGAACCATTGCCGCTTCTTCGAGGGATTCCGCCTGTGAAGCGGGGCAGCCGAGGCAATGCATTCCCGCATCCAATAAAACCGGAACCACATCGGGCTTCGCCTGTAAAATCTCACCTATTGTCATGTCCTTCGTTATTTCGCTCATAATCATCCTCCATTCTTATATCGTATGATCCGTTTTTACAACAACCGATTTGACCGCCCCGCATTTACCGTGAACGACCTTTCTCAGTATAATACTTTCCCCATTATCTTGCAAGTCATTCTTATACTCGTAAACGCAATTATATGTCGACTTCCATATTTTCTACCGTGTGTTTACTCGTTATACAATCTATGTTGCGGAAAATATTTTCGTTAACAAATATAAATATTAAATATCTCTAAAATTTTTCAAACAACTTATAAATTGGGCAGAAAATAGTATAATTTGTTTGTAAAAAAGTACACTCATGACCTTGACTCTGAAATCACTTTTTCATATAATTGATTTAAGGATTAGGGTTACAAATTTCTACTAATTCAAATTTTGATAGGAGGCTATTTCAAATGAGACCAGAATGGAAAGATTTCGTAGGCGGCAAATGGGACAAAGAAATCAATGTCCGCGACTTCATCCAGAGGAACTATCACCCTTATGACGGCGATGAGAGCTTCTTGGCTGAAGCAACACAGAACACAAAGGATTTGTGGGCACAGGTGTTGGATTTACAGAAGAAGGAGAGAGAAGCAGGCGGTGTTCTTGATATGGATACCAAGGTTGTTTCTACCATTACTTCCCATGGCCCCGGTTATTTGGACAAGAGCAAGGAGACCATTGTAGGCTTCCAGACAGATGCTCCTTTCAAGCGTTCCCTGCAGCCTTATGGCGGTATCCGCATGGCTGAGAAGGCTTGCGCAGACAACGGTTATGAAGTTGACCCCGAGATCAGCGAGTTCTTCACCACTCACAGAAAAACACACAATGCAGGCTGCTTCGATGCTTACAATGCAGAGATGAGAGCATGCCGTTCCTCCCATATTATCACAGGTCTTCCTGATGCTTATGGTCGTGGACGTATCATCGGCGACTACAGACGTGTTGCTCTGTATGGTATTGACAGACTGATTGAAGATAAGCAGGCTCAGAAAGATTCTACCGGACGCGTAATGACGGATGATGTCATTCGTCTGCGCGAGGAAATTTCAGAGCAGATGATTGCCCTGAAGATGATGAAAGAAATGGCTGCTTCCTATGGCTGCGACATTTCCAAGCCCGCTGCCAATGTAAAGGAAGCTATCCAGTGGACCTATTTCGGATATCTTTGTTCCGTAAAGGAGCAGAACGGTGCCGCAATGTCCCTTGGTCGTACCTCTACCTTTATTGACTGCTATGCGGAGAGAGACCTTGCAAATGGTACTTTCACCGAGGAGCAGATTCAGGAATTCGTTGACCACTTTATCATGAAGCTGCGTTGCGTAAAATTTGCCCGTACTCCCGAGTACAACCAGATTTTCGCAGGCGATCCCGTTTGGGTAACAGAGTCCCTTGGCGGTGTCGGCGTTGACGGTCGTCCCATGGTTACCAAGACCAGCTTCCGTTATCTGCACACCCTGACCAACTTAGGACCTTCTCCCGAGCCCAACCTTACCGTTCTCTGGTCTACCAGACTTCCCGAGAATTGGAAGAAATACTGCGCAAAGATGTCTATCCAGACCTCTTCCATCCAGTATGAGAACGATGACCTCATGAGAGTTGTTCACGGTGATGACTATGGTATCGCTTGCTGCGTATCCTCCATGGTTATCGGTAAAGAGATGCAGTTCTTCGGCGCTCGCGCTAATCTGGCTAAGTGCCTGCTGTATGCTTTGAACGGCGGTGTTGACGAAGTTACCAAGAAGCAGGTTGGACCTAAGTATCGTCCTGTTGCCGGTGATGTGCTTGATTATGATGATGTAATGAGCAAATTCCTCGACATGATGGAATGGCAGGCAGATGTTTATGTAAACACTCTGAACATCATCCACTATATGCATGACAAATACTGCTATGAGAGAGCAGAGATGGCTCTTCATGACAGAGATGT
>JAMPEB010000011.1 GCA_023665475.1 Lachnoclostridium sp.
TCACTTATATTCTGCAAAAAAACTTGAATCTCTTTCTCGGTAGCTCCATCATTGAACTCTTCTCCAAAAAGAGCATTCATTTCTTTTACTGCCTGTAATTTTTCATTTAACATATCATTTTCTCCTGATGATTTTTGGGATATATTTTTGCCTCCTAAAAATTATGCCAATCCGTAAATCTAAGTTCCTCATCTAATTCATCATAAGCGCCGCATAATATTTTGTTCCCAAAACCATCAGAGCACTGAAAGCTTATGAATCCATCCGATAAACCTACACTCTCCGGAATGACATTCTCAAGAAATGTATCGAAATGAAATAATGGGAAATACTCTCTAAGCTTCGCCTCAATACCCGATTTATCTATGCTTCCATTATTCGGTGTATCCATATACTTATCAGAAAGCTCGGCAAATTCCGATGCATGTGCCTTGTAGGGATCGATACCTTCACAAATCATGCTTTCATCGGTAACAAGCTCCTTTACTGTCCAAAATTCATTTGCAACATGGTACATATCGCTCATAACATGCAGAAGAAAATCTCCATTCACATTCTTAATATTATCCTGAATTTTTTTCTCAAAATTGTTAAAGTATTCTGTTATCAATTCAACAATTTCTTCGTCAGAGCAGTCCTCGGAAAGATTATCGCATACGAGCTCCCAATCTCTGATTTCATCAATCGTATCGACAATTGATATCTCATCATCCTTAAACTTTCCAATATATCCAAAATCAAATGTACCCATTACCTGTAATTCATCATCATTAAGATTAATCTTTATCATTCTAATACCCATTCCTTTCCATAACCTGTGAATTTTCATGTGTGTTTTTGCAAATGGCTTCGTTTAATCATCCTTATAGTGCGCCATATCATAGGGATAATGATTATCCTCTTTTAATTGGGAATCATCCAGCTGGAAGATTTTCGCAATCGCCGCAGCTTCAAAACTCCAGAAACCCCAATATGCGCCTTCTTTGTGTGCCCTTGTCCAGCCGTAATCCGAATGACCCTTCAACCATTTTTTCTGCACATATTCTTCTAATTTAGCAGTGGCTTTTGCTTTATCCGAACCGGCTAATTCTATGATTTCCACCGCTTCTTTGTATGGTTTTTCTTTTTCATACTCGGAAGATACCATCTTGCGCTTTCCGCCGTACGCATGGATTAAACGGTCTAAAAGTATGTCATTCACTTTTTCTCTATCCGCCGCATCCACCAATACTTGAAATTCCTTTTCCGGCGCTTCCAAAAGAATAGCAAGGGAAATAACCTCCAGCAGATTGAGATATCCTATGTAGTCATAAGTAATATCCGGAATAATTTCTGCCATTTTGGAAAAACATTCCTCTATATAGGAACACTCGGTTCCTAAGGAATATTCGGCGCGCACAATCTCGTCTAACCGCTTAAAAATAAGAGTTTTCATATTAAATATTATCTCGTCATTACTGCCGGGATATCTTTGTATGTTATTCTTTTCATCTTCCTTACATAATTCTATGTCTTTTTCCTCTTCCGCAATAGATTCCCTATAGAGCTTAATAATAAAGGTTAAATCCCTTTCCTTGCATAAGAGATCTCTCATTCTTGTGCCCTGCAAAGGAGCGTTTTTTCTCTCTTCCTTTAATTCCTTTGCGGCGGCAGCATCATCTTCTGCCTGCTCCTTAAGGAAAACCGTTTCTATTTTAACCTCATATATGCTTTCAAGATTGCAGGAAACGGGAACCTTTGCATAATAATTCTGGTCATTATCCAGTTCAAAGGAAACCAGCTTGACTTCACTGCCTTTCCAGTAATCCTTCATATGTTCAGCATAATCTTCGATTTCTTCCTTCCAATCAAGCTGAAGAATATAGTCCAGCGATACCAGTTGATTTATTATAAGGCTTCCGATAAGGGGTTTTTCAGCCTTATCCCTCTTGTATTCATCTGCCAGATACCAGAGTTCCTTAAGGTTATATTTGTCCCAGAAATCCTCATCCTCAAGCGATGCGAAATCCACAAGAAGCCGATTGATTTCCTCACGGAATTCATTGGGTATCATCTGCTCCAGCTTGGGATTTGCAGGAATGGATTTCTTATTCTGTGCATCTTTGGATACATTTTCCGATAATTCTTTTTTATGCAGATCAGCCATTGTATGAAACACCTTATCCTTTTTATAGTGCGCCAAATCATAGGGATAATGATTATCCTCTTTTAATTTGGAATCATCCAGCCGGAAGATTTTCGCAACCGCTGCCGCTTCAAAGCTCCACAAGCCGTAATAGCTATGCCACTTATGCGCTTTTGTCCAGCCGTAATCCGAATGTCCCTTCAGCCACCTCTTGGTAACATAATCCGCCAGCTTTCGGGATGCTCCTTCTGGATCCTTCCTTGCTGTGCCTATGATTTCTTCTAGTCTGCTGTACGGATTTTCTTTCTGAAATCCGGTGGAACAAATGCTTCTGGTAAGCCCATATGCCTTGACCAGAAAATCAAACAGAATATCATCCAGAGCTTCTTCATCCGCCAGCTTTACTAACTGATTCAGCTTTTCATCCGCTATTTCTAACAAAATTCCCAAGGAAAAATACTGCACCGCATTCACATATCCTATTTTCTGAAGTCCGATATCCGATAAAACATCCACTCCCTGCACATAATATTCCTCTAATTCATCACAAGACAGACCTAATGAATATTGTGCCCTGATTAATTCATAAATATATTGAAACATATCACCCTTTGTATCAAATATGATATCTTCATTCTTTCTGGGATATCTCTGTATGCCATTTTTGATATCCTCCTGAAGGGAAGCTACTTTTTCCGCTTTTTCAGGTATACATTTCTTATGAAATTCTATTGTGGAAATTAAGTGGTCTTCCTGGCATAAATAATCTCTCATTTATAGTTCTCCCTTGAAATCCTTGCTCGCTTCGATAACTTGCTGTTCCGTATGCACATTTATTTTTTATAAAACTAATTTTGTAGTTTAATTAATTATACCATTACTGCGGGAAATGTCAATCCTCTGCAATATATTAATAAACAGACAAGTCCGGACCGCACCAGCCGACAACAAAATCCATTAAATCCATCAAAATATCCTCTGCCTGAAAGCCATGCTGGTTTTTTAATTTCTCCAGATTTTTCAACATGTCATCTTGATTCATTCCGTGATTTTTAAAGTATATTAGAAATTCTCGGAGAGCTCGCAAATCGTTTGGATGTTTTTCCATTTCTATGGGCAGTAATTGCAGAAATTTCATATCGGATTCATGCATCAAGCTGGTCCAATCAATACAGGCGCACCATTTTACATGCTGCCATCCTTGATAGTTTGTTAAATCATATTTTATGGCAGTGCCTTCAAAAATCAAGTTGTCCGTTTCTCCGCTGTCGGAGCCATCATCAGAATATAGGCTAACAGGCATTCCTTCATAAAAGGTAATTATACTGCCCCTATCATCAACTTTGGTATCATCTTTTGACAACAACACAATATCATCTGTAACCATTTCGTTTAAATCAACATAAATCCGCGCTTTATCCATTTCAAAAAATCTCCTGATTATAAGCTAAAATCCAAAAATACAATATCGCCTTGCTTTGGATGATACATTACCACACTTCCTTTCCAGCCGGAGAACCCCAATCAAATTCTTCAGCTACATATTCTCCGTCATAGTCCTTAAATATCTCCTCCAAAGTAATTTCCTTTTCCATTTTAACTTTTGTAATCACAATATTATCATCCACCCGGTTAAGCTCCGCAAGGTCATTTTCCCTCATTCCCAATGTTTCAAGAAATGCTTTTGGTATCCTTATACCTTGTGAATTTCCCCATTTTTGAATGGTAGCCTGCATAGCATCATCTCCTTCTTTATAATTAGTATATACATTGTCATCACTTTATGCAACAGGCTTGCAGATTCACTTTCCATCAACAGCATGGTCAGATTTAAAAAGGATTTGAAATCAAAAATTGTAATCTGAGGTGTTTTGTTGCTGGTGTTCAACAACATAGCGCTTGACTGTTCTGGTATCAATCTCAAAAAAGTTGCAACCATCGCTTTTGTGAAGCATATTTTTTCCTCGAACAGAATACCTTTTCTTTGTTGTTTTATCTTGTAGTAAGATAGGAAGCACCGTTCATACCGGAAAAGACTGTAATTGAATAAGTTCTTCCAAAATATCCGTCCTTTCATATATCCCATTATGTAGTATATTATACTGTGCATCTTATCAAAGTCAGCCCATAGCTTATTTGCACCTCATCAGCTTTTGAATTCAAAAAGTAGTATAAATATGGCTATGCCATACGACATAGCCATATTGTAGAACCATCATTAGCGATTCCATCGCTTTTACAATTTACTTTTTCAAAGGGAAACACCTAACGAAAAGTATGTAACTTTTGATTACACTAATTTAAAAAATTATTAAGTATCCAGATGTCGATGGTCCATATATTCTGTAGCTTTTGATTTATTAAATCAATTGCATCATTTGCCCGATTGCATTTAATATCTGCATACTTTACAATTCCGCAACAAACCAATTTTAATAATTCTTCATACTGTTCTTTCAAATCTCCATCTCCTTGATAATAGCGATACAGATTAATTGCCGGAGGAAGCATTGTAGTATTAATACTCTCGCAAACATTCTTCCACTCTTCAACACGATTTCCCTGAATAGAACATCCTTCCGAACATCCTTCCATTGTCCACACAATTTCAAAAATTTCTGTCTCTCCTTTAACTCTCTTAATCATATCCTTAACACTTTTGTCCGAAAGTGCATCAACCACACTATGGTCACAAAACAATCTTGGGCCTTTTCCAGACTTTTCAAGCTTGACAGCATTTAGATATGTATTTCCAGTGACATTTCTTGATTGAGAAACTTCTGAATCTTTTATGTTGTGCCCATCAAAAAACCTAATTTGATCTCCAACAGAAACTCCACCTCGAAAAAATATTGGAGCTGCTTGGTGGCAGCGAAAAAAACCATGCCCCAGCACATCAACATTCTGATTTGTAGTAATGTTATTTATATTGTAAATCGGCTTCCTAAACGGTTCTGAGCGTTTTATATACATATAAGCTACAAAGTTTGCAAGATGGGAAACAAATGCATTTGCATCATCTCCGCCTAATACCAGCGAATCACTGAAACTAATCATCTGATTAAAAGATGTCAGAGCCCATTTCTCCGCATTTGAATCACCCCCAGAATCAGATGTGGACGGAGAACACACCACCCGACGATCTGTTATTCGTGTTCTTATTGCATCATTAACTGCATTTAAATTATCAAGTGCTGTTTCCTCATTTTCTTTCAATAGTGAAGAAAAGCCTAACAAATCCAAAAACGCTACAATCATATTCGTACCTCCAAATATTTAAAATTTTTAAAGGAAAATTTATTTTTTATTCAACTTGCACTGCTGATTTCTCTCTGCAAGTATAGCATCTGCTTTGTGGCACAATGATAATGCCGTTTTTGCATCATTGTCAATTATGCTTTTTTGTAAATCATCCACGCAGGAGAAAAGTTCCTGTTCAATCCCCGTGATAGCTTCGCTGCTTATCGGATCGCTAAAACGGAGATTCTCTGCAAAACTCTTCATCTCATTTCGCACATCCTCCATTTCGCATTGACTGAGAATCATTCCAACCTTTGAGCGAAGATTGCGCATAAAAGAAGCATTATCTGACAGTTTCTGATCCAGCTTCTCAACTTCTTCACGCATAGTATCAGCGGCAATCAATCCAATCGCAGCTATGGCAATCGCCATCACATATATAACTATGACAACCCATATCGGAACCCACCGTCCCAAAGCTGACATCAGCAGGCTCAATACCAACTGCACTGCCATATATATCAGACCAATACGGGCAATAGGAAATCCGTAAAACTTACTGACAGCTTGATTTCCTTCAAATGCTTTCGACTGCACATAGAATTGCATGCCAATAGAAATCGCGCCAAACAATAAGGATACCCAGAATATGCTATTTCTAATAAACGGCAAAGTGAACATCAGCACGCCAAAAACCGCCAGCGCAATTCCTAAAACAAGATTTACCCGCATCTTAGTTTTTCTATTCAAAGTCATTCCCCTCTCTTTGCGCCACACTCCGGACAGAACTTTCCGGTAATATTTTTCTGGCCGCAGGTACAATTCCATACAACGGATTCAGGATGTCTACACCCACATTCGACACAGAACTTTCCCGTGTTCCTTGTGCCACACTCTGCACAAATCCATTCACTTGTAGTTTCCGGGCGTCGAGAACCACACTCTGGGCAAAATTTACTGGTAATCTTCTTCTGACCGCAGGAACAGTCCCAAGGAAACAGCGGAGTTAGCGCACCACCACTTGATGTATCCATCCCTGACCGCCCGGATTCCTCAAACATCGTTCCCACCGCATCTTTAGTCATACCAATTACACTACCCATGGCTCCAAGCCCTATGCCAAGTCCGGCTAAATCACCGATGCCAGCCAGCACACCGCCGCCTTCTGCTCCGCCAATGCCGTTTTTCATTGCTTCAAGCCCCACTTGACGGGAAGTTTCCTGTTGGTAGGTGTATCCTTTCATACGCATTTCTTCCGCTTCTGCCATCGCCTGCATCCGATAGGCTTCTGCTTGTGCTGCTTTCTGAATTTTCAATGCCTCAGCCTCACCCTGCGCTCCGATAATTTTCAATTGAGCCGCAGTCTGTGCTTCCACTGCCTTGCGCGAAGCAGCCGCTTCCGCTTCGCTCTTTTTAATCTGTTCTTGACGAACCAAAAGATACTGCTCAGCATACTGTTCCTTCATGCGCTTGAAATTCGGGTCATCATCCGGTGTCAAAATACGGCTTACAAAAAACTCTGGCATTGTCAGACCGTATGTCTCTAATCCTGCATTAATTTTCTCTTGCAAAGCAGCAGACAATGTCATAAGATGCTCATCAATCATCAGTACATTGATACTGTTTTCCCGAATGGTTTGTGCCAGAAAACTTTTTACTTGTGCCATAACCATGGCACGGAAAAATCCTTTGCTGCTTCCAGTACCCAAAAGATCCGACTGTCCAAGACCTTCTGTTGTACCAACCACTTTTAAAAGCAACTTTCGGGAATTAATCACACGGATATTGAACTCGCCGCTGGCACCTAGTTCAATGTGTAAACCACTGGCAGGATCAAACAAGCGAACTTTGGAATCAGTACCCCATTTTATACCCATCTGGGTTGCCATATTAATATAATACACCTCAGAGTGAAAGGTACCCTCGGTATCCGTAGGAAGTTGATAGAACTTCTCCAACAGCGGAAGCTGATGTGTTTCCAAAGTATAGCGTCCCGCTCCAAAGAGATCGAGAGCTTGTCCATCCCGAAAAAAAATGGCTTCCTGACTCTCATGAACAATGAGCTGCGAAGCATAATTAAAATCTTCAATCGGATGCTTCCAGACAAGAGTATCATTATCGCCCTCATATTTGATAATACTAGCCATACCATCTTTCTTGATTTTCTCTGCCGTCAACCTTTCAGCCACATCATTCACGCAATCGCAGACTGGACAAGTATAGATTTCAGCACCCTTGCTGACACGCAAGCGAATACCGCATCTAACACAGGAAAATTCCCCGATTTTGTTCTGCTCCGCCATGGTGTTGATTGGATTGCTGCAGACAGGGCATAAAGCATTTTCTCCCTTCGACTGATCAAATACCACTATATTCCCACAATGGGGGCACTCCCTGCTCGTCAGCTTGTCCGTGCGGACATTGATGGTGTAGCCACAGGAGCAGTCTATCTTTTTTCGGGCAAAAAAACCGGTTTTCGCTTCGGCATATTTGCCGCAGGACGGACATTCGATTACAAACTTAGCCATATATGTATCTCTCCTCATTTGCCTACCATTTTAAAAACGAGAATATTTCCTCCAAACTAACATAACCTCCCCAACATTTAATCAAGTTTCCCCTTTCATCCTTCAAGATGGTTTCCGTAATTTTGCCTTTTATGTAGTTAATTATCTTATCTGCAAATTGCTCAAAAGATACATCCTTGCCGAATCCTTTATGATATGAAATATAGTATTCCTGACGATCCTTTTCGCATTCGAATAAATTTTCCAGCTGTGATGGGGCACCGCATTCCACACAGATAAGATGCCGATATGCATAATGAGTGTTACGATTTACAATATGATATTCCGCTCTCAACTTTTCAGAGCCGCATTTCATACAATTAGACATAATATTCATGATATTCCTCCCTAATAAATAGTTCTTTCCGTTCTTCATTGATTTGCATAAAATTACAATACAACCCATGTTTTGAATCTTTTAATACGCATTTGGCTATTTCATACCATTCGCTTTCAACTTACAAATTTCCGCCTCTAGTGCCGCAATCCGGTTATCTAGTTCTTTTTTACGCTTACCGGCAAACAGCGCATCGTTTAAAAAACTTCGATCAACGCGAAGTTTATGCAACTCTTTGTATCTTTTTAATAGTAGCGGTTGCTGCGGTTCTTGTACCTTACGATAAGCTTCTTTCTCAGTCGGCAATGTTTCAAGATTATTAAATACTTTCCAATCAAAAACATTACACTGTCCATCCTTATTTTCTCCCGCTGCCACTACAGTGCCATCTGCACGTATCCCAACTATGTGATGCCCTCTACTTGCAGCAACGGCTACGATATCAGTCCAAGAAGAAATGTTATATTCGAAGTTAATATACCTGCCTGTTTCTGTTCCCACTACAGTGCCATCATAATGTACTCCGATTATAAAAGTAGTAGTAGCGGCAATGGCAGCGATATCCGTCCAAGTATCTGTCCAAGCAGACACTTTTCTTTGATATCCCGGTCGAGACAAAGTATTTACCACAGTTCCGTCTGAGCGCAGTCCGACCACAAAGCTGTCTGTCACAGCAATATCTACAATATTTGTCCATGAAGAGACATTGCATTGACCATCTTCGTTTATCCCGGTTGCTATAACGGTACCATCTGTCCGCAAACCAACAGTTAAATGATCCGATGCAAAAATAGATGCAATATCACGCCATGAAGAAACATTGCATTGACCAAATTTATTATCTCCTTTTGCAACTACGGTTCCGTTCTTACATAAGCCAACCCTATGATTAAATCCTGTGGCTATAGCCACAATTTCCCTCCAATTTTCATCAATTTTTCCTCCACATATTACGATACCATCTTTCCGAACAAAATTTTGCCCTTTGTTATCAAGAGCTACAATACCTGCTAAGTCATATTCTTTCACAACGCTTCCATCATAACGCAGTCCAACTAACTCATTAGCCGCAATGGATGCAACATATGTCCATTCAGTACCACCTGAGACATACTCATATTTTCCTGTTGCGAGTACAGTACCGTCAGACCGTACACACGCTGTATAATCCCTTCCCGCTGAAATCATTCCTCGAAGTGGTGCAGCTTGTTCCAGCCATTTTTGTCTTCTGAGCACTTTGGCTTCGTGCTTGTGTCGGTCTTCCGCTTCTCTGTCAAGAATCTTTTGATTTATTTGTTCTAAATCTTCTTTGAGCTGCGAATCTGCAAATCGGAGTGCTTTTTTATAGTTTCCATTATGGATATAATCGCTTGATACATTTTCGGCAAAATACTCTAAATCAATCATTTCATATTGAGCCAACATCTTACCAATATATGCTTCTGCGCATTCCGGATCTTCCTCAATTGCTTTGCCAAAATGTTCATCTGCCAGTTCCCAATTTTCCTTTTCCAGACAAAGCTGCCCGGCTTTAAGTTCCACTAAAGAAAGAGCTTGTTCATGGCTGACACCTTCAGAAAGAATTTGTGTACCCTCAACAAATTCTTCTATTTGATAAATGCCAAGTTCTGCACAAATACATCCAATTCTAGCTATTATTGATTGATAATCTGAATCTGAACTAATCCTCGCATCCTCAAAACAATCATATGCTTCCCCCCATTCACCATCCTCTAAGTGCAACCGACCACGCTTCAAGCACTTTTCTGTCTCAATATAGTAATAATTTTTACTATTGTTATTGTCATTATTTGTTTTTGAATCGTGCAATTGCTTAGATGGAAGAAGCTTCTCAATACCTCTCAAAAGATCCTGCACGGCTCCCACCTTTCCCATATCCTGAGCCTGAAATTTAGTAAATTCTTTAGGCATATCGTAGGCATCGATGCCTTTGTAACAGGGGATGAGATGTTTGGTCTTGTCCTGAGCCATCAGCTTTAAAAACCGACTCCACTCGTTCTTCACCCACACAGCATTATAATTCTCATAATCTGTGCCGAAAGCCAGCATAACCTTGGCACTGTTCAAAGCAGCAAAGATATAGGGCTCGTACTCTGCACCCAGCTTATCCTCCAAAGTTATGCGAGAAAAAAACACCCGATAGCCCTTTTCGGTGAGAGCATCATATACTTCCTGTGCCAAAACACTGTCAATGGTGCGGTTTCCATCCCCATCTGTTTCCTTGTAGCAGATAAAAATGTCATAAGGAGCTTCTTTACCGGAAACCTCAATAATACCCTTGCGAATCTCCTCAATCATCTTGGCCTCATCATGGTACATATGTCGAGCAACGGCATCTGCATTCTCACAAGCCTGCTCAAAGTCACTGTCTTCCAGAACACTATTAAAAGAGGCACGGTGGCAAGTAGGAATTTTTTTGCCGCTGACAGGATCGTCCACATACTCAATGCCACACTTACACAGCACCAGACCCCAATATGCCTCCGCCTCTTGGTTAAACTCTGATATGATATTCTCATAAATGCCTGCGGCCTTGTCAAATTCATTCGCCAACCGCAGCCGATTGGCTCGGTTGAACATAGCAAACTTCTTTTCACTATCTACATCGGGGACAGTCTGCTTTGTGCCACAGTATTCGCACTCAGCTACGCTCATCCCCTCTGTGAGTTCCAAATCACCACCACACATTTTGCATTTAATAACCGCCATTTCAATACCTCTTTCCTATAGTCAATATTATTGTCAAAAAGTGTGCCTTTTGATAGTAACTGTTTAGAAAATTTATTGTTGTAAATTGATAAAAAATATGAGAAATATGTCGAAAAATACATTGATATTTTAGTGATAATGTTGTAAGATGAATAAAAAGTAGTTACTATCAAAAGGCACACCTTTTGACATCTGCATCTCCGCTTTTAATTCTTTTTATTGTCCAAATGCCGCCTGTATTCCCGTAATCTGCGGTAAAAAGTTGCTTTACTCATGTTGCATTGGTTTAAAACTTCTGCAAAAGTAATTTTCTTTTGCTCCCAATCCTTAACAACTTTTCCAAAATCACTCGGCACCAGCTTCTCAGGTCTGCCAAACTTTACGCCTTTTGCTTTTGCGGCAGCGATTCCTTCCGCTTGCCGTTTTTTTATATTCTCATGCTCACTTTGCGCCACAAAAGATAGAATTTGCAGAACAAGGTCTGCAATAAACATCCCCATCAAATCTTTGCCATTGCGAGTATCAAGCAATGGCATATCTAATACGCAGATATCAATGCCGATTTCCTTGGTAAGGATACGCCATTGTTTTTGTATTTCCTCATAATTGCGACCCAAACGGTCAATGCTAAGGATATACAAAATATCCCCAGCTTTCAGCTTCTTTACTAATCTTTTGTAGTTTGGGCGTTCAAAATCTTTGCCAGATTGCTTGTCCATGAAAATATTCTTTTTCCGTACAGCCATATCACGCAATGCAGCCATTTGCCGAGTCTCATTCTGATCCATACTGGATACTCGCACATAACCATAAATACTCATATTCTTTTCCTCCATTTTCCAAAATAATTATAAAAAAAAGAGCAGAAACATTTTACCATTCCTGCTCTTAGCGCTTTACTTCTAAAATTAATGATAATGTGATTACCCTTCTATCATCTCGGCTATTTTAGTTATGTCATCAAGTGAAAAGAAGAAAGGAAACAAAAATGATTAAAAATAGGAGTGTGAATATTATAACCGATGCCGACGGTGAAAAGCTGGTCTTGATCAATGATATCCGTTTCAAGGGAAAGCGGCAGATTGACTGGGATGATGTAAAACAATATCTTGAAGGATATGTCGGGGACTATTACGAAATTGCTGAAAATGCAGAACATATTTTTATCGGAAGTGAACTGCCTGAAGAATACACGGAATCAGAGAGCCGGAAAAGCCTTATGGGTGCAAATGCAAAAGCTAAGGCAAATGCCGCCACTGCAATACCAGAATTGATCCAGATAGCATCTAATCCGACATTTGAAGAGAACCGCAAGAAAAAACACAATAAAAATGCCAAATATGGCTGGTACAGATATGATGTCCGTTTTGCCCTCCCAGTATATGAAGAAAACATACTCGTCAAGTATAACATTTTCCATGCCCGGCTTCTGGTCAACCACGCTGAAAACGGTAGGAAATATTTGTATGACATCCTTGCCATAAAAAAAGAAATGGGCAAGCCGTAGCAAGATGTACGGTGAAAACCCATTTCTGATTGTTAATAATAAGCCTTTTCTCCCATTCTGTCAAGTCCCGATTTTGATTAAATAGGAAAAACTAATTTCATTTTTTATATGTTGTTTTGTTATTACCTCTTCAATACCAATCATGCTTCTCATTTCTATCCAACCCTGCCATCTCCTCCATTTCCTCCTCCGTCAGTTCAAAGTCAAATAGGGAGATGTTTTCCAAAATATGCTCGGGATTGCTGGAGCCGGGGATGACCACAACCCCATTTTGCAAATCCCACCTAAGAATCACCTGCGCCGCCGACACGCCATGGGCTTCTGCGATTTTTACAATGGTTTCGTTGCCCAGAAGCTCTTTGGTATAACCCCTGCCGCCAAGGGGATACCAAGCCTGCACCACAATCCCCCGCTCATGCATATAGGGAATCACTTCCTTTTCCTGATAATAGGGATGAATTTCATTCTGCACCAACGCCGGCATAATGGAAATCTGTGGCAGAAAGGCTTCCATCTCCTCAATGTACCAATTCGATAAGCCTAAGGAGCGGATTTTTCCATCAGCCACAGCCTGCTCCATCGCCTTATAAGCTTCCACATCACCCGTTCCCGGATGGTGCAGAAGCATCATGTCAATATAATCCACGCCCAACTTTTCAAGCGCCATGTCAATAGCATTCTCCGCATCCGCATATTGAGAGGGATATAATTTGGTGATAACAAATATTTCCTCTCTGGGCACTCCTGACTTACGGATGCCTTCCCCCACGCTTTCCTCATTGTGGTACATATATGCCGTATCAATCAGGCGGACACCGCTTTCCAAGGCAGATACAATAGAATCCGTACACTCTTCCTCCAGCAGGCTGTATGTGCCGATTCCCGCTATGGGCATCTCATAACCGCTGTTTAACAAAACGGTTGGCGCC
This sequence comes from Lachnoclostridium sp., assembly GCA_023665475.1. Lineage (GTDB taxonomy): Bacteria > Bacillota > Clostridia > Lachnospirales > Lachnospiraceae > Acetatifactor. The sequence goes on from JAMPEB010000011.1 coordinate 13,436, forward strand.
TTGCCGTTTGTGCCACCGGCAAGGTCAAAGGAAGAAACATCCGCCTCCCTTGGGATGTCTGCTTTATCTGTATTCTGCGCCGGTTCCTGCGAAACCGACATTTCATCCGTTACAGAATCCGCAGGCGCAGTCTGCGGATCCAATGCGCCCAGCGTACCGGATGCACCCTGCGCACCTGATACATCCGGCGCAGCTTCCCTTCCGCAGGCGCAAAATGCAGCCACGAAAAATGCTGCTGCAAGTAAAGCTGTCCATCGCTTTATCATCTTTATCCTCCACATTAGCTAATCTATTAGGTAGTTGCAAAACTCCATTTTTCATAAGCCGGATCAGGGCACAAATGCTTATTGCATAAGCATTGCATGTTCCACAAGCAGACTCTTGAAAAACGCCGGCGCTTAGCAGGGTAATCCAAATGTTATCCGGCTCGGGCTCAGCACTGTTGCGTGGACGAACTTGTGCGTCTTTTCCCAGAGCAATAAATTGCTCCAGCGAGAGCGGGTCTGCTGTGGAATGTACAATCGGCTCAATGGCACTCTGCCAAAACCAGAGTTTCGCAATCGCCTATCCCTCTACTTCAAATACTCCGCAAAAAACTCCGCCAGCTTATCAAAGGGAATGGCATCCTTCCCGCCACCGTCATATAAATCCGTATGAACCGCATCCGGGATAATCAAAAGCTCTTTATTGTCCGTGTAAGGGTTATCTTTTACCATATCTGCATAGGCATCCTTTCCAAAATAGCAGGAATGCGCTTTCTCTCCATGCATCACCAAAACGGCGCTTCGGATTTCATTACTGTACTGCAAAATGGGCTGATTTAAGAAAGACATACATCCGGTTACATTCCAGCCGCCATTTGAATTTAAGGAGCGGGCATGGTATCCTCTCTTTGTCTTATAATAATCATAGTAATCCTTCACAAAGAACGGCGCATCCTCCGGCAGTGGGTCGACTACACCGCCGCCCAGCACATAATTTCCCTTCTTATAATCCACAATTCTCTGGGCATTTAAGCTCTGTTTTTTGGCATATCTCGCATCAGCGGAATCCTCGGAATCAAAATATCCCTTTGCATTGACACGGGTCATGTCATACATAGTGGAAGCTACGGTAGCCTTAATTCGTGTGTCCAGCGCTGCCGCATTCAGCGCCATGCCGCCCCAGCCGCAGATTCCGATAATGCCGATTTTCTCCGGGTCAACATTTTCCTGCACGGACAAAAAATCCACTGCCGCCTGAAAATCCTCCGTGTTGATATCAGGGGAAGCCATGTAGCGCGGTGTGCCTCCGCTCTCCCCTGTAAAAGAAGGGTCAAAGGCAAGGGTCAGAAAACCTCTTTCCGCCATCGTCTGGGCGTACAGCCCTGCCGCCTGCTCCTTCACTGCGCCGAAGGGACCGCACACTGCGATTGCAGACAGCTTTCCCTGTGCTTTTTTGGGCACATACATATCTGCCGCCAAAGTAATGCCATAACGGTTATGAAAGGTTACCTTGCTGTGGTCCACTGCCTCACTCTTGGAAAAAGTTTTATCCCATTCTGCCGTTAAATTTAATGCTTCCATCATAATTTCGTCCTCTCTTTCTTAGGCGTTTGCGAAACTCAGAATTTCGCAATCACCTATTACATTTCTTTAATTGATAAAGCAGGAAATCCAGAAGGTCAACTTTATTCTCCGAGTTGTGAAGCTCTTCCAGAAGTCCTTTTTTCTGTTGCCTGAGCAGTTCCGCCGCCCGCTCCGTATCATCCGCCTGTACCAGATTTACAATCTGCAGGGTTATTTCGTCATTAAAACCCAATTCACGGAGACTGTGCATCCAATCGTTTCTATCCGCCGCCTGCTGCATTTCCTCACCTCGTTTCAAATACATTATATCCCAGCCATTCTATTTTTACGAATGGGAATAATTCATATCGTGCTATGAATTTTATTCATTTCATGGTATAATGATTCTGCCGGCGCAGAATTCAAGTCAGCTTGCGCTGCCTTCCCATCACAAAGCAAAGAAACACTTTGTGATGCATTATACTAAAATCCATGGTTTGAGAATCAAATGTCTGCTGCGCAGCCGCTTGATTTTCTACGCTCAAGGTATAATGATAAAAAGGAGATGCATCATGGAAATCAGAACATTACGGTATTTTTTAGAAGTTGCAAGAGAAGAGAATATGTCCAGAGCGGCAGAAAGGCTTCATGTGTCCCAATCCACCCTTTCCAAACAGCTTAAGGGCTTGGAGGAAGAGTTGGGGAAGAAATTATTTCTCCGCCACAGCTTTTCTATAGAATTAACGGACGAGGGTATGCTTCTCCGCAAGAGGGCGGAAGACCTGCTCTCCATGGCGGATAAGATAACAACGGAATTTTCCGCTATGGATGATGTGATTGGCGGAAATATTTATCTGGGCTGTGCGGAATCCTACCAGATTCGGCATCTGGCAAGAGTGATCAAACGCTTCAAACAGCAGTATCCCGATTTTCACTACCATATTACCAGTGGGGATACAGAACAAGTTACGGAAAAGCTTGATAAAGGAATTTTAGACTTTGCGGTAATCGTAGAAGAACCGGATTATGAGAAATATAATGTTCTGAAAATGCCGGAATGCGACCGTTGGGGCGTTATCATGCCCGCCACTTCCAAGCTGGCAGAAAAACAGGTTATCCAATTTGAGGATTTGCTTGAACTTCCGCTATTTTGCTCCGAACAAAGCTGGCGGACCGACCTTCCAAGGTGGTGCGGCAACCGACTGGAGGAATTGCAATTAGAGGGCTCTTTCCGGCTTTCTTACAATGGCTCCGTTTTCGCACAAGAAGGTCTTGGATATCTTTTAACCTTTGAAAACCTGATTCATACAGACAAAGAAAACGGGCTGATATTCCGCCCGCTTTTCCCGGCTCTTGAAACCAATATGTATGTCATTTGGAAGAAAAGACAGATATTTACGCCAATCGCACAGCGCTTTATTGAAGAACTGCAATATGCTTTCCGCCCAGAAAACTAATGGCGCAGTTCTTCTGAACGCCCTGCCTTATGCTATTTTTTCTTCTTGATAGCTTTCTGCCGCCTCGTCCAGAATTTTCATAAGCTTTGCCTCATTTTCCGTGCCCATATATGCTTTTGGGTAAATCATGCAAAGACCATTATTTTCCCAAAATCCGCCGCAGCGGTCCAAACCGTAAAAATACATGATGTCCCCATAGTATTCTATCTTGGCTTTAAAATAAAATCTTCCGGAAAGCGGAGTCAATTCTATTGCCTTTTCAACAATTCCTTTTTCTTTAAATTCTTCCACTGCCGTGTATACACTATCGTCACACATAATTGCCACATAGGGGAGCGCACCTTCTTCTCCATACTCTTTTGCAGGAGCATAAGTATTTAACATTTCCACTTCTCCCGCATGGCTCTTTGCCTCTTTAAAGGCATCGTTCAATCGAAAGGATATCTTGTATTTGCTGTCATTATCTCCGTAACTTTCATCCTCCACTTCGTGGGAAGTCTGCGCCGGAACAATATCCACCCGGCTTTGTGCCGTTTCAACGGCTTTTCTTGCTGCCTTTCCAATAATACCCGATAATCCCATATTAACCCTCCATACCGCCTTTTAACCGGCGCTCCGCACCCTGTTCCATTTCTCAGACGCCGCCATAGCCGTCTTGTATGTCTTCTATTTTATATCATATTGTATCAAAAAAGGCAAGCACAACCGGCTCACCCTTTTGATTCCTTTTTTCATTTTTCCTATCCGTATCTGTATCATCCAAATGAATTTCGTCATGCGGTTTTTATGATTCCTGTCATGGATTCCTTCTTACATTATACCGCAGCCTTCTAAGACAATCCGTAAAATTCCATTTTCCTCTATACTTCAATCAGTTCGCGCCTGACGGCGCAGTAGCGGTAAATGCGGTTGGTAAGCATATCCTTTTCGTCAAATACCGCGTTAATATGTTGAATTGCCGCTCGCATCTCTCCCAGAATTTTATAATGTACGGGATGGATGACCGCCTCGTGAATACTGGTGAATCCTACAAAATAGTCGCTGTCAAACAGTTCTGCCATCCGCTCTTTAACACCCGGATAAAACAGCGCGACCGCTCCGTTCAGCCATCTGGTAGTAGTAAGCCTGTATCCGCGGATGCACTCCGCTTCGTCTTCAGCATGAATTTCAATAGAAATCTTTCCATCCTCCGGCATAAAAATACCACTTTCTTTGTCTCTTCCCACTCCGATATCATCTCCATGAAACAACCGGGGCGGCATTTTAATGCGTGTATTCATGAGGGCATTTGTCAAAAGCACTTCATCGCAAATACCCCAATTTTCCACCATCCCCCGGTTTAGTTTCACGGTCATACAATCTCCCGGCGTCTCATGAATCAACAGATACAGCACCAAAGCGATATCGCCGAATTTCCAATAAATACAGTTTTCCAATTCTTCTCTGTCGGCGGAACAGTTGACCGGTCTCAGGATATGCCTGTCCCGGCTTTGCTCGTATCCCCCGTTCCAGAAATTTTGTTTTTCGCTTCTCTTTTCGCTTTCTTCCTTAATTTTTTGCAGCCTGACGGTAATAATCGGCAGAACGCTCTGCCATCCTTCTTTCAGATAGCGCTCATATAAATTTCTGACTTTCCAATAAGTCATTTTGGAAATCCCCCTTCCCCACGAAATGCAAAGAACATCCTCTTTGCACATATTACTGCCCTTCCTGCGGCAGCCGGGAAAAATCAGTTCTGCCATTCTCATACTTTCCCTGTCCATACATAGCATTCCGGGACCTATAAGCCTGACCTTTTTTCCTATAGACTCCTCCTGCCTGACCACATTGTCATAAAGTTCCCACACAAATTCTTCATACATCATGTAAATTCTCCTTTTTTGGGTAATCATTAGAAATAACTTGAATTGTAATGAATTGAAACCAGAAAAAACAGATAGTTACTTTCTTTTGTTTTGACAGGAATGATACAGCCGATACGGCTAAGATAGAAAATAGACAAGAGCCTTATGACTCTTGTCTATAGATTTTAGCACGACCGGACTAATTTGTCCACTTCTTTTTCAGTTCTTCAGAGCTGTCAGTTCTTTAGAGCTGTATGCTCTACAAAATACGGCGCACCGCCAATATGGTATTATAAGTCGCACGGCTTATTTTGATACCGGTAGTCCTGCTGCTTGCATGGACTATCAGTCCGTCTCCGATGTAAAGCGCCACATGTCCCTCATAACAGATTAAATCTCCGGGCTGCGCCTCATCGTAACTGACACCCGTTCCGGCGCTTCTCTGTTCATAAGAAGTCCGGGGCAGTCTGTATCCAAAGTCACTGTACACCCTAAAGGTAAATCCGGAGCAGTCTGCGCCGTTGGTTAAGCTGGTTCCGCCCAATACATAAGGATTTCCGATATATTGGCAGGCATATTTTGCCACATTTTTACCCATATCGCTTCCGGAGGCATTATCAATCACGGAAGTATAATCCGTGGTAGCATAATTTCCGGACGCAGCCGCCGCAGTAGGCTTGTTTTGTGCATCTTTCAACTGCTTTAACTGATTTTGCTCCTGCTGAAGCTGCTGCTTGGCAACGGCGGCGCTGTTTTTCATTTTTTTGAGTTCCGCCTCATAGTTTGCGGATTCTTTTTTCTTTTTTTCAAGACTCACATCCAATCTTCCCTTTAAATCCTCCAGCACTGCCTTGTCGTTTGCCAGATGATCCTTATCCACTTCCAACTGCGCCATTTCCGAGTCCAGAAAATTCCAGAGTTCATTTGCCTGAGCCTTGGTTGCCTCGTACTCTTCCAATTTGTTTTTATCATATTCATATATTTTTTCCGCAAAATCCATGCGGTTCAGCGCATCACTAAAGCTGCTCCCACCCAACAGCAGGGACATATAAGAGTGCTCGCCCTGTTTATACAGATTGCGGACTCTCGCCACCATATCGTCATGCTGCTTTGCTTCCAACGCCTTGGCAGCCTCATACTCCTCCATTGTCCGGTCAATCTCTCTCTGCTTATCGGCAAGTTCGCTGTCTTTTTCCGCAATCTCTTCTTGCTTCATCTCAATGCTGGTCATGGTGTTGACAATTTCCGCATTCAAATCATCAATCTTCTCCAAGGCAAGTTCTTGTGCCTCCGCCAATTCATCAATCTTGCCGGTAATTTCCTCTAATTCCTTTTGGTGGGCGCTGATTTGATTCTCCAGCTCCGAAACAGATGTCGCCGATGCCGTCATCTCCGTATCTTTCACGGAAACTGTTAGACATACCGCAAGACTTGCCGCTAATATGCAGTTAACAATCCGCCTTGGCTTTCTCTCCATAAGAATCCTCATTTCTTACAAATCACAATTATTGACTGTGCGGGGGAAGGGTATCACATCACGGATATTACTCATTCCTGTCAGATACATCACGCATCTCTCAAATCCTAAACCAAAACCGGCATGGCGTACGGAGCCGTATCTGCGCAAATCCAGATAAAAGCCATAATCTTCTTTGTTCAGCCCCATTTCTTCCATTCTCTGCTCTAAAAGCTCCAATTGATCCTCACGCTGGCTTCCGCCGATAATCTCGCCGATACCCGGCACCAGACAATCCATGGCAGCAACCGTTTTTCCGTCCTCATTCAATTTCATGTAAAACGCTTTGATTTCTTTGGGATAATCCGTTACAAACACGGGGCGCTTAAATTCGGTTTCCGTCAAATACCGCTCATGCTCCGTCTGCAAATCGCAGCCCCAGAACACTTTGTAATCAAACTGGTCATTATGCTTTTCCAAAATTTCCACTGCCTCTGTATAAGTCACATGGGCAAAATCGGAATGCAACACATGCTCCAATCTTTCAATCAGACCCTTGTCCACAAATTGGTTAAAAAATGCCATTTCTTCCGGCGCATTCTCCAGTACATAACTGATAATGTATTTTAACATGCTCTCCGCCAACACCATATCATCCGTCAGATCAGCAAAAGCCATCTCCGGCTCTATCATCCAGAATTCCGCCGCATGTCTTGTGGTATTGGAGTTTTCCGCGCGGAAAGTGGGCCCGAAGGTATAAACATTTTTAAAAGCAAAGGCGTAGGTCTCCACATTTAACTGTCCGCTCACTGTCAGGTTAGTGCTCTTGCCAAAGAAATCCTTGGAAAAATCCACCTTAGCGTCTTCTGTCTTAGGAATATCATTCAAATCCAAAGTGGTCACCTGAAACATTTCTCCCGCCCCTTCACAGTCGCTTCCGGTAATCAAGGGCGTATGCACATATACAAACCCTCTTTCCATAAAAAAGGTGTGGATGGCATAAGCAATTAAGGAACGCACCCTGAACACCGCTTGAAAAGTATTGGTTCTGGGGCGCAAATGCGAAATGGTACGCAGATATTCAAAAGTGTGGCGCTTTTTCTGCAAAGGATAATCCGCAGTGGACGCACCCTCTACAAGCACCTCCGCCGCCTGCATCTCAAACGGCTGCTTTGCCTGAGGAGTCTCTACAATGGTTCCCCTTACAATAACCGCCGTTCCTACATTCATTTTGCACAATTCCGAAAAATTAGCCAATCCCTCGCCATACACCACCTGCAGGGTTTCAAAAAAAGTTCCGTCATTGATAACAAGGAAACCAAACGCCTTGGAGTCACGGTTGCTTCTTACCCAGCCTCCCACGGTCACTTCCCTGCCGATAAAATCCTCTTTTCTGCGATACAAATCTTTAATGTCTGTTAAATTCATATTAATCTCCATTCTTGCCGCAACCCGGAAATTTGGGCGCAGGCATAAATTTCTGTTTGAAAAATCTTTGATTTTTCAATCGTTCCTCCATGTCAGAGCAGTTACTGCAATCAAAGTATATTTGAGGCTCTGTCTCAAATTTCATTTTACTTTATTTCTTTTTATATAGTTTACTATGTGAACTATATTTCATCGTTTGTAATTTGTTCACTTTGTGAACTACTTTCCTGTTTCTGCACTTTCCATCAGGAAATTATATACCTTATTCAACAGTAAGTCTGTCCGATACAGCTCAAGTGATGTTTCCCCCACATACTCTTCCACGGTTGTATAACCGTAAGCCTGTGCCTGTTCTGACAGCACCTGATTCAACTCTTCATCCTCTACAACGATATTTTCCTGATTTGCCACAGCCTGAAATGCTAAATCCTGTTTTACGGCTTCCTCCGCATATTCCTCGATAAATTGGTCAACTCCCCCGGAATAATTGTAATACTGCTGCAGAAACGCATCCCCGTCCATTCCCATATTAGAGGCGTTAATCGAAATATTGTTTCTGAAACGCTCCTTATACTGGGAAACCAAAGATTCCGGCAGTTCCGCAAAGGTGCAGTTGTTCATAAACAGGTCAAATATCGCATTCTCCTTTTCCTCCTGATAAGCCAGTTGTTCATTTTCCATCAGAAAATCATGGATATATTGCTCCAAGTCCTCTCCCGTAGTCACATTTTCCAGCTCCAAGGTGGCGATAATCGCTTCGTGCATACCCTCCGGCATGATATAATTCACGGTTACGGTAAAAACCACTTCCTGTCCCGCCAAATCCGCATTGGAATAAATCTCCGGAAATTTTAACGGCAAATCAACGGTTTCACCCGGCATGACCCCCACAAGTCCTTCTTCAAAGCCGTCAATAAACTGTCCCGAGCCGATAATCAGATAGGCAGCGGCTGCAGTTCCCCCGTCAAAAGCCACACCGTCTTTTTTCCCTTCATAATCAATATTGACCGTATCGCCGTCTGCCACTGCTCTGTCGGTAATACCGTCCTCTATTATCACTCCGGCAGCATAATAGGCAAGCGCCTCCCTGTACACTCCTTCCACCAACTCTTTCTGATACGCCTCGTCCACTTCCGGCTCGGCAATGTCCACCTTTAATCCTTTATACTCCCCAAGGGTCACATATTTTTCTACCTCAATATCCTTGAGCAGAATTTCCTCTCCCAAATCCCCCTGAGACATCCCACTCTCTCCGATACTGCCGTTTCCGTCTTTTGCACCGCATCCTGTCAGAATACCCATCATCAGCAGGGCCGCCAATACCTTTACCGCTTTTTTCTTTTTCATAATCTCCTCGCTCCGTTTCTTTGATACCCTTTTCCTGAGCAGAGCCCCGAAAAAGCAAGCTTTTTCCAAGAATGCAGAGCATTCTTTGTCGCTCTCGCTCGTCAAGTGCCAGAAAAAACATCTGCTTGAGCAAGCTCGGCAGATGTTTCTTCCAACACTTGGCTCTGCCCTTTGCGGACATTATACCACATAACAACCCTACAGTAAAGGAGAAAGCAATCTGCAGACCTGTTCCCTTGCCCGAAACCACAGCTTTCTCTCCATATAGACATCTCTCGTAATCTGCGTACAGTGTTTCAAATCTTCTTTAAAAACATTCTCCATCTCCATGGTTTTCTCCCTGTCATAGACTATGGCATTCACCTCAAAATTCAGCGCAAAACTACGGATATCCATATTAGCCGTTCCATAACAGAATACCTGTCCGTCCACGGCAATTCCCTTGCTGTGCAAAAAACCGTTGTCATAGCGATAACAATGGGCTCCTGCCATAAGCATATCTCCGATATAAGAATAAGTCGCCCAATATACAAAAGGATGGTCCGGCTTGCAGGGAAACATAATATTCACCTCAATACCCGATTTTACGGCAATGAGCAGCGCGTCAAAAATGGCCTCATCCGGTATAAAGTAAGGCGTTTGGATAAAAATACGCTTTTTTGCCTTGGATATCAGTCTCAGATAATTATCCCTCACCTGTTGGGTTGCATTGTCCGGACCGCTGCTGATAATCTGCATCTTGCAGGCATCTTTTCCGCCGGAACCCATTCCTTCAAACATCTGAGGTCTTTGCAAAAGATTTTCTCTTGCCGCATAATTCCAATCCAGCAGAAAACGAAGCTGCAGTCCCAAGACCGCGCTGCCCCGTATGCGCAGATGAGTGTCTCTCCAATGCCCAAACTTCCTGTCCAGATCAATGTATTCCTTACCTATATTGAAGCCGCCCACATAGGCCGTCTTATTGTCAATCACTACGATTTTTCGGTGGTTCCGATAATTAATTCGCATCTGCAACCTTCCCATAATGGCCGGGAAAAATTCTGCCGTCTGAATCCCTCTTTCATTTAATTTTTTCCAAAAACGGTGGGACACACTCCTGCAGCCCATGGCGTCAAACAATATTCTGACCTCCACTCCCTGAGCCGCCTTTTCCTCCAACACTTCCCGGATTCGCTGAAACAGCACATCATTTCTGATAATATAATATTGCAGATGTATAAAATGCTCTGCTTTCTTTAAATCCGCAATCAGCGCCTCGAACTTCTGATTTCCGTCCACATAAATTTCCACATCATTATCGTCGGACAGCATCGCTCCGGAAACTTCCAGATTATACATGATCAAATCCCGGTAATCCCTGATATTTTCGTCCGCTTCCTCCGAACCGCTTACTTTCATTTGATTCTCCTGCTGCCTGATAATATCGCTTAAATGATCCTCCACCTCCTTAACCCGGAACATTTTCCTTTTGCGGATATCCTGACCGATAAACAGGTAGAGCACAAAACCCAATATGGGTATGAAATACAGCAAAAGAAGCCATGCCCATACGCTTCGGGGCTCCCGGCGCTGAAAAAAAACGATGATAACGGCAAACAGCATATTCCACAGCATTAAATTCTGTAAAACAAAATCTACTGCCTGTTTTGCCGCTTCCCACAAAAAACTATAATTTTCTCCCATGTTCTGTTGCCTAATTACCTTTCTTTATGTTAGAATGTACTTTATGAGGGTTCTCCGGATTGGAATTTTTACATCCGCTCAGACTTTAATACAAACAGGAGGTATTCCTACATGAGTCCATGGAGTATTGCACTATTAGTCATATTAGCCATATTGGTTATCGGCGTTATCGCTATTGTTATCGTAGGAAAGAAAGCCCAAAAACGCCAGGCGGAGCAGGAAGAACTGCTGCAGGCAAACAAGCAGACTGTTTCCATGCTAATCATTGACAAAAAGCGAATGAAAGTCAAAGATTCGGGACTGCCCCAAATGGTCATCGACCAGATTCCCAAAATCATGCGCGGTTCCAAGCTTCCCATCGTCAAGGCAAAGGTGGGACCCCAGATTTTATCCCTTATCAGCGATGAAAAGATTTTTAATTCTATCCCCGTAAAGAAAGAGGTTAAAGCTGTTGTCAGCGGCATTTATGTGCTGGATGTCAAAGGGCTCCATGGTAAAGTGACGGAAGCCGTTCCTGCTAAGAAAAAGGGCTTTTTCAAACGCGCTGTGGAAGCCGCTCAGGAAAAAGCGGGAGCCAAACCACTCAAATAATATGCATTTTCATAGACCGGGCTGCCGCATTATACGGCAGCTCTTTTATTTTCTTTTATCACAATGGCAATCCGGCTGTCCGCCTGATGCAGCCCGTTCATCTCAAGCGCATACTCCACGGTAATCCTGATACTGTCCGCAGCTTCTTCAAATGTTATTTTTTTCGTGTCGATTCCCATGATAAACCGCCCATAGGGCATTACATAGCAGGACTCATGCTGTCTGCCCTCTTCAAAAACCATGCGGGTGTCTATAAATCCTTTTCTGGTCAGCTCCAAAACGCCGTTTTTAAATTTAATGCGGCTTCGGGTGCTTTCTTCACAACTTTCCGAACTCTCCTCATACAGTACATAGTGAGCGTCTCCTCTGTAAAAATATTCTGCCGGTACTACGGTCTGTATCTCTTCGTCCCCACCATTGTCCTCAATCTTTGATTCCGTATGTAAACCTGAAATCATAAGCGTCACATTTTGGTCCATTACTCAAATATCTCCTTAAGGCTCATAAGCAGCCTGCTTTTAAACCGCACCTGTCCGGCGTCCGCCTGCAATATTTCCAAATAAATCTCTCTGTCAAAATCCCAATCCGCGGTTCGGTAAATTTCTTTATCCTGCGCATCCTCCCCTACTATCCGATAAGTGTCCGGCATCATGGTAAGCTCCGGATAAAACACGCCCCACCATCCGAATGCCGCACAGATACACACTGCCAGCTCTATCACTCTGATTCGCGTTTTCATGCAATAACCTCTCTTTCTCTCCGGCAGTGTAAGCCCATCTTTTGCCGGACAGTGAAAGTATTGCCATCTATCATCGGTTTATACGCTTTTGCCCATCAATACGAATCTGACGGATAATCGCTTTCTTTTGATTATCAATATGCAGTTTGGCTGCGGATGATGCCGTCTCCTTATCTTTCTTTATCAGGCTCTCATAAATAATACGGTGTTCTTCCACCAAATTCTCATGCTGGTCGGAATCCTTTATATATTCAAAACGATAGCGGTACATCTGCTCGGACAGATTGTTCACCAGTTGAATCAGTCTCTGGTTGCCCGTTGCCTCCACTATAATATTGTGCAGCGCCACATCCGCCTGCGCTATCTTTTTTACATCCTTTGTCTTTACCGCCCTTTCAAAATTGTCACATGCTTCTTTCAGTTCATCCAGTTTTTCCTGTGTAATGCGCTCGCAGGCAAGCTCTACGCACAAAGCGTCCAAAGCTCTCCTGACCTCCAGAACATCGTTCATGCTCTTTTCCGTAATCTGCGCTACTTCAGCGCCTCTGCGGGGAATCATGGTCACAAGTCCCTCAAGCTCCAGCTTGCGGATTGCCTCCCTGATCGGAGTGCGGCTGACTCCCAGCCGGTTTGCCAGATGAATTTCCATTAATCTCTCTCCCGGCTTCAATTCTCCTGTCAGAATTGCCTGCCTTAGCGTATTGAATACCACATCACGCAGCGGCAGAAATGCGTCCATTGTCACCTGTAAATTATCCTGCATCGTTTACTCCTTTTCTACGCTGTCCCACAAACCCTTAACTGTTTCTTGTCAGAAAAACCTGCTTCGCCTGCTTTTCTTCCTTTAACCGCAAAAACGCTTCCTGCGCCTTTTCCTCATCCGTAAAAATTCCAAATACGGTGGGCCCGCTTCCGCTCATCAGGCTGCCTTCGGCGCCCAGCTCCATCATGCGCTTTTTCAATATGCCGATAATGGGATGCGCCGGTATGGTTACGCTTTCCAGAACATTGCCCATCCGTTTCAGAATCCCCTCCATACTTCCCTCTTTGATTGCCCGTACCATGCCGTCAATATCCGGATGTTCATAGGCTTCCCGCTCATCCAAATGCTCATACACATATTTTGTGGACACATTGATATCCGGCTTCGCCACCAGAATCAGACAATCCGGCATGGGTGGCAGCATAGTCAGTTTTTCTCCAATCCCTTCTGCCAGAGCCGTTTTTCCCGTAACACAATAGGGTACATCCGCTCCTATTTTCACTCCCAATGCCTTTAACTCCTCCAAAGAACAGCCCAATCGGAAAATTTCGTTAATGCCTTTCAGCGCGGCGGCGGCATCACTGCTTCCTCCCGCCATACCTGCCGCAATGGGAATCCTTTTCTGCAGATGAATCGAAATTCCTTCCTCAATACGATACCGGTCAAACAAAAACTTCACTGCTCTATAGATTAAATTATCCCCGTCAGTGGGAAGCTCTCCCGAATCCGTACTGATGACAATGCCGGACTTTACCCTTTCAAAGCTGAGTATATCGCAGATGTCCACAGTCTGCATCACCATCTTTACTTCATGATATCCGTCAGACCGCTTTCCTAACACATCAAGTCCTAAATTTATCTTGGCATATGCCTTGATTTCATATCCTGCCATCTGCCAGCCTCCGCTATTTGTATTTTGTATACATTAATTGTACTTATTATAGTACAATTTCTCTGCTCTCGTCAATTTTTATCTAAACTTTTTTACAAATATGTCGAAAAACATATTACAAGGAACAGACACTATTGAAATACGCATCCAAGGAGGGATTATCGTAGAAAACGGAATTTTAGGTATTTTTATGGTGAATTCGGTGTTGGCAGTTCCTAAGTGTAGCAGATTAAAGCGTGAAGACAGAAAATCTTCCCATGAATTTCAAAAGAAAAAAGATAATGCCCTGTTTGCACAAATTTTGGAGGAGACTCAGGCTTCCCATGAATCTGCATCACAGGACTGTACCATCACTACTTACGGTCGTGACTGCAGACTGCAGACTTTCCATTATCACACAAAGGAATACCTCTGCTGAATCAAAAAACAGACTTCGGGAATCATTCCTGCGGTCTGTTTTTTGCCCGGTAAATTTTTGCCCTATAAAAAATTTGCCCGGTAAATTTTTTGTCCTGTAAAAAATTTACCGTTTGCCCTCTAAAGTTTTTCCAAAATATGCCGAAACATATAATGAGATCATGGATGATATGCCCATAGGGCAGCCCGAATTGGGTAGATTCGGCAATTAAAATGCCAGAAAAGAGGGATAATATGAGTGTAAAAGGAGTTACAACAACATCGGCTGCAGCGGCTTATACTTACACCGCAACAGGCAGCACAGAGACAAGCACTGCTACTGAAAATGCAAAAACTTCTTCCAAGAAAGAAGAGGCAAGTGCGGTTTATGAGCCTTCCAAAGAAGCGCAGGCTGCTTCTTCTAAAAAGACGACTTACAAACCTGACACTAACTTAATCAACAAATTAAAGGCCGATGCAGATGCCAGAACCGCACAGATGCGCAGTCTGGTAGAGCAAATGATGACGGGACAGTCCACTGCTTACGGCAAGGCAAATGACATCTGGTCCTTTTTAAGAGAGGGCAATTTTACCGTAGACCCTGCTACCAAGGCTCAGGCTCAGGCAGACATTGCGGAGGATGGATATTGGGGCGTAAAGCAGACTTCCGACCGCATTATTTCCTTTGCAACCGCATTGACCGGCGGCGACCCTGACAAGATTGAAGAGATGCGTGCCGCTTTTGAAAAAGGTTATAAAAAAGCAGAAAAGACCTGGGGCGGTCAGCTTCCTGACATCTGCCAGCAGACCTACAAGGCTGTTTTTGAGAAATTTGATCAATTAGCAGCTGACGCGGCTGAGAAATAAAGCAAAAGCTTTGCTTGTAAATTCAATTACATGAAAAGTAACAGGAGCTGTTGTTTACAGCTCCTGTTGTTTTGTAACTTTTATCGGGCATCCTATCCTTTCACAATCAAAAGCTTCTGTCCCGGCTTGACTTCATTTCCCGAAAGTTCATTGATTTCCCGCAGATTCTCCACCGGAACATAATACTTCTTACCGATGTTCCAGAGATTATCCCCTTCTTTTACAATATAAATGACCATTCCGGGAAGGCTGCTCATTTTTTCCGCATCCAATTCCGATACCGTCACCTGACCGATTAAGTTCATCGAAACATTTTGAAATACCGTGGTCATGAAAGTAAGAATTGCTTTTACATCCATCTCTTCTCCGTCCAGCATCGTAACCTGAAGCTGCTCTACGCATCCCTGCACATTGCCCAGATCCTCCAGCGCAATCCCCGGCACTTCCAGCGTGTATTCATAAGGAATCACAGCGCTTGCTCCTGCATAGGGAGCATCGTCATCTCCGGTAATATACATCACTTTAATTAACAGACTACCCTGAAGATGAATACCGTTCTCCACCACTTCCTGACGGTCCATGGTCACCTTTCCTTCACTGTGCAGCAACTGCAAAATTCCCGTACCCTTATTTTCCACACGAATACGGTCCGTGACCTTGGTCTTGCCTGTTACCTTGGAAAGCAGTCTGCGCAGATTGGTCCGATGGTTTACAGTACCCACTTCCTTTGTAACGCCGTATATGTCAGACACAATCTCCAGTTCTTCTTCCTCATAAATGCGTATGGAAATGTCAAGAGTAAGCTCCATGCCGATGGTCCGCTCTTCCCCGTCAAAATCCGGACGCACGGCAAGCTCCTGCTGCCCCAACTTATACCTGATATCGGGCACCATGCCTTCTCTGCATCCATGACATTCTAAAACACCGCTGAAAGGAATCGTGGTTTCAAAGGAGCGCACGGGATGATCTTCCCCCTCTCCTTCGTACAAGAGAAACAAATGCACATCCCCCTGCACTGTCAGTTTTTCTTCCATAACCTTAAATTCCACATCCCCCAGAGAAACTGTATGCCACAAAATTTGAAAAATATTGGGATAATTGGCAGGAAGGGTCACTTCATCCTTGATACGGAAAATATCATTCTTGCTGATAGCTATCTGAGCCAGATTCAGAGGCAGCTTTCTGTATTCCGCCACTTCATCCCCATGAATGCCAATGGGAACCTCCTCATCATATAACTCCTCTACCTTTGCCTGCAATGTTACTAACGCCTGAATGCTCAATTTTCTGGAATTGATGATGCCTACCGTCAAATCCTCCACCTCGCCGCATACTTCCACAATATCCGTGGGCGTCACCCCGCTCATATTGATTTTTTCATCAAAAAAGATTCGCCCCTCCAACGCCACAAGACTGCTGCCCTCTTCCATGGTATGATACAAAACGCAAAATGCCAGAGTTCCCTTTACCATCACCATGTCATTTCCGGGGCGCACTTCCTCAATAACAACTTCTCCTTTTTCCAAATTGACAGAACTTACATCCGGCTTGTTCTCCGGAATATTCATGTCATCCTCTAAAGTTATCTGACTGACTGCATCCGTCCTGATGCGATCCATATGTATATTTTTCTTTATGAGCTCCACACAAAATACCTCCACATATATACTGATATAATATATATATGAAGGCATGATTCTACATATGATTATATTTACCGCATTATTCCTTATCTCTCATCCTGCTGCCCTGCTATGCTGCAAAGCCAATCCCCCTAATCCTCCGTGCCAGAGTAAGCTTACTGCGATGAAAAACGCCGTGTTTTTGGCGTTTTTCGGCGTGAGATTTAGTACTTCTTAGCTCATGCCCATTGGCATGAGCTTTAGAAGTACTTCTCACGCTGCTGCCCCTATCAAATCCATTATATCCTCCACGCCATATTCACGCATATACGCTTCGATGCCCTCCACTGTCTCCACCGTGGCATAAGGATTGACAAAATTCATGGCTCCGATGCTCACTGCGCTGGCGCCTGCCAGCAGAAATTCAATGGCATCCTCCGCATTTGCAATGCCGCCCATGCCGATAATGGGAATCTTCACTGCCTGCGCTGCCTGATAAACCATCCGCACCGCTATGGGCTTGATGGCAGGTCCGCTCATTCCTCCGGTTTTGTTGGCAAGGACAAATTTTCTCCTGTGTATATCAATCTTCATGCCTGTAAGCGTATTTATCAAAGACAGAGCGTCCGCCCCTGCCGCCTCGGCAGCTTTCGCCATCTCTGTAATATCCGTCACATTAGGACTGAGTTTCATGATAATGGGCTGTTTGGCATATTTTTTTACCTCTTCCGTAATGTGATACAATGCGTCCGCTTTCTGTCCAAATGCGATTGCCCCTTCCTTTACATTGGGACAGGAAACATTGATTTCCAGCATGGACACTGCAGGCTCCTCTCCCAGTTTTTCTACTACTTCCACATAATCTTCCACAGTCTTGCCGCAGACATTCACAATAATTTTGGTATCATACTGCTTCAAAAAAGGGATATCCCTTTCCAACAACACATCTATTCCGGGATTCTGCAATCCGATTGCATTCAGCATGCCCCCGTAAACTTCCGCCACTCTGGGAGTGGGATTTCCCTGCCACGGCACATTTGCCACGCCCTTTGTGACCACTGCCCCAAGCTTATTTAAATCCACAAATTCGGAATATTCCATACCCGAACCAAATGTGCCGGACGCCGTCATGACCGGATTTTTAAAGGTTACTCCTGCTATCGTTACCTGTGTATTCATTTTCCCATATTTCCCTTCTATTGTATTTATATAATTAGGCGTTTGCAAAACTCCGGTTTTTACAATCCTCTGGTGTTTATATATCCAATTCCTTGGCCTCAAACACCGGTCCGTCCGTACAGATTCTGGCATTGTTCACATGGGAGTGATGATTCACTTCTTTGGTTTTGACCACACAGCCAAGGCAGGCTCCCACGCCGCATGCCATGCGTTCCTCCAAAGAAAGGTAGGCGTCAACGCCCTTTTCTTCTCCATATTTCTTAATCGCCCGAAGCATGGGCATAGGTCCGCAGGCAAAAATCACATCCGCCTCCAGAGCGTTTTTTCTTATGGCATCCATGACATTTCCTTTTGTGCCAACGCTTCCGTCCTCCGTCGCCACAAAAACCGTACCATATTGTTCCAAATCTTCCTTCAGGAAAAGATTGGCGTCACGATATCCCACAATGATATTGACATCTTCTTTCTTCCTGCCCTGCTCCTGCACGAATACCCTTGCAAGTTCCAGCATGGGCGGAATCCCGATGCCGCCTCCCATGAGAAACACTCTTTTTCCCACAGCCTTTTCTAAAGGATACCCATTGCCCAAAACGCCCAGAATGCTGACCGAATCCCCCTCCCGATAAGAGGAAAATTCTTTGGTTCCCTGCCCGGCAATACGGTACACCATGCGTAGCGCCCCTTTTTCCTTGTCCACCTGACAAATGCTGATAGGACGGGGTAAGAGGGTGCTTTGGTTTTTGGGATAAATACCGATAAACTGCCCCGGTTTCGCCTCAAAACTTAAATTTGCAGCAATCCATAATTCAAATATCTGAGGCGCAATCTCCTTCTGGGAAAGCACCTTTGCATTCTGCTTCTGTTTCATGAAAATTTCCGCCTTTCTGTTCTGATACCTTATCTATATTTTCTTATCGGTCCGCACCATCCTGATAGACCACTTTTCCATTGCAGACAGTCATTTTCACTTTTCCCGTAAGCTCCCAGCCTACAAAGGGGGAATTGGATGCCTTGGAAGCAAAACTGCCCACAACCGCCTTCTCCTTTGGGTCAATCAGCACAAGAGCCGCAGGACCGCCCTCCGCCAGATATCCGGCATCCAGATGGTACATTTCGGCAGGATTTGTGCTCATTTTTAACAGTAATTCTTTCATGGTCAGATGACCGCCCTCCACCAGCACGGTAATCCCCAAGGCAAGCGCTGTTTCCAGCCCGATAATGCCGCTGGGCGCCTCTGTTATGGGTTTATTTTTCTCTTCCTCTGTGTGGGGCGCATGATCCGTTGCAATGATATCAATGGTGCCGTCTATCAGCCCTGCAATAATAGCAAGCCTGTCCGCTTCCTCGCGCAGGGGTGGATTCATTTTGGCGAGGGTGCCGTATTTGATGGCGGCATCCTCCGTCAGGGTAAAATGATGGGGAGTTGCTTCCGCGTGAATATTTCCGCCGCACTTTTTTGCCTGCCGCACCAACTCCACGCTTTCCTTTGCACTGATATGCTGAATATTGATACATGCGCCTGTTTCCAGCGCTATTTTCAAATCCCGCTCCACCAAGGTAATTTCCGCCTCTCTGGGGGAACCGCCGATTCCAAAATGCGCGCTTGCCTTTCCCCGGTTGATGCCATTATTTTCAATCAGTTTTGGATTCTCCTCATGGAAGCTGATGGGCAGATTAAGCTCTGCAGCCTTGGCCATGGCATTTTTTACCACTGCCTCCTCCATAATGGGGATTCCGTCATCCGTAAAACCTACTGCTCCTGCTTTCGCAAGGTTGTCCATATCCGTAAGTTCCTGTCCCTTCATTCCCAAAGTCACATTGGCGCAGGAAAGCACATGAATCTTCGTCTGCTCGGCTCGGCTCCGCACATATTCCAAGGTTTCCTCATTGTCCACACAGGGTTTTGTATTCGCCATCAGCACCACCGTAGTAAAACCGCCTTTTGCGGCTGCCCCTGCCCCTGTGGAAATATCTTCCTTGTGGGTAAATCCCGGCTCCCTGAAATGCACATGGACATCCACCAGTCCCGGCGCTATCACGAGTCCCTCCGCATCTATCACCTTACAGCCTTCCCCGGGATTTTTCAGACCTTTGCCGATTTTTATTATTTGCCCTCCATCCGTCAGGATATCCAAATTTCCTTCCCTTCCTGATTTAGGGTCTATCATATACCCATTTTGAATCAATAACATGGAAATCTCCTCTTTCTTGTTAACTCATATCTTCCGTTCCAGCTTCATCTGCCTTTTACATTCATACATGCGGTCGTCCGCTTCCTGATATACCTTGTCTATATCCACTTCCGTCTGACTTCCGAAAGCATAGCCCCAGGCAATGGACATATTCAGGTCTTCTATCTGCTTATTCTTTTTTTCTATATTTGCCTGAAACCGTTCTATCAGTTCCTTAATCTTGTCTTCTTTTGAGGTATTGATAACGGCAATAAATTCATCACCGCCCATTCTTGCAACCACACCCCACTCTTCAAAGATTTCCGCAATCACATCCGCCGCACTCTTAATTAAAATATCTCCCTTTGCATGTCCGTAGGTATCGTTCACTGTTTTCAGATTATTTACATCAAAACAAATAATCGTAAAATTGAATTTTTCTTCTTCCTTGATTTTATCCAAATATTCTATGCAATAACGACGATTATGAAGACCGGTCAGTTCATCGGTATAAGCTCTCCTTATCAGGGAATTTCTCTCCGCCTCCTGCATCATTTTCTGCGTCATCTCAATATAAAAACCGATAAAAAGAATAAAAATCAGCGCCAGCACCCCAATAGACAGCACCCCTTTTAAAGAAAAAAAGGAAGTTCCGCCGTAATGAACATTCGCCTGATAACTCAGCATATCATATACCGTGCAACAGCAGATAATCAACAGGCCAAGCAGATAGAGCCTGTTAAGCAATTTACTGTTCTTGATACTCAGCGTAATGACTACACCAAAATAAATCAAGCAAATAATGATAAGCCCATACTCATAATGCAGCGATTCTGTCAAGTGAACCCTATCTACCGTATGCAGCCCCATAATCACTGCAAGGGACAAAATCTGAAACGCCAAAATAATCCAATGGAATATGTGTAACAGCTTATGTTTCATATTTCGCACATCTTCATATACATAAACCACCAAAGGCAGCGGCGCCAGATAAAGCGCGACATGCTCCAAGAGAGATACGGAATACAGCGGCACAGCAAAAACCAGCAAAACATCATAATAACACAGCGTCCATAAACCCATACAAATTGAGAACAGGGAAATACACAACATCCTTATATATTTGGTGGAAAAAAGTACCGCAAACATAGTAATAAGCCCAATCACGATTCCGAATATAACAAGAAAACTGCCGATAAAGGTAGGAAGTCTGTTTTCTGTCAAAAGCACTCTGTATGCATTTTCCCATGGATATATCCGGACGGAACTGATTTTTTTGAGAGATTTATTTTCTACAAGACAGTACTTGATTGTCAAAGTCCTGCCCGCATACTCTTCCGGACAGTTCACAAACAAAAATCCGCTTCCCACAGACTTATTCTGCGCCATTCTGTCATATCCGTATTCATAGACCTGTTCATCATCAATATAGACTCTCACGGCACAATGTCTGGTGTTAAAACGCAATACCCCTTCCGTAACAGTCAAATCCTTTGGAAGAACCCTTGTCATAACAATCTCTTCCCCCTTTTTGACAGAGTCAAAAAGAAATCCCTCCAGCGAAACATCATGATAAACCTCGCCGTTCACGGTAATCTCCCAGTGGTCATCCAAAGATACATAATCCGAAATCTGCTGATAATCCTTTGAAAGCAGCCCGTCCACCTTTGGCAGCCAGATGATAACACTGCCAAGCAAAGTGAGAATCCACAATACTCTCAAAATGTTCTTTAGCGTAATTTTATCCTTCATCACAATCCTCTTTCCATACCGGGCAGAGCCCCGAAAAAGCAAGCTTTTTCGAAGAATGCAGCGCATTCTTTGTTGCTCTCGCTCATCAAATAGCCGGAGAAACATCTGCTCGAGCAAGCTCGGCATCTGTTTCTCCGGCTACTTGACTCTGCCCTTTGCGGATATTATACCACAACTTCCGCACTTATCCAAGTGCGGAAGCTGTATGTTTTGTGTCAAAGTTATTATTCAAAAATTACCGTCTGATCTAACTTTTCCGTCTTAATGACAATGCAGGGATAAGACGGTTTTCCGCTGTTTTTCTCTTCCGGAGACGGTCCCAGCAGACTGGTATTGACATAAATGGCATTGTCTGTCAGATACAGTTCATTGACCGCAATACTATAGCCGCCTGTTGCCTGCTGTCCATATCCCACACATATGTAAAGGTTCTCATTGTCACTGTATGTCAGTTGAAAGGAATCCGCAGGCGCTTCCGCCCTTTTGCCTTCCAGAATTTTCTTCAGCTCCTCCGGCAGAGTCTCCTCCGACAACACGGTAAAATCCAAGTCCCGCAGCTTGATTTTCTCTTCCGACAGCATGGAACAGCCCGCTAAAATTACTATCATGGCCATCATCCCGCATATCGCAAGCCCTGCTTTTGTCAATCTTTTTTTCACCTTTACACCTCCCGCATACCGCTTCAGCGGCACAAACAATCTGTAGTGTAAAACTTAGAAAATCTTTTCACACTCCTCATTTCCCAAAGCAATAACAGCTATCTCACCATCGGATTTCCTGTTACGCAAATGGTCAATCTTTCTCTATAATCTATGTACAATTAGAATTTTTTATGATATAATAAGCAGAACCAACTATAATACATCAACTGAAGAACGATGATAAGAAGGGATTTTATTCTATGATTCGATTTATTCTTGTTTCAGGTTTCCTGATTATATTTCTGGTGCTTTCCATTCCCATATTGATTGCCGAATGGATTATCGGCAAATTTAATCAAAGCTTCAAAGACCGCAGCAGTCTTGCCATTGTACAGTGGGCATTCCGCTGTATTATGGGGCTGGCAGGCACCAATATCATTATTTTGGGCGAAGAAAACATTCCCAAAGATACCGCGGTGGTCTATGTAGGCAATCATCGCAGTTATTTTGATGTGGTCATGACTTATATGAGGGTGCCCCATCTCACAGGATACATTGCCAAAAAAGAAATGCAGCGCTGGCCCCTCCTTAGAAACTGGATGAGAAATGTCCATTGCCTCTTTCTGGACCGCAGCGATGTGAAGCAGGGGCTCAAAACCATTCTGGACGCCATTGAAAAAGTTAAAAACGGCATCTCCATATGCATTTTTCCGGAGGGTACCCGCAACGAGGTAAACGATACTTTTCTTCCCTTTCACGAGGGCAGCTTTAAGATTGCGGAAAAGGGCAATGTCCCAATTATCCCCATGTCCATCGTAAATGCTGCGGATATCTGGGAAGATCATTTTCCCCGAATGAAAAAGACCACAGTGGTCATCGCATACTGCAAACCGGTTTACATGAAAGAATTGGATAAAGAAGACAGAAAGAATATAGGAAACTATATCACGAATATTATCAGCAAAGAATATTTCAAAAATAAGGCGGCATATTTCAGCTAAAAGCAGGGCTAGGTGTTTTCCTAGCCCTGTTTTGTCAAATATTCCAGCACTTCCGTAAATTCCATGCCATGGGATGCTTTGACAAGCACCGTGCTTTTCTCCGGCAGAAACTCTTCCTGATTCTCTTTTAGCGCAGCAAGCAGTTTTTGTCTGCCTGCAAAATAAAATATCCGGGGCACGGAACACCTGCCCTGCATATTCTCCGCCTCCCTGCAGGCGGCTTCATACATATGTCTGGCATTTTCTCCCACACACAATATATAATCTATGCCTTTCTTTGCTGCATAAGCTCCCACTCCCTCATGCATTTCATCGGAATTTTCCCCCAATTCAAACATATCCCCCAAGATTGCCGCCTTCTTGGTATCCGCCATATCCAATAAGTCGATTGCCGCCTTCATGGAGACGGGATTGGCATTATAACAGTCGTCAATCAAAGTATAGCGGGACAGTTTTATCAAATGATTTCTGCCGCCTATAGCCGCCAGCTTACGGATTCCTTCTGCTATCTGCTCTTTTGATACCCCCAGAAGACCTCCTACGCAGGCTGCCGCAGTGCTGTTAATCACCATATGGACGCCCGGCAGAGGAACCTGTATGGAAAATACCGCCCGCTGTTCTTTGTCCGGCATATGAAGCAGCGCCTCGCTTCCCCACAATCCCTTGCTCACCACATCCGTAGCATACACTTCCTCCTCCGCATTGCTTCCCATGCCAAAAAAATGAGGTTTTTTACCGCGGATATCCGTAATGGATGCAAGCTTATCATCCTCTCCGTTTAAACATACCTGACCGTTTTCCTCCATATAATCAAAGATTTCCGTCTTTGCCTTTAAAATACCGTCCCGTGATTTCAGATTTTCCAGATGGCACTGTCCGATATTGGTAATCAGACAGATGTTGGGACGCACCATTTTGCTCAACCTGTGCATCTCCCCAAAATCACTGATGCCCATTTCAATCACTGCCGCTTCATGCTCCTCTTTAATACTGAGCAGTGTAAGAGGCACTCCTATTTCATTATTAAAATTTCCCATGGTTTTAAGTACATGATATTTTTCCCCAAGCACACTTGCCACAACTTCCTTTGTGCTGGTTTTTCCCACACTGCCGGTAATCCCCACAATGGGAATGGACAATTTGCCGCGATAGTATTCTGCCAAATCACGCAATGCCCCAAAAGCGTCCTTCACCAGCAAATAACTTTTCCATGCAGACGCAGGCGCCCCATGCTCTTCCTCCACCTGTTGGGGCGTTTTCTGTGTGATAACCAGACTAACCCCCTTGGCGAATACCTCCGGCACAAACTTATGTCCGTCCACTCTCTCCCCGACAGTGGCAACAAATACGCCGCCCTCTGTGGCCTTTCGGGAATCTATCACCACGGAATCCACCTTGGCGCTTCCCTCCGCCTGTTTTAACACCAGTGTGCCGCCGCAGGCTTTCTCTATTTCATACAAGCTGAGATTCATTCACATACCCCCGTTAGTGGCAGGCAACGCTGCTTTCAATATCTGCTCACACAATTCTTCAAAAGAAATCCCCACCGCCTCCGCTTCCTGCGGAAGAAGGGAAGTTGGCGTCATGCCGGGAAGCGTATTGGCTTCCAGACAATAAATCTCTCCCGCCTTATCCATCATAAAATCCATTCTGGCATAACTTTGCAGACGCAGCGCCGAGAATACCTGTTCCGCAATCCTCTGCATTTCAAGGGTTTTCTCAACGGATAACTCTGCCGGACAGGTTTCCACAGTGCTTCCTGCCTGATATTTATTCTTATAGTCATAAAATCCCGTCTTAGGGGCAATCTCAATGACAGGCAATGCCTTTTTATCCATAACTCCCACAGAAAATTCCCTTCCCTCTATGTACTGTTCAATAATTACTTCCTCGTCATACCAGAAAGCTTCCTTCTTTGCTTCCTCGTATTCCTCGTCATTTCTTGCAACACACACGCCTACGCTGGAGCCGCCGCAGCACGCTTTTACGATACAGGGATAGGGAACTCTCTCGCTCTCTGTCTCACCCTTACGCAGCCGGATACCCTGCGGGGTGGGAATGCCCCACGCCTTGAAAATATCCTTGGTGATTCCCTTATCCATCGCTATGGCGGAACTGACAAAATTCGTACCTGTGTAAGGAATTCCCAAAAGCTCAAAACATGCCTGAATCTTTCCGTCCTCTCCGTTTGCCCCATGCAGCGCCATAAATACAATGTCCGCACTCTTGCACAACAATAACACATTGGGACCGAAAAAATTCTTGTCTCCGTCCTCCCGCAATGCCTTCACCGTTTCCAAATCCGGATTTTTCTCTGTAATGGCTCCCACCTGAGCCGCCCAATCCACTTCCCTGTCAAAGATTCCTTCTGTTTCGCCCACATATCCCAGATAAACATCTAACAGAACCGCCTGATGCCCCTTTTTCTTTAACGCCCTATAAATCATGCTTCCGGAGCTTAAAGAAACATCCCTCTCGGTGCTGGTGCCACCCGCCAAAACCACTACCTTCATATTTATCTCCATTTCCGCGCAGCTTTTGCCTGCATACTATCTTATTCACTCTATGTATCAAATGTTCCACCCCAACATTTATGTTGGGTTTATGCCGTCGTTAAAGAAGCCAGATTTGCCAGAATAATAAAATATTCGGCTCTTGCTCCCTGTTCCGGATAAAAAGACACCGACTGCTGGTTACGCCCCATCAGATAATCTGCAAATTCTTCTATAATGAGGTCGTTTTGATAGCTTTTCAGCACATAATTGGCACAGGAAAGCTCTACCACCGTTTTCAAAATTTCTTCCGCCCCATTATTTCTGGCATTGACAGGCTGCAGCAATTCACCATACACCTCACCGATTTCCTCTCCCTTTGCCAACAGTTGATCCATCAGAAGTCCGCAGAGCTCCATGTCCACAGTCTGTCTGGTCAGCATATAGGTCATAATCCCGTATAGATAACCCGATTCCTCCGGAATACTGTTTTGATTTTGAAAATACGATTTATACTCCAATATCTGATTGCCATAGGTGTTCAGCCCTGTGGCACGATACAACTCCGCCAATGCAAAAAAAGCATCCGCATCCTTTTTCATGGTATTTTGGATTTTGGTAAAGACTGCAGAAGCCCTCTGCAGGCATTCCGTCGCATATACCCTATCATAATTTTGGTAAAGATAACTGAATTTTGCCAGAAAAGCTGCATATTCCGCGCCTTCCGTCAGGTCTATCTGCGCGTAATCAATTTTATCAATCCATTTGGACAAGGTCTCCATCACATCCGGAATTTTATTCTTGTTCTCATCCTCAAAAAGTTCACTCCGCCATTCGTATGCACAAAGCAGCGCCGTAACATCTTTAACGGTTGCCTTGTTTTTCTCACAATCCTCAAGAATTTCACCGTACAATTCCATAAAAAGATTCCGATAAAAATCTGCTTCCAGAACAAAAGAATAGGATCTGCCTACATAGTCACACTCCAGATAATATGTCCCTTCTGTCTGATACTCTTCAAAAGATGCATAGCCGACATAGATTCCCTGCTCCTGATCATAAGTGATTTTATCAATCCATCCCCGGTATGCCACTTCTTTGGTGTCAGCGTTAATCAGACGAAATTCCTGAGGAAGCTTTTTCCCCTTTACCGCCGCTTCTTTTTCTCCTACGGCTGGATAACCCCTTCTATTCACCAGAATATTGGGAGTTTGTTCCGGCACGGCATAATCTATGACAGGGGTGCTTTCCATATTGGAAATCGTTCCGCCTGCATCAAAGAAATTTTGACTGCCACAGCCGCACAAAGACAGCAGCAGACATATGATTAAAAAAACTGCGGTCTTTTTCACCGGTTTCCAACCTCCGTAATATCAAAACTACTCACATATACCTACCTTATCATTTTAACACGATTTCCCCATAAAGCAATTATTTTATTCATAAACAATCTCCCCACCTATAATTGTATACAAGGTCTTGGTAAATACCTCCATGGGATTGCCGTCAAAAATGGCGATATCCGCATCTTTTCCCACGGAAAGACTGCCCACCCTGTCATCCACGCCACAGATAACGGCAGGATTGACGGTAATCGCCTTATACCCTTCCTCCAAAGGAAGACCCGCTTTTACCGCTAAACCCGCACATATGGGCAGCGATTGAATCAATGACACCGGATGGTCCGTGGTGATTGCCACCCGGATTCCCGCTTTATTCAAAATACCCACTGTTTTAAACGCGACATTCTGCACCTCTATCTTGCTGCGGCTTGCCAAATCGGGTCCAACGATTGCCGGATAACCCTCCGCCGCCAGTTCTTCCGCAATCAAATGCCCTTCGGAGCAATGGTCCAAGGTCATCTTTAAATGAAACTCCCCGGCAATACGGATTGCCGTGAAAATATCATCCACCCTATGAACATGGGCTTTTAAGGGAATCTCTCCGCGAAGCACCGGAATCCAGCACTCCATCTTAAAATCCGGTTGAAAATATTCCCCCTGTCCGGCAGCCTTTTCCTTTCTGGCAAGATAATCAACCGCCTTTGTCAGTTCCTCTCTTAGCATTCCCGCAATGGCCATTCTGGTGGAAGGACTCTGTCCCTGCCCGGAATAATTTACCTTTGGATTTTCCCCAAAGGCAATTTTCATGGCGGCGGGAGCTTTCACCACCAGATTGTCCACCCTTCTGCCCTTCGTCTTCAGAAAAGCAAACTGACCGCCCACTACATTGGAACTGCCGGGACCTATCATGGCGGAAGTAATCCCTGCCCGCACGGCATCGTCAAAAGCCGCATCCATGGTATTGATAGCATCAATGGCACGCAAGTGCGGCGTAACGGGGTCAACCGTTTCATTACAGTCATCCCCCTCCATTCCCTTTTTTTCCTCCGTGATACCCATATGACAGTGTGCTTCAATGATACCGGGCATAATCAGCCGGTCCCTAATCTCTATCACTCTCTCACCGGCAGCGGGAGTAAAAGGAATCTCTCCTTTTCTGCCGATTTCCCGAATCTTTCCGTCGCATACATGAATGATTCCGTCTTCAATATCTCCCAGATTTTCATCCATGGTTTTGATTTTACCGCCTAAAATATACATTAAAACCATTCCTCTGAATTGATTGCTTCGCCGTTACCGGTCATTTCAAAATAAAGGTTACAGCCCTCCAAAGTATATTGTTTTGTAGGATTGTCCACTGACGCTATCACCTGACCCGCTTCCACATAATCTCCCACAGATACCTTTACATCCTTTAACTGACCGTAAGTCGCCAGATAACCGTCGCCCAAATCCATCGTGACTACCGTACCTAGTTTGGCATCCTCATAAATATTTGTTATCTTAGCCTTTCCGCAGGCAAACACCTCCGCACCCACGGATGCAGCAAAAAGCGTTGCGGGATTGTAGCGATATTGCTTCAGCGTAGAAAAATAAACTCTCTTATCCATACTGTAGGACATCAGTATTTCCCCGTTTATCGGCATATGAAATCCTTCCTCGGTAAAATGAAGTTCTTCCGCCACCTGTACCTGACTGCCGGACACTGCCTGCGGTTTATCTTCCTCCATTTCCGGAATCTCCGGTTCCGGCGTCCCGTTCTCCACCGCAGCCGCATCTGCCAGAGTAATATTCTCTTCTTCAAACTCTGTGGGTATATAATCCAAATCATCATACAGGGAAGTTTGATTATTTGCATTTTCTCCGGCCTGTGTCACACTCCCCAAAATCCGGTCTGTTTCCATTCCTGTTACGCCGTTCCCATCCTCTGCACCGTTATTGGCGTCGCTGTCCGCATCCTCATTGTTTTTTGCAATCTCACCGAGCTTTTCCTCCACATTGTTTTCAAATGCTCCAAAGTCTAAAGTGTAACCGTCATCCAGACTCGCTTTGTTATTCCGGTTCATATATATGCCCGTCATTGTAAGCGCCGCCAGCACAAACGCCGAAGAGGCAATCATAATAATTCGTTCCTTTTTGATGTTTCCCATTCCATTTCTTCTCATATTTACTTTTCTTCCCTTTCTGTTCTATTATGCATATCTGTCCATAAATGAACTGTTATGTATTCCTATTTTTGCCGAAAGAAAAGTTTTTATACAAATTTCCTATAGGACAAAAACAGACCGCAAACAGTTGCCTGCCTGCGGTCCGAAACCAATTTTTCCGAACGCGGATACTGAGATTCACGCCTCCCTATCGTATTTTGCTACATCTACATGCTGAATGGTTCCCACATTACCGTTCTCATACAAGAACACTCCCGTATTACGGATAACCCCCTGCGTCTGCCCGGAATCTCCTTTTAAAGTAAAATCCGTGGAGGCATTTTGCAGACAGATAGCTCCAACACCCTTGTCTGCAAGACGATAAAGCACATCTTTGCCATTTTCGTCTTTTGTCCATATTTTTAATTTTGACCAGATTTCATCATTTTCATCAATCCATCCGTTGCCGTCCTCGTCGTACTTTGCCAAATCGGCAAAGCCGTTGCCGCTTGCCGTTCCGAAAAGCTCGCTGCCATCATTGATAACGCCGTCCCCGTTCTTATCAAGGGCAAGATAACCGCTTCCGCTTCCCAGACCGGATATTTCGTCCAACACACCGTCTGCATCGATGTCAAAATAAAATGTCTGGTCGGATAATTCCGCTACATCCGTATCCATGTTGATGACAAGAGGGTCGCACAGCGAAAACTGTGCCATCTCAAGGTCATCCCGATAATACTCCTGAAACTCCCTGCTCATCCCCACATTGACATTAAAGTTAATTTCCCTGCCATCGGAGGTACGAACCGTCCCGACAGTGGAGAACGCCGTATTTTCCGCCTCCACGGAAAAAGTTTCCTGCGTATAATTCAGTACCCTGAGATTGGTAGCAAACAATGCATCAATATTGGTGCCTGCATCGGCAGCATTCACATTGGCTGAATTATTCACGGTACTTACATTATTCGCGGCGGACGACCATGTATTTTCCTGAGACCAAAGGTTCTGCCCATTCCAAATATCGTCCTGAATTCCACTGCCCATGCGTCCCCTTCTTCTGGAAAACAGCATATCAAAAATGTAACGGAGAGAAATCTGCTTCAAGTCAGACACTGTATTCTGGCGGGAATTTTTCAGGTTAATCCTGCCTGTTGAAATTCCGAAACGGTTTTGCCACGCTTCGGTTAAAGTGACGCCGCTTCCTTCCTCCACAGTCTGCTTGGAATTCTCATTTCCGTTCTTTGCCTGCCCTTTACTGTCCTTCACGGCGGTATTCAGGGCATTTTGGTTTTGTGCCAGGCCACCCCTATAATCCGTTATAGTAAATCGCCTGCTTGTTGCCATAAAAGTTCTATAGCTTCTTGCGGATTCCATTCCTATGGTACTGGAATCAATTTTCAATCCTCTTTTCTCCTTCCTGCCACCACATCAGGTCCCCTCATCTACATCCTGCCGTCCTTGTAAGAAATCCGATGCATCCCCTGCTTGCATCCGTGTCAAACATCCTGTCCTCCACAGAAAAGATGGTATCTATGCACAGCACTCCGTCCTGTACATAAATACCATCCGTGGTGTCAATTTAAAATTACTTAGATTGTTGTGGGCCAGACAACTTTCCTGTAATTAATATATCGACAATTATGGGAAAAACTTTAGGAAAAATATGGCTGCATCCATCAGGACCGAGGCGGTTTGGGCATCAGGATACCCGCTATCATTTCTTTGGTTAACGCCATATTGCCGCCGTACGGATTGATGACAACTCCGGCAACGGGATTCATCTCGCCGCTTTCATTTCTCTTAAACACCATATCCGCATAGTCCGTCAATTTCAGTCCAAAGGTCTGCTGATTATCCTGATTGTTCCACTTTTGCAGTTCATCCCAATCCGTATAAGCCATGAAAAACTGTTTTCCGTCCGGCGCTTTTAACAGGGGAAACTGCACCCGGCTTTCCGGAGGTATCCGAAACATCCCCTGCCCATCCGCAACCGGCGGCGGATCTATCACCACGGGAGCAAGAAAAACCGCTTTCACGACTTCCTCGAAAAAAATCTTCCTGTGTTCCGGCGTGTTCTCCGCATTCAGCAATTCCATCGCTCCCACCAGCATGGGATTTGTTATCGGTTTCTTAATATCCATTCTGCCTCCATCCGCTTTTTATCTTCTCTTCTAACGCTCCAGAGCATCTTTGAAGCTTCCCTCCGCTATTGATCTGCATGCCACCATTTACTTCACACTGTTATAATTTATCAGACATCCCTTCAGAATAATCTGACGCTCTTCATCGGTGAGCTCGCCTAAACGAAGTGTAAACTCTTCAAGTCCTGCTTCTTTTACATTGTACGCCTTAATGACTTCCGCTTTTTCCTCCACGGCTTTCCGGATGCCGGGGATAAACAGATAATCCAGATTCTGAAAGGGAAGCTCCCCTTCCTTTATAATAAAAGGCAGCATACCCCAATTAATCAGATTGGAGCGATAACGCTTTGTAGCATATTCATTAGCGATATTTGCCCATCCGCCCAATACCTTCTGACAGGAAGCCGCCTGTTCTCTGGCGGAGCCGTCACCGGGCTTTACCGCAAAAATAGTGGAACCAAATCCCGTATTTTCATGATTGGCATCGGAAAACCCGGTCTTTATCACACTCATGACCGGCTTCACCCAGGAACATACCTGACAGGGATGCTCGCCGTTCATCCTCGCCTTCTCCGCTTTCTGTACCTCTTTTGCACGACCGACATATTGGGGGTCCTTGCGGCTTAAGGCAAATTCCGCCAACCCTAAGGGATTGGAGCGGTAGGAAGAAGTTTCTCCGGAAGGAATCAATTCATCCGTGGTGGTAACCGGGTCATGAATCTCCGACACCACCTGAAGCACTAAATTCTCGGGAAGCGCTCCCATCTTTGGCCAATCCTTGATATTGGGGCCAAACTGAATCTCCGTATCCGGGTCCGCCACCCCTTTGGAATCAAAAACACGGTTGGCATAAATATTCGCATCAAAATGATATTGATATCTGCCCAGCTCACCGTCAAACTCCGTTGCGGGAGTCAGCACGCCCCGATTTGCCGCAGTCGCCGCAATAGAGCGGGCGTCCATTAATGCCACGGAAGAAATCTGACCGTTCTGCAGCTTGCTTCCCTCACGGTTAGGGAAATTTCTGGTGGAATGGCGGATGCTGAATGCGTTGTTCGCCGGAGTATCTCCCGCTCCGAAACAGGGCCCGCAGAACGCCGTCTTCATCACCGCTCCTGTCTCCAAAATAGAAGCCGCGCAGCCGTTTTTAATCAATTCCATATAGATGGGCATGGAAGCGGGATATACGCTTAAGGTAAAGCCGTCGGAGCCTATGTATCTGCCCTTTAAAATATCCGCTGCCGCGCAGATATTTTCAAATCCGCCGCCAGCACAGCCGGCAATGATACCCTGATCTACCATAAATTTTCCGTTTTTCACTTTATCTTTCAGATGATATTCCACTGCGCCGTCCAGACTGATAAGCGCACGCTTTTCCGTCTCATCCAGAATATCCAGAAGATTTTCGTTTAATTCCTCTATGGTATAGGTGTTGCTGGGATGGAAAGGCATTGCAATCATGGGACGCACCTTGTCCAAATCCACCACAATCATGCCGTCATAGTAAGCGACATCTCCGGGCTTTAACTCCTTATAATCTCCGGCTCTGCCGTGAATCTCATAAAATTCTTTAATCTGTGCATCGGTCTTCCAGATGGAGGACAGACAGGTAGTTTCCGTGGTCATCACATCGATGCCGATTCTAAAATCGGCGCTTAAGGAATCCACACCGGGACCCACAAATTCCATTACTTTATTTTTTACATATCCGTTTTTAAATACGGCGCCGATAATGGCAAGCGCCACATCCTGCGGGCCCACACCCTTTACGGGAGCGCCCTTCAAATATACACCCACCACTTCCGGCATATTAATGTCATAAGTCTGATTTAAAAGCTGCTTCACCAATTCGGGACCGCCCTCACCCACAGCCATCGTACCGAGAGCGCCATAGCGGGTATGGGAATCGGAACCCAAAATCATTGCGCCGCCTCCTGCCAGCATTTCCCTCGCATACTGATGAATCACTGCCTGATGAGGCGGCACATAAACGCCGCCGTATTTCTTGGCACAGGTCAGTCCGAACATATGGTCATCTTCATTGATAGTGCCGCCCACGGCACACAGGGAATTGTGACAGTTCGTCAACACATAAGGCATGGGGAATTTTTCAAGTCCCGACGCCCTTGCAGTCTGAATAATGCCTACAAAAGTAATATCGTGGCTGGTCAGCTTATCAAAGCGGATTTTCAGTTTTTCCGCACTGCCTGAGGTATTATGCTCCTGTAAAATGCCATAGGCAATGGTATTTTGTAAAGCCTCCTCTTTTGTGATATCTTTTCCGGTTTTTGCCTTAACGGCTGTCTGCGCTTCCGCATTATCGGGAATCAGCTCTTCCCCGTTTACCAGATACGCTCCGCCTTGTAATAAATCAATCATCGTAAGTCCTCCTTGTTCAAAGATACTATTGCAAAGAACCACTCTTATTATAATGGAAAGGCGTCAGAGATGCAATGTTAAAAAACATTATATGTTTGTTAAACGGATAATTGCATTTACCGATTTTGATTCACATGTTCCTTATAATAGTTCCATAAACCATCTATATTGCTGCTTTGTAATAACGGAATTGCCGCAACAATATCCTCATCACTCCAATTCCACCACTGCATTTCACATAACCTTCGGGTAACTGTTTCAGAAAACCTTCTCTTTATTATTTTTGCAGGCACTCCGCCAACAATAGTGTACGGTTCTAACACACTCTTTGTTACCAGAGCATTTGCGCCAATAATGCAACCGTCTGCTATTGTTACACCGGACATGATTTTGGAATCCGCCCCAATCCATACATCATTACCGATTTGAACATCTCCTTTAGAAAAGGGATGCCCCGCTATGTATGAAAAAGAATATTGCATCAAAACATTAAACGGATAAGTAGTGTTCCAATCTACACGGTGTTCTCCCCCTAACATAATTGTAACATTGGGACCAATAGAACAGAACTTTCCCATTATGAGTTTGGTCCATTCATCCTCTATACGCACAACAGGCTTTCCATAGGAAAAATCTCCAATCTCTATATTTTTCCCGGCATATTGTTCCTGATTCATTTCCGATAAAATTTGCCTGATTGCCTGAAATTCCTGTATAGGGCTCAAATCAGCCATTGGACAACCTCCTGCATATTTTTATTATTTTATAACGGTTTGTAAACCCGTCCGGCAGTCATAACTCTTCCGCCGACGGCATATTTTCCTTCTCGTATTCTTCTATCATAAGTACAAATTCTTCCCACTCATTATCTTGGATAAATCCCTTTTTTCTCAAAGTCTCACCTATCACATCCGACATATGCATTCTTTGCGCGGGAATATTATGTAACATAACCACTACTACAGCCGCCATGGAATATCTTTCAGCTACAATCATATCAGCTATACATTCCGCCGATTCATATGCGAATGCCACTCTCATCAAAGTCCATTTTAGCTTGAGATATTTTTTCTTTAAACATTTATAAATGTCATCCGTAAATTTCCCATTCACAAATAAATCTAACCCCATCAGTTTTTCCAAGATACGGATTTCCATTATATAATACATTATCAAAAGTTCTTGATTAAAGTAGATTGCATTGCCAATTTCCGTTAAAACACCTTGAATCTTCTCATATTGCCGCTGCTCAAATAACGATTTCAAAGATGCCACTATAGTATCACACAATTGGTATATTTTTGCACCATTTTGTTTATTCCCATTTTTATAACTATATTCCGTATATAATTCCAAAAATTTTTGCTTGTTTCTATTGTAGGTATCAAAATTAAGCGGGCCGGAATCGTGAATGCACCAAATATCATCCTGTCTTGCTATCGCCACTTTATATCCCTGTTTTCTAAAATGGATGCTCTGCGCCACATCGTAAAAATGAAAACCTTCAATCCGCTCATCCCAATCTTGGTCATACGCGGTTGCCATCAGCATTCCATCAATAAATTCAACCTCCCCAAAGACATCCGAAGGATTATTTCTCTCCAGCGCAACAGCAACATTCCCCAATTCAGAAAATGTTCCCACCGCATAACATCTGCCAACATCCAGACTTTCCCATGCATCCGCAGTATTGAGAAGATGTTCTACTCCGACAACACCAAGCATTCCTAATGACGGTTCGCTTTGGAAGCAAGCTAAAATATCATAGATAAAATTCTTGTTGACAATAAATACATCCTGATGAAGATATACCTTATACTTTGCATCAGAAGATTTCATAGCTTCATTATAACCGGAAGTCATGCTTTTCGCTTCCTGTACCGCCAAAAGAGTCACTACCCCTCCGGCAGGCACACTTAACTGCTCTATGTAAAATCTGCATTCATTCATGTAATCCTCGTCATTAGTACAAATAATAAATGCAATCTCGAATGAGGGGCTGCTTTCGCTTATAGTTTGCTCCATTACACTTTCCTCCCAAAGATAATTCCCCTGCGAAGCTCCGCATTCAAATAAGATTCCATAGAGTCATCTATCCACATATAGCCTTTGGAAGTCTCTGTTTCAAAATCATATTTTTCCAGCATATTCCGAATCCATTCCTCATCTTCTTTGCAATGATATGTACAGATAGCACATCTTATATTTTTGCTCCTTTGCAGTGTCTTGACTGCCCCTTGCAAAGCAGACTTTTCAGCTCCTTCAATATCCATTTTAATAAAATTAATTTCTTCCTGTTCAAACAAACCATCAATACTTACATGACCCTCTTGATGAACACAGTCTAAGAAACCACAAACAATCTGTATCTTCTCCTTCTCTTCACGAAAAGTCTGTTCCAGCGCCTCAATCCATTCCTTGTCCGACTCCACCAGATATACTTGCTTTGCTCTGTCGATAACATCCAATGCAAAAATTCCTTCTGCAGCGCCTGCGTCCACTACCACATCGCCTTCCTCCACCGCCCCTATAGCAGTACCCGCATAGCAGTGAGGAGAGCGCACATCCTGTTCCCTCGCAATGGAACAATAGTAATTTGCAATTCTCTGTTCATCCCAGTTTCTGGGGAAAAACAACTTCTTTCCTTTATGAGGCACATAGCGCATTTGACTGTCCTCATCCAGAACAATTTCTACCGGCAAAGCATCATATTCCCTTGAAAAAGCATAATTAAACACCTCTATTTTTTGTTCTTTTTCTATATAATCTATAATCTCCCTAATCTCCGGATCGTCCATTCTGTCCCGATACTTGTACCGCCAATATTCACTATTGGCCAAAATATATATCATTGGTGATATCATATCCACACAGAGAATCAAAGCATCCATCCACAATAATATCCGGCTTTGGTTCCACTCTATATCCGCAATTCCTTCGCACAATGTCTGAAAACTTTCCGTCACTTCAGAATACCGCTCCTTAGTGAAAGTACATTTGTTTGCCTTTATCTCCATAGCCACACACTGCTTGATATCCGCAATAGGAATATTTTCTACAGATAATCTGCCGTCTAAAATGGCTGCTTTCAGTTTCAATAATAATTCTTTCGTATGGTTCATTTTATTCCTCCCATTAAATGGTATATTGCAATGTTAAAAGCTGTCTTCCTCAATCCACCCTAATATCGCTTTAGCCCGGGCTTCCCATGTGTGCTGCTCCAGAGCTTTTTGATAAGCGCATTCCGCCATCTGCGCCCTTTTCTCTTCATCTGCCAACAATTCCTTTATTCGTCCGGGCAGCTCCTCCAAGTGTCCCAAATCAAACATCAGAAGCTCCCTGTCATTCTCGAAATTTTTCTCCAGATAAGTAGTGCTGTCCGTGACCACCACCGACTTTTGCAGCATGGCATTGGCAATCCGCTCCGTAAATCCGTCCTTATGCCATGTCATAAGATTGAATGACAGTTTTGCTTTTGCGTAGACTTCCAAAGCATCCTCACCAGTCACCGCCTCATGCCAGAGAAGCAGCGGATGCCCCCACATGGGACTTTGCTTCCATGTGTCGCCAAAAACATGAACAGAAACTCCTTCCTTCAACAAAAGTTTGATTGCTTTATTCCGATAATGGTAAGATAAACAATAAATCACCCACCGCTCCCGATACATAAGCTGCTTAAATTCTTCTTTATCGCAGGAAATCCCATAATCCTCCAAGGTTCTTTGTAAGGCTTCCTCAGGAGTCATCCTCAAATTCCTGCGCATATACAAAATATATCTGTTCAGCAAATAAGCCCTCTTCTTGTCCATATTTCGGACTATCTGCAAATCTCTTAACGGACCATCATAATAACTTCCGAGAAAAACAAGACCGTATTCCGGAGTGTCTTTTTCTCCGTGAGTATCTTTTCCTCCCGGCGGAAGAAACCTTGCTGCATGCCCATAGTAGTTTTCAATAAATTTCTTATAATTTCCGTCCGGCGTCAGCACACAAAAATTTCGAGGCACCCTCTGCAAATGTTCCAGCATCCGAATCGGATGGTCGAACACAAACTGATACTTGGGAGCTTTTATATCATCATGCGCAAATCTGCCGTCCTGCCACTTCAAGGAAAACATATCCGTCTGCATTCCGATAACAGCCTTATATCTTCTCTTCATATAGGCAGCCAATGCCTCTATGGGCAGTTCGGAAACATCAAAATATTCCACCTTCTGCCCCGATTTTTCCAAAGCATCTCCCATATATTGCGCAAACACATCCAAAATATTATAACATAAATCGCTTCCGCGATAAATTAGAATGGGCTGTGTACAATCGTAAATATAATAAAAATCATCCGAATTTGAAATCATTCCCTCCAGATATGCGGTGATGCCTTCTCCTCCTGTCTCCACGACTCCGAGCACTGCATCCTCAAAGCAGCCCAGCTCCAGCAGCTCCGTTTTATATCTGCCTATCATATAACAGTCCGCCTTTAATTCCGCATCTTGCCCGTTTTCTATACCCTCCTGCGTTGCAAGAGAGCTTTTCTCTTCTATTTCTTCACTCAGGCAGACCCACTCCTGTCCCATAGGCGCAGGCTTCTGCACGCTTTCAATATTGGGATATTCTATTCCTAACTCCGCCAATATATCAGTGCTATCATCTATTCCCATCTGTAAAACCGTATATTCTCTGGCAATCCGAACCAGCAGCTCATATCCCAGCTTTGCACTCAGCCGATAATTGACGCCTCCCACATATCGCAGGGCTTCTTTCAAAACCCATATATTCCCCTGCACTAAAGTTTCATCCAACAGTATATCCTGAAAGGAAAGCTCCCTTAAACCGTTTCCTTCCAGCAGACAAATCGCTCCTATTGTACTTTTCTTTTCATCCATATACGCCATATAGGTACCTACATTTTATCATTTAAACTCTCACCTTGATATTCTTGTCCACATACTCATTCTCTTCCGCATATTTGATAATACTTTCCCATTTACTTTCTTCCACATTCCGATGCACCCAATATACTTTGGCATGGTCTCCATACTCCGCCTTATTGCATTGCCATGTAGTCTTCATCATATTCTGTTTCGCTTCCTCATCAAAATATAAGGAAAACATCTCCTGTGTCGCTTCATAAAACGGAACGCCCATGGAATAAAAAAAACTTTTGAAAATCTGGGAATAATCGGCATCATACTCTATCTTAATAATCCTTAAACCACTCTGTTTCTCCAAATAGGCAAGACTCTTTTTGGAGTGCAGGAAAATATGCCTTGGCGCATCAATCTGAAACCAATGCGCACCGAACATATCAAATGCAATATTGGGGAAAATAGGGATATCCATGGCAAGCACAGCCCCCGGTTTTAAAAGTTTGGAGGCGCTCCGCAAAACCTCTAATGGGTCCGCCATATGCTCAAATACATCCCTCATCCTGACCTCATCATAGGCAACATCCCCTTCCATTTCATGAATGGAACACTTTTTAATCCGTACCCTGTCTCCATAGTGCATATCTCTTTCCAAAAAGGGGTCGCACCCATACAGATTTCCCCAGCCTGCCAAGGCTTTACGAAAAAGCCATACACCACTTCCACAACCTACATCCAAAATTTTATCTTCCCTCTTTACAGGCGTTTCATATTTTATATTTGGATATTCTTCCTGTGCAAAGCTATAATAATCTTTTCCATAATACTTTCCGAGATCTTCCGGTATTTCGGCAATCTGCAGACATCCGCATCCACCACACACAAAATACTCAAATTCGTCTCCTGCGTTCTGCATCATCTCTCTTACCAGATAAGAGTCAAACATTCCTTCTGCCTTGCACAATCTGCACTTATGACTTCTCTGCCCCAGCTTTCGTTCTGTTGTATCCTTTACTAATTCCCTCACTGTTACCTCCCTGTCCACCCTGTAAATCTTAATCCTTTCCCTTTACACATTCCCCTTAAGACACAGCATGAGCAATTTCTTGACCTCCTCTAATGCGCCTCTCTGCTGTGCTCTCTGGAACAAATCATTCACTACAAAATCAAATACGCCCTCTGCAAGCATCTGTTCCTTGTATCTTCCTATCATTTTGCATCTGCTCTCATAATACGCACTGCCGCCGGAAGAAACACCGTCCGGTGAATCATAGGAATCTACCAAGGGTTCGTCCACATATCCTATATCATACTTTAAAGAAAACCGAAGCGCAAAATCCCAATCCTCCAAGGCTCTTAAATCGGTGTCAAAACTTCCCGCTTCCAGAAAACATTCCTTCCTCATCAGCATGGTAGGCGCGCCTATGGAATTGCGCTGTGCAAGCCACGGAAAAAGTTTCCCTTCCAGACTGCCACGCCAAGCGGCATTGGGCACCACAATCTCCTGTCCGTCCATATATTTTTTGTAGGCGCAATAAATCATGGCATACTCCGGATGTTCCTGCCAATATGCCATCTGCTTTTCCAATTTTTCCGATTTCCAGATATCATCACTGTCCTGAAAAGCGATTAGCGGAGCATCCGCCTGCCTGACTCCTTCATTGCGGGCTGCGGATGCCCCTCCGTTCACTGCCTGTCTTATGTATCGGATACGCTCATCCGCTATGGCTTCCACCACCGCCTGCGTATCATCCGTAGAGGCATCGTCTACTACAAGCAACTCAAAGTTCTCATAGCTTTGCCGTAAAATGCCCTCTATGGATTTTTTCAGCTTGGCGCTCCTGTTATAGGTCGGAATAATAATGCTGACTTTGTCCATTTTATTCTTCCCATAAGGGATGCTTCAACACCCACTTTCCCTGTAAATCTTTTTCAAACAGTTCCGTATTATACCATTTGTCTACGATTTCCCAAAACTCCGTTTCCGTATACCCACAGAACTCACAAAAATCTCTTACACTCAACGAATCCAACGCATGATCGTGCTCTTTCACAAGGCGGATTGCCTCTTCCCGGGGCAGAATGCCATATCTGACAAATCTTGCCGCATAGTCCGTGGCAAACTGATGCCCGAATTTGGGATACTTCATCCACGAATGCACCAGATATGCCCGGCTGTCTACCTGATCAAAATCCTCAATATGATGTGTCCTCCTCCACTCATGGGTTAAATCATGGAAACCGTGCTTTTTTGCAAATTCATAATTGGCAAAACTATTCCATGGCGTAAAATACGAAATATAAATCGGATCCAATTTGTCCAATTCTTCTTTTTTGGGTGCACAGGTAAGAGATAAATCTTTCTTGCTTACCCCTGCGCGCTCTATCAATTCTGCTTCATCAATATCTATTGCCACACCGTTATTGATTTGGTTCTTTGCCGAATAAGTTTCATTGGCGTCTACGCCGCCATACTCATAACTCACATTCTCACCGTATACCAGAAGAGGTGTGTTAAACTTTAATGCCATAATCAGCGGGTAAGTATAAATCAGGCGGTCAATATACCAAGTCGGTTTACCATACTTTTCAAACATATAACGCATCAATTTCTTCTGTGCCTTTATGTCCGGCTTTATGCTGATAATATTGCACCCGAATTCCTCAGAAATATTCTTAAGATTATGTTTTCCGGCTTCTGTCATGGGAAAGTTATCTTCCACAGAAAACAATATAGGATTCATGTGCATGACATTCTTCATCAAATGTACCTGATAATGGGAATCCTTTCCACCGGATACCGCTATTGCACAGTCATACCCGTCTCCGTTCATGCCACGATACTTATCGCATAATTTTTCAAATTCCTTCCACCTTGCGTCCCAGTCTACTGTTTTTCTCTTTTCAAAGGTCTGACAGGCAGAGCATATTCCGTCCTCATTAAAGGTAATTCCCGGTCTCGTATCCGGCATAACACATTTTTTACAATATTGCATCTTTGGTTACTCCTTTCTCATCTGGTTTTTACACACAAAACATTTGCTTTTTTCATTATAAAACCGCTCAATATTCATGTCAACATTTAACTCTTTACCTTCACTCGGTGCGGTAAACATCTTTTATTTTTTCCAATTCTTCTGTCTGAATATGATCTGCTTCCAATAATTCCAACCAAATCATCATCGCTTCATCATTAATAACAGAAGGGTTTTCTTTATAATTGGGAAACAACTCTAAA
This sequence comes from Lachnoclostridium sp., assembly GCA_023665475.1. GTDB lineage: Bacteria > Bacillota > Clostridia > Lachnospirales > Lachnospiraceae > Acetatifactor. The sequence continues at coordinate 55,417 of JAMPEB010000011.1, forward strand.
ATGACTTTTTTCATGCTGTCCATAATATCCGGTATGTAATCAAACCGCATAAAAATAATATGCCAAGTATTACAGAAAAATCTCTCCAAAAAGCCCTTCTCTATTTCATCATGATATATCTCAAAAGCACCGCGCTTCTTATAATCTTCTACCAGCATTGTTTCAATAGTCAGTCGATCCGTAATGTGGTGGGTTCCGTTTATGGTAGCGATGGTCGAAGTTTGATTGAAAAAATAGTGGTATAACACCACATCTACAATATAAAGATTTTTCACATACAAAGCAACCACTCCTAAAAAATGATTGTCCTCATAGGCCAAATGCTCCGGAAACCAAATTTCTTTTTCCTTCAACATGGAATTCTTGTATAGCCCGGACCACAAACCGCCATAAAAACCACAATTTCCGGTTTCTTCCGCTACCCCGTAACAGAGCCCGTTTTGGGCGGTAAAATGATATTCTTTATCATGACGGTTCTCTCTGGATATGGAGCATTCTTCCCCCTCATATTCCCTTATATACTTACCGTTTACCAGATCATATTTTCCTGTACTCATTTTTTCATACAAAAGTTCATACATATCGGGTTCAATCCAATCGTCCGAATCCACAAAACCGACATATTCCCCTGTCGCATACTGCAGACCCAGATTTCGTGCCCCCCCTTGCCGTAAATTTTCATCATAGGTGATCACCATAATATTTTCGGGAAATCTCTTTTCCCACTGATACAGCTTTTCAAGGGTTCCGTCCGTGGAAGCGTCATTGACTACAATAATTTCCAGCATATCCAGACCTATCGTTTGAGTAACCACACTTTCCAAGCATCTGTCAATATACTGTTCTACATTATAGCAGGGAATAATCACCGATATTTTATCCATTAACATGTCTCTCCCAATCTTTTTCTGTTTTCACTGACTTCCCGCAATTCCGTATCCCGCTTGATATAGTGCGCTTCCAGCAGTCCCATCAGTTCATAATCATCTTCACTGTCAATATCCAACACGGCTCTGTCCTCCATTGTCCAGATGACAGCCTTGCGCTCCTGATTCCTTCCCGACAACAGATATTCTCTTTCATAAGCATAAATGGAAGCATTCATATCAAAACAGACCGGCGTCTGCTGTCTTGCCACGAAATTGCTGGAAATCACCGTATTGAAAAATCCGTCTTCTTTTTCGCAAACCATGTTAAAATACGGAGAGCGTCTGGACCGGGTCACACTGAACGCAATATCCGCACCCGGTCTTTGCAAAAGCGCGTCCAAAGTCCCCTTAACATCCTTTATGGTTCGCAGCGGCGAGGTGAGGTCTAGGTCCAAAACCGCACCATAAGTGATATTTTCTTTTTCTTCCATCCGCTGCAGGGTATCTCTGATTACACTGATTTTGGCAACCCTGTCTCCCGCCAGTTCCTCTTTTCTGACAATATGTGTATAGGCAATTCCCGATTGGTTCATCTGTTCCACCAGCGCTTCGCTGTCTGTGTTAATCGCTAATTGAATGCTGTCATATTCACTGCCGTATTTTTTTGTAAAAAGCTGATATGCCGACAATGTGTAATAAACCAAAGGATAACCGCAGAACATTCTTGTATTTTTACTTTTCACTCCCTTGGAGCCTGCCCTTGCGCAGATTGTAACCAATATATTCATATCTATACCCTCTCTTCTATTGCCTCATTGCGGCTTCCGTAGCAAAGCCAATACCTTTCTTGCATTGGACACCGTATTTATGTTCTCTTTCCTGCCTTCCAGCAAATCAAAAAAATAATTCATTTCATTGAGATAAAAGTCTTCTTCGGGAAAAACTATTTCTTTATTCTTGTCAGGCTCCGTACTTTTGTAGGTTATGATATTTTTTATCAGGTCCACATCCATGCGATAGTCTCTACAATAAAGCTCCAACCGGCGTTCTGGAAAACGCCCGTAATAATCCAAGTGGACCTCTATGGTAAGGTTCCCATAATCCGCCATATAAAGCGATGCATCTTCGCAATCTATCTCCAAAGGGGAATAATGCCCCTCCAGATGCATCAGCTTCTGCGGCATTCCAAATAAATAAGTCAGATAATCCCATTCATGAATTAAATCCAAGGTGACCCCGCCGCCAAGCGCCCTATTTGCACTGTATGTCGTCCGGTAATCAACGCCTTTTCTCCATTCCGGCAGATAAGAAGACGAAATCGCTCTGACAGCAAACACCTCTTCTCCTTTACCCAGTTCATCTTTTACATATTGAATGACAGCCTTGTGCCGTATGGGACATGCAACATAATAAACGCCCTCCGGCTGCAGCTTGGGTGCGTTCATCTCTGTTTCGGAAAACACCGGCTTTTCAATAAACATGGCTTTCGTTTTCGCACTAACCCGTGTCATAGCCGTATAATGTTCACTGGTAGGGTTTGTGATAAAAACCACATCATAATCCGCCGGCAGCTCCTCATAAGAAAAATACTGTTTGTCAAGCAGCTTCTCTATCTCTTTCGGCAGCTTCCGCCTGCTGCTTCGCATAGCGTCAATTGTGTATGCCGCCTTCCGCTCTGTTAAAACCCTGCCGATATTTTTAATATGCCTCTGTCCTATGGAGCCAAGTCCTATCATACAAATTTTCATGTTACGCAAATCCCTTATTATTTTTCTATTTCATCAATCCAATGCAGTAACTCTAAATCCTCTGCAAAGCCATACTCCGGTTCTTTTCCTTCCTCCAAATACTGAAAAAATGCCTCCAATTCATTGATATATGCATATTCATTTACAAAAGCGCTGTATCCTTCCCGTCTCTCATAAGCTTCTTTTTCCAAGATTTTTTCAAACTCTTTTGTAGCAAGGTTTTTCTTTCGCAGGGAATCCGGCGTTCCGTCCCATTCCATATAGATATTTTCGTTATAAATTTCCATATGCCGGACAGCCTCCCTGCAGACTACATCCACCGCAAAAATGCCCTTAGCGCCGTTTGCATGTGTAATATAAATAAAATAATTATCCGGATAATCTATCTGTAAATCCGTAATTTTGTCCTTGAAAGAACGGAGCTCTTTTATCTGCCCAAATGCCTTTATCATCCATGGCAGCTCGATTGCCAGAATTTCCCTGCATCCGTTTGTTCTTTTATCCCCTACGAAAAATCCATTGTACTGCTCCCATGGATGCCAGTCCGGCAGATACTGCCCCACATGATAAATATAGTTTACCGGGCGAGAGTCATTTCCCGTTTTATCCGCCAAAACTTCCCTTATTTTTTTCATCTCCGCACGATAGACGGGAGTGGAGGACAGGAACAGCTTACAACCCTTTTCCTCCGCCAGCGCCATATTCTCCTGATACTCGTCTGCTACAAGGTTAATTTCCGTGAATACATTCAGACCATATGTAAGGCACTTGCCGATTAATCCTGCATGGGACAGCGGCGAACTGCAGACCATTGCGCAGGATACAGGCTCCCCTGCTTCCTTTTCCGAACGGATTGCCTGCTCCAAATCAGAATAGCATACCATACCAAATTCCTGTGATACACTCTGCACCCTCTCTTTGTTGCTGTCAACACCTATCAGCGACAGCTCGGAACGCATCTGCTTCAATAAGCGTATTCTCCTTCTACCCATGGAACCGAGACCTATGACTATAATTTTCATCATTATACCCCACATATTATAGGTTTTATCTGTATACTAAGTCCACACTTCATCCATAAATTGATTTAATAACTTTGTTGCCCTCTCTGCCCCTTTTGTATTTAAATGACACCAATCCGCAAAACAAGTACTATCAAATTCTTTATTCGCACTGGCATCAAGAATTTCAAAATGAAATTCTTCTTTCATCTCATTCAAAAATGATAATGTTCTTTCTTTCATATCTTCCGGAGTGTACTTATTAAAAATTTCCGGAAATGGCGGGATATAAACAATTGTTTTAATTTTATGAAAGGATAGAAACTTAAAAAATCTTTTCAAAATCCCAACATTTTCTTTAAATGTGTCTTCATAAGGTTTATGAAACACTTTTTTTATTTCTTGTATGTCATTTTCATAGGTAGCCTCCGGATTATACACTTCAATATGCGGCGCTTCAATTGCCTCAATACCATTCTTATGATAAGATTCATAATATTTCTGCAAAAAATCTTCCAAAAATATTTCCTTACATAATAATAAATCTTTTGATTGATTTGCGGTAAAATCTGCATCATAATGATGAAGAGTTCCTATTCTATCATAAAAACACAGCATTCGGCTAGCCCCTGCCGATAAAGATAAATCATACCATAAAGCATAAAAACTCATCCCCAAAACACAATATTGTAATGCCACTCCATATTTCTCTTTGACTATATGATAGACTTCCATATAACTTAATGTATCCACAAATAAATCCTGTGAGGGTGCCGCTAAACACCCCAAGTCATTGTTAATCTCTTCCCAAGAAATCCCTCTCTGTTCATAACTCAGACCTGTAACATAACCTTTTTTCATACCTAAAGTATCATATAACTTCTTGTCATAATATGCCGTCTCCGGACTGATATCAAATTTTAGCAGTATATAATCTAATCGAATAACTTTTGAACATTCTGATGGTATATCAGGCAAGGAGTAATCTATGTCCAAAACTAAGATATAATCACAATATTCCGGTACATTCTCGTTAAAATAATCCAGAACATGTACCTGTTGTGTATTGACCATCTGCGATAATATTTCTGCCTTGGCATAATCTCCGATAAATATTATCTGATATTTAGAAAGCTCTTCCATGATTTCTGAATATATATTGATATATTCTTCCATAACATCTTCATCAAAGCAATGTTTCGCCTCTATTACAGATACGGCTTTTTCTGCAACTACCGTTGCTTTCTGTACCATCTCTGCATAAGAATCTTCGGTTTCTAAAATTCTTAATTTTTTTACCGAATCCAAGAATACCCGCACTCTCTTATTAAAGTCATTCTTGCCCCCCCGATTTCTTAAGCATTCTATTATATTATCCACCACAATCACTCTCCTCTTCCAACCTTAGTCCGGACAGTTCCGCCTAGTCAAAAATCTATATGATAATCACCATTCCAAAGACTTCTTAACAAATATTTTATCGACATCCGCTAAACAAATATTTAACCTTCTAATCAAATTTACCTAATGATTTATCACTATTGATTGACATTTAATATGCAGTTATGTATACTAAAAGTGCAGATTTTATTATCCAAATTCTATCCTACATATAAATTTCAATGAATTTTCCAACTATTACACAATAATATATTTAACCGGGCAGCCGGGGGATGCGTTCTCACCCAAACCGAGTTCTGCGGAAAGGGTGATTATTATGAGTACATATGAGGAATTTATGATTATTTTGACCATGAGTCTTCTAATCGTTGCAATTCTGAATCTGAAAAATAAGAAATAGCCGTCCTGAACACGGCTATTTCCTAATAACTAAACTTACAATTCGCCGGTTCGGGTGATCCGCACTCACCTTCCGACTGTCCTGCTAAATATATTATACGACATAGAAGCTTACTTTTCAACTGTTAATTTTTTAGGCTGTTATATCAAATAGATGTCCTTATAAAAATTCTATATCATAAAATTCTTTCATCAACTGTATTCTGTCTGTTTCCAGCCATTCCTGTATCACTGCCGTAATTTTATCCGAGGTATGCCCGTCGCCGTAAGGGTTCTTGGCATTCCTGCAGCGTTCCTGCCATTCCTTTGTGCGGGCGGTCTTCATGGCATGTAAAATATCGGTGCAGACCGGTTCACAGTTTATAATGCTTTCTCCCTGAATCCGCCCCTTTTGTCGGTTCCCGATATTCACGGTAGGAATGCCGAAAAAGGGCGCTTCCATCAAACCGCTGGAAGAATTTCCGACCACCATAACACTATATTTTAACGCACTCAAATACCTCACCATCCCGAGAGATTCCGTCAAAAATACCTTCCCCGGCTGCTCTTTTTCCTCCTTCACTAAAAAGTCATCCAATATGGCATTGATAACCCTGCCCCCTGCATCGGCATTTGCCTTTGTCATCACAAATTTACAGTCTTTCGTCCGATGTATTGCGGCAAGCAGTTCCTCCACCTGTTTCCTTTCACTTCCGTTTTCCAGAGTGACAGGATGAAATGTCACTACCGCATAATCTCCATCCAATTCAAATCCCGGCTGCTCCCTTGCAAGACTCTCCTTCAATTCTTCTCTGGTCAACAATGGCGTATTTATGATATTTTCAATCCCCATGGCTCCAACACAAAAAACCCGTTCCGGCGCCTCTCCCAACTGAATCACCCGGTTTCGGTAGCTTTCCGTGCTGGTAAAATGCAGAAAGCTCAATTTCGTGATAGCATGCCGAATAGCTTCATCCACAGCGCCCTGTGTGGTTTCCCCACCATGAAGATGCGCAATCGGTATCCGCTGGTTCATAGCCGCACAGCATACCGCCAAGGTTTCATATCTGTCTCCCAGAACAATCAATAAATCCGGTTTTGATGTTTCAAAATAATCCGCAAACTGAATCATTGCAAGACCCATGGTTTTGGATACCGCAGAGGCTGCATCCGCACTGAGCAGAATATCTATCTTCTTATCGATTACGATTCCGTCCGCCTCAATCTCCCGATAGGTAAATCCAAATTCCGGAGACAGATGCATTCCTGTGACAACCACATTCACAGTATATTCCGGAATTTCTTTCAGCTTTAAGATTATGTTTTTTAAAAGTCCGTATTCTGCCCTTGTGGCAGTTACCACACATATTTTTTTAGATTTCAATCAACTCATCCTCCGCAAAGTCCCGAATTGCTTTTTTACCCAACACCTCTTCCCACCGCATGGGATTGATTCCGCTTCCCGGTCTTTTGGCAGTAAGGTTTTCTTCCGTAAATACTTCGCCCGTTTTAATATCTCTTGCAGCCACAATACTTTTTCGTGCCACCGCTATATTTTTTTCTTCGGAAGGACTGGGCTTCTTTTGGGCACATCCCAGCGCCACCTCGATATGACGGACCGCAGCTACCATCCGCTCAAGTTCCTCCGGCTCCAAACTTGCCTTATGGTCCGGTCCCTCCATATTCCGATCTAATGTAAAATGCTTTTCAATAATCACTGCGCCTAATGCTGCTGCCGCAATGGGAATCTCGATTCCTCTTGTATGATCCGAATATCCTGCCGGAATTCCAAGTTCTTCCCTCAGTGTGAGCATCGCCCGCAGATTAACATCCTCATAAGGAGTCGGATATTCCGTATTGCAGTGAAGCACCTGTATCTCTCTGCTTCCGTTAGCCCTCAGAACTTCTATGGCTGCTTTCACTTCATCGAGGCTGCTCATTCCCGTGGAAAGAATAATCCTTTTTCCGGCTGTGGCACAGCAGCGTCCCACTTCTCTCAGATAAGGATAATTGGTTATTTCTCCGGAGGGAATCTTAATGATGTCCATGCCGCACTCTAGCAGAAAATGCAGGCTGTCCACATCAAAAGGGGTGGACAAAAACATAATGTTCTTCTCCTGACAGTAAGTTATCAACTGCTTATGCATATCCGGTGTCAATTCCAGTTTTTTCAGCATATCAAGCTGGGATTCTTCTTTATCCGTTGTCTCCATCTGGTATTTCGCTTTCCCGGCGTTTTTACACACAAGATTTTCTGCTTTAAATGTCTGAAATTTTACGGCGTCCGCTCCCGCCTGCGCCGCTGCGTCCACTAGTTTTTTGGCTGTTTCAAGGCTTCCGTTATGGTTTACTCCCGCCTCTGCTATAATAAATATTCCTCGTTTCTCTGCTAAAGGCAACACTGTCATCCTCCACATTCTTTCTTATCGTCATTCCTGCTGCCACAATACAGCGGTTCCCTATAACTTTTCCCTGAATCACTGTGGCATTTGCTCCCACAAAAGTGGATTGACCAATTTGAACATTCCCGCATAAAACGCTTCCTACGGACACATGGGAGAAGTCCCCCACCTTACAATCATGTTCAATAATGGCGCCGGTATTGATAATACCCATTTTCCCCACGGAAACATTCGCATTTAACACAGCTCTTTTTCCGATAAAACTTCCTTCCCCTATACAGGCATTCTTTGCCAAAATTGCGGAAGGGTCACAGATAACAGGCAGCGTAAATCCGATTTGCTTCAGAGTTGCCCACAGCCTTTCCCTCAAATCCGATTTGCCCATAAATCCGATTCCCACCGCCGCATTGTGGATGCCCTCCCGAAATATCTTTTCCAAACAATCATCATTTCCCAGCACCGGATATTTGTCGTCACCTGTTCCCTGTCCGTCACCCACAATATATCCTGCTATTTCGTATTGGTTCTGCCTCTCCAATGCATCCACAATGCTTGCTGCATGACCGCCATTACCCAAAATAATTATTTTATCCATTACAGCCCCATTCTCGTCCTCATCTTTTCCAATTCTTCTATCTGTCCCATATCCATCCAACTATCCTCATCCACCAGATAAGTTCCTACCTTTTCTCCGTCACGGATACAACTCTCAATAATCTCCGTAATGTTAATAAAAGTATCCGACGGAATCCTTTTTAAAAATTCCGGTTCTATCACATAAAATCCGGTGTTAGTATGAAACTGAAAGCCCGGTTTCTCTCTAAACTGCACTACCTGACCTTCCCCGTCAATTTCCACCGTACCATAGGGAAGCACCATTTTTTTCTCAGCACAGACAATGGTGATGATATTATGCTGCTCCTTATGCTTTTTTAAGATTGCTCCATAATCGGCTTCCAAGAGAATATCGCAGTTGGTCAAAAAGAAAGTCTCTTTGATATCCTCCCCCACAAGGGCAATTCCACCTCCGGTTCCCAGAAACTCTTCCTCATCCACAAAATGAATATGTGCATCCGACTCTAAAAAATATGCCTTAATAAACTGCTTTTTGTAATTGACAATCATATAAAAATCCGAGCATCCGAATCTGTCAAAATGCTCCATAATATGTTCCGTAATCGTCTTATCTCCAACGGGAATCAAGGGTTTCGGAAGAATATCCGTATAAGGCTTTAGGCGCGTCCCCTTTCCTCCCGCCATAATGACCACCGGCGTCTTTAAATTCTGCCCCAAAAGAACGGTGTCTTTTAACAAAAACCTAATATCAACAATACGCTTTTTTTCATCCACAATAGGGAGCACAGTAATCTGCTTTTCTTTCATCAAGGCAGCCGCCTTGTAGCCAGCTTTCCGATATAGGTAAACCGGGGTATAATTGGCAATTTCCCGGACAGGTGAATGGATGTCCATACCTTTCATGAGGCTTCTGCGCACATCCCCGTCCGTTACCGTGGCAAGCAGCTTTCCGTCCTTGCAGACAAATGCAATGCCGGAAGAATTTTTATCAATTATCTGCATGGTATCCCTGAGGGATGTTTCCTCTGAAACTATATAATCTTTTATCGTCATACTTTTTCCTCGGCTTTATAATGACTTTGAACCATTACACATTGTATAAGTCCACTTTATATTTATCCAAATTGTCTTTCAAAAACGCAATCGTCTCGGAAAGTCCCTGTTCAAAAGTATACATCGGCTTCCATGCCGTCAATTCCCTAATCTTTTGATTACATCCTAACAACCTGTTAACTTCGCTTTTCTCCGGACGCAGTCTCTGTTCGTCGCAGACAATTTTTGCCTTGGGATTTATCTGCCTGATAAGCTCCTCCGCCAACTGCCCGATGGAAATTTCCTTCTGGGTGGCAACATTGATTTCCTCCCCCACCGTCTTATCCGAACGATAGATTTCAATGAATCCGTTTGCCGTGTCTTTCACATAGTTAAAATCTCTGGTAGGAGTCAGGGAACCCAGCTTAATTTCTTCTTTTCCTGCCAGAAGTTGCGTGATAATGGTGGGAATCACCGCCCTTGCGGACTGTCTTGGTCCATAGGTATTAAAGGGACGAACAATGGTCACCGGCAGATTAAAGGAACGGTAAAAAGACTCCGCCAGACGGTCCGCACCGATTTTGGTAGCCGAATAGGGGGACTGACCTTGGAACGGATGCTTTTCATCAATAGGCACATATTGGGCAGTACCGTATACCTCAGAGGTGGAAGTTACCAGCACCCGTTTAGTATGTAATTCCCTTGCTGCCTGCAATACATTCAGCGTACCCTTGATATTGGTATCCACATAGGTATCCGGGGAATGGTAGCTGAAGGGAATCGCTATTAATGCTGCCAGATGAAAGACCGCATCCACTCCCTTCATCGCTTCCTTTACCCCGTTGGGGTCACGCACATCTCCCTGAAAAATCTCAATCTCATCCAGTATTTCCTTCGGAAGCGTGTCCAGCCATCCCCATGTGTTAAAAGAATTGTACAAAACAAATGCCTTGACCCGATACCCTTTTTTTACCAGTTCTTCTGTCAGATGGCTTCCGATAAAGCCGTCCGCGCCTGTCACTAATATTTTTTCCATAGAATTGATAATTCCCTTTCTTTTTTAATATGCGTTTCAAACTGCCATCCGATTTAAAACATCCTGTATCTGCTCCGCCGCATATCTGATTTCTTCTTCCGTAATCTGAGTGCTGCAGGGAAAATTCAGGATGCATTTGCTGTAATAGGGAGCGCGCTCCATCTCATAAGCGATACAGTCTTTGTAAGGAAGCTGCTCATGGATTAAACCCCAGATTGCTCTGGTCTGCACTCCCTTCTCCTGTAATGCTTCTATCACATCACGCAGATTTCCTTTGAGCTTGTCCATCTTGATTTCCAAGGAATAAAACCACTGATTGGAACAGGTCCCCTCCCTGAATTGTAAAATATCTCCCAGCGGAAATCCTTCAAACAGCTTTCTGTATAAATCCAGATTTTTATGCTTTCTCTCAATAAATTCCGGCAGTTCCTCCATCTGCGCCACCCCCAGAGCCGCCTGCACATTGGTCATGCGATAATTGTATCCGATTTCATTGTGGATATAGTAATGAGGGTCATCCTTTGCCTGAGTGGAAAGATACTGCATATGTTCCACCCGCTTTGCCTCCCTCGCCGTCACCAGACCGCCGCCGCCCGTAGTAATAATCTTATTGCCGTTGAAGGAATATGCCCCGAAATCTCCTATAGTGCCTGCCATTTTCCCGGCATATCTCCCACTTGTATAATGGCTGCCCAATGCTTCCGTGGCGTCTTCCACCACATAGAGATGAAATTCCTCCGCCACATCCATGATAGCTTCCATATCCGCCAGATTGCCAAAAACATGGACCACTACCACAGCTTTTACTTTCTTTGCCGTAACATTATGAATCAGCTCTTCGCCCTCCGGATGGCATTCCTGCTCACAAAATCTGCGCAACTTCACAGGGTCCATACACAGGCTGTCATCACAGTCCATAAACACAGGCTCCGCAAACTGATAACGCACCGGATTTACGGCTGCGATAAAAGTCAGCGTAGGGACGATGACCATATCTCCCGGCATTACGCCGCATTCCAACAAAGCCAGATGCAGTCCTGCCGTACCGCTCTGGCAAGCTGCCGTCTTCTCTACTTTCAAGTATGCCGCCGTCTGCTCTTCCAGCTTTGTAACATAAGCGCCGCCTGTAGAAACCCACCCCTGTGCAACTGCCTCGTCCACATATTTTTGCTCGTTACCCTCAAAATTGGGTACTGATAACGGAATAAAACGGTCCATATTACCAAACCTCCGAATATCCTCTGATATCTAATCCTGATTTACCAAATCCTAATTTAATATTATTATACTCACAAATATAGAAAAATCAAGAAGTTAGACCTCCAAGCTTTTTCTTGTTCCATACATATTCCTGAATCATAATATCAACCGCAACATCCGAATAATGTTCCTTCAAATATGCATATTCAATTCCGTCCTCCATACCATATTCTATTCTCTTTATCATATGTCTTAGAATCCTCAGTTTCTCCATCACCCCATCTTTGGATAAGTTGACATCCCAAAATGGCTTGGCTACACATTCTTTGCTTTCTTTCTCCTCGATATCTGCAATAATACGATATTCTCGAAATGGCAAATATGCTCTCATTGGTGCATGTTGGAATATATGAATAAAAGCCTCTTTTTCTCCTGCCTCTAATATCACATCCATACATTGCTCTAAATGCTTCCTCTTTTCTTCCCCTTCCGAAACATTTTCATCTTTAAAAAGTGCTGCCCCCCCTATTTCTTCTCCATATTCTTTGAGAAACACATCAAAATTATCATAATATGGTTGCAACAAACCTCTCCTGCAATCATGGTAACACCAGGGAGTCTGTTGAAAGGGAACTACTACCTCTTTTTCTATCCTCTGCATTTCCATGGACTGTGAAAGGTCATAAAAATGCCATCCCGTAAATAAATCCTCCCGCCAATCGACATCACATTGTGTCGCCATCAGTAATCCATCTATTGCCATTACCTTGGCATATTCCTTTAAAGGCACCGAATAATTCAAATACAATGGATTAAGATTGTGAAATACCTTCCCTGCATCCCATTCATTAAGGAATCCTTTTGTATCCCCTGCCGCCTGACTGCCCACACATCCCATCATTCCAATTTGAGGATTTTTTTCAAAAATAGCCAGCATATCCAATATAAAATTAGTATTGATAATAAAGCAGTCTTGGTGTAAGTATACTTTGTATTTAGCATTAGTGCTGACCATTCCTTCCTGATAGCCGCCGGTCATTGACTTTGCATCCCATATCTCCAATACCTCTGTCTCCATCCCTAACGGAACAGTCAAGTGTTTCAAATAGTGTTGACACTCCTGCCATTCCACCGCATCATTTACACAAGCTATAAATGCAACCTTCTTTTTGTTCACAGTTCACCCTCCTCTTCCGAAAACCGAGGCACTGCCTTGAATATGGTTTCATCATATCATCGGAGTATTATCTTCAGGAAACCATCTACCAAACCTCCCGATATCCTTCCTTAAACTCCTGCTGTGCAATTTCCAACATCTGCCTTGCAGATAATTTTTCCTGATATTTTATATTGTCGAATAAATTTTTATGGTCTTCCCTTACGGAATGACCCTTTTCAAAGGAAATGGCAAAGAAATCCTTGCCCAGCCACTCAAAATCCCTGTCGCAGATTGTCTCCGAGTCAAAAAACGCTCCTCCCAGCCTAAAGGAATGCCAATCCCGCAAACGGTACGCTCCAAGATGTTTCAGGCAGACATAAGTTCCATAAGTTTCAAACTCGCTGAAGCTGTTGTCCTGAATCTTGTCTACGCCGATGGCACGCAGAATTTTTTCCCAGAAAGTTTTTCCCGGCAGTTCTTCGTTTCCTTGAATATCCTCTGTCAACTGCCTCATAATATCACGGTTCATCAGCATATGCTCCGCGATAAAGGATTTTTGTATACATTTTTTCATACCCGGCAGAATCTTTGACAAAGTGGTAAAATACTCTTCATGATACTCTGACTTAAGATCCAGATAAGGGATACCGCTTTCTTCGCAAAACATGGAAAACGACCTGCAGGGAATAGTATCTCCATCCCAGACCAGATAGTAAGCATCCTTGCAGATACGGGCATACTGCATTTTCAAAAACTGTTGATAGTACCAGCCGGTGACGCCTCTGGGAAGCTCGCGGCCCATCAGGATATCTTTTAAGATATCTTTCATGACTGCATGTACCTTAGCAAAAGAAAGTACATCCTCTTCGTTGATAAAGCCAATCTTATCGCCCAATCCCGAAGCTCTTACCCTCTCTCCCACCTTGTCGTTTCCGATAAACAAAATACGCCTTGCCGGAAGATTCTCCGCCAATCTGGGATAATGCCTCTCAAGCCGCAGATAATCCGGCTCCGTTACCATAATCAATGCATCAAATACCCGTGCTTCATTCATATTGCACACTCTCCTCAAATCCCTAAAAATTTATGATATTTCAGTTCATGTAATGGTTTATTTGCTCCAACATCCTCTCAACATACTGCACCATTTTGTCATTTGTATTGTTGTTTCCTATCTCTTCTGCAAATCTTTTCATCTCTTCATAATAAGAACTGTTTTTGATACAGTTTCCAACCACCTCTTCCATTTCCTGATAATTTTTTACCGTAAAGTCATCTCCGGCATGGTATGCGACATCACAGTTCGGCAGCGTCACTATCGGAATCCCGGCATTCAATGCAATCTGACTGCTGAATCCGCCGCCTTTCCTTTTCGGATTCATATAAAAGTTCATAATACTGTAAACACTTATCAAGTCATAACAATATCCAAGATAAAATACCCTATCCTTATATTGTTCATCTAAAAAATACTTTTTCATTTTATTAACATTGCCAATAATCGCAAATGCTGCTTCTGTATTGTTATCCAGAATATGTTTCATCACTTGGCTGAATTCCTCATCTATTTCCTTGTCCAACCGATTTCCGACAATTGCAATCAGAAATTTATCTTCCTGCACTCCAAACTCTTGTCGCTCATATTTCTTCCCTCGCGGTTCTGTGAGTACCGGCACCCTATCCTCCATGAAGAGTTGAATCTGTCCTCTTTGGGCTGCACTATTCTCGTATATGACCTCCATTTCTTCCTCTTCCCTGCCTAGCCGCACCAATATCTGCCCCCCCGAAACCGGACATTTAATAGACATAGGAATTGCAACAAGCGTTGTAAATTTTGCAATTAAATCCACTACCGGATTATATGCCCCCATGGCAAATACAAAGAGAGGATTCCACTCATGAATCAACGAAATCATCATATGGTATTGTTTTAAATCATTGAAAGATATGTTGATTTGATATCCCCGAAAAAGAACATCTTTATATTCTAACTGTATAGGTGCTGAATTAAACTGTTCTATAGAGTGTACTACTATGGCACCTTGCCACAATTGATCCGAAATACTTCCATCACTAGGGCAGACAAAGAGCAACACTTCATATCCCAATATTTCTTGTAATACATACGCAAAACTCAGTACCATCAATGTTGGGCTATGCAAAGTTGTAAGTATATGCTCGGTAATAATGACTATCCTTTTTTTATTGCGCTTTTCTACAGGTGTGTAATCAAAATGTAGTCCTCCCAATGCGCTATCCCACACCCGAGCATTTTTCTCATGCAACAGACATTTTTCTTCATGGCAAACACAATCTACTACCTGTAATTCCAACATGCTCCCATGGAACCAATCAAAATTTCCTTTCATAATACAGCCTATAACGGCTTTTCCAAATTCCTCTTCCTTAAAGTACTTTAGCAAAATGGAATACACATATATGCAATCATTATTTTCCAATTCTGACTTAAGAATATCATGTATTCTTATTTTTTCCCCTGACGGAAAAATGTTATAGTCCGTTTTTAATTTTGCAAACTGCTGATCCTTGTCCGCTTCTTCCATCTCAGTAAAATGAGAACACAATGTCAGCGCCTGCTTTAACCATTCTATTACAGTCATATTATGCCCTCCAAAATATATATAATATCTGCTTATTAGCCAACTAAGCTAACATTTTGTTATCTGCTACTTTCTTCTGCCAACTCCGACAATTCTACACTCATCGCCTCATTCATTACTTGCACCAAATAATCCATGGTCAATAGATTATTAATTACATTTTCGCGCTTTCCTGTCTTGCAATACAATGCCGCCGCTGATGCCAGACGATTCAATTGGTTAGCCGCATTGCCGAGGGAAAGCATCATTTGTTCATGCATTTGCAACTCGGACAAAATTCCCGGCTTACTGTTCTCAGCTACACAGTTCTTCAAAATAGTCATTGCTGTTTTTGCATCCCGCATAAACTCTTCCTTTTCATTTGCAATTGATGCTCTATAATCGGAATATTCCTGCGCTTTTTCCTGATACCCATCCAACAATTCATATAACTTATGCAACGCGGCATCCACATCCTCTGTATTCTCCAACTTGTAGCACTCAGGTATCCCTACATCCTCTTTGTAGGCAGCGCTTCCGACTCGATTCGTCAATACTAAACACCCACAAATAGCAGCTTCTCTCGGGATTCGATCTTTGCCGGGATGCCCTCCTAAATCTATGTAAACCTTTGCCCTGCACATCAGCATTGCCATTTCTTCAGGAGTATAGCCTTCCAGCGCAATCCATTGAATATCCTTTCTACAAGCTTCCATCAAGGGTTTTAAAGCTTCGTAACCTTTCTTAGGATTATAGAGACAAATATCTTCTCTCTCAAAAGTATTCGCATATTGTGTAGCAATCTGCATAATATCATCATTAATATAATCCATAAGAAAATAACTATCTTTGATACCTATTTCTTTTTCCAAAAAATCTTTTGCATAATGGGATTGAACAAAATGGATAATATCTTTTCGCAATTTTAAACCGAAAACATCCATATGATTAGCGTTCTTTATTGCCTCCTGATATTGACCAAGATAATTACCTACCGAGAGCCACCAAACCATAACTGTTCCCTTTTTACACATTTCCACTAATTGTAACTGAATTTCAGTTAATATTAAAATAGTGTCATCAGCATCCACAAACTGGCGTACATATTTGACACCATATTTTAAAAAAGGCTCGGGAGTAGGACATTGAACACCTTGCACATTAGAATACATCATATAACTTTCAATTCCATTGTCCATTAAACACCTACAAAATTGATGCAACAGTTCCGTTCCTCCTGTGGCCTGTCCGGCATAACTCACTAAAAATACTCTCATATCTATCAAACCTTTCCTTTGCAATATTTATGATTTGCTCTTTCCAAATGCATGATTCGCCACTGCATATAATAAAATCAAGTACAGATTTTACTATAAAAAGTATATAATAAATTTATTATATATCATAGTTCATTGTCGGACTATTCAGAACATTTGTTTGCTCGTATCCTATTTTCCAAACCATTCATTGATACAGGAACAGACCGCCCCGGCCAGATGATAATAAACATCCCGGCTGAAATGATTGATGCAGTCCTCATAATCCTCCTGAGAATGAATAAAGTCCGTCGCGGCAATCCATTTCATTCTTGGCTTGTCCGCCGCAAAGTCTTTCACCAGCGCATTGATTGCCTTATGCCTCTCTGCATGATTGGCAAATTCCGCATTCTCTCCTTCATATTCCGTTTCGCTTCCCAAAAGCAGCACAAATTTAGGCTCGCCCGGCGCATGATAATACATATACTCCAAATTCCGCAGCAGATCTTCTCCTGAGGTCGTTCCCACAAATTCCCATTTTTTTGAAAACTCCCTGATAATTTCTTCCGTAAAGGGAAAGGCGTGGTTCACAATCGTACCATCTATATATCCTGCCATATTTCTCTCATCCGTCAGATCAAAATTGACGCTGCCAAAACTGATATACCGTCCCGTTTTTTTGTTCCGATACAATCCCGCATGGCAGTCCGGCAAGAGACTGTAACAGATGATATGGTACTTATTTTGAAACAGCAGGGTCTCAAAATCCCCGTGGGTCAGAAAGGGAACTTCCCTTAACATATCCGAAAGCTCTTCCTCCGAACAATGTGCGCTCTCCCAAAGATGCATGGAATGATTCTGTCCCGTTGTAATAAATCCTTCCGCATTCACATAATTAAATTCCGTGGTTATCTTTCCTCCTGCCAGATAGGTCTCTATTGCGCTCATGTCACAGGGACCCTTAAGCAGGATTTTGATGCGGCTGTCCTTTGTATCTTCACTCTTTTCTATGCTATCTTCCCATTCTGCTTCGGATATCCACGGCACACGGATATTTTCCTCCAACGCACATGCAGTGGGCGGCACAATTTCCATCGCAGGAGAACCTAATCTGTCATATATATACTGCTCTACCTTCATTCCCAGAATCCGGCAGGAAAACAGAAAATGCACAAGCCTTTGCTCCTGCCTGTTATAGCAGTAAAAGCCCACAATACCATAATCCCCGTACTTATCCTTGACTCGGACATATCCGCAGTCCATCC
The DNA here is from genome assembly GCA_023665475.1 of Lachnoclostridium sp. GTDB lineage: Bacteria > Bacillota > Clostridia > Lachnospirales > Lachnospiraceae > Acetatifactor. The sequence goes on from JAMPEB010000011.1 coordinate 73,340, forward strand.
AGTCATTGGATATCATTCGCAGCAGTTCTTCCCTGCTGCTCCTTTGCTTGGTAAAATTTAATTGATTCGTTCTTCCCACCAATTCCGTTATTCTGTCCAATTCTTTCAGACAGTCATGTCCAATGAATACCCGAATGTCACTCTGCGTCAAAAAATCTTCTTTGGAATCAAACTGTTCCCTGACATTGGTCTTCTTTTCCAACAGCTTATATTGGGCAAGTCTTTTATGTCCCCTGTCCAATGGGGGAAGCCCTTCCGCATAATTTGCCAGATACGGTATTACATCCGGCAGGGCGGTCATAATTTCCCCGCAGCAATGCTTTGCCTCTTCCAGATTCCTGACATTATCATCTATAAAAAGAACATTTTCCGCCCTCAGCCCCATATCGGTAATCTTACGCTTTATCTGGACTCCTTTATCTTCCCAGTTGATGTCGTTAAAGACAAAAAGGGAGCGAATCTGAAGCTGTTCCAACATATCATACACTTGGGAGGCGTCATTTTTGGAGGAAATCGAGTGAAGGATTCCCAAGTCCGCCGTATGCTTCAGCAATTCTATATGCTCCGGCAAAACACTCACATTCCCTTCACTCAGAGTTCCCTGCCAGAAAGTATCATCCAAATCCCAGATAATCAGTTTCACTCTATCAAAATTAAGCCCTTCATAAGGATTCTGTCCGGGTAAAACACAACAATCCTTTCTGCACAGTCGAAACAGGGAATTTCTTTCTTCTTCGGACAAATCCCGATAGGCTTCCGGATTTATTATCAGCACCTGAAAAACGGGCGTCTGAAAAGTCTCTGACAAAGCCTGCACACTCGGAAAAACAATCTCTGTTTCCCCTGCCGCCTTGCACAATGCAGGATTTAACTCAAGCCCTACCATATGCGCCTTGGGAAACCGGGCGTGCAACAGCTTCAAATCAGCGCCCAATCCACAGCCGACTTGAAGAACATTAAATTCCTCTTCCTTGTGATAGGTCATCTGCGCGGATAAATTTTTGTCGGGATAAGCATATTCCAAAATATCAAATCCCCACTTCTCCATAAAGAGTCTGTGATGAGACGCCAAAATTTCATCAACTTCTTTTTTTCTGGAAAAACTCTGGCTTCCCGCATGATAAATAAAGCTGTTTCTGCAGTAAAGCATCCGAAACCCCCCCTGCATTATCTTCATGCAGAGGTCGTCATCCTCAAAATAACCCGGTGTAAACCGTTCATCCATTCCTCCCGCGCTATCCCAGGCACTCCTCTTTACCAGCATGGCAAATCCGGACAAACGGACTCTCTCTTCATAGGGATGCCTCATGGGCAGATTTATCTTTGCGCCATAATTCACATACTCCCCCGGACTGTTCAATGAAATCTCCAACTGCTGCTCATTTCCCGCATAATTGGAGCATGCGCCCACCGCACCTGTCCGCTTATCCTCATATAGTCCCATCCGAAGCCAGAACAAGGAGTTCGGTGCAAGGCGCGCATCATTATTCAACAGAAAAATATCGCTGTTCCCGTTTTTTGTCCCTTCTACGATTTTGGCTCCCTGATTGCAGGCATGGGCAAATCCCATGTTTTCCTTGTTTTGCACTAAAATAACATCTTCCTGCTCCTCCAGCCATTTTGCCACTCCGTCCTCCGAGGCGTTATCCACTGCCACTATCTGATAAGTCCCCTTTAAAAGTGTGTTGCGGATACTCTCAATATTTTTTTGCATCAGGTAACAGGAGTTATAAGAAACAATAATAATCACCGTATTTTGCACTACAATATCAAAGGATTGCTTCAGCTCTTCCATCTGTGCGCGGATGATCTGTCTGTCCTCCTCCATATGGCAATAGTATAAGGCATTCTCAAAACACAGAAAAGCCTGATTGGGATTGACTGCAAGGTAATAGTTCCCCAGCATATAATAAAGTTCATAATTGGACGGACGAAAGGAAAGTCCTGCTGCAATGGCGTCGAACATTCCTTCCCGGTCCCCCTCCGCCTCACATACGCTGGCATCCAAAATCGCAAAGGTATCGTCCGGGCAGTTCCCCCGCAGCTCCTTTTCCTCTTCCAATAGCGCCCTTGCCTGTATGAAATTGCCTTGCTCAATTTCTTCTTTAATATTGTCCCACATGGAAAGTTCCTCCTACAGTCTGCATCTCCTATGACCGTTAAATTTCCTTCCCTGCTTTTACTAAATATTGATAAACTTCAAAATTATCTCTGGAAACAACACCCGGTAGCTGTAACAGGGCATCCAGCATACCTTTGTCCTCCTCACTCAAAGCTCCTGAAGTCTTCCTTTTTGTAACAGCCTCAATACGATAACCGCATTCTTTAAACATTAAAACAATCTCATATAAAGTAAAAAAGCGTAAATGTGTCCTGTCCAATATTCCACTGTCTGTATAGGAAAACTTTCCTCTCAACAATTCTAAAATTACGGAATAATGCAAAATATTAGGAATACTTGCAAGTATAAATCCTGATGACTTTAAATATTTCTGCATATGCATAAGTACTTTTTGAGGATTATGCAAATGCTCCAGCACATCTCCAAAAATAATATAATCAAAAAAATTTTCCTGATATTCGAGAGAAATATTTTCAATATTTCCCTGATTAACAGAAGGCAAGTAGTTTCGGGCTATCTGAACAACCTGTTCTGATAATTCAATACCATAAACCTCCGCATTGGGATATCTGTTCCGTATGTGTCCAAGCGTAGCGCCCATGCCACATCCAATTTCCAAAACCTTAAGGGGCGCATCTCCCACTTCTTCTATGTACTCCGTCAGCTCCCGCCGTTCATTGGAATAATATTGACCATCAAATCCCCATTTGTCCCTAAACTTAATGGCATTGGTTTCCATTAAACGATTGTATCCGAATACATCCTGAGAAAAGCCGCGGCTCCCAAAATGAAAGATAAAAGAATTTCGACACAGCAAAAGCTGATGTCCGGCCTGAATGAGACGATAAGATAAATCAATATCCTCAAAATTTCCGGGGGAAAATCTTTCGTCCAGCAATCCCACAGCATCCAAAGCTTTCCTTTTTATCAAAAATGCAAAACCGATTAAACAAAGCCTTTTCTCATAAGGATACTCCATTGGAATATTATGTTGTCTTGCATAATCCATATATTCTTCCAAAGATGCAAATTTGTCTGTGATGGTTTGATAATTACCGGCATAATTGGTGACACTTCCGGTTCCGCCTACTGATACATTCTCATACAAGCCCATTCTCAGCCAAAAAATGGCATTCGGCGCCAACACTGTGTCATTATTCAACAAAAAAATATCATTATCAGGAGATGCTATTTTGATTCCCTGATTACAGCCTACCGGAAACCCTGCGTTTTCTGTATTACAAACCAACCAGATATCCTTTTGTTCTTTCAGATAATCGGTAACACCATCCGTAGACGCATTATCAATCACAATAATTTCTCCCTCTCTGCCGATTCCCCCATATTTTCTCAGGCTGTTCAGACAAAGAGCCATTTCTTCTTTCGCATTATAAGATAAAATCACTACGGATACAGGGGACACACCAAATCCGGACTCCGCCAGTTGTCTCTCCTCCTGTTGTATCATGGCAAGGTCTTCTGCATCATCACAGTAAAATTCCGCATTCTCAAAACACAGAAAAGCCTGATTGGGATTGACTGCAAGGTAATAGTTCCCCAACATATAGTAAAGTTCATAATTGGACGGATTAAAGGAAAGCCCTGCCGCAATGGCGTCGAACATTCCTTTCCGGTCTCCCTCCGCCTCATATACACTAGCATCCAAAATCGCAAAGATATCGTCAGGGCAATTCCCCCGCAGCTCCTTTTCCGCTTCCAATAACACCCTTGCCTGTATGAAATTGCCCTGCTCCATTTCTTCTTTAATATTTTCCCACATGGAAAGTTCCTCTCCGTATCATTTGAAGATACTTTTCAAATCTTTAATCCGTTGCTCAAGTAAAAATATCCTTTTGTCTGTAACTTCTCTGTATTCCGCAAAATAATTGTTCAAATTAGTGAGAGCTTTCTGCATTAGTTTATTCTCGTTTTGCAAATCTTCTATTTCCCTGTCCTTTTCATTTTCTTCGCTCTCCTGTAATATCAGGGATTTGGTCGCTACATACAATATGGAATTATCATCAAAACCATATTGTGCATAAAATTCCTCTCCAAAGTAACTTTTCCCTATTTCATTGACATAAAATCCTGCTTTTTGAAGTCTCTCCATAAAGTCCTTCCGTCCATAAAGCCTGCAATGGTCAAACTGGCAAAAACGCCTCCAATTTTCCTCTTCGGAACATCCCCATTCCTCATCTGTATCCACTTTTCCTACCACAAGAGGAACCAATACCAGACAGACGCCTTCCGGTTTTAAAATTCGGAACAACTCCCTCATTGCCTTCCCATCATCTTGTACATGCTCCAAAACATGGGAACAAATTATAATATCATAAGTTTCATCAGAAACCATGAATAAATCCTGCAAATCCGCTTGAAATGTCACATTTTGCATCTCTATATCCGTGGATTCATAAAAAATGTCATCCCTGCTCGACGCATAATGTTCTAATGTCGGAGACGGAGCAACCTGAAGCATTCTGAGCTTCTCATCTGCATCGACCTGTAGCTCCTCCAAAAAAGCTATCATCAATCGGTCTCTGTCGTATGCTTTACATACGGGACAACGCCAATTTTCTTTACTCTCCAATTGAAAGTCGGCATTCCAATACAAAAAACCATATTTCTTCCTCATTTTTTCAAATTCTGATGGAAAAGGCACAAAAAATACATCCTCGCCACATACATTACACCGCTTCCTCTTATCTCCAATCAGTTTTTCCAATTCTTCCATCATTTCCAAAAAATCAGCACTCAGAGCAAGCTGTTGGGGAAGCTCCATCTCCTGTGCCGACTTACAGCGTTCTTCTAATTGATGGTATTTTTTATGCAGTTCGGGAGACAGCGCAAACAAATCCACATAACTGTCAAATGCATGAAGCTGGTTTAACAACGCACCCCCGGACACCCAAAGTTCTCCTATGTTATCTATATTCGTGAACAAACTCACTATCCCCTGCACCGTCTGAGGAAACATTTCCCAAACCTGTTTCTGAAATTCATGCACCTCTTCCAGAGTTGCATATTCTACATTTTCTGATGCTATGTTATCACTCATCGCAGTTTTTCCTCTCCTCTTTACAGGACCTTTTCAACATCATATTCCGGATACCCATTCTTCCAAATCTTTATATACAAAATCCGGCGTCACCGGTCGTTCCAATCTTGCGGTTCCATAGCCGCTTTCCAGAAGTACCGTTTTTAAACCCGCATTCTGTCCGCAGAGAATATCTGCAGCCCTGTCCCCCACCATATAAGAAGCGGACATATCAATCTCGAATTCCTGCATGGCGCGCTCTATCATACCCGGTCCAGGCTTGCGGCATCTGCACCTTTTTCCGTATTCTCCCATTCCTTCCGGGTGGTGGGGGCAGTAGTACAAAGCATCCAGCCCGATTTGCGCCACGAGATATGCATTGATTCGCCGCAGCTCCTTCTCGGTCATCATCCCCCTTGCCACCGCGGACTGATTGGTCAGGCATATGGTCAAGAATCCCTTCTGATGCAGTTTTTCCATACATTGCTTTACATAAGGAAAAATCTCTAATTCTTCCACACTTGTCACATAGCTTTTTTCTTTACACAGCACACCGTCCCTGTCTAAAAAAACCGCCGGACGCTTCCCTACAAACACTCTCCATCACGCTCCAAAATCATATCTACAATCTGTTGTAAAATCAGATTATGAATGGATTCCACCATTCCGTACCGGTTTACCGGTACATAAATATTATACATTCCCATTCCGCTTAGACGGTTCTGCCTCTCAAAACCCGACAAGGTGACAATTTTCATTCCTTTTTTCTGTGCCGTCCGCACCGCATTAATAATATTCTGCGAATTTCCGGAGCTGCTGATTGCCACCAGCAAATCTCCTTCATTTGCCAGAAATTCCAAGGGTCTTGAGAAAATGAATTCATAGCCGTAATCGTTTCCCATACAGGTAGTAACGGAATTATCATATAAACTGTATGTCTTCATTCCGCCGTTCTTCATAAAATCCGCCGTCATATGACTGGCAATGGCGGCGCTTCCCCCGTTTCCGATAAAAAAAACCTGATTTCCGCTTTTCTTGATATTTGAAAACAACTCTACCAGTCTGTCCATGGCTTCTTCATAATCCCGGCAGACCGTTTGTTTCTCATCATATATCTGCACCGAATGCAGGCAGCGTATCAGTTCTTCCAAGTAATCCATATATGCTTTTCCTCCATGAATTCTGCCGCGGCAGAAACTTTATACTATGGCATTGTGCTTCCCGCGTCTTGCGTTTTAATTTTTGCCTAAGTATTTAAACCAATCCTTGGTTGCGGTGTCAATGGTATCCGGAGTCCACACCGGAGCTTCCCGCCAATAGTCGATATTTTCCAAAATTTTTTTAACGCCTTCCTCAAGGGAAATTTTCGCTTTCCATCCCAACGCCCGCTCAATTTTTTCCGTATTGGCAAATGTGCAGTCCGGCTCGCCCGGTCTCTTGGGAATATGTACGATTTCTCCGCCCAAAAGCTCACACAAACGATTCACGGAATAGGTTCCGCCGCTTCCCACATTAAATGTCTCGTTTACAATATCGGACATTGCCGCCGTGTAAAACGCATCCGCCACATCCGTCACATAGGTAAAATCTCTGGTCTGCTCGCCGGTCCCCACCACGGTAAACGGTTTCCCTGCCAGCTTCTGTGCCAAAAAGACACCAAAAACCGCGCCATAAGTACCGGAAGTTCTGGAACGGGTTCCATAGACATTGAACAGCCGCAGGGTGATCACCGGCAGTCCGTATACCTGTCCCCAATGCAGCACCGTCTCCTCCCCCAGTCGCTTCGTCAGCGCATAGGGATACTGAGGTCTTATTTCCGCAGTCTCTTTCGTGGGAAATTCATCCGGAATTCCATAGCAGGAAGAAGACGCCGCATATACCAGCTTTTTGACCCCTGCCTCCTTCGCGCATTCCACTACATTATAGGTTCCCAGCACATTGGAAGAATAATACTCCCACGGTTTTTGGATAGAAGGAACGATGTCCGCCAGCGCCGCCATATGGAATACATAATCCACTCCCTCAAACACCGGCTCAATCTCTTCTTTGTTCCTAATGTCCTTCTGATAAACTGTCAATCTGTCGCATTCTTTTTGATGCTCCAGATTCTGAGGCCTGCCGGTGGTAAAATTGTCAATCACCCGCACCTCATGTCCTTCGGCAATCAGCCTGTCCACAATATGAGAACCGATAAACCCGCATCCGCCTGTCACTAATGATATCATATTATACTTCCTCCATACTGTTATTATAATCCTTTTCCGTATATATTCCTAAATCATAAATATATTTATGTTCATACCTTCCTGCATTCATAGGCAGTGCTACTGCCAATATTCCCAGCCTGCCTGACAAAAGGCAATTACATTTAGACAATATATATATTTCCGTCAAATATTCCTCTCCTTTTAAATAAGCATCAAATTCCCTCTTGAAACGATATGTTTGGGTAAATTTAACAGACGATGGATATCTTTCCTTCTTTGTATATATCAGCTTTGCCCCCAGCGCCTGCTTAAATCGTTCTACGCCTTCGGCATCCTCCGTTGCCAAAAAAACATGATCGCATTTCCATTGCGACATAAGTTCTACGGTCTTTTGTATCAACTCCTCTATGTCAGGCTGTCTATGTTCTCCAATCACAGGTCTGTTTTTATAATCCGTTCCCCGATAAACTACTCCGAGCACCCTCCACTCCGGTTTTATCAAAGTTTCATAAATCGCAAGGCTTTTCTTTTCTATTCGTTTACTCATGTGAACATATTTATCAAAAAGTTTAATATACTCTTGTAATGTTTCCGCATTATCTACAAAATCATCCCAATCCTGCAGACTACAATCGCACTCTGCATTGCCTACAATAACATCTTTCGCATGATAAACTGCCTGAAGGCTGAATTGTGTCGGTTGTTCAAAATAATATTCCCATGGGTTGATAATTCCAAACTCATTGTCTTCTACAAACACAGTCATATAAGGCGAAAAATCAATCACGGGAATACATCCTCTTTCACAAGCTTCCTTCAGTTGTTTCAATACCCATAACATCAACCCGCCGATGGAAGATGTAATTGGTTCCACACGTATTACATAAAATGTATAATTGCCATATAAGGTTCCAAAAGACTCTCTTTTTTCCGCAAACCAAAAAATCTTCAAAGCGTGATTTATCCTGTTATGAACCTCTATCCCACCTCCTATTATACATTCTATACCAATTTCCCCAAATTGTAGAATATACTCTTCCAGTCCCGCTCCTACTAAAATCATTTTTGTTCTTTCCAAAATTTCGGAGAAAGAAAACAATTGCAAATAACATTCAAAAACTTCTTCATCATAATACAGAATCAAGGGGTCTTTATGACATTGGGGTAAGTCTTTAGGTGTAATATTTACATACAAAGCATTTTTTGCCTCTTCAAAGGAACATTTTAATAAATCCTGACACTTAATATCCGTATCTTTTAGATAATACAGAGTCCCTGCATCAATCCACAGAATTTGATTGGAAAACAGAGCCGCATTCTCCTTGGGACTGTATCCATATACCTTTTTACTGTGAAGCAAAAACGCCATATTTTCTTTGTAGTTTTCTTGATACACATCTTCATTAGGATAATAGAAATATTCCAATAGCATATCCCTTACTTCTCTGGTTGGAATATGATGATATGTCTCACTAAGTCCTTTCCAAGCTCCATCATAGATACCTTTTTCATACAAATTTTTTATTAGTTCTAATATTTCCTCTACCTGTGGATTCATTCTTATTCTCCATATTTATATTCATCTTTCTCTCTGGCAACCACTGAGTGTAAAAAACGGAACATCTGTAGCAAGACCTATCAAACTTATATCTTCCATGTAGAAGAACAATGTTTTATGGAACTAAAAAAATACTTAAAACGCATTTATGAGGTTCCATTATTTATAGAAATTTATCAAATTCCGACATATCAAGATGAGGCAGCATATCCTCTAATACCTGTTTTTTACTTCCATCCGGCATTGGCATTGTACTTGCACCTAAAACTATCTCATCTGTTTGACATAACACTTCACATAAAACAGGGCCCTGATATTCATGAATCTCTTTGAGCTGTTTTTGCATATCGGCAATTTTATTCATACAATAATACTTAATGTGAAACCCTTGCGCTAGTTTTTCAAAATCAGGAAAACTGAGTCCGTTTTCAGAATCTACCCCTAATCGCCGATTCTGAAAAATACTATCCTGCATTTGGCGTATTCCCATATATCCATTATTATTCCATATAAAAATCTTGACTGGTAATTGATGGCAAGCTATTGTTTGCAATTCTTGCATGTTTAGCATAAAGCTTCCATCCCCTGTAATGCCAACAACTTCCTTCCTTCCATTTGCAAAACATACTCCCACGCATGCCGGAATTGTAAATCCCATCTCTGCCTGCCCGCCACTCGTTATATATCTTTGCTTTTTATCACTTAATATCAACGCCTGTGGTGTAACAAAAAAAGCCGACCCAGCATCTGTGCAAATACCGATTTCTTCCGGAAGACTTTTCGATAATTCATTCACAAATGCATACATACTGATTCCGTTTTCATCATTATAATGCTCTTGGGTACATGCAGGAAAAGATTCTTTTAAATAGCTGCAAGCATCAACCCACTTACTATGTTTTTGCTGTTCTCGTTTTAACATACCTTGTATAAAGTCTTTTAAATCACTTTGTACAAATTTATCTATATGAACTGTTCCTTTTTTATGTTCATTTGCATCTATATCCACAACAATAACTTTTGCTTTAGGCGCAAACAAATCGAATGAATAGCCAACAGCATTAATCCCTAATTTACTACCTAATACTAATAATACATCTGCATTTTGTAATGCTTTATTCCCTGACCTATTCCCATGATTTCCTATAACACCAACATTATACTTACTTGTTGTAAGCAAGGCGTCTACTCCTAATCTCGCAAATACAGCGGGAATGTCTAAATGTTCTACCAACTTTTCAAATAAATCTGTTGCACCGGATAATCGAATCCCCTGCCCACCTAATATTACAGGTCGTTTAGCATTTCTTAAGAGCTGCTCGATATCATCCAGATCACTTTCTTTTAAACTTGAACTATATTGACTCTTATATTCCTTAGCATCAAAGTGATGCAGGGTACTTTCGTCAACTTCTGCCGCCTGAATATCCAAAGGCACATCTAACCAAACCGGTCCCGGACGACCTTCTTTTGCTATATAATATGCTTTTTCCAGCTCATATAATATATCTTCTGCTCTCGTCAGCATTACCGCATATTTTGTAATAGATGACACAATTGTCACAATATCCGCCTCTTGTATCCCCACTTGCCTGACCGGTACATCAACACAGCTTATCAATTGTTTGCTATGACACTGCCCTGATATAAACATGCATGCTGTACTATCCTGCCATCCATTCAAAACTCCTGTTATAGTATTGGTACCGCCACAACCTGTTGTTACCATTCCATATGCCATTCCTTTATATTTAGCATAACCAATTGCAGCCATTGCCACTCCCTGCTCATGGTGACAGCTAACCGGCTTTATATTTTTATTAGCTGCCAATCCATCTATAAGAAATTTATTCCCACCTCCCGGAAACATAAATACTTCATTTACTCCTGTCGAAAGAATAAATTTGGCAATAACATCACAAACTCTCATATCCGACCTCCTTTTTCACATCTATGACCTAATTTCTTGTTCAATTATATCAACCCAACTGTTTCTAGTCAATAGTACCAATTCTATTCCTGTTCTATCCTAATGTCTTGTGCAAATGTTCTTAAGATTTCATCAATACTTCTTGATTTAAAGCCATATGCTTCTGCATGCGCAGTATCTATTGCATAACACTTATTTCTATTATTTACCCGCTTTTCTATTAACTCCGATTTGCTTGAAATTTCTTTTTTCAATGTCTCTAAGATGTCTATGATTCTCATTCTGCCCTTCGCTCCCAACACAAAGCGCTCAAACCCCTTCATATCTTTATCCAGCAAAATGAGCAGAAATTTTGACAAATCATCCATATATAGCATATTATTATACAGCAAATCCGGATTCGTATAATAAATGGTTTCATCCTTTAGCATCTGCTGTGCTGCTTTAGGCAGCCATGGGTAGGATAAATCACAATTCTTTCCCAATATCCTTGGAAGACGCAGAACCATGCGCTTCTCTATTGCCGCATCCTCCAGCAGCCTCTCACACAAATACTTTGACATACCATAATCATCCAAATTAATCCTGTCACTATTTTCATTTACACTAGACAATGTTTCACCATAGGCAGAAATAGAAGAAATATATATGAATTGCCTTATCTTTGCCTTTTCTGCATAATCAATCAGCCTTCTTGTACTCTTAATCGTATTATCCAGATAATCCCTGACCTTATCTCCCCTCATCTGACCTGCAAAATGTATAACCGCATCTATCTTATCACTGCCAATATACTGCTCTATGTCCTCACCCGCCAGATCGCAGGAAAAACATTTTCTGATAGTACACTCTGGCGCTTTTTTATGATAAACGCCTATTACCTCTATACCATTATCTATCAGATATTTCGCCGCATTTTTCCCTACAAATCCGCCTATTCCGGTAATCAGCACGGTCATTTCCTCTATCCTCCCTGAGAAACAATGCATTATTTGGCATACATCAGATAAAATTAATATGATTTTTATCTATCGACATCAAATCATTTAACAAAATATTCCGCTCGTCGAACACGCACCGGAAATCACATTCCTGACAGGCATCCAGCTCCCTTACCTTCTTTATCGTATCCTCTGCAAACCAGAGTTCCTTAAAGCTTCTCTCCTTCAGAGAGCCAATATCTCCATTCTTCGTATAAGCCCGCTGGTGGCAGAGATATACCTTGCAGTCTGCGCCGATAACAGTAAAGATTTCCTGAATCAGGCACCTGTGGTAAGGTTTGTGATAACCGGCATCCAGCCCTGCATCCCCATCATACTTGTCAACTATTTTAAAATGGTCATTCTCACACTCTTTTTTCGCCCGGGCAATTTGATCTTTAACGCTCTCCTGAATCGGTCTGTGATATTCTCCTAAATCTCCATCCAGCCTTAATGGCGACAGTTTGATATTATCCACTCCCAGCTTTGCCATAAGTTTGCATAAATCATAAATCTCCTGTGCGTTATCCCTTGTCACCACACAGTTGATGCCCACCGTGCACCATGGCTGTTTCTGCTGAACAAAATTCTCGATATTTTTAATGACTCTGTCAAAGGTATTCACTCCCCGGATACCGGCATAGGTTTTTGCATGGGCAGATTCAATGGACACCCGTATCCATTTTGCATCTGCCAGAAGCTCAGCCTTCCTGCCCTCTAATGCCTGTCCATTTGTGATAATAGAATAATCTATCTTTTTCTGCCTTATGAGCTCCAGCGTATCTTCAATATACGGATATACCAACGGTTCTCCTCCCCCGCTGAATGTGACAGCCTTAACCCCCATATCCGCTATGTCTTGTATGATTTCCTCCATCTTATCCCATGGAATCATCGCCTTCCGGTCAAAGCGCCTCTCTTCCGGTACATTATCATCCTTGGAACCGCAATAATAACAATTCTGATTACATACATTTGTGGGTTTAATGCGGATGTACACAGGCGCTGTTCTCTTATCGTTTAGGATATCCTGTATTTTATCTGCGTGATAAAATATTTTCAAATCACTATAAACACTTTTTCTGATATTATCTGACATGTTTTGCCTCTTTCTGTATCGTTTCTATCATTTGACAGATATGCTCCGCCTCTTCTGGAAGCAAAGTCCCATATAAGGGCAAATCCAACGCTTCCTCCGCTATCCGGCGGGCATGATTGACATCTGATGCATAATTTTTTTCTTTATAATAGCTATAATCACAGCAGAGTGTATCATATAATTTTCTGGTGATTACTCCCTTTTCTTTCAAAGCTGTAAACAATTCATCTCTACTCAGCCCAAAGGCTTTTTGATGAATGCGTATCGGAAAATATGCATAATTGTAATCAATTCCATCTGCATAGGGATATGTACGAACGCCTTCTATCCGTGCCAGCCTGTCAATATATATCTGCGCTAGAGATTTTCTTAACTTGATTTCTTTTTCTACGATATCAAGTCCCAAAATTCCCATTGCCGCCTGAAATTCATTCATTTTGGCATTCATGCCGCATACTTCCACATCATTTCCGCTCTCATGATAAGCAATGCCAAAATTCCTATATAATTCAAATTTCTCATGCAGCGCATCATCCGCATAAGTCAATAATCCACCTTCTATGGAATTATACACCTTAATCGCATGCAGGCTGAACATCGTAACATCGCCATATTTTCCTATATGTTCTCCCGCTATTCTGGTTCCAAAAGCCTGCGCCCCGTCATATACCACTTTTAAATGATGTTTTGATGCTATTTTTTCTATTTCCTTCACATTGCAAGGAATGCCGAAAATATGCGGGGTAACAATAGCACAGGTTTTGTCTGTAATATGCTCCTCCAATTTTTTAACATCTATATTATAGCTATCGTCTATATCGCAAAACACCGGTGTCAAACCATTCTGTACGATTGCATTGGTGGTAGAGACAAATGTAAACGGAGAAGTGAGAACCTCACCTTGCAAACCTAATGCCTGAATTGCTATCATCAAGGCCGAATGCCCATTGACAAATAAATCCGCATTCTGACAGCCCATATATTCTTTCATCCGCTTCTGCAGCTTTCGTACTTTGGGTCCATTGTTAGTAAGTGCCTTCGTGTCCCATATATCCTTTATTTCTTCTATGTAGGCGGCATAGCCCGGCATAGAGGGCTGTGTAGGTTTTATTGTGTTCACTCTTCTATACTCCTTTTATTTTTCTGCAATCCGATTTAAGATATCATCATTTATATCCATGTATTTCTCCCCTTTTATCTGAATTGCACTTCTCTGTAAGACGGGTTCCAAAATGCCCGAAGCATGCTGCCTCTTTCTCTAATAACTCTCTTGATCTTTCCTTAATGTATTTGGCAGGAACTCCCGCATATATTTTAAAGGGCTGCAGTTCCTCTTTTACAAGGCTCATTGCGCCAACTGCCACACCCTGATGCAGAATGGCTCCCGGAAGCAGCACGCTTCCTGTTCCAATAATAACATGTTTTTCAATCATTATCTTTTTCCCAATATCGTGAATGCATTCCTGTTCCACTAGCGGGCCAGTCATAAACTCTCCCGAATAATCATCGCTAGTGGAATAAATGCTGACTCTGCTGCTGATATTCACATAATCGCCAATTTCAATTCCGAACTTGCCATACAATGCGCTATAAGCCGCCAGATGAACATAATTTCCTATATGGATGCCCTCACCGCCGCTCACAAAACAGAAATCATCTATGCGGACATGACTGCCGATTTCTATTTTTTCCGCAGCATAAAATACTGCCCTTCTGCTGATTCTGACATCCTCCCCAATGCTTTTAAAAGACATTTCCCCTAACTCATCTCTTGACAAATAGCTGTCCATCCTGTTCCTCCGGCTGCATATTATATCGTTTTTATATAAAATTATCATGTTCGCCCGGATGCTTCAACCGATACAAGTATTGATTGATTTCATCCAATCGGCATGCTTCCCTGCATATACTGTTAATATCCACATCTTCAAAAATAGACATAACCTTCTTTTTTCTTTCTCCATGCCATATTTCCTCAAAGGACTGTTCGTATAAATTGCCATACAAAAACTCCGGTTTCCCTATAAAATTAATGCATGGCCAGACATTCCCCTTGGAGTCAATATGTGTCATAAACGGAAGTCCATAGCAATTATCATACAGCTTGTCCTTCTTCATCTTCTTCATGGCATTCGAGCGGTAATAAATTTTAAAGTCCTCCGATTCATATGCATGAATGCTGTCTTCCAAATCTAACAGTTCCTCATAATCCACTTCCAGATGATTGGTACTCTGTGTATGCTGTGAATAGGGCTTTACAGTAAAATAGTCAACGCCTATTTCCTTTAACTGCTCTGCCATTCTTAAAATCTCATCCTTGTTTTCCTGCACCAACAGGCACTGTACCCCCAGCGTTGTGGTCAAGTGATTCTTTTTCTTCCACTCCGCCGCATAAGCAATATTGTCCAGCGCTTTTTGTAAATCTCCTTCTTTGCCACGATGAATTTTTCTGTATGTTTCTTCTTGAATCGCTGCCACACTAAACCGAATCCAGGTAAACGCATGCAGGCACTCTTCTGTGATGCCCTTGCTTAAAAGCACGCCATTAGATGCCATTGCCACATCCACGCCCATGTTTTTTATCTTTACTGCCATATCCGGCATATTTTTATTCAGCAAAGGTTCACCCTCACCGGAACAGATTACGCTTTTCAATCCGTTCTGATGCATATGCTCTATATTCTTTATTATCATCTGCTCATCCAAAAATGCCGGTTCATACCCCAGATAATCTACTGCGCAGAAAATACACCTGTGATTGCATGCACCGCTCGGCGATATTTCTATCTCTATGGGATATATCTCCTCTCCCCGAAGCCATCTGGCAACTTCACAGGGATGATTTATCAGCTTATGAGAATCCAATTTAAAATTATCAGCCATTTTCCTTCTCCATATCACATTAAATAAAGTTTACATGGGCATTCGGATGTTTCAATTCATGCAGATACCGGTTCATATCATCCAGCCTGCATTCCGGTGTGCACTCCGAAAGCTTCATGTCTTTCAACCTCTGCATGACCATGCGCCTCTGTTCGCCCTGCCATATTTCCTCAAAAGAATTCTCATATATATTTCCAAAACACATATCCTTCATGCCTAGCAATACACAGCATGGCCAGACATCGCCATTGGCATCGATGTTGGTATGAAAAGGCATAGCATAGCATTCCGTATAACATTTCCTCATTTTCGGCTTGCTCATGCGGTTTGTCCTATAGACTGCCCGAAAAGCTTCATCATTCAGCTCAGCCAATTCTCTGACAATATCCTCCTGATGGTCATAATATGTAGTCCTGTCAACCTCTTTTTTCAGGCTGCTTGAGCTAAGCGGCTGCCAGCCAAAGGATTTTACGGAAAACTGATCCGCTCCTAATTCCTTCACCTTTTTGGCTAAAAGAACTACCTCATCGGCATTTTCCGGTATCATTACAATCTGCACACCCAAAACAGTCTTCATCTGATATTTTTTCTTAAGCTGCGCAGCATTATAAATGTTTGTGAATACTCGTTCCAAATCCCCATCTTTGCCCCGGTGTATTTTCTTGTAAGTCTCTTCCGTTCCCGCCGAGGTGCTGAAACGAATCCAAGAAAGGGAATTCATGCATGCCTGAGCTACATCTTCTGTAAATAGGACTCCGTTTGTGGATAATGCCATATCCACATTCATTGATTTGGCATCATTAATAATATCCGGCGCATCTTTATTAAGCAATGGTTCTCCGGTTCCTGCAAGCAATATACTCTTTAAGCCCTTTGCCTGCATCTCCTCAAATCTGGCATGTGTGATGTCCTTTGATAATACCTTTGGCTGATATCCCATATAATCTACTGCACAAAAAGTGCATCGATGATTACAGGCTCCCGCCAATCCCACCTCCGCATTAATGGGATATACTGCCTTTCCCTCTAACCAATCAGCTACCCTGTCCGGATGAAACATCAGCTTATGTGAATCAATTCTGTAATCTTCCATATCGTTTTTGACTCCTTTATACCGCATTTTTCAAAAATAAGAGCATTCTCTTCATCAGTGCATCGTAAGTCATTTTTTCTAGTGCCGCCTTGCGTCCCTTTTCCGCCATCTGCTTTCTTTCTGCATCATGAGACAGATAATAATCCACCTTATCCAGAAAATCCTGTTTGTCATGAAAAACTACCAGATTTTCCCCTTCCTGCAGTATCTTGCGGATATCTACCGCATCCTCCTGCGGCGGCACATAATTACTCATATAAAATGCACCACTCAGCATGGTTTCCCATGCCCTTGCCGCCCCTGTGACATTATAATTATTCCCTAATGTAATTCTTGTGCTCTGCAGTATCTTGGACAGAACTTCACCATTCTGCGCAGCGCCCATAGCATATTCCTTATATTTCGGATTCTGAGACCATTCCATTCCCCACAGCTTTATGTTTTTATACCCGGCTTCTATCAACCAATCCACAAGCATCTGCCTATAAATTCTTTGATTAAGAGGTGTGTAGACCTCTTGTGCCAGAGCAGTACTGAATGGTTCTGTTTCTTGCATACTCAGTGTTTGTTTCATATATTCCGTAATAAATTGACACATCTCCTCTTGAGTATATAAAACTTTTCCCTCCGCCAGAACCCATTGACAGTAAGCATTCAACATCGGTCTCACCAATTCTCTTATTGATTCATCTTCCTCCTCTTCAAACAAGGTTTCTATATATGTATTTGCATCCGCTGCATGGCATACCATACAAATATCCGCTCTGTATTTTTCCCATTCTGCCTCTGTCAATTCATACGGCTTATAAAGTAATGCATTTGCCACTATCGGCGCATCCATTGTTCTGGAAATCGGATATCCCACATCCTTCATCTGCTGCCATGTTATAAAATGATTCATTATAAAATCTTTTTCTGTCAGTTTAGCAGGAGTTTCCTTATCCATTATATGACTCATATCATCCTGCAGCCATGATATCCATACAATCTCCTTCAACTCCTTTAAAACATTAAACTCAAAGCGAAAATGATCTATACAAAAAATAATATCCGGCTTAAAATCAACAACTATCTGAATAACCTGTAGCAATCCCACTCCACTGCATAATCTATTCTTTTCTATACATAATTCGGTCTCTATGTTCTGTTGGTGTAACGCTATTCTGCAGTCCCTGACATGATATTGAAGCGCTGTAGTAAAACGGCTTGTCAAAAATAGTATTTTAGGAGCGCCATCCTTAATGTGCTTTACGACCTCACTTTTGCTATTTTTATAGTATTCCAAAGCTTCCACCCGATATCTCTCACATTCTGCCCGATAGTAATTGAAAAAACTGTTTAATTTCTCGGTAAGTACACCCCATGGGCGAAATTGAGTAGTTCCATCAAGAAATGGCATTTCACAATTTAAGAATGGCTCTTTCAATGCATTTTCATCATTGCAAAAAACAATTCGATTTAATTTTATCAGTTCCTCCAAATCCAATAATTGCAATAACAGTTCCCAAGTATCTTCTTGATAAACAAGCAACAACGGGGTCTCCATATCCAACAGCGGTTTTTTTATTCTTGTCCTTTGTTCTATCTGCAATATATCTTCCAGCCATAAGATATCTGTAACAAGCCAAGCAGTCTCTTCCCCAACTTCTTCTATAGAAAATTTATAGCGTTCCATAACATGAAATTGTTTTTCTTTTATATCATAATACCAAATACTTTGTTCCCCTGCAAAAATAGGGCAATAGCGAATCTCTGCGGGCATCTGCTTGCCATAATAATATTCGTAATTAACCAGCATTTGATAATTTTGCTGATAACGCTGAATCAATTCCTCCTGATAACTATAATAATATACCTCCAAAATCAAGGTCAATATATCA
Source organism: Lachnoclostridium sp. (assembly GCA_023665475.1). Lineage (GTDB taxonomy): Bacteria > Bacillota > Clostridia > Lachnospirales > Lachnospiraceae > Acetatifactor. The sequence continues at coordinate 92,129 of JAMPEB010000011.1, forward strand.
TTATCCCTTGTTTTGTCAAAAAGATTCAAAAATTGACACAATGCGATTTCTTCTCTGCCATTCCTATAATTCATCTTGGCAATTTCAAAATCAATTTCATTTTTATGATCCGGATAATTTTGTGCGCACTCATTACAAATCCGCATCGCTTCCTCAAAGTTTCCGCTCTCTTCCAAATCAAATGCCCTGTTGATATCCTGATGTAATTGCTCCATCATCCGCTTCGTACCTCCACTTAAATATTCAGTAATGTACTTGCATACTTCAACACATTTACCTTCTCAACAGATTCTTTATTACCCACGATATTAGCGGCCAATGCCCCCGCAATGTTGCCCATAAAGGTGCCCACCTCCGCAGGCGCGCCCGCTGCCACAGACAATGATGCCAATGCGAAGAAAGCGTCCCCCGCTCCGATGGTATCCTTTACTTTCAAGGTAAATGCCGGACAGGGCTTGACTTCATTTCCTTCCACACAGACAGCGCCTTTCGAGCCTTGCGTCAGCCAGCCATGGCTTCCAAAATGTTCTGCCAGACTTACAAGGGCTTCTTCCTCAGCTTCCCCTTGATGATAGTCGGGAAAAGCGAGACTTAATTCTTTTTGATCCAACACAAATACATCTGCCCGCCTGTATTTTGTTATAATATTTTTCCCGAAGTTAGAAGAATTTGTCTGACAGTTTAATGCCAGAAATTTTGCGTCCTTCTGGATAATCTCCATAACCTCTCTGTCCACCAGTCCATGACCGAAATCGCACAGCACCACTACATCATACTGCCCTATTTTCTCGCTGAGTCTTTGTTTGAAGGTATCCATGGTCTCCTTATCAATCTTCATGGGGTCCGGAAGATTATTCACCGCAAATATTTTATCGACTTCTTCTCTCTTCTCATTCACGGACACATAGCGGCTTTTTACAATAGTGGCATATTCCGGACTGTATACCAGATCCAGCCTCATGCTGCCGCTCAAATCATCCAGCATCCTGCTGTGCAGGGATTCCTCCGTGCCGACTACGCTCATCAGTGTAAGATTATCACTAAAGGAAGCCAAATGGCGCGCTATGGCAAGAGCCCCTCCCAGATACCTTTCTGCGTATTTATATCTGGCAGAATATCCCATGTCCTTGGACATCATTCCCTGAACCCTGCAGTAAATGTACTCGTCAATAATGACATCGCCCACTACCAATACCTTAAGTTCTTTCATGGCTTCCGCATAATTTTTGATATCCTCCATGCCATACTTTCTGTGAAATTGTTCCATATATTCCTTCACTTCACCGCTCAGTGCAGGCAGTGCATGATTAATTAACTTCGTGGAACTGAACACCTGTCCGCTTGTATAAGCAACTTCTCCACCGTGTTCCTGAACCAATCTGACCTCTTCACCAATCATTCCGGTCAGGTCATTTTCCGCCTTGGCATACTCCTGTCCCTTGACATACAAATCCGGCTCTACCGCCTCAATCACATCATCCGCCGTAAATCCTTCCGACAACATGACATAATCGATACAACCGATTGCCGCCAGAAATTTCAGGCGCATTTCATCGTCAAAATAAGGTCTGCCGGGACCTTTTCTGACATATTTTGCAGCAGTGACGGACACCACCAGAATGTCCCCCATATTCTTTGCCTGTTCAAAATAAATAATATGTCCGGGATGAACCAAGTCAAATACGCCATGGCAAAGGACAACGGTCCTTTTTAGGGTTTTGAATTCTTGTCTGATAGATTTAAACTGCTCTTTGGTAACAATCTTATTCATGGCATATCCTCTCTTGCCCAATTCTCTACACTTCTGAATATTCTATTTGCACCTACTAACACATCCATTATAAATTAGAGACAAATTGTTTAATGCGCGCCAAGCCTTCCACAATTTTCTCTTCGTCTGTTGCATAACACAGACGGATATGCCCTCTGCCCGCCATGCCAAAATCTTGTCCGGCCACTACTCCGACTTTAGCTTCTTCAAGCAGGCGTTTAGCAAATTCCGTGTCTGTCAATCCTGTCTTTTCTATATTGGGAAATACATAAAATGCACCTTGGGGTTCTTGACAATGGATACCATCTATGCGATTCAATCCATCAACCAATAGTTTTCTTCTTCGATTATATGTTTCTTTCATCTTTAAAACGGCATCCTGCGGACCCAGCAAGGCTTCTATTCCTGCATACTGAATAAATGAAGGTGCACATGAACACAAGGTTTCCAGAAGCAATGACATTTTACTCACAAGTGCCTTGGGCGCTATAGCATACCCTAATCTCCATCCTGTCATCGCATATGACTTTGAAAAGCCATCCACCACCAAAATATGCTCTTTACACTCATCTGCTATAGAAACCGAATAATTTTTTTCATCCCTATAATTCAACCATCTATATATTTCATCCGTAATCACATAGATATCTCTCTCATAGCAAATACGCGCAATTTCCCGCATTTCCTCAGGCAGCATAACCGAACCGGTAGGATTGTGAGGCGAATTCAATAATACAATTCTCGTCTTATCAGTAATCCTTTTAAGAACATCCTCTGGCTGCATCCGAAATTCATGTTCCGGTCGAAGCGGTACAAATACCGGATTCACATTACAATATTTAGCAACGGAAATGTATGTAGAAAAGCAAGGGTCGGGTAAAATAATTTCTTCACCCGAATTCATGATGCAAGCCACCATAAAATAAATTAAAATATTAGCTCCCGGTGAGACTAAAATTTGTTCCATGTTCGGAACAAAACCTCGGATTTCTTGATTCTTGCTTTGAATTACCTCTCTAAGGGCATACTCTCCAATAGCCGGAGAATAATGGGTTTTCCCCTCTTTGATAGCTTTGATGCCTGCGTCTGCCACATTGACTGGAGTATCAAAATCAGGGTCACCTATCTCAAAATGAATCACACTTTCTCCTTCTCGTTCTAATTCTTTAATCCTTGACAATATTTGAAACATAGGCTGCCCAAACAGTCTTTCGGATGCATCTGATAATCTCTGATTCATTTCTTTCACCTCACCCAATGATTAGATAAATTTATACCTAAATTATAGCAACAAATTTATTACTGGTCAATAACAACGATTCATGGTAAAATTAGGTTGTTAGCGTCTCAACTTTTATTACTTCAACCCGGAGGATGCAATGACTATTTTATTTTACCGCTATGGCAATATCTGTGAACCAGATTTAATAAATGCTTTCCAAAATTTTGGTATTACCGTGGAGGAGGAAACTACTGAAATGTCTGACAAAAACCTCTCTCCCGCTAAATGCGTGGAACTGATGAGCCATTCTCTTGAAGCCTTACACCCACTCTTTGTCTTCAGCGTCAACTTTTTTCCTGCGATTGCAGAGGTATGTTACCTTTACAAAGTGCTTTACTTGTGCTGGACTGTTGATTCTCCCGTACCCGAACTGTTTTCTAAGTCCATCCTGCATGACACCAACCGCATTTTTCTTTTTGACAGAGCGCAATATGATGATTTTGCCCCTTTCAATCCTAACTGTATTTTTCATCTACCATTGGCATCCTGCACGGAACGCTTTGACAAAGTTACCTCATCCATTTCCGATCCGGATCGTACCAAATACAGTAGCGATATCTCCTTTGTAGGTTCCCTATATACGGAGAAAAACCGCCTGCACTGCCTATCGGCTCTTCCCGATTATATCTCTGGCTATATAAACGGCATTGTGGAAGCATCTCTAAAGGTCTACGGCTACAACTTTATGGAAGACATTCTCACCGATGATGTCGTTAACAGTATCCGTACTGCAGATTCTTCCTTTTTTTCCTTAGAAAATACAGTTGCTGCGCCGGAGCGCTATGTCGCTGCCCATGAATATATCGGCATTCAGGCTGCCGAAACGGAACGCATCCGCACTTTAAACAAATTGGCAGAACATTTCCCGGTGGATCTCTATACCAGAAGCGATTCTTCTCCTCTGAAGGGTGTCCGCGTCCACGACGGCATCCGGACTCTTACGGAAATGCCCAAGGTATTTCACTTGAGCAAAATCAATCTCAATATGACCATCCGTCCCATCCAGACCGGTCTGCCCCTGCGCATCTTTGACATTCTCGGATGCGGCGGTTTCCTCATGACTAACTATCAGCAGGAACTGACAGATCTCTTTGAGATTGGCGTAGACTTGGAAGCCTATGCAAGCCTTGAGGAGTTAGTGGATAAGTGCTCTTATTACCTAACTCATGACAAGGAGCGGCAAGCCATTGCGGCAAACGGGTATCAAAAAGTAAAAGAAGAACACACTTATCAAAAACGCCTAACCGAAATGCTGCGAAGAGTTTCCGGTTAAACCACCCCATTCCTATCTGTCATAAACGGACTGGGCGCCTATTATTTTAGCGCCACAGCTCGATAAATTATAAAACTCTACTTGTGGGTATTCTTTTATCTTATCCTCAATCCATTTGCGGAAGCCTATGAGGGCATAATCTGCATATACAATATTTCCATCCACCGCCTCTATCGGCTGCAATCCGGATATATCCGTCTCCCTGCTGTCCATAGTTCCATTGGCATAAGACTTTCTTCCCGGATAAGATAAATCTGCTCCCGCAAAATAGACCACTTTGGCTCCTAACTGCAAAACAATATCCAAGCATAATGTCAAAACCGAACCACCCGTTTCATAGAGTCTGCATCCTAATTTTTTTGCACATTTTTCAGCATCTCCATAGTCCTTTTGATAGGCAATGTATTTTTCTCCGCCATAACTTGCCGCCATTTCCCAATATGCCGTGGAATCCACAATCAAAGGAACTTCTTCATTATCTACTCCGACAAGTTGTCCTAAAGTGATTTCATGAGCATCCATAGTCACCGCATAGTCCGGCACAATACCTTCATAAAGGAGCTTCTTCCATACTCTGGCAACTGCCATTATAACCTTTTCGCAAGAAACCTTCTTTAAAAAATCCAGATTGTCATCCAAAGACGGTCCTGCAGCTACCAATACAACTTCCCTTCCATAAATCATCTTTTCTATTTCATCCACAAGGTGATTACAATATTTTTGATTACTTCTAAAGTTGACAGCCAAAGCAGACCTTACGCTTATCACATCGTTCCAGCTCAAAAAAAGCCTGTTGATCCGTTCCTTCAATTGCTTCTCTTGAATTTTTTTGACAGACGGAAAATGCAATAAGATTCCCCGTTCCTGCTTTGACAAATACCTCAAAAATTTTTCGCCTGTTTTGTCCACAACATAAGAAAGGCGTTCTCTCGGAATATTATCCAAAATGCCACATTCTGCCGCCAATTCAAATATTTCTTCATCCTCATCAAAAATGGTAATTGAAATTGCGCCCTTTGCAGCTTCATATAATCTTACCACATGATATCCCAGCCCAATTCCCCAAACAGCATAATTTTCCTTATCCGATTCAAAGCAATGTTCCACAAGATATCTGGCTTCCTCCATAGGATTACAATTTCCATGGAGATAAAGATTTGTAGGAATATGCCGTACAGTCAAATAACCGGAGGAAGTACTTTCCAAACAGTAATTTCCCCGAATATCCGGCTCCATAGGAATAACCATACCTTTTACCAGAGGCAATAATGCTTCTTCCAACAAATCCGCCAACAGGAGCATATCTGTTCTCTCCAAAGCCTGCATCATCTGATTGAAAAGCTCCCTTGAAAAATGTTCTTCCTGCGAATTCTGCTCTGCAAAAATTTGAATGCTGATATCAGAATCTTCCTGCATCATTTGCAACAGTCCGTTAAAACGCATACTGCCTTCCGCATAATCCTGAATTCGCAAGTAATATATCGTTTCCTGAATCTGTGTAATCATTCTGGCATTTTTTAACCGCATAAGCTCTTTTCTTTCATCCATAAGTTTCCTCTCTCTATCAGGATGAACCCTCCATTGTCGACTTTATATGATTACTTGCATGATAAAGTATCAGGGCATCTCGGAAAACCAATTTATATTTTTGCCACAGTCAATATCTCTTTTAATCTGTCCTGTATACTATGCTCTTTCAGTGTTTTTTCCCTTCCTCTTTGTGCTATGTCGGTTCTTAAATCCTCATGGCGCAAGTAAAAATCCGCCTTTTCTATAGCATCTCCCATATTTTCATAAATCACCATTTCTCTCTCGTTTTCATAGAGTTCCTGCAATTCCTCCTGATAATTGGAAAGCAAAAATCCGCCGGCGCCCATAATATCAAAAGCCCGCAATGGAATCCCACTTTGAATAATACGCAGGGAAGGATTCAAATTAATTTTTGAACAGGCAAAAACCAACGGCATCTGGGACACATAATCCACGCTGCCACACTGCTGAATCCCTTGCAGCAGATCATTCTTTTCATAACAATAAACCTTTGTATCAAATCTTTTTCCACACAGATTTAACAAAATAAGCCTTTCACGCCGGGTAATCTCGCTTGCCATGGCAAAGTTCAACGCCTCTTTGCTCAGGCGAAATTTTGTATCCGGTTGTTTCAAAAGATATTGCTGATTAATATCTTCCAGCAATTTATCAGTAAGAAGTTCATCCAACATATAGTATCCATATACTTTGGATTGAGCGCTCATCAATGCGGTCAAATACCCCTGCGTATATTCTTCCATGGGAGCCAGAATACTTTGTATCTTTGATTCATATAAATTTCCTACAAAGGATATTTCCGCCTGATATCTTTTAAAAACTTCGGCAGAAACAACCAGATTTTTTAATCTTGTGCAATTAATCCCCAAGGGCAGATGCCATACTGTATCAAACCCCATTTTCCTGTATCTTTCAAATTGCATACGATCAAAAAAGAATACATAATTTACGGAATTGCCAAGGCTTTCTTCCAGATGTTCTACATTGAGCGGAGCATCATAACACCATGCAAGATATTTCATGCCCTTTTTCTGACAGACCTTGGACAACATAGGCCAGAAGTTTATGCTGAAAAGCGCATCATATTGGAAATTATCTACCGTATGATAAAACCATTTTTCAAATTCTTCATCTAAATTCTTGTCCCTAAATTTCCACTCAAAGACATCATAGGTAATACTTTTCTCCCTACAGATTTCATAAATATCATGTTGAAGGTAAGAGGCCCATTCATATATTAATAATTTCATTTAAACACCTATGCTTTCGTCATACGCAAGCGTTCCTTCTAATTTTGCGCCTATTCGGGACATATTGTAAAAGGAAATCCGCGGTACCTGACTGATTAACTCTTCCACCTCCCCCTTATACACTTTCATTATTTTATCTGTATACACCATGCTGCCATCCACACCTTCCAGCGGAATCATTCCCTCTAGTGAAACGATTTGCCTTTGTGCAGTTCCCTCGGCATGGGTAACACCATTCGGATATGCCATATCCACCCCCACCAGATAGATACGCTCGGCGCCAAATCTAATTGCCGCTATAATTGCCATATTAGTCACGGTACCGCCTACAGCCCATTGATCTTCGTATTCATCAAGGGGATATCCGATTGCTCCAGCCATTCCTGTCAATGGGACAAAATATGTTTCACCTTGATAAGCAGCAGCAAGTTTCCAATAGGTAAGCAGACTAACCAGCAAGGGAACCTTTTGATCTTCCATTCCCTCCAACTGAGGATAGACAGCCGGATCCGGCTCCAAAATAGCCACTATATCCGGTGTGATATTATTTTGAATCAACTTTTTAAATACCGTCCCCACAGCAATCAAAGTTTTCTTTCCTTGATTTTCCCGCAGAAATTCCATGTTATCATCCACAGAAGGTCCCCCGGCAATCACTATGAAATCTTTCTTTAGTTGAGAAGCATCAAATTCCCATATCATTTTGCCATCCGCCCGGAGATTATTCCAGTAATTGATTGCCGCATTTTTGCGCTGCAGATAGTAAGTAGCATAATCTATCTCAATAGGATTCATACTTTCCCTGACATCATCCGCCTCACTCCTGAAAGCCGGTGCAAACATATACATTCCTGTATTGTCCTCCAAGGCACTAGTTAGGAAAGGGCGTGGATCTTCATCTATCACTACTTTAAGATTTTTTTCCGGCACCCAATCCAATACACCATATTGTCTGGCATATTGCACCATTCTGGCATCTTTCTCATATACATTCAATAAAAGAGAACCCTGAGATACCTCATACAGTTGATATATCAAATATCCCAATCCGCAGCCTCTAATAGAGTATTGCTTGTTTCGAGGATCATAAATACATTCCGCAAGCTGTTTCGCTTCCCACATAGGGTCTACCGTACTGTGAAAATAGAAATCTTGCCGCTCATCCTTCAAAGTCAGAAAACCGGATATTGAAGTTTCAAATCTATAATCCCCCTCATCATTTTCCGTACATATATCGCCCCACTGCCGCATACTATCCTCTAACAACGGCAATATTTTACATTCCAAAATATCTCCAATCAGGATTGGATTATGGCCAAGCGAGGAAACTTCCTTCAACAGACGCCACATTTCTTTTGCCTTCACCACATCATACTGTGCATATCGTTTGCATACATCGCATAACTTTTTCAACAATATGTCCCCTTTTGTAGCCAGATTGTTTGTGATATTCATTCTGGCGTATTGCACCACCTCCTTTAATTCACAGATCAGCCTTGCATCCTGATAAATTTCTTCCAAAAAAGCTTCCGCCATAATTCGTATGCCTCCCTGCCATCATCTTGAAGGAATCCAATCACATTGTTTCCTTTATGACCAATAATCCTCTATATAAGCACACATATCTTTTATCCGATGAAAATAGGTGTGTTCTTTCCTTACTTTCTGTCTGCCGTTTTCCGCAATCCGGCGGCGTTCGGTCTCATGTTCCAAGTAAAATGCCGCCTTATCCACTGCCTCTTCACTGCTCTCATACAGCACTAAGTCTTCCTCCGGCTCAAAATATTCCAGAAAATCTTCCTGCCAGTTCGATAACAGAAATCCTCCGCATCCCATAATGTCAAATGCCCGTAGGGGAATTCCTGTCTGTATGCTGCGCAGGGTAATATTTAAATTAATCTTACTGTTATGATATACATAAGGCGCTTCCGCATAATAGTCCGCCTTTCCCCTCACATCCGCATGGGGAATCCGGGCTTTTTCCGGTGTATATACACAGATATGGAAGCGTTCCGCCATCTGCTCAAGCAGTATACGCCTGTCCAGTGCCGTTACCTGTCGCAGAAGATAATAGTTGGCATATACCCATTCAATCGTCTCCAATCCGTCCCCCGCAATCCGAAAGGGACACAGCCTGTCAATCTGCTCCACCAAATCCGGCATTTCCTCTAAAAGCTCCTGAAGGAACTGATATCCGTATACTTTCCGCTGTGCCTGCAACAATCCGTCAATCAGTCCTTTGTAATACCCTGTCAACTCCTTCATTTTGCGAAAAGGATTGTGGAAGTCTTCACTATATAATGAACCTACAAAGACTGCCTCACACCGATACCGGGACTTATTGTATTGCTTTTGCAGCATCTCTTCATAATAATCTTCCGGAACCGCCATAGGCATATAATATACATTGTGATATCCCATACTGCGCAATTCCTGCACGGTATGACTGTCAAACACAAAAACAAAATTCGTATCAAATTCTAATGTCGTGGAATAGAGTTGCACAAAAGGACTGTCATAAGTCCAAGAAACATAGGGAATCCGACATGCCTTACAGGCAATAGCCACCACAGGAAAATAATTTACCGTAAATACACAGGCATATTCCCTGTCCAATATCAAATGTACTAATTTCTCTGTGTACTCCGCATCGTTTCTGGTATCGATTTTGTCTCTGGGAAAAGCTTCTCTCACCAGGGAATATCCTGATTTTTGAAATGCCTCTATGATAAAGGGTGTGCCAAAGCTATGCCACTCTAAAAACAATATGGTATTCTTTTTCATATCTGTTCTTCCTATGAAAGTTAGATAAAAAGGGCTGACGATACGCCAGCCCTTTAGAAAAGTTCATTTTAAATCTATTACTGAAGCAAGGACATAACACCCTGATTTGACTGATTTGCCTGTGCCAGCATTGCCTGACCTGCCTGAGCAAGGATCTGGTTATTGGAGTAAGTAACCA
>JAMPEB010000012.1 GCA_023665475.1 Lachnoclostridium sp.
ATGCGGGCGGAATAAACGCAGAGACTTCTTACAGCATAGTCCCCGGCGGCGACGGTGAATATACCGTAATGACTATGACGGGTGCGGAGGCTAAGGCTGTTGCGGAAGCGGGTTTCGACAGGTTCGGCGACGGCGATAATCTGCCCTATGTTCTTGTGACAAAGGGCGATGTAGAGCTTGAGGACGGGACAACCTACAAGGTTGCATTTGTAAACGGCGGCTACACCGAGGAAGTGAAAACGGCTTACGGCGCAGTCAACGAGGTAGGCTCTCTTAAAGAATTTGTACGCAATTGGCTCACGGAGCAGGGAACGGTTTCCCCTGATAAAATTATTTGGGAATAACCGATGGGCGTTGCAATGCTTTCCCTTGTCCTTTAACGAAAGCAGCATCATTTTCAGGTAGATGGTCGTGTGTGTAATCGGGATTTGAAGGAGCATATTATGGATATTGAAATTATTTCAAAGCAAGATGTAATACCGGCATTTGAAACAAATGCAGTTGTAGTTAAGCGTATCGAATATTATCCCTATGGTGGTACATATGATGAGTCTCAGATTACGCCGGAACTGATTGAAAAAATTTTAGCAGAGATTCCCCATGGAATTAATATCTTTCTGTTTTTAGACCCTGATGGGGAATGTGACTTTATGGAAGTGCTCTCAGATGGGGAGTGGTTGTCTCTTGCTTGCTCCTTTGACCGCAATGGTGAATGGCAAAATTATTATACATACAATGCGAGTTATGCAGATACTGCAGAACAGATAAAGAAACATAATTATTCTGATAAGAGTGTTTGGACAGCGCTCGAAAGCGGCGGACAGTCTCCGGTTCCCAAAATGCAAGCCATAACGGATATGGAGATTGGGATAAAGGCAGTGGAATATTTTATTCGGACAGGAGAACTCTATCCCGGAATTGATTGGGCACATCAGTTTTAACCATTCATATTTGCAGTGAGAACACTTTTCCCAAAAAGAAGGTAAGAAATGGAGGAAAACATGAATTTAATAGTCGCGGTAGATAATAATTGGGCGATTGGCTATCAGAATGAGCTTTTAATCAGAATTCCCAATGACCATAAGCATTTTCGGGAAGAAACAACGGGAAAAGTCGTGATTTTAGGACGAAAAACATTGGATACTTTTCCTCAGGGGCTGCCTTTAAAGAATCGGACCAATATTATTTTATCCAAGAACCCGGGATATCAGGTAAAGGATGCTATGGTAGTGCATTCCGTGGAGGAATTATTGGAGCGGGTAAAGCCTTACAAGGATGAAGATGTGTATGTGATCGGAGGGGAGAGCATTTACAGGCAGCTCCTCCCTTATTGCAATGTGGCTCATGTGACCAAGATTGACAGGGAGTATGCGGCAGACGCCTATTTTCCCAATCTGGATGAGTCTCCGGAGTGGAAGATTACTGCGGACAGTGATGAGCAGACTTATTTTGATGTGGCGTATCGGTTTCTGAAGTATGAAAGAAAGTAAAGGGAGAAAGTTTATGGATACGGAAAGTACAAAATCTGCGGAAGATAAAAAAATATCGGTACAAAGACGGCTGCCGTTCCTGATTGGAGGAGCGGTCATTATTGTCCTGCTCATTGCTTTGATTGCAGTGATTGCGGAGAATAGTGCGCTGCGCAGGGCGGCGCTTTCAAACAGCGCGGATTCTTTGCAGGATCAGGAAGAAATGTCTCAGGCGGATGCTTCCCATATTGATGCCACTGATAATATGAATGCTTCTAACGGGGACAATTCGCAGGCTTCGGGCACCCATAGCTTACAAATTGCGGACAAGCCTGCCGCGGGCGACGGTTATACGGTCACTTATTCCGCAGGAAACGGCTGGACGGATGGCGATACGAAAATGTGCTCTTTGGAGCTGAGCGTAACCAATCATTCCGACACTGCAATAGAGGGCTGGAATCTTGCGCTGCAGGTGGACGGTCTGGTTTCCGCTCAGGGATGGGACGGCACATGGTCTGTGGACGGTGATGTTGTGACGATTACCAATGCGGAATATAATAAAACCATTGCTCCCGGCGCAAGCGTGGTATTGGGCTGTAATATGGGAACCAAAACGGATTTGTCCATCGTTTCCGCAGCTTTGAATGATGCCGGATGTAATGTGGAAAAGGGAAATGTGGATAGAAACGCTCAAAATAACAATCAGCAAAATGGAAACGGACAGGTAAAAGGTAAGGATGTTTCCGAGCTGCTGGCACGGTCTGAGGATGCCGTACAAGGGGATGATTGGCTTTTTACGGACGGCAACAAAATCGTGGACAAGGATGGCAAACAGGTGTGGCTGACCGGTGTGAACTGGTTCGGTTATAACACAGGCACCAATACTTTTGACGGTCTTTGGAACAGTCAGTTGGTTCCCACGGTGAAAGGCATTGCGGATCATGGGTTTAATCTTATCAGGGTGCCCATGTCGGCGGAGCTGATCAATCAGTGGGCGGCGGGGGAATATCCCCGGGCAAATTACAACAATGCCTATAATGAAGAATTAAATGCCATGAATTCCCTGGAAATTTTTGATTATTTTCTGGCGCTTGCGGAGGAGAACGGCATTAAGGTCATGATAGACATTCACAGCGCGGAAACCAATGCTTCCGGGCATACGGTGAATCTTTGGTATACGGACAAGGTCACGGTGGAAGATTATTATGCGGCTTTAGAGTGGATGGCGGAGCGTTATAAGGACAATGACACCGTGATTGCTTATGATTTAAAAAATGAACCCCACGGCAAGCCGAACGAGGGCAAAAATGCCGCTGTCTGGAACGATTCCAAGGATGCCAATAATTGGAAATATGTAGCGGAAACCGCGGCGGCCAAGGTGCTTTCCAAAAATCCCAATGTATTGATTCTGGTGGAAGGCACAGAGATTTATCCCATGAAAAAGGGAGGGGATTATTCTTCCACGGATTCCGGCGATTACTATTTTAACTGGTGGGGCGGAAACTTAAGGGCAGTGGCGGATTATCCCATAAACCTTGGAAAGTATCAGAATAAGCTGGTTTATTCTCCCCATGATTATGGACCTACCGTGTATGAACAGCCATGGTTTCAGAAAAACTATACCTATGATAGTCTGATGGAAGACTGCTGGCATGATAATTGGTTTTATATTTATGAGGAGGATATTGCGCCTCTTTTGATCGGAGAATGGGGCGGCTTTATGAGAGAACCGAATCTGACATGGATGACTTATATGCGTCAGTTGATAGGAACCTATCATTTAAATCACACATTCTGGTGCCTGAATGCCAATTCAGGAGATACCGGCGGACTGCTTTTGGATGATTTTACTACATGGGACAGTGAAAAATACAATTTTGTAAAAGAAGTGCTGTGGCAGGAAAACGGAAAATTTGTGGGATTAGACCATGCGATTCCGCTAGGCGAAAACGGAATTACTTTAGAGGAGGCTAAGGGGCTTAAATAGAATAAGTCCGGATTCTTACGAATAATAAGCGGAACATGGAACTGCTTATTGACTTTTAGGCATAAAAGTACGATAATTATAACCAAGTAAAATGGGTGGACATGTCTGCCATAGGCATAAACGAAACAGAAGGAAAGAAGGAATTTGTAATGGAAAAGAAAGATATTGATTGGGGCAACTTGGGATTTGGATATGTTCAAACGGATTACCGTTATGTGTCCAATTATAAGAATGGCGCATGGGACGAAGGTGTCATCACAGAGGATGCAAATGTGGTATTGAACGAATGTGCGGGAGTATTACAGTATGCGCAGACGGTTTTTGAAGGGCTTAAGGCATATACTACGGACGACGGACATATTGTGACTTTTCGTCCTGATTTAAATGCGGACAGATTAAATTCTTCGGCGGAAAGGCTGGAAATGCCCACACTGCCGGAGGGGCGTTTCGTGGATGCCGTGACCAGAGTGGTAAAGGCGAATGACGCTTTTGTGCCTCCCTATGGCAGCGGGGCAACCCTTTATATCCGCCCTTATATGTTTGGCTCCAATCCGGTTATCGGAGTAAAACCCGCAGACGAATATCAATTCCGTATTTTCTGCACTCCTGTAGGTCCTTACTTTAAGGGAGGCGTGAAGCCTTTGACTATCCGTGTCAGTGATTTTGACCGTGCGGCGCCTCATGGGACAGGGCATATCAAGGCAGGACTCAACTATGCAATGAGTCTGCATGCTATTGTATCCGCCCATAAAGAGGGCTATGATGAAAATATGTATCTTGACCCCGGTACCAGAACCAAGGTAGAAGAAACCGGCGGTGCAAATTTCCTGTTTGTTACAAAAGATAACAAGGTAGTCACACCCAAGTCAGACAGCATTCTTCCGTCCATAACCCGCCGCTCTCTGGTGTATGTGGCAAAGGAATACCTGAATCTGGAAGTAGAGGAGAGAGAAGTATATCTGGACGAGGTAAAGGACTTTGCAGAGTGTGGTCTATGCGGTACGGCTGCAGTGATTTCTCCGGTGGGCAAGATTGTTGACCACGGAAATGAAATCTGCCTGCCCAGCGGCATGACAGAAATGGGACCGATAACCCAGAAGCTCTATGATACCCTGACAGGCATTCAGATGGGCAGGATTGAGGCTCCTAAAGGCTGGATTCATGTGATTGAGTAAAGCGTGGGAAATTGTTTTAGACAGATTAAGCCATCCGGATATGATGTGCCTTAGATATATCATATCCGGATGTTTTTTGATATGAGATATGTTTGATTATCGGATGAACTGTATTTTTAAGAGAGATAGGAATATAATACGGCAAAATGGTTATCAAAGTGAACTGTTTACTGTGTGAACTTATAGGAATATACAAAACGAAAGGTGCCGGCAGATGGGATTAAAAATAGGAAAGAGAATAGGGTTGGGAATTCTTCTGGGGACGCTTTGTCTGGGAGGGCTCGTCGGCTGTGGCAAAGACGGGACCCGCGTTATATTTACCACAGGTTTTCGCAAGGATGAAGTGTTCAGAATTGAGGATGTATCCTGTAAACAGGTGGAGATGATGGTATATTTGACTACCATTCAAAATCAATATGAGAATGTCTACGGAAAAGAAATATGGAATGTCTCCCTTGACGGCGTGACTCTGGAGGAAAATGTAAAGGAGACGGTACTTGCCCGAATTGCACAGATAAAAACCATGTATCTGCTTGCAAAAGAAAAGGGCGTGACATTGGATGAAGCGGAGGAGGCGAAAGTAACACAGGCGGCGGAAACCTACTTTGCTTCTTTGACCGAAAAAGAAGCGGAGCTTATGGGGGTAAGTCAGAACATCATTGTGGAAATGTACCGTGAATATGCCATGGCAGATAAGGTTTATCAGGAAATTATACAGGATATCAATCCGGAAATCAGCGATGACGAAGCCAGAATCATAGAAGTACAACATATTTTTTTCAGTACCAGTATTAAGGACGGGGCAGGCAACCGTGTTCCCTATCCCGCATCGGAGAAACAGAAGATATATGATAAGGCTTGTCAGGTCAGGGAGCTTGCAGTGGACCAAAACCATGATTTTGTGGAATTGGCGGAGCAGTACAGCGATGATACCAATATCACCTATTCCTTTGGCAAGGGAGAGATGGACGAAGACTTTGAAGCTGCCGCATTTAATCTGGAAACCAACGAGGTGAGCAGGGTAGTGGAGAGCAGTCAGGGTTATCATATTATTAAATGTCTGAGCACCTTTGACAGGGAGGAGACGGACGCCAGTAAGCTGCAGATTGTGGAGAAGCGCAGGAAGGAAGTGTTCGGACAGGAATATGACGCCTTTGTGGATACTCTTGTGCGCAATTTAAATGACAAACTCTGGGATGAAATTTCTCTGATTCATGATGATAGGTTGGCTACATCCAACTTTTTTGAGGTTTACGACAGTTGTTTTGTCCGTTAATAAAAATTTTAGAATTTGACAAATCCGCTGTATATCAGCGTTTCAAACAAATTATTAGCACTCATTTCAAACGAGTGCTAATTTTGGCTTGACTTTTATTTTGGAGGGTTTTAAACTGATTTTATAAAAAAGGGGATGTTAAGGCCCTTCAAAGAAAAGGATGTGGAGAATATGGCAGCAAAAAGCGGAAGCTTATCGATTAACAGTGAAAACATTTTCCCGATTATCAAGAAATGGTTGTATTCCGACCATGATATTTTTTACAGAGAATTGATTTCTAACGGCTGTGATGCCGTGACCAAATTAAAAAAGCTGGATATGATGGGAGAGTACAGTCTGCCCGAAGGGTATAAACCCAGAGTCGATGTAGTGGTGGACCCGGAAAATAAGACCCTTGCATTTGTGGACAACGGTCTTGGCATGACGGCGGACGAGGTAGAGGAGTATATCAACCAGATTGCATTTTCCGGCGCTACGGATTTTATTGAAAAATATAAGGATAAGAGTAATTCAGACCAGATTATCGGACATTTCGGACTGGGTTTTTACTCCGCGTTTATGGTGGCGGACGAGGTGCATATCGACACTTTGTCCTATAAGGAAGGCGCAAAGGCAGTACATTGGGAATGTGACGGCGGTACGGAATTCTCCATGGAGGACGGGGACAGGACACAGGTGGGAACTACCATCACTCTGTTTTTAAATGAGAATTGTCTGGAATTCTGCAATGAGTATAAGGCGAGAGAAGTCTTAAAGAAATATTGTTCCTTTATGCCCACGGAAATTTATCTTTCCAAGGCGGACACCAAGGAGACCCAGATTATCAAAGAGGATGAAAAGCTGGAAGACGACGAGGTTTTAGAGGTCATTGAACCGGAGAAAAAAGAAGAATCTGCTGATAGCAAAAATGATGCGGGAGAACAATCCGATACAAACTCCGAAAAGGAATCGGAGCCCGAAAAGGAATCGGAGCCCGAAAAAGAGCCAGAACCCAGAAAATTAAAAATAAGAAAGCGTCCGGAGCTTGTAAATGAGACGCAGCCCCTGTGGACAAAGCATCCGAATGAATGTACCAAAGAGGAATATCTGGCATTTTACCGCAAGGTATTTCAGGATTATAAAGAGCCTTTGTTTTGGATTCATTTAAACATGGATTATCCCTTTAATCTGAAAGGTATTTTGTATTTCCCCAAGATTAATATGGAGTATGAGTCCATTGAGGGAACGATTAAATTGTACAATAATCAGGTATTCATAGCGGATAATATCAAGGAAGTGATTCCCGAATTTCTGCTTTTGTTAAAGGGCGTCATCGACTGCCCCGACCTGCCTTTAAATGTGTCCAGAAGCGCGCTGCAGAACGATGGTTTTGTAAAGAAAATCGCAGAGTATATCACCAAGAAAGTAGCTGACAAATTAGCCGGAATGTGCAAGACGGACAAAGAAGAATATGATAAATATTGGGATGATATCAGTCCCTTTATCAAGTTCGGCTGCTTAAAGGATGATAAATTCTGCGAGAAGATGAATGATTATATCCTCTTTAAGAATCTGGAAGGAAAATATCTGACCCTGCCCGAATGTCTGGAAACCAAGCCCGTTGATACGGAGGAAGAGGGTGAAAATGCAGGCGGCGCCGTGGATGAAAACGGGGAAAAGGTAGAGGCGGAAGTAGTGGAAGATGTAGAGACTGCCGAAGCGGAAGACGGGGAAGACGCTGAGAAAAAAGAAAAAATCATTTACTATGTGACGGATGAACAGCAGCAGAGCCAATACATCAATATGTTTAAGGCTGCCAAGATGGACGCTGTGATTTTAACCCATAATATTGACCAACACTTTATTTCCCAGTTAGAGTCTAAGAATGAGGGAATCAAATTTCTGCGCATTGATGCGGATTTGACTGATGCCATGAAGTCCAAGACCTCCAAGAAGGCTGAAAAGGAAATGGAGGAGCAGGCGGAGAGTATTGCAAAGCTTATGAAGAAAGCGTTGAAAAATGACAAGATTGTCATTAAGGTGGAGAAGCTTAAAAATAAAAAGATTTCTTCCATGATTACCCTCTCGGAAGAGAGCAGGCGCATGCAGGACATGATGAAGATGTACTCCATGCCCGGCATGGATATGGGCGCCTTGGGCGGCGAAGGCGAAACCTTGATTCTGAATGCAAACCATCCGCTGGTGCAGTATGTGACGGAACATCAGGAAAGTGAAAATGTGGAGATGATTTGTGAACAGCTCTACGATCTGGCAAAGCTTCAGCACGCTCCCCTGTCTGCGGAAGCCATGACAAAGTTTATCAACCGCAGCAATGAGATTATGATGCTGTTGGCGAAGTAAAGTTAAGTCAAGTAAATCTAATAAAGTAAATTAAGAGGCTGCCGCATTAAGAAATTAGTGCGGCGGCTTTTGGTGAAAAAATAGTGTTTATTAAATTTGACGAGTCAGATATGTTAGATTTTTTTGAAAGCAATCCAATACTTATTGGAGAAGAAAGAGAAGCAAATTTTATATATTCGATAAAGGATTTTAATACCCATACTTCTTCCTGTTCCCCACAAACATTACAACAGACAAAAACAAAGTCACACCTTCGGCAACGGCAGTGGCGAGCCAGATGCCGTTTAATCCCCAGAAGATGGGGAGGATGTAAATAGCTGCAACCTGAATGACAAGAGTACGCAAAAAGGAAATAGTAGCGGATACTTTTCCGTTATTTAACCCGGTAAAGAACGCGGAGGCAAATACATTAAAGCCTGTGGTGAAAAAGGAGAGGGCGTATAACTGCATTCCGGTGGTGGTCGTTTCATAAAGAGTCCGGTCATATCCCACATAAATCCGGGCAATGAGGGAAGAGAGCGCTTCACCCGAAATCGTCATAACAAGCGCGGTGATTCCCGTTATCACAAGACTCTTTTTTAACACATTTTTAAGCTCCGCCTTGTTTTCGGCGCCAAAATGATACCCCACAATGGAAGTGGAGCTCATGGCATAACCGAAATAAAATGCCTGAAAGACAAAAGCAATATACATGATTGCGCCGTATGCCGCAACGCCGTTTTCGCCAGCAAATTTTAACAGTTGAAAATTATAAAGCAGTCCGATAATGGCGCCGGATAGATTGGTCATCATCTCGGAAGCGCCGTTAGAGCAGGCTTTCCCGATGTCGTTCCAATCTATTTTTGCTTTGACAAGGCGTAAGGCACTGCTGTTTTTGCGCAGGAAATATATAGTGGGAACGATTCCGCCCACAAACTGGCTCATAGCGGTTGCAAAAGCGGCGCCCCATATGCCAAAACGCAGCAGATAGACAAAGACCACATCCATAATAATATTGGTCAACCCTGCCAGAATGGAAAGGGCTAGTCCCAAATGAGGTTTTTCGGCAGTGATGAAAAAGCTCTGGTATGCCGCCTGCAGCATCATAAAAATATTGGAAACCGCAAGGATTCTTCCATAGATTACGCAGTCATCAATAAGATTTGCATCCGCCCCCAGCAGGGCGGATATCTGCCTCATAAACACAAAGCTGACAAAGGAAATCACCAGCCCTGAATAAACCAGAAGCTTTATCAGCATGGAGAAAACCTGATTTGCCTTATCAGGATTTTGGGCGCCTAGATATAATGCAGCCAATGCACTTCCGCCTGTGCCTATCATAAATCCGGCGGCGCTGATTAGCTGTAGAAAGGGCCACACAAGATTTAAGGATGCAAAAGAGCTTTTCCCCGCAAAGTTGGATACAAACAGCCCGTCCACCACGGTGTACAGGGAGGTTACAATCATCATGACAATGCTGGGCAGGGCAAAGCGGATTAATTTTTGATATGAAAAATGTTCACTTAAGGAGATTCCTTTGCTCATAAAATAATTTATCCTTCAAATAAAAATATAAGCATAAACAATACGAAAACGGACTCTTGGATTGTAGCCCGTTTTCGTATTCCTGTCAAGTTGAAAATCAGCCCGTCTTAATTCGGTTCCGAAATTCTGGTGACTCCTACATAAATATCAGAAATTTCATACCAGGTAGCGTAGTCCGTGACCCCTGTCTGGGGCAGCCCGAATATGCCTTGGAAAATGCGGACGGACTCGGCAGTGGCAGGACCGTAAATGCCGTCCGGAGTAATGGTGGGAATAGCAGGATAGTTGCGGGCAATGCGGTTTATCTGATTTTGTAACTGCTGCACTTTTTCCCCGGAGGAGCCTATGGTCAGGTCATAACCGGGATAGGAGGACGGAACTCCGGAGATAAAGTCTGCAGTGTTGATATACATATCATTTCCAAAATAATAACGGATAATTTCGATGGCGGAATATCCCTCATCCCCCAGATATTTGGAACCCCATTGGCTTAACCCGGAACAGGTGACGCGCCTTCCGTCGCAGTAAGAGGTAAAAATCGGCTGCCGGACTCCGGGGCGTGACAGATAGTTTGCAAAGATGGTGTCCACAAGCCTGTCGATATTTTCGTAAATATTGCGCCCGTATACCCATTTCTGGTCATAAGCGGTGGAGGAAGTTATGGTGAAATCATAGCCCTGATTGCGATACCACTCTGTATACACCCGGTTTAAGGTAAAGGACATGATGACCAGAATATTGGCATACAGGGTGCTTTCCGGCCATGTGGAATAGATTTCGCTGGATGCCACATTTTTAATGTAATCCTTATAACGAACCCAATAATTAGTGGCGGTAGGGTCGGAAGGAACACCGTCATGCACAATAATGTATTCGGGAATCACCACGCGGCTCAGGACGATTTCGCCACTTTCGTCTACAGGCTTGATTTCCTCTTCCGGAATTTTAGGCGGAAAATCACCGAATAATGTATGGACGGGAATGGTTACGATTTTTTCTTCCCCCGATGGCGTCAAAGGCTCCATCCGGATGGGCTGTATGGAAAGTTCATCCGCAAAAATTTCGGAGCCGGACACCAGAACGGTCTCATAATCCGGTGCAGTCACAGTGATATTGTATTCCGAATAGGGCTGGGCGCCGGGGTCCGGCTGTAAAGAAAGTTCCAAGGGAGGCGCGGGAAGGTCTACAATTTCCGTCTGACCGGAGCTGTCCGTGGTCAGGGTCATGAGGGGAGCTTCAGGGTCACCGCTGTAAGATATAGTGACCATTGCATTTTCTATGGGAATCATCCCCAGAGAGGATACGACATTGATTCTCAAAGAACCGGAGTAAACGGAGGCGGATTCCTCCGGCTCCTGAGCAGCTTCGAGAAAATTGGAATTCATATTAGGCATGGTTTCGTCTTTCTGTTATTTTCATTACTGTATCTATATGCGAGAAGAGGGGATTGCGTGACTGGAAAAAGGCAGGGCATTCATTCTTTCTGATAAAGACGAAAAAACAGATGCCCTGCCGTGGATTATGTACCATTACAACGGTCGAACCGATTGGGAGATAAAAGAAGATTTTTATAAACAGTGCTTACAGTGCAGCGGTAATCATTGAGGTTACAATCACTGCAAGGATGCCTCCGATGGAGGAGCCGATCAGATTTACCACCAACTGATAGGTCCAATCCACTTTTTCGCCGTTTTTATTGGGAATGGGAAGCAGTGTAAACCATACGCTGCTGAATACGGAACGCATAGCATTCATGCTGAATCCCGTGGAGTTTAAGGAGAGAGCCAGAAGCGCCACAGCTCCAAATCCTACAATTCCGATTAAGAGAGGAGATGCGCCCATAGTTAATGAGGGCAATGCGATGCCATAAGTAGCGGTATCAGCGCCTGTTGCCATAGTCAATGAGGCCTGTGCCCCGGCAATTCCGATAAATACAAGGAAAAGGAAGAGGAAGGTTGCCAGCACCTCCTGAACAAAGTTTAAGGGGAGATTTTTTTCAACGGGATAAGCGGAGAAAATGCCTCTCTTGGACTCGTTCTCGGATGCCTTAAAGGAATCCCAGAAGAAAATCATGCACAGAGCCACTGCCGCGCCTGCCGCTAAAAATTCCATCAATAGATAAATCAAAGCGTCTGTAACTGCCATTCCGTTCCAGATTACCTGACCTAAGACCACGCCCGGATTGAGAAGCGCCGGACCGCCCATGGCAGCGGCTACGGTAAGACCGAAGCCCACTGCAAGACTCCATGCGATAACCAGTTCGACATAATTAAGAGTGGAAACCAAGGTCTTTTTCAAGGAGACATTACACATATAAGCGTAACCTCCAAGCAGGAAAATTAAACTGCCGCAAAACTCGGATAAATAGTTCATGCTGTTCCTCCATTCGACATTTTTTTTCCATTGTAACATAAAATGCGGCAGGGGACAAGGCGTAGCTTTTGACAACTCAAGTCGAAAAAAAGACATTATAAGTAAAAAGTCACACAAAATGTCTAAAGACTGCCATAATGTGTTTGTAGCAGCTACAAACATAGTAATACGGAAACTGACGAGAAGGAGGACAAGAACATGTCAAAAGAGATTGAGAGATTTAAGGATGTAGTGAAGGGCGACAAAGAGCTTCAGGCACAACTGAGAGCGGCAACCATGCAGGGAATTGTGGCTATGGCTAACGGAATGGGCTATTCCATCACCGCCAAAGATCTGGAAGAGGAAGTTAAGCTGCAGGGCACAAGGGGCAATGCGGGAGCCGTTATTGTATGGGAGAATTACTTTATTGTCGGTTAAGATTCCGAAGACGGAGGTCATGTATGAAATATTATTTTAAAATACATACAGGGGACAAAGTCAACGCGGGAACCTCTTCTGATATTACAGTAATTCTGTTTGGCACAAAAGGGTGCACGGAAGCGAAAAGCTTCCGTGCCTGTGCCGACGGAACTCCTTTCCAAAGAAATCAGACGGATTTGATAGAGGTTGACTTTGCGGTTGATGTAGGATATGTTGATCAAATTGTATTGGGAAAAGATTCCCGCTCATCTGAGAAGAACGGATGGCTGTGTGATTCTATAGAAGTCAGCAGACAACCCTTTGACGGGGGACAGGCTCAGTGTTCCCTGTTTCAAATAAATGATTGGCTGACCCTCCCCCGGGAGACAAAAACCTACATGGTATCGGAAGGATATCCGCATGCCGTATTATCTCCCGAAAAGAGGGAGGAAGAGGTTTCGGGCGGTACGATTACTGTGCCGTCGAATGAGGTGTACGAACAGAAAGTGAAAAGCTGTCTATCGGTTCAGGTAGATACAGGCAGTATTTGCGCAACGGATATCATAACGAATCAAGAGGTTGTTTTATCCGAGGATGCATGGAAAAGGATATATGACAGATATGTCAATAATGTTGTCATGAAATATGCAGGCACAGCGTTAAATGTGTCAAAGGATACCTTTGAAACCATCAGTATAGGACCGTTTCCTACAGAAATGGTTTATGAAATGCTTTGGAGCAGGACAATCTATACCTTTCATATCTGTGTGGGAGAAATACGCCTCCGCTTTGATGTTCCCTGTGGGGAAAGCTTTGTACGGCTTCGGGAAATCACAGGCGGAAATATGATACCGGCTGCGCAATGCCGCGTGAGGACAAAAAAAGCCTATCTTTTTGATAATGTCGGAATTGCGTTGACACGAAAATGCAATGCTTCTTGTCGGATGTGTTGTTTTGAGTGTAATATGAAGAGAGAGGAAACCTTGACGGAAAGAGAGGTACATGACATCATTGAACAGGCGGCACAGATAGAAGGAATCAATCGGATAGGATTTAGCGGCGGCGAGGCGATGCTCTATCCGGATTTATTGTTTAGCGGTCTTGCGAAAGCAAAAGAAGAGGGCATGAATACTTCTCTTACCTCTAATGGCTTTTGGGGAGCGAATCATACGACCTGCCGCAGGGCGCTCAACATGTTTAAAAATGTCGGTCTGGATTCCTTGACTATCAGTGTGGATCAATACCATCTGGAATATGTCCCTTTACAGTCGGTCATACATATTATCCAAAACAACAGGGATTTCGGAGTTCCGCTGACTTTAGCGGTGGGAGACAGTCTGGAAGGGCAGAGAGCTTTGGAAATTTTGCGTGAGATGGGAGTAACAGCCTATATTACGAATCTGGTTATGTACCCCTTTATGCCCGTGGGCAGGGGAAGCGATATCCCGGACGATGCAATTTACTATATGCCTTATGAAAATGACTGGAAGTGCTGCAACAATAACCATCTGGCGGTTTTATATGACGGAAGCGTATATCCCTGCTGCTCTCAGGCAGTGTATGGAAGCCTGCTGTCCATGGGTAATATCAGGGAATATTCTTTGAAAGAGTTAATAGACAAATATGCCGGAAAATGTATTTTCTCAACAATGAAAAGAAGAGGACTGGATTGGTTTGTAAAGATAGCGGTGGAAGAAATGGGAATGCAGCTGCCGACGCGGTATCATTCGGCCTGCCATCTTTGTAATGTCTTATTTTCCGACAAGGATTTTGTGGATAGGCTGTCTTCTTATATCGAAAAAGAATACCGGCAGACCATTTATGAATTTTTTGAAAGGTAATTTTCCGAAGGGAAGAGAAGATAAAGGTATGGGGGAAAGGTATGGGGGAACTTTATGATTAAGGTTGCGCTTTGTGACCAATCGATTCAAACATATTACGCCATAAAAAGGTGTCTGGAGCAATGTGCGCTCAGCTATAAAAGCCCTATTAGTTTTTGCTATTACGCTACGGTGGATGAATTGGTTTTTTCCTATCAGGGACAGTATGATATTTTGTTTTTAGATACCGTGGTGAATCAAAAAAGCGGCATAGACGCGGCAAAATGCATTCGGGAAATAGATGCGAGAGTGTTTATTGTGTTTGTCACGGCACACGACAATTTCGGGGCGGAAAGTTATCAGATACGAGCAACAAGTTATTTGCTAAAGCCTTTTTCCGCGGAAACCCTGAGGCAGACTTTCCATCGGATGTATGTGGAGCTGCTTAAGGAAAAAGATTATATCATCGGCAAATCAAAAAACAGAATTGTGAAGCTGCCCATTGAGGATATTTTGTATGTGGAATATTGTAATCACAAGCTTATTTTCCATATGTTTTTTGAAGACTCGGAAACAATGTACGGTTCTTATCAGCAGCTTTTTGAACAAAAGTCTGCGAATTGTCTGTATCAGATTCATAGGAGTTATGTAATCAATATGATTTGGATTGAGCACATAGAAAATAAAGCAATCTATTTACAAAATGTTTCTCAGGGATTTATAGTAAGCAGAGCGCGCTGGAAGGATTTTCTGCATACCTATCAAAGGTTCCTCAATTCCAAACAATAAAGCTCCCTGTCGGCAGCAGATTTTGTCTATAGGGAAATCGGGGCGTCAGATGTGTTTATTTATGCACAGGCTCATACTTATAGGTTATAGAAGAATCGATGACGGTATTCTCATCGGTTGCTAACTCTGTGCGAAACCCTTCCTGACGGCTGCCGTTAGCTTCCGCAGTATTAGGCTCTGCGGCATTAACTTCTGCGCCGGATACATTTTTCAGTACAAATATCATAACTGCACTTAACAGAACCAGAACTGCTATTGCCGAACCTACAATATATCGTTTTTTAGCTGCCATATTTTATATCCTCCTAACACTAAAATTTTGTGGGACATAACAAGTTACGATTGTAGTATAATACGGGTAATAGCTGATGTCAAGCAGAAATTTTAAAATTAAGTAAAAAATCAGGAAAAGAATCAATCGAAAATAAATTGCCGTAGAAAATCCGGTTGCGTTCTTTTGCCTCAAAAGGTATAATGAACGGGAAAGCTTTATGGAAAGTACGGATGTCAGGAGTATGATAATGGCTGAAAAATCGCATAGAATCGCTGTTCTGGCGGATACCCACGGACTTTTGCGCCCCGAAGTGACAGAGGTGCTCAAGACCTGTGAAATCATTTTGCACGGCGGCGATATCAACAATCGAAAAATAATGGAGCAGCTTGAGCAGATTGCGCCGTTGTATGCAGTGAGGGGCAATAATGATAAGGATTGGGCGCAGGGAATGGCGGAAGAATTGGAAATTACACTGTTTGGACTGCCCATTTATATGGTACACAACAAAAAGCACAGAAAAGAAAATCTAAAAGGAACGGCTCTTTTCATTTATGGTCATTCCCATAAATATGAAGAAAAGTCAGAAGACGGCGTATTTTTCTTAAATCCGGGAAGCTGCGGACCAAGGCGCTTTAAGCAGCCTGTGACCATGGCGGTGTTAGAGGTGTATGAGGATACCGGAAGGTGGGAGGTGCAGAAAATCGATCTGACACAAAGGGAAGAGGAAACGGGGAAGCAAGGGATTACGGCAAAACGGACAGATTTGAATGCCGGGAATATCAAGCGGATTGTGGAAAGCATTCTGTATGATATGGCTGCAGGAAAGAATGTAAACGCTATTGCGGACAGGCTGGGTGTGGAAGTTGAATTTGTGGAACAGGTCTGCCGGATTTATGTGATCCATCCGGGGGTGGATGCCGGAGGGATTGTAGATAAAATGGAAGTAAATGCTTTAACAGTGAAATAGATATCATATAGGAGGTGTAAAAAATGAAAAAATTATTGGTAAAGGCAGCAGCCTTAGGGCTGATAGGGGCGTTTCTTCTGGCGGGCTGCGGGAAGAGCGGAGAAAATCAGGAGGCAGCTTCGGGACAGGCAGGCAGACAGAAAGAAAGCGCAGGAACACAGGGCAGTCAGGAGCAGGAGGAACTACTTACCGGCAAACATCATGTAAACATCAATATCAAAGACAAGGGCACCATTGCGGTAGAACTGGATGCGGACAGCGCTCCTATTACGGTGACCAATTTTGTGAATCTGGCCAAGTCCGGATTCTATGACGGGCTGACTTTCCACCGTATCATCGAAGGGTTTATGATGCAGGGAGGTGACCCTGACGGTGACGGCACTGGCGGTTCGGAGAATAAGATTAAGGGCGAATTTGCAAATAACGGGATAGAAAATCCCTTAAGCCATGTCAGGGGTGCAATTTCCATGGCGCGCTCCCAGATAAAGGACAGCGCCAGCTCACAGTTTTTTATCGTTCATGAGGACAGTTTGTTTTTAGACGGCGATTATGCGGTATTCGGCTATGTGACGGAAGGGATGGAGATTGTGGACGATATCTGCAGCAATGCCACGGGACAGGATGAAAACGGAGTTCTTCCCGTGGGAAACAGACCTGTGATCGAAAGCATTGAAGTAGTGGACTGAGGAAAAGCGGGATAAAGCAAAACAATCCGCGAAAATAGAGATTTAACGGGCGGCTGTCCTCATGGTTTCAAATCGGAGGGCGGCTGTTTTTTATGTTATTTTTGTTTCCTTTTTGATGCAAAGGGAAAAGGGGATTGACAGGGGGGGTAAAATAGAGTATTGTTGTATTATAAATACAATACAGCGATACAATGGTGTTCCTAGAATAATCATCAGGGGAAAGGAGAAAAAGCATGGCGTGGAATTTAACAAGTGACAGACCTATTTATGCGCAGTTGGTAGAAATCATTCAAATGCAGATTGTGTCAGGGAGTTATCCGCCGGGGGCGAAGCTTCCGACGGTCAGGGAATTGGCGGCAACGGCGGCGGTAAATCCCAATACGATGCAGAAGGCGTTTTCCGAATTAGAGCGCAGCGGACTGATTATCACGCAGCGAACCAACGGGCGCAATGTGACGGAGAATCAGGAATTGATTCAAAATATCAGGCAGAAGCTGGCAGCGGATTATAAAGCGGATTTTTTTGAAAAAATGCAGAAGCTTGGATTTTCCGAAAAGGATACGGCAGCATTTCTGGAACAATCATATGGAAGGGAGAAAAGCGAATGAACGAATTGGTGGAAATCAGGAATCTGACCAAAAGCTATGGCGGAAACAATCTTGCGGTCAATAATGTTTCGCTGACTTTGACAAGAGGTAAAATAGTGGGACTTTTAGGGCCCAACGGAAGTGGGAAAACCACGATTATTAAGATGTTAAACGGGCTTTTAACGCCATCCGGGGGAACAATCCGCATCGGCGGCAATGAAGTGGGAGTCGAGACTAAGGCGCATGTGGCATATCTGCCGGACCGGACCTATCTGTCGGGGAATCAGAAAGTATCCGAAATACTGGATTTCTTTTGTGATTTTTACAGCGATTTTGACAGGAACCGGGCGGAGGAAATGCTCAAAAGCCTGAATATCGAAACGGGCAAGAGAATGCAGACGCTTTCAAAGGGCACGAAGGAGAAGGTGCAGTTGATTCTTGTTATGAGCCGCAGGGCGGATTTGTATGTGCTGGACGAGCCTATTGCGGGGGTGGATCCGGCGGCGAGGGATTACATTCTGCGGACTATCGTCAATAATTATAATCCCGAGTCAACAGTGCTGATTTCCACCCATTTGATCAGCGATGTGGAGCAGGTGCTGGACGAGGTGATTTTCCTGCGTTACGGACAGGTGGTGCTGTATACTTCAGTGGATAATATCAGGGAACAGCACGGGAAATCCGTAGACGCCTATTTTAGGGAGGTGTTCGCATGTTAGGCAAATTAATCAAACACGAGTGGAAAAGGATATCTAAGCTGAACAGCCTGCTTTTAGTCATTATGCTGGCGTTTACCGCGCTGGAATGTCTTTTGTTCTTTACGCCCATGACGGATTTTGTGAGGGATGCCAGAGCGTTTAGCAGGGGAGATATCGGTGTGGTTTTGTGGTTCATGGTTTTTGTGGCGAGCGTGATTGCCTGTATCATGCTGATGGTGGGACTGACCTATGGCAATATGATCTATATCGGCGTAAATTTTGAAAAGACCATGTATTCGGATGAAGGCTATCTGACACATACACTGCCGGTAACGCCGCATCAACTGCTTTTCAGCAAATTTCTGGTAGGCGGGCTGTGGACAATGATTATCTATTTTGTAATGATGGTATGCATAGTTGTGCTGGCGACTGCGTTTGGCATGGCGGTAACAGGCGGAGCTGATTTCGGCGAGATATTATACGAAGTGCAGAAGATTCTGATGGAAGTATTGTCCCAGATGAGCACGGAGGGTGCGGTGGTATTAACGCATTATCTGATTGCGTTTATCGTGTTGGCATTGGCAGGACCTTTCTGCACGGTAGCTATGCTTTTCGGAGCGCTTACCCTCGGACAGCTCTCCGCAAAACATAAGGGATTGATGGGAATTCTTATTTACTTTGGAATTACCATGGCAAATTCTGTTTTGACGAACATTGTCAGCAACATCGGCAGGGTGATTACCATGGCAGGCCGGAGTTATGATGCAAATGCCGTGCTGTTTTTCACAATGGATGTGGCGATTATCTTCCAAGTATTGATTGCGGTATGCCTGTACTTTTTATCGCATTATATTATTGTAAAGAAGTTAAACCTGAATTAAGGTGAATAAGCTGTTCATAAATCATTTGCCCTATGTCCGATAATTTGGTATACTATATAGAGATATTTATACTACGGACAAAAGCGGGTGGACACAGATGCAGGAAATGATCAGGAGAATTTTGGATGGCGATTTTGATTATGAAAACGGCTCTCTTGATTTTTCATGCTCTAAAATTGAACTGGAATTAAGCAAGGGAAGTACATATGAAGGCTCCTTTTACATCAATTCCTCCCCCGGAACGGTGGGAACGGTGGGAACTATAGGAAGGCTTATCGACGGATATGTGGTAAGTTCTGACCTTAGAATGGAATGCCTGACTCCTGAGTTTTCCGGAAGCAATGCGGAGATTGCTTATTGTTTTCACGGAGAACATCTGGAGGAGGGGGATGTGGTAAAGGGAGCTTTTTCCGTTATCAGCAACAGAGGAGAGTATTATCTTCCTTTTGTGGTGTCCATAGAGCATACGGTATTGGAGACCTCCATAGGGAGTATAAAAAATCTGTTTCATTTTGCCAATCTTGCAAAGAGCAGTTGGCGGGAGGCGGTGTCGGCATTTTATTCGCAGGATTTTTCGCGGATATTCACCGGAAACGACGCCCGGTTTCTGGATTGCTATAAGGGGCTTTCCGCCAATCCCGGCAATGAACAGAATGTGGAGGAGTTTTTGATCTGCATCAATAAAAAGCAGAAAGTGGAATATGTGACGGGGGAGTCGTCCATTCAGATATCCCTGACGGCGGCGGACAGCCCTTACGCCGTGGCGGAGCATGAGCTTGAGATTATCAGAAACGGTTGGGGATATACGGCTTTAAACATAGAGTGTGAGGGTGATTTTTGTTTTACGGAGAAAGAATTTCTGACAGATGATGATTTTCTGGGAAATGTGTGCAGACTTTCCGTGTTTATTGATACGGACAGATGCCGCAAGGGAAAGAATTTCGGAAGACTTTATCTGTTTAATTCCTATGTGTCGCTGACGATTCCCATAGAGGTACGGATAGGGGAAGAAAGAGCGGCGCATGACGCCGGACTTGCGAGAAAAAAGATTATTTTGCAGGTGATGCGTGCCTATGAAAAATTCCGCTTAAAAAAACTGAACCGGGGAGCATGGCTGAAGGAGACCGGAAAGCTTGTGGAAAAGCTGGTGATTATGGATGAAGACGACATTGAAGCAAGGCTTTTTCAGGCACAGCTTCTGATTACGGAGGAGCGTTTTCATGAAGCCGGTTTTATTTTGGAACATGCCGCCGATCTGATAGAGCAAAGCGGAAAGACTCTGGATGCGCAGGCGGCATATCATTTGTATCTGACTACATTGATACACAAGGATAAGGACTATGTGCGGGAAGCTGCGGTCAGGGTGGAAAGAATCCATCACAAAAGGCGGGAAGAGTGGCGTGTGGCATGGCTGCTTTTATATCTGCCGGGCGAATATGGCAAGCCGGCAGCAAAATGGGCTTTTCTCGAAAAACAGTTTTCTTACGGATGTACCAGTCCTGTTATTTATCTGGAAGCACTTGCCCTTTTGAATGCCAATCCCGTGCTGATGCGCAGGCTGGAGGAATTTGAACTGCAGGTAATTCATTATGGAGCGGTGAAGGACAGCCTGAACCAGGAGGTGACGGAGCAGCTTTTATATCTCTGTTCCCGGAAAAGGGAGTTTTCACAGGTGCTTCTTACAACGCTGAAACTTTTGTATGCCAGGAATCAGGACGCGCGCATTTTACAGGAAATCTGCGCAGTCCTGATTAGCGGCGGAAGAGTGGGTCCCAAATACCTGGAATGGTATCAGAAGGGTGTGGATGCCCAGCTTCGCATTACCAATTTGTACGAGTATTACATGATGTCCGTTGATTTGGAGATGATGCAGCCCATTCCGAAGATCGTGCTGATGTATTTTGTCTATCAGAACAATCTGGATTATGAACGCAGCGCTTATCTGTATCATTATCTGTTGCTGCATAAAGAAGAATTGGAAGATTTATATGAGAATTACAGTCGGCGTATGGAACATTTTGTGATAGACCAGATACAGAAAGAGCATATCAACAGGCATTTGGCGGCGTTGTATCAGGAAATGTTAAGCGGTGGTATGATAAACGAGCAGACGGCAGAGAATCTTTCAAGGCTCCTCTTTGCCCATTGGATAAGGGTAGAGGATTCGCGTTTAAAGAGGCTTTATGTCTATCAGCCGGGCAAAGTAACGCCTACGGAATATGTTTTGCAGGAATCGGGAATCTGGGCGGTTATTTACGGAAATGATTATACCTTGGTTTTTGAGGATGCCTACGGTAACCGTTTTGTCAGGAGTATGGTGTATTCTTTGGAAAAGCTCATGCTGGCAGGAAAATATCTCCAGACATTGGCCGGTTTTGTAAAGAATTCGCAGGGGCTGAATCTGTATCTGTGTGAACTCAATAAAGAAAAGACGCATACTGTGGCGGATGTGGAAAGGTGGCTGTTTCTGGCGCAGTCCGAGGATACGGAGGATGCGCTGAGAAGCGAGCTGACCCTGAAACTGTTACAGCATTATTATGAAGAAGATGATGTGCGGGCTCTTGACAGGTATTTAGACATCATAAGCCCTGAGCGTCTGACTATGAAGGAGAGGGACAGTATCGTCAAATATATGGTGCTTCAGGGTAAATATAAAAGCGCCTATGAGTGGCTGGGACAGTATACTCCTTATTTTGCCGACCCTAAGATTCTGGTGCGTCTGTTAAACGGCATGGCGCAACAGGAGGAAATCCCTCAGGACGGGGTCTTTACGGCGGCGGCGCTTTATACTTTCCGTAAGGGGAAGTATGACAGCTGCATCCTGCGGCATCTGGTACACTATTATCAGGGGAATACCAAAGAAATGAGGGATATCTGGAAAGCTGCCCGTTCTTTTGAGGTGGACAGTTATGAGCTGTGTGAGAGAATGTTGCTGCAGATGCTCTATACGGGAGCCTTTGTAGGCGAAAAAATGGAAATCTTTGAGTATTATATTTCTCAGGGAGCGAAACCGGAGGTAGAGGCGGCGTTTCTGACACAATGCGCTTATGACTATTTTGTGAAAGACAAGATTATAGGAGAAAGTATTTTCCGCGAGATACAGGGGATGTTCCGGCGCGGAGAAGATGTACAAAAGATTTGCAAACTGGCATATTTAAAATATTATTCCGAAAATCCCAAGGAATTGGACAGTGGAAAAATAGAACTGATACGCATTTTCCTGAAAGAAATGCTGACAGAGAGAATTCATCTGGACTTTTTCAAACGCTATAGGCAGTTTGTGGATTTGACAGAGCTGGAAGACAGGGTGATTGTAGAATACCATGCCAGACCGGGGGGAAAAGCCCGTATTCATTATGTGACGGTCTATGATGACGGAGAGTCCGGAGAGTATTTGTCGGAGTATATGAAGGAAGTTTACGGCGGCGTATGCTTTAAGGAGTTTGTGCTGTTTTTTGGGGAGAGCATCCAATATTATATCATGGAAGAAAACAATGGGGAAGAACAGTTGACGGAGAGCGGGACTCTGCAGAGGGACGAGTCGGGAGATGAAAGCGAAATGAGCAGATTCGGACTGATTAACGATATGATCATTAGTAAAAATATGCAGGACTATGACACTCTGGACAATCTGCTGGAGGAGTATTTCCGCAGGGAATATTTGAACGGGGAGCTTTTCAGGCTGATGTAAAGAAAGCGGTATGGAGGATGTTATGTTAAAGCTGTTAGGCGGCGGAAAATTGATTGTGGGCTATGATTTGAATGATGATTATTCCCAGATAAGCTATTGTATTTCCGGCAGGGATAATGTGGAGACTTTTTCCCTGATAGAAGGGGCGCAGGATTATAATATTCCCACTCTTTTGTGCAAGAGAGAGGGGACAAATCAGTGGTTCTGCGGCAAGGAAGCCCTTCGGTACTGCGAGGAAAACGGCGGGATTCTGGTGGGAAATCTTTTGAAGCTTGCAGTGGATGGGGAACCTGTGTTAATAGAAGGAAACAGCTTTGAACCGGTGTCCCTTTTGACCCTGTTTTTAAAAAGGAGTCTGGGAATGCTTGCGCGGGTGGCTTCACCGGACAGGATTGAGGCGCTGATGATTACCTGCAGGCAGATGGCGCCGCGGATGGTGGAGGTGTTGAAACAGGCGGTAGCGGGACTTCACCTAAAAACGGACAAGGTGTTTTATCAGAGTCATGTAGAGAGTTTTTACCATTTTATGCTTTATCAGCCGGAAGAATTGTGGAGGTCGAGAGTTGTCCTGATGGAATATGCGGAGGAATCTGTCAGGGCTTATTCCATGGAGTGCAATAAGAGAACCACTCCCCGGGTAGTATATATCAATGAGCAGAGTTTCCCCTTTGCTTTGCATGAACCCAATAAGCGGGAAGAAGTGCTTGCTATGGAGTTAAACCGTATGGACAGGGACATGTTGGAAATCTGTCAGGAAATCTGCAGCGACAATTCCGTAGCCAGCATTTATCTGCTGGGAGATAAATTTTCCGATAAATGGATGAAAGAATCTCTCCGATATCTCTGCAGCAGACAGAGAGTTTTTCAGGGAAACAATCTGTACAGTAAGGGTGCCTGCTTTAGTATGTTAGAAAGGCTGGAACCCAGTGAGGCGGGCAAATCCCATGTCTTTTTGGGAAAAGATAAATTAAAAGTCAATGTGGGAATGAAAATACTGCGGCAGGGAGAAGAGATTTATTTTGCTCTTCTGGACGCGGGGGTGAATTGGTTTGAGGCGGAGCAGACATTTGAATTTTATCAGCAGGGGGGAAACCGGCTGGAATTCAGAATTACTTCCCTGATCGGAAAAAGCAATCAACTGGCGGAAATCATTCTTGAGGATTTGTCGGAGGAACTGAGTCGTCTCAGGGCGCGTTTAAGTCTCAGGGATGAGCATCATATTGTGGTGGAGATTGAAGATTTGGGATTGGGAGCATTCAGACCCGCTACGCACAATGTCTGGCGGGAAGAGATAGAGGTGTAGGATAGGAGGAGACCATGCGCACCAGTATCTGTATCGGAGAATATACTACAACTCCATATGTGATTTCGGGATTGGAAATTCCGGTGTACTGCGCGGAAGAATTGTGTTATTGTATAAAAGAGAACGCTTTTCTTCTGGACGCCGGATTCATGAATGACGCCCTGATAGACTGGCTGGGTTCAAGGTGCGGCTTAAAAGAGCTTGCGAAGGAGCTTAGACCTCTGGTACACAGGAAAGGAACGCTCAGTACCTTTGCAGTCATGATTTTGGAATATGTGGGACTGTATGACATGCAGACTGTCCGGGGCGTGGAACAGGTGTTAAAAAAGGGAGCGGGTTTAAGCAGTATCGAGAGGCGCAAGAAACAGGTCGATTATCTGGTAGAAAAGAAAAAATACCGTTCCGCGGTCAGGGGGTATGAAGGGCTTCTTTCCAAGTGGCGGGAGCTGGAACAGGAAGACAGAGAGCTGCCTGCCGCATATGTGCGCGCGGCGATTCTTCACAATATGGGAGTCGCTTATGCCGGACTTATGAGATATGACTGCGCTGCGGAACGCTTTATGCAGGCATATGAGGCAAGCGGCGAAAATGAGCATTACATGGCGTTTTTGGCGGCAAAGCGCATGGAACTGAAGGAAGAGGAATATATTGCCTTTGCGGCGGAGCTTTCCGACGGCTATGAGAGTACGCTGCAATTGGAACGCACAATGGAGCATCTGAGGAAAGAATGGGAACTGCAGGCGGACTGCCAGCGAATTAAGGCGAGAAAGACCATGCGTTTCGGCGGCGATAAGCAGAAGTATTATGACGAAAACGAACGGCTGACCAGAGCGCTTCAGGACAGCTACAGGGAATGTATCAAAGAATAAGCGGACGGAAAAAAGGAACAGATTATATGGGATTTTGGCAAAAAATTTTTGGAAGAATGCAAAAGGAAGAGCGCGCTTCGGAGGAAGACTGGGATAAAATCGTCTATGCCAGAGATGAGGTTGACTTTAAGGACGAGGAACAGAGAAGCCGTTATATTGTCAATTGCCTTGAACAGATTGCAGAGGCGACTAAGGAGATGAATCTGCTGACGGGGGAATATGGCAGGGTGACCTCTTATCTGACGGATATTGAGGAGGTGGAGTCCCTTCCCGATAAAGAGAAGGAAGAATTGGAGCGCATTGCCCATAAACTGTCGGGACTTGAACAGGAAGTGCAGCGTTACCGGGGAAGAGAAAACCGTATGAGCGACGCGGAATATTACAAAATGAGAGGACAGGAAGCGGAGGTAGAAACCGGAATTGGAAAGCTTCGGGAGAGCGAGAGATATGCGGGACTGATCAAGCGTGATTTGCGGAAGCTTGACAGCGAGCGGCAGGCTTATGAGTACAGACGGACGGAGTTACGCACCATGCTTATCAATCTGAGGGGGATGGCAACGATTTTTCTGACGGCGCTTGTTATCTGTGTTCTTATGCTGCTGGTGCTGCAGTTTGCTTTTGAGATGGATGTAATGGTGGGATATTTCCTTTCCGTAGGGGCGGCGGCTATAGCGATTACCGTGCTCTGCGTGAAATTTATGGACGGAGAGCGAGAAGTTACCAGAGTGGAAAAGGCGATCAACCGGCTGATACAGCTACAAAATACGGTTAAGATACGCTATGTGAACAATTCCCAGCTTTTGGAATATCTGTATATCAAATATAACACGGACAGCGCGGACAAGCTGCAGAAGCTGTGGGATAATTATCAGCAGGAGAAGGAAGAAAGAAAGCAGTACGCGGAGGCGGAGGCAAAAAAAGAATATTATCAGAAAGAATTGATGTCAAAACTGTCCAATTACCGCATTGAGACTCCGGAGCGCTTTATGAATCAGTCGGCAGCCCTTTGCGACAAGCGCGAGATGGTGGAGATTCGCCATGAGCTGATTCTGCAAAGGCAGGCGCTTCGCAAGCAGTTGGACTATAATAATGATGTGGCGGAGACGGCAAGGAAGGAAATTATGGATGTAGCAAGGAAATATCCGGCATATACGCAGGAGATTCTGGACATGGTGGAGAAATATGATGTACAATAAAAATAAATAGATAATTGCGAAACTCTCGTTTTTGTAGAGTGTCGTTGTACAGATTGCACATTCCACCGCAGACGCGCTCTCGCTTCATGAAAAACGCAGTGGTACATAAGATGCCAAAATACGGCATCTAAGTACCAGCGTTTTTCAAGAGTCTGCTTGTGAAATATACAATCTGCACAACTCGATATAGGAAAGATAGAGTTTCGCAATTACCTAAATAAAACAAGAGAGGTATGAGATATGAGCAATGAAGAGTTAAAACCCATGAAAGAGGGAAAGGTAAGGGAAATTTATGATAACGGGGACAGTCTGATTATGGTAGCTACCGACCGAATCAGTTGTTTTGATGTGATTTTGAAAAATAAGGTGACAGGGAAGGGAACCGTGCTTACCCAGATGTCGAGATTCTGGTTTGACATGACGGAGGATATCATTCCCAATCATATGATTTCCGTAGATGTAAACGATATGCCGGAATTTTTCAGAAAAGAGGAATTCGACGGCAACAGCATGATGTGCAGGAAATTGAATATGCTGCCCATAGAGTGTATTGTGCGGGGCTATATCACAGGCAGCGGCTGGGCAAGTTACCAAAAAAACGGTACGGTATGCGGCATTAAGCTGCCGGAGGGTTTAAAAGAGTCGGATAAGCTGCCGGAGCCGATTTACACTCCTTCCACCAAGGCGGAACTCGGAGACCATGACGAGAATATTTCCTATGAGCAGAGCGTTGCTTATCTGGAGGAGCGTTTCCCGGGCAAAGGTGAGGAGTACGCGGGGAAGCTTCGGGATTATACCATAGCTCTGTACAAAAAGTGTGCGGATTACGCCCTTACAAGGGGGATTATCATTGCGGACACTAAGTTTGAGTTTGGTTTGGACGAGGAGGGTAATATTGTTCTGGGAGATGAGATGCTGACTCCCGACAGTTCGCGTTTCTGGCCTGCGGAAGGGTATGAGCCGGGACACGGACAGCCCTCTTTTGACAAGCAGTTTGCAAGGGACTGGCTGAAGGCGAATCCGGACAATGATTGGACTTTGCCGGAGGATATCGTGCAGAAGACCATTGAAAAATATCTGCAGGGATATGAGTTACTCACGGGCAGCAGGCTCTAATGAAAAGATTGCTTTTCGGGCTGTAAAGCGATATAATAGTGGAGTGTAAGAAGATACGCTTTGAAAGGAGCATGGTTATTACAATGGGTACGGATAGATATCAAAGTCCTCTGTCTGAGAGGTATGCAAGCAAGGAGATGCAGTATATTTTTTCACCGGATATGAAGTTTCGTACCTGGAGAAAGCTCTGGATTGCACTGGCGGAGACGGAAAAGGAACTGGGGCTGTCTCAGGACGGAAAGCCGGTGATTACGGATGAGCAGATTGCGGAACTGAAAGCCCATGCGGAAGATATTAATTATGAGGTGGCAAAAGAGAGAGAAAAACAAGTACGCCACGATGTAATGAGTCATGTGTATGCTTACGGGCAGCAGTGCCCCAAGGCTGCGGGCATTATTCATCTGGGAGCAACCTCCTGCTATGTGGGCGATAATACGGATATTATCGTGATGACGGAGGCTCTGCGGTTAGTCAGGAAGAAATTGATCAATGTGATGAAAGAGCTTGCCGATTTTGCGGATAAGTACAAGGCGCAGCCCACTTTGGCATTTACCCATTTTCAGCCGGCGCAGCCCACTACGGTAGGCAAGCGGGCGACTTTGTGGCTGCAGGAATTTTCTCTTGATTTGGAAGATTTAGAGCATGTGCTCGGTCATATGAAGCTTTTGGGTTCCAAGGGTACGACGGGGACACAGGCGTCTTTTTTGGAGCTCTTTAACGGGGATCAGGAAACCATTGACAAGATTGATCCCATGATAGCCGCAAAGATGGGATTTGCGGAGTGTTATCCGGTATCGGGACAGACTTATTCCAGAAAGGTGGATACCAGAGTTTTAAATGTATTGGCAGGCATTGCGGCATCCGCTCACAAAATGAGCAACGATATCCGACTGTTACAGCATTTAAAAGAAGTGGAGGAGCCCTTTGAAAAGAGCCAGATCGGGTCTTCCGCCATGGCATATAAGAGAAATCCCATGAGAAGCGAAAGAATTGCATCTTTGGCAAGATATGTGATGATTGACGCGTTGAATCCGGCGATTACCTCGGCAACTCAATGGTTCGAGAGAACCTTGGATGACTCTGCAAACAAGAGGCTGTCGGTTCCCGAGGGATTTTTAGCCGTGGACGGTATTTTGGATTTGTGCCTTAATGTGGTGGACGGTCTGGTGGTGTATCCCAAGGTGATTGAGAAACATATGCTGAGTGAGCTGCCTTTTATGGCAACGGAGAATATCATGATGGATGCCGTGAAAGCGGGGGGCAACCGTCAGGAACTCCACGAGCGCATCAGGGAGCTGTCCATGGAGGCGGGGCGCAATGTGAAAGTGGAAGGAAAGGATAATAATCTGCTGGAGCTGATTGCGGAGGATGAAGCATTTAACATGACCTTGGAGGATTTACAGAAAGCTATGGAACCTTCCCGGTATGTGGGACGCTCCAAGGAACAGGTGGAAGCTTTTCTCGAGAAGGTAATCAGACCTGTTCTGGAGAAAAATAAAGAGCTTTTGGGAGTAAAAGCGGAAATTAATGTTTAAAAGATACGATTCGAGCCACAAGTGAGATATACATGATGAGGGAGACAGAATATGGGCGGATTTTTTGGTGTTGCGGCAAAAGAGGACTGTGTATTTGATTTGTTTTTTGGGACGGATTACCATTCCCATCTGGGAACCAGACGGGCGGGCATGGCTGTTTACAGCAAGGAAAAGGGCTATGACAGGGCGATTCATAATATTGAAAATTCCCCTTTCCGCACGAAATTTGACAAAGATATGAATCAAATGAAAGGAAATCTGGGTATCGGATGCATTTCCGATTATGAGCCGCAGCCTTTAATTGTGCGCTCCCACCACGGCACCTATGCCATTACCACGGTGGGTAAGATTAACAATACGGAAGAAATTCTTGCAGACCTTTTGAACAAGGGGCATTCCCACTTTTTAGAACTTTCCGGTGGAGATATCAATGCCACGGAGCTGGTGGCGGCGATTGTGAACCAGAGAGAGAATCTGGTGGAAGGGATGCAGTATGCGCAGGAGCTGATAGACGGTTCCATGACCTTTTTGATCATGACTCCCAAGGGTATCTATGCGGCAAGGGACCGATTGGGCAGGACTCCTGTGTGCATCGGTAAAAAAGAGAATGCCTATTGTGTGTCTTTTGAAAATTTTGCTTATTTAAATCTGGGTTATGCGCCCGTGAGGGAGCTGGGACCCGGAGAAATTGCGGTTATGGACCCGGAGGGCGTACATACATTGGTACATCCCGGCAAGGACATGAAAATATGTACTTTTCTATGGGTGTATTATGGTTATCCTCCTTCTTCCTATGAAGGAGTCAGTGTAGAGCAGATGCGTTATAACTGCGGAGCCAAGCTGGCTATGCGGGATAATGTGTCGCCTGATATTGTTGCGGGAGTTCCCGATTCGGGAACGGCTCATGCGGTGGGCTACGCAAATCAGTCGGGAATTCCTTTTTCCAGACCTTTTATCAAATACACGCCCACCTGGCCAAGATCTTTTATGCCCACCATTCAGACCCAGCGGAATCTGATTGCCAAGATGAAGCTGATTCCCGTGCATGATCTGATACAGGATAAGAGCCTGCTTTTGATTGACGATTCTATTGTCAGAGGCACCCAGCTTAGGGAAACCACGGAATTTCTGTATCAGAGCGGGGCAAAGGAAGTGCATATCAGACCTGCCTGTCCGCCCCTCTTGTATGGGTGTAAGTATTTGAATTTTTCAAGGTCTTCTTCGGAGATGGATTTGATTACCCGAAGGGTTTTGAAGGAAATAGAGCAGGAAGGAAGAAAGATTGACCTGAAAAACTATGTGGACCCGGATACGCCGGAATATGAGGATATGGTAGGGCGTATCGGCAGACAGTTAAATTTTACCAGCCTGCGTTTTAACAGACTGGATGATATGATTGAGGCAGTGGGAATTGACAGGGAAAGGCTGTGTACCTATTGCTGGGACGGAAGAGAGTGACGGTATCGGATATCGAACCAAACGGTAATACATCAATAATTTATGTATAGTTTACCTTTGAAGGGGTAAGAATGGAGGAATTATGGTTAAGGCAGTCGTAGGTGCTAACTGGGGAGATGAAGGAAAGGGAAAGATTACGGATATGCTGGCTGAGAAGGCTGATATCGTAGTGCGTTTTCAGGGCGGCGCCAATGCAGGGCATACCATTGTCAACGGCTATGGCAAATTTGCGCTGCACACTCTGCCGTCGGGAGTATTTTACAGCCATATTACCAGCGTAATCGGCAATGGTGTTGCGTTAAACATTCCCATTCTTTTGGGAGAGATCAAATCCATTACGGACAGAAATGTTCCCATGCCTAAAATTCTGGTGTCTGACAGAGCCCAGATTGTAATGCCCTATCATATTTTGTTTGATCAATATGAGGAGGAGAGGCTGGGAGGCAAATCCTTCGGCTCCACAAAGTCGGGCATCGCTCCTTTTTATTCCGATAAATATGCGAAAATAGGTTTTCAGGTCAGTGAGCTTTTTGACGAGGCGCGCTTAAAGGAGAAGGTGGAGCGGGTGTGTCAGGTCAAAAATGTGCTTTTAGAGCATTTGTATCACAAGCCTCTCATTGATGTGGAGGAATTGTTCCGGACGCTGCTTGCGTACAGGGATATGATTGCACCGTATGTGGGGGATGTATCGACTTTCTTAAATCAGGCGTTAAAGGACGGCAAAACCGTACTGCTGGAGGGGCAGCTCGGTACGCTGAAAGACCCTGATCACGGTATTTATCCCATGGTGACTTCCTCCTCTACATTGGCGGCTTACGGCGCCATCGGCGCGGGACTTCCGCCCTACGAGATTAAGGAAATCATCACTGTCTGCAAGGCATATTCTTCCGCAGTGGGGGCAGGCGCTTTTGTGTCGGAGCTTTTCGGTGATGAGGCTGAGGAGCTGAGGCGCAGAGGCGGTGACGGAGGCGAGTATGGCGCAACTACCGGGAGACCCAGACGGGTGGGCTGGTTTGACTGTGTGGCGTCCAAGTATGGCTGCCGTCTGCAGGGAACTACGGATGTGGCTTTTACGGTGTTGGATGTGCTGGGTTATCTGGATGAGATTTCCGTATGCACAGGATATGAGATTGACGGCAAAGTTACCGCGGATTTCCCCGTGACTTGTCAGTTGGAGAAAGCAAAACCGGTGTTCCAAAAGCTTCCCGGCTGGAAATGTGATATCAGGGGCATCAAAAATTATGAGGAACTTCCGGAGAACTGCCGTAAATATGTAGAGTTTATCGAGGAGCAGATAGGGTTCCCCATCACTATGGTGAGCAACGGTCCCGGCAGAAGCGATATTATTTATCGCAAGAGTCCTTTGAAAAAATAGAGGTATCCAAATGATTCGGAATATTATTTTTGATATCGGAAATGTGCTGGCGGATTTTCGCTGGAGAGCGTTTTTGCGGGATAAAGGCTTTGATGACGCCATGATAGAGCGGATTTCCAAAGCATCCGTGGAAAGTCCCCTGTGGAGTGAACTTGACAGGGGAGAGTGGTCTGAGGAAGAACTTCTGCAGGCATTTGTGGACAGGGATCCCGCAATTGAAAAGGAGCTGCGGGAAGCATATAGCGATATTCGAGGTATGGTGACGCCGCGGGAGTATGCCGTTCCGTGGGTAAGAAAGCTGAAAGAAAATGGATATCAGGTGTTATATTTATCTAACTTTTCAAGAAAAGCAGAGGAAGAATGCGCGGAGTCACTGGCTTTTTTACCTTATACCGACGGAGGCATTCTGTCCTACCGGGAGAAGATGATCAAGCCTGATCCCGAGATTTACAGACTGTTATTGAAGCGGTATCATCTACAGCCGCAGGAATGCGTTTTTTTGGATGATACCCTGAAAAATATAGAGGCGGCGCAGGCTGAAGGTATGATGGGAATTTTGTTTCGCACAAAAGAACAGGCGGAAGAAGACTTGCGGGGATTGGGAGTGAAGATTTAAACACAATCCGGTGGGTCTTTTTCTTATATAGGCTCCTTATTTTCGGGATTTTCAGAACATATGTTATTTTTTTGCTCCACATCGGTTTTAAAATCTGCAATGGTCTTTTTGCCTGTCAGTTTGCCATACATCCATGTGTAAATCCATATGATGAGGGGAATGGTGACAGTGCCGTACAGGCAGAGGGAGAACAATTTGCCGGAAGCGCTGTTGTCCACAAAGGCAACAATGAATGTTGTGATATAAAGCGCCAGAAGAAGCAGGACGCCAATCATGGCAACTATCTGCTTGGAGGTTATTTTATGTGTTTCTTTTTGAGGGTTTTCTTGAGATTGTTTATTCATAATTATATTTTATACCTTTCTGACCGTTATAGGAGAATTCTTATAGCAGCCTGCTTATCATCATAACACTTTTGAAAGAAAAAAGCAAAAGATAAAGTTAGAAATTTAAAATCTTTTGACAGAGCAAACTATTGTAGGTAGTAGGTTATTGTATATGCCAACAAATTAAATGTAAACTTAATAAAATGCGAAATTGAGAGAGCAAAAAGGAAGGTTTTTCATTCCTGTTTGAGCCGTAGAAGGCGGTGGAATGGAGGGGTACTATGGAAAAATGGTTTGTGGCGGCTAAGAAGGCGGACTTTGACAAATGGGCAAAGGATTTCGGAATCAGCCCTGTTTTGGCGAGGATTCTCCGAAACCGGGATTTGACCGAGGAGGCGGATATTGAGAAATTTCTGCACGGAACCTTGGAGGACTGTTATTCTCCATGGCTTTTAAAGGATATGGACAGGGCTGTGGAAGTGATAGAACAGGCAGTTTCGGAGAAAAAACTCCTTCGGGTCATTGGGGATTATGATGTGGACGGAATTTGTTCCGCTTATATCCTGACAAGGGGACTGGAAATAGTGGGGGCGGAAGTAGATACAGTGATTCCCCACAGGATGCATGATGGGTATGGATTAAATGATAATTTAATAAATGAGGCAAAAAGAGAAGGAATTGAGTTGATTGTGACCTGTGATAATGGGATTGCAGCAGCGCCCCAGATTGTGCTGGCGGCATCCATGGGGATTTCGGTGGTGGTGACAGATCATCATGAGGTGCCTTTTACGGAGGAAGGAGGAGAGCGGAGAGAGCTTTTACCTCCCGCCCTTGCGGTGGTAGATCCCAAAAGAGGCGACTGTCCTTATCCTTATAAAAATATTTGCGGCGCAGTGGTGGCTTATAAGCTGCTGCAGGCGCTTTCGCAGCGCATGGAGCGGGAAGAATTGGAAAAAGCTTTGGAAGAGTTTCTGGAATTTGCAGCCCTTGCAACGGTTTGCGATGTGATGGAACTAAAGGATGAAAACCGCATTTTGGTAAAAGAAGGCTTACAGAGATTACGAAGAACACAAAATCAAGGTATCAAGGCATTGATGGAGGTCAATAAAATCCAGCCGGAAAAACTGAGCGCTTATCATCTGGGGTTTGTCATCGGTCCCTGTCTGAACGCAACGGGGAGGCTGGATACGGCAAAGCGTGCGCTGGAACTTTTAAGGTGTGGAACCAAGGCGGAGGCAATGAGTGCGGCAAGGGAATTAAAGGATTTGAACGACAGCCGGA
Organism: Lachnoclostridium sp.; assembly: GCA_023665475.1. Classification (GTDB taxonomy): domain Bacteria; phylum Bacillota; class Clostridia; order Lachnospirales; family Lachnospiraceae; genus Acetatifactor. Next base: position 34,012 of record JAMPEB010000012.1, read on the forward strand.
AAAACCTGACCCTGCAGGGAGTGGAAGCTGCGGAACAATATATGAAAGAACACCGGATGGAACAGGATAAAGTGATGCTTATTTTTCTGCCGGATGTGCATGAGAGCCTTGCGGGGATTATTGCCGGACGCATTCGGGAAAAGTATCATCATCCCGTGTTTGTGCTGACGAAAGGAGAGGACGGTGTCAAAGGCTCCGGGCGTTCCGTGGAAGCCTATCATATGTTTGAGCATATGGTGAGGGCGGGACGGTATTTTACCAAGTACGGCGGGCATAAGCTGGCGGCGGGGCTTTCCATGAAGGAAGAGGACATAGAACCTTTGCGGAAATTTTTAAATGAGGACAGCGGTCTTTGTGAGGAAGATTTTGTCCCCAGAGTGCATATTGATGTCCCCATGCCCCTTTCTTATGCGGATGCAAAGCTGGCGGAAGAGCTTTCTTTGCTGGAACCCTTTGGCGTGGAGAATCCAAAGCCCTTGTTTGCTCAAAAGAATCTGCATTTTTTGAAGGGATATAAGATGGGAGCAAACAAAAACTGTGCAAGATTCCGGGTGCGCGCGCCGGAAGGAAAAGAAGCGGAAGTGGTGTTTTTCGGAGATTTGGAGCGGCTTGGAGATTTCTTAAATGAAAAGTATGGCAGCGGCAGCGATAATCTGCTTTATGAAAAAGGCGGAGATTTTGAATTGTCCATAACCTACCAGCTCTCGCTAAATACCTATCAGGGAAGAACGAACCTTCAATTTATCATGCGGAATTACTGCTAGGAAAGTGTCAAAAAAGAAGCCGTTCATTTTGAATTGTTATAATTTTTTAAGATTTTCATTAGAAATTAAACACATTTTAGACACAATTTTGGGATAGAATACATTTCAGATAGTTGATTTATTCACTATCTCCCCCCTCATAAGAAAATAGCGGAAGCACCCCGAATCCATTGGGGTGCTTCTGCTATTTTTTGTGTTTTGCATGATAAAGACAATGGACAAACCGGATGATAATCAGTATAATAATAGACAAAGTGTGAAAGCAGAGCCATTTAAAATGGTCAGAAAAGGGAGGACTCCTATGAATAAGAATGCGTTTCGTCAGTTAAGTTACGGTGTGTATGTTATCAGCACCTGGGATAAGGGGAGAGCCACAGGATGCATAGCCAACAGCGCCATGCAGATTACTTCGGAGCCTGCAACTATTGCGGTGAGCATCAATCATGACAATTACACCAACCAATGTATTCAGGAAATGGGCAAGTTTGCCGTATCTGTTCTGGGAGAGCATTCGGATCCCGGAATCATTGGGACTTTTGGATTCCAAAGCGGCAGGGAGCATGATAAATTTGAGGCAGTGGAGCAGACTGTAAAAGGATATCTGCCGGTGGTTGCGGATGCCTGTGCCTATATTGTGTGTGAGGTGATTGACAAAATGGAGACCTCCACCCATACCGTATTTTTGGGAAAAGTGGTGGATGCCGATGTCTTAAAGCAGGATGACGCCATGACATATGCTTACTATCATAATGTGGTGAAAGGAAAGAGCCCGAAAAACGCTCCCACCTACATTGAGGAAGACGCCGCCCCCGAAAACTCGGGCAAGCGCTATGTGTGTGGCATCTGCGGTTATGAATATAAGGGAGATACGCCTTTTGAGGAGCTTCCGGAGGATTATGTATGTCCCATATGCGGACAGCCCAAGTCTGCCTTTACAGAGAAATAGGAAAGCAATTACCAGTGAAAAGAACCGTACGGAGGCTGAAAAATGTACGAATGCCCAAATTGTGGGGGGAACCTGAAATTTGATATTCCCTCCCAACAATTGGCTTGTGGGTTCTGTGATTCCAAATTTGACCCCTATGCCATCAAAAAAGAAACGGATACAGTGGACGGGGATTACTTTGAGACCAATGTATTTTCCTGTCCCCAATGCGGCGGCGAAATGTTTGGCGGTGACAATGACGCCACGGCTTTTTGCAGTTATTGCGGAGCTTCCAATATTTTGTCCAGTCGTATCAGCAGAAAAAAGCGTCCCCAATTCATTATTCCCTTCAAAGTGACCAAGGAGGACTGCAAAAAGCTGTACAGCGACAAAATGAGAAAAGCTTTCTTTGTCCCCAAAGAATTCAAAAACGCTGATTTTATAGACGGTTTCAGAGGCATTTATATGCCTTATTGGAGTTACCGTTTTTCCCAAAAAGGGAGAATCAGTCTGCAGGGGGTTACGGAAAAGCGGAAAGGCGATTATATCTATAAGGATTATTATACCCTGTCAGGGGATTTGGATGCAGGATATGCAGGGTATTCCAATGACGCCTCTGCCAATTTTTACGATAACATCAGTCAGGCGCTGGGACCTTATACCGCCAATCAGATAATGAATTTTACCCCGTCTTTCTTAAGCGGTTTTTATGCGGAAATAGCGGATGTAAGTCCCGCTGTCTATCAGGAGGACGCCGAAGAGATAGTTACGGAGGCAACCTGTGACAGACTGCGCAGGGATGCGGTTTTCCGCAAATATGGCCTTGTGCTGCCCTCCGGAAGCAAAAGGGCAGCAGCGTTACATACAAACTGTGACGGGAAGGACAGCGCCATGTTTCCTGTGTGGTTCATGTCTTATCGGAATAAGGACCGTATTGCCTATGCCACGGTGAACGGGCAGACAGGAAAGATTGTAGCCGATCTGCCTGTGGATGAGAAGCGGTTTTTCGGAAGTTCCCTGCTGCTTGCGATTCCTCTGTTTTTGATTCTGAATTTGTTTCTCATGCTGCGGCCCATAGTTTTATTGCTCTGCAGCGCGGTGCTGGCGTTAGCGGCGACGGCGCTCTATAGCGGAGAGCTCTCCAAAATCCTTGCCAAGGAGAGCAACGAAGATGACAGAGGGCTGCAGACCAAAAAAGCGGGCAAGCTCATAACGAAGAAAAAGAAAAAGAAAACGGTGGCAAGCACGGCAATAACAGTCGTTATTGTTTTTCTGGCGATGAACAGGCTGGAGCTTATTTTTAGCCTTCTCCGTATTGCCGGCGGTTCTCTGACGCAGATTCTCATATGGCTGGCTGTGGCGGTCTGTATGGGTCTTTTGTGTGCATCAGGTATAAAAAAGTACAAAAATGTCGAGAAATTAAGGGGAGGTCTGGGCTTTCTCTTTGCAGCGGCGGCGATTGTGGCGGGGGGTATCATAGCCATATGGCAGCCGGTGTCGGATTTGTGGTATTACGGCGCAGCCCTGATGATTTTGTTGACAGTGGTTTTCATTCTGGCGGATTTGATACGCAATTATAACAAACTTGCCATGAGGAAGCTTCCTCAGTTTGAGAAAAGAGGAGGCGACGACAATGCTTAAAGGATGGCAAAAGGCGGCTGCGGTCACGGCGGCTATGCTTTCTATGGTATGTTTTTGGGGAATGGAGGCACAGGCGGCAGAACCTCTGTATACCAATCCGGAGACGGATTATGTGGTGATTGTGGAGGATGACGCCGATTTGCTTACGGACGAGCAGGAGTCCCTTCTGGCGGAGGAAATGGAGACTATCACCCGGTGGGGAAATGTAGGGTTCAAAAGCATAAAAGACAATTACACCACCGCGGAAAAGTATCTGGATTCCTATTACCGGGACATGTTCGGAAGGGAAAGCGGAATCGTCCTTTTGATTGATATGGATAACCGTATGCTGTGGGTGAAATGTGACGGAAAAATCAGCAGAATCGTTACAAGTGCCTATTGTGACACGATTACGGATAATGTATACAGATATGCAAGCAGGGGGGATTATGATACTTGTGCCCGGAAAGTGTATGAACAGGTTATCACCCTGATGTCGGGCAGCTCCATTGCAATGCCCATGAAATATATCAGCAATGCGCTGTTAGCCGTTATCGCGGCGTTACTCCTCAATTATCTGATTATGCGGCGGATGGCAAAGAACAGTATGCCCACCCAGAAGGATTGGCTGCGCAACATGAATTCTCACTATAGCCTGACGAATACCCGTGCGGATTATATCAATACCACCAGAATTTACAGTCCGCAAAGTTCCGGCAGCGGAGGAAGTTCCGGTGGCAGCAGCGGCGGAGGAGGAAGTTCCGGCGGCGGTGGCAGCAGCGGAGGTCACAGCTTTTAGGATAAACAGCTTTTATGTGGCATATCTATAGTACAAACTGAGCAGGCTGCAGAATATCTTGAATATTTTGCAAAGCCGGGTTACATATCGTAACAGCAGATAAAAACATCTGTGGGACAGTAGCGGCTACTATTGCTCCACAGATGTTTTTTTAAAATCATTAGGAAATTGCGACAGTGTAGATTAATGCAAGGAGAATGCAAAGCATTCTCAGAAGCGTCGCTGCCGAGCGACGCTTTCTTACGGACTGCCGTTAGGTGAGGTCATGCGGAGTCCATGGGCATATAATAAAAGCAGCAGGCTTGGAGGTTTAGTGTGAAAACAAACAACATTTCGGGAGAAAATAATAAGGAAAATCTGGCGGTGAAAGTTTCCGGAGTCAGCATCATAGTCAATCTGGCGCTTTCTTTGTTAAAGTTTGCAGCGGGCATTCTGGGGCAGTCAAGCGCCATGATTTCCGATGCGCTGCATTCCGCCTCGGATGTGTTCAGTACCTTTGTGGTAATTATCGGGGTTAAGATGGCGGGAAAGAAAGCGGACGCGGACCATCCTTATGGGCATGAGAGAATGGAATGCGTCGCCGCCATTATTCTTGCCATGCTGCTTGCCGTTGTGGGGGCAGGCATCGGCGTATCGGGATTTCAAAAAATCATAGCGGGAAATTACGGAGAGCTGGCCGTTCCCGGCAGGCTTCCCCTTGTGGCGGCAGTGGTGTCCGTTGCAGTAAAGGAGTGGATGTTCTGGTATACAAGGAGGGCGGCAAAAAAACTGAATTCCGGAGCCCTGATGGCGGATGCATGGCATCACCGCTCCGATTCTCTTTCTTCCATAGGCTCTTTTGCCGGTATTCTGGCTGCAAGACTTGGATATCCTGTTATGGATGCGGTTGCAAGCGTTATTATCTGTCTGTGCATTTTAAAGGCGGCGTATGATATCTTTAAAGACGGGCTTGACAAAATGGTGGATCATAGCTGTGACAGGGCGACGGAACAAAATATCAGGGCTGTGACTCTGGGGGTTTCGGGGGTGCTGGGAGTGGATGATTTAAAGACAAGGTTGTTTGGCGATAAAATGTATGTGGATATGGAAATTTTGCTGGACCGGAATTTAAAACTGGGGGAAGCCCATGAGATTGCAGAATGTGTGCATGCCGTGATAGAAAGGGATTTTCCCAACTGTAAGCATTGCATGGTTCATGTGAATCCCACAAAAGAAATATAAGAATCAAAGATTCTTTTTGATATGGGGTGGCAGAAAATGAAAAAAAAGAGTAGAATAAGAAAGATAAGGATATCAGTTTTAGAAGATTGTCGGGAAGGATAGGAAAATAATGAAACTGTCGGATTTATTATGTGAAGTGGATTATGAGTGCATTCAGGGGGCTTTGGACACGGAGGTTACGAAAATTATCAGTGACTCCAGAAAAGTGGAAGAAGGCTGCCTTTTTGTCTGTATCGAGGGAGCAAATTTTGACGGGCATGCCTTTGCCGCGGAGGTAGTAAAGAACGGCGCTAAGGCACTGTTGGTATCCAAGCCGGTGAAAGGCGTAAACCGCAAAGAGGTAACCGTGATACAGGTAAATAACACCCGTTATGCAATGGCATATATGTCCGCCGCCGCTTTCGGACATCCGGCAGAAAAGTTAAAAGTCATCGGTATTACCGGCACGAAAGGAAAGACCACCACTACCTATCTGGTCAAATCCATTTTGGAAAATGCCGGTTATAAGGTGGGATTAATAGGAACCATAGAGGTTATTATCGGAGAAACCCATATCCATGCCAACAATACCACACCGGAATCCAGTCTGGTGCAGGAATATTTTGCGAGGATGGTGGAAGCGGGAATAGATACGGTGGTTATGGAGGTATCTTCCCAAGCCCTGATGATGCACAGGGTACAGGGATTTACCTTTGATTACGGCGTCTTTACCAATCTGGAGCCGGATCACATCGGACCTAACGAACATGCGGATTTTGAAGAATATATGGCGTGCAAAGGATTATTGTTTAAGCAGTGTAAGGTCGGAATCGTAAACGGGGATGACAGCCATGTGGAGAAAGTGGTGGAAGGGCACACCTGTGAACTGGAAAGCTTTGGCAGGGGAGAAAACTGTATGCTGCGGGCGGAGAATCCAAGGCTGGTAAATAAACCCGGCGAGCTGGGAGTGGCATTTTCCGTCAAAGGGATTTTAGAGCTTGAGGTGGAGGTGCCGACTCCGGGAAGTTTCAGCGTATACAATGCGCTGGCCGCCATGGCTATCTGCCGCCATTTCAATGTGAGCACGGAAGATATGAAAAAGGCGCTTTTATCCGCAAAAGTAAAAGGACGCATTGAGATGGTGAAGGTGTCGGATGATTTTACGCTGTTGATTGATTATGCCCACAATGCCATGGCATTGGAAAGCCTGCTTACCACTTTGCGGGAGTATGAGCCGACACGCCTGATATGCCTGTTCGGATGCGGGGGCAATCGTTCCAAGCGGCGTCGGTTTGAGATGGGGGAAGTCAGCGGGAGGCTTGCGGATTTGAGCATTATTACCTCGGATAATCCCAGATTTGAGGAGCCTCAGGCGATTATTGACGATATCAAGGTGGGAATGCACAAGACCAACGGTAATTACATTGAAATCTGTGACCGCAAGGAAGCTATCGCATATGCCATTTCCCATGGAAAACCCGGGGATATTATCGTGCTGGCAGGCAAGGGACATGAGGATTATCAGGAAATCAAGGGGGTAAAGTATCCCATGGACGAGAGAAATCTGATTCGTGATATTCTGGAAGAACAAAAGCAGTCGTTATAGATTTGAGCTGCATTTACAGGAAAAGGGGTATACCCATGAGAGAATTATATGCGGATATCATTATTGATATCTCCCATGAAAAACTGGATAGACCCTTTCAGTACCGCATACCGGAGAAATTACAGGGCATCCTTAGGGAAGGAATGTGTGTAAAAATCCCTTTCGGACAGGGAAATACCCGGCGGAAGGGCTATGTCACGGATATTGGGGAAGAATGTAAATGTGACCCTGAAAAAATAAAGGATATTTTGGAAATCGAGGCGGAAAGCGCCGATATTGAGAGCCGAATGATTGCTTTGGCGGGATTTATCCGCAGGAACTATGGCGGAACCATGATTCAGGCGTTAAAAACAGTGCTTCCCGCAAAGCAGTCCGTAAAAAAGCTGGAGCGAAAGACCATCCGGCGTATTTTGAGCAGAGAGGAAACGATTTCCCTGCTGGGGGAATGTGAACGGAAACACCGGACTGCCAAGGCAAGGCTCCTGAAAGAGCTTGCGGAACAGGAGGAAATTCCCTATCAATGGGTAACGGGCAAATTGGGAGTCTCTGCCGCTACGGTGCGTAGTTTGGAGAATGCCGGTGTCCTCAGACTTTTCAGCGCAGAGGAATACCGCAATCCCGTTAAAATCAGTGCGGATTCGGAGGAAGCAAAAAGACTCAGCCCCGAACAAAGGCGGATTGTAGAGGAAATCAATCGGGATATAGAGGAGGGCGAAAGAAAAACTTACCTGATTCACGGAATTACCGGAAGCGGTAAGACTGAAGTTTATATGCAACTGATTGCGGGAGAAGTGGAAAGAGGCAGGCAGGCGATTATGCTGATTCCGGAGATTGCCCTGACTTACCAGACCCTTCTTCGTTTTTATAAAAGATTCGGGGAGCGGGTCAGCGTGATGAATTCTACCCTGTCCCCCGGAGAGAAGTACGATCAGTGCCAGCGGGCCAAAAACGGTGAGATAGATGTGATTATCGGTCCCAGATCCGCACTGTTCACACCGTTTCCCAATCTGGGCATCATCATTATGGATGAAGAACATGAGGGAAGCTATAAAAGCGAGAGCACTCCAAAATATCATGCAAGGGAAACTGCCGTAGAGGCGGCAAGGCTTGCGGGAGCAAGTCTGGTGCTCGGCTCCGCAACTCCTTCCATGGAGGCGTATTACCGCGCCAAATGCGGGGAATACAAACTGTTTACCCTGACTCAGAGACTTACGGGGGGAGAACTGCCTGTGGTACACACGGTGGACTTAAGGCAGGAGCTGAAAGAGGGGAACCGTTCTATTTTCAGTAGGAAGCTTCAGGAGCTGATGGCGGACCGCTTGCGAAAAAAGCAGCAGATCATGCTGTTTTTAAACCGCAGAGGATATGCCGGTTTTATATCCTGCCGTTCCTGTGGTGTGGTTCTGAAATGCCCCCATTGTGATGTATCTCTGTCGGAGCATCGCGGAGGAAAGCTTGTCTGTCATTATTGCGGATATGAGACAAAAAAGCCTGCCCTTTGTCCCAAATGCGGCTCTAAATATATTTTGGGTTTTAAGGCGGGAACCCAGCAGATAGAAGAAAAGCTAAAGGAACTTTTTCCAGAGGCGGGAGTACTTCGCATGGATGGCGATACTACAAGAACCAAGGACAGTTATGAGCAGATTCTAGCAGCGTTTGCCAACAAAGAGGCAGATGTGCTGATTGGAACCCAGATGATTGTAAAAGGGCACGATTTTCCCAATGTAACATTAGTGGGAATTCTGGCTGCGGATTTGTCGCTGGGGGCGGGCTCCTATCGCTCCGGAGAGAGAACCTTTGAACTGCTGACCCAGGCAGTGGGGCGCGCCGGCAGAGGGGACATGCCGGGGGAGGCTGTAATCCAGACTTATCAGCCGGAGCATTATGCGGTTACTTATGCGGCAAAACAGGATTATGAAAGTTTTTATGAGGAGGAACTGCTTTATAGGGAATTGTCGGGTTATCCCCCTATAGCCCATATGCTGGCAGTCCAGATTCTGGGTAAAAACGAAGATTCGGCAAAACAGCTTGCGAAAAGGCTGTCAGATGTGGTAAAGTCTATAGAAGATGCATCGGTGGCAGTGATTGGCCCGGCGTCTGCATCCATCGGGAAAATTAATGATGTTTTTCGGTTTGTGTTTTATGCAAAACACAAGGAATATGATAAATTGGTGCAGATAAAGGATGCGCTGGAGGAAAGACTGCAGGCATGGCGAAATGTGAGGGAGACGGTACAGTTTGACTTTGACCCGTTAAATACATTTTAAAAGAGGTATCAAATAGGGATTCACAAGAGAACGGAGGCAGAAAATGGCAATTCGGAATATCAGGGAATATGGCGACGAAGTATTGGAAAAGACCTGTAAGGAAGTAAAAGAGATGACTCCCAGACTCAGGGAGTTGATCGAAGATATGCTGGAAACCATGTATGAGGCAAACGGCGTAGGACTTGCGGCGCCTCAGGTGGGTGTTTTAAAGAGAGTGGTAGTCATTGATGTTACGGGGGATGAGCCATACATCCTTATAAATCCCCGCATTGTGGAGGAGAGCGGGGAGCAGACAGGCAGTGAAGGATGCTTAAGTCTGCCCGGCAAAAACGGAATTGTCACAAGACCCAATTATGTGAAGGCGGTTGCGCTGGATATCAATATGAAGCCTATCGAGGTGGAGGGAACGGAGCTTTTGGCGAGAGCTATCTGTCATGAGCTGGATCATCTGGACGGGCATATGTATGTGGAGAAGGTAGAGGGAGAGCTGCGGGATAATGCCGTAGAAGAGGAAGATTCGGAATAACGGGCGGAAAGGTGTGTCGGATATGCGGATTGTATTTATGGGAACGCCGGATTTTGCAGTGGGCGCGCTGGAAGCGCTGATAAAGGCAGGGCATGAGATTACGGCAGTGGTAACGCAGCCGGATAAGGCAAAGGGGCGGAGCGGACAGCTTCAATTTCCCCCTGTAAAGGAATGCGCCCTGAAATATGGGATTCCTGTATTTCAGCCCCAAAAGATAAAGGCGGAAGATGCTGTGGCAAGATTAAAGGAATATCCGGCGGATGTTTATATTGTGGCGGCATTCGGACAGATTCTTTCACAGGAGATTCTGGCTCTCCCAAAGTTCGGCTGTCTGAATATCCATGCGTCCCTGTTGCCCAAATACAGAGGGGCTTCCCCCATACAAAACGCGATTATTGACGGGGAGAAGCAGACCGGCATAACGATTATGCAGATGGATACCAAGCTGGACACGGGGGATATCCTCTACCAGAAATCCATGGAAATTGATGATGAGGATACCTTTGCGACTCTTCATGATAAACTCATGGACCTGGGGGGAGAAGCCATTGCGGAAGCACTGCCTCTTTTGGAGGCGGGAAAGCTTGTACCCATCAGGCAGGATGATGCCTTAAGCTGCTATGCTTCGCTCATAGAAAAGAGCATGGGCGAGATTGATTTTACAAAGAGCGCTGTGGCATTGGACTGTTTCATCAGAGGTATGACGCCGTGGCCCAGTGCATACACCTATTATCGGGGCAAGCAGTTGAAAATATGGAAAGCTCTGCCCGTGGCGTCAAATCATGGAGCTATCGGTAATATTTTGCAATCCGAAAGCGTAAAAGCGGCGGGAACCATTACCGCCGTGGCGAAAGATCATATCAGGGTGGCAGCGGGAGAAGGTTTTCTGGACATTTACGAGCTGCAGCTTGAGGGCAAAAAACGCATGAGCGCCCGTGACTTCCTACTGGGAGTGAAGATGACAGAGGGAGAAAAGCTGGGGCGCGAATCGTCCCAAAAAGTATTTGACAAATATAGTGTCAAATGATAAAGTTAGGATAACAAATTTCCATGAGGGAGTAGCAAGCGTATATCGTAGCAAGTCAACATACTGGCCGTCAGGTCTGGCTTGTTTTAAATTGCGAGACTCATGTATAGCAAAACTATGCATGAAGTCTGTATATAAAAAAGATGCCAAGTATAGTTTTGTGACTGTACTTGGTTTTTTATTGCAATCTGAGTGATAGGCGTGTCAAAACACATGGGAGGTGTCAGTATGGAATGGAATCTGCTATTTTTCTTTAACAGTGCGCTGCTTGGCGTGGGACTTGCCATGGATGCGTTCTCGGTATCTCTTGCCAACGGACTCCATGAGCCGGACATGAACAAAGGCAAAATGTGCCGGGTGGCAGGGGTATTTGCTTTTTTTCAGGCGGCGATGCCTATGATTGGGTGGCTCTGCGTACATATTATGCTTCAATATTTTCAGGCGTTTGAAAAAATGATACCCTGGATAGCCTTGGCTTTATTGGCGAGCATCGGCGGAAATATGCTGATGGAAGGCATCAAAAAGAAAGATGAGGAGGCAGATTCTCCCAAGGTGGGCGCGGCTGCCCTTTTTCTGCAGGGTATTGCCACTTCCATAGACGCCCTTTCGGTGGGATTTACGATTGCCGATTATGGGCTTATCATGGCTGTCATATGCGCACTTATTATTTCCGCCGTGACTTTTGTGATTTGTATGACGGGGCTTGTTATCGGCAAAAAATTCGGAACCAGATTTTCCGGTAAGGCGGAAATTTTGGGAGGAATCATTTTGATTGCTGTGGGAATTGAAATTTTTGTAACGGGAGTATTTTAATTAACGGTTGCTTTTATGGTTGAAAAATGGTATACTGAGGCGAATTGAATAGATAGCAGTCAGGTGTCGGAGCAGCCTTCCTGTAAGGCTGGCTTCGATGAAAAGGGAAACAGGTGTAAGTCCTGTACGAACTCGTCACCGTAATTAGGGAGCAGAGGCCGATATATCACTGGGAAACCGGGAAGATGGCGGATGTGATGATCTTTAAGCCGGGAGACCTGCCTGAATGCTGTACGGAAACGATTGTTTCAGACCACGAGTAACTGGTTGTACATATGAGAATATAGGGATTCCTTGTGTTTTCCTATTTTCTTTCCTGTGAGCAAACCCTTTACCTGTAATCGGAAAAGGGTTTTGTTTTTTGTGGCGGTAACTTCGTTTTCTGCAGCAGTGCATATTCAATGAATAAAACAGCAGGAAACTGCGGAAACGAGGAAAATATGAAAAAACAATTGGCAGCACTTTTAGTGGCATCCTTAGCGGGCGTATTTTGTATGGCAGGATGCGGAAAACAAAATCAGGAAGCGGTCAACAATACGGCACAGGGAAATACTCAGAGCGAATCGCAGCAAAGCAGCGAATCGCAAAAAAACAGTGAATCGTCTAAAAATAGCGGTTCGGAGAATGAGGCGGATGCCGACAGAAAAGCTGCGGATGAAGCGGCGGCTTTGATAGATGCCATTTATGTACAGGAAAGAACGGACCGGACCGACAAGCAGTGCGCAGACGCCAAAGCGGCGTGGGATGCTTTGACGGATGCCCAGAAGGAACTGGTAGAGGGAGAAAATGCAGACCCGGATTATTTTGGAAGGGATACCGGGGATGCTTCCAAGGATGATGCGCGAAATCAGGATGAAATCGGAGAGAATGAGATACTGACGGTGAGCTTCGGAACCTCTTTTAATGACAGCCGTGTTGCGGATATCAAAGGGATTGAGGACGCCTTACAGAAAGCTTATCCCGATTGGACTGTCAGAAGGGCGTTTACAGCGCAGATTATCATCAATCACATACAGGCGCGTGACGGTGAGTTCATTGATAATGTGGAACAGGCGCTTGAACGCGCGACCGCCAATAAAGTAAAAAATCTGATAGTGCAGCCCACTCATTTGATGCATGGCGCAGAGTATGACGAGCTGCTGGAAGTTGTGGAAGCTTATAAAGATAAGTTTGAATCGGTAAAGGTTGCGGAGCCGTTGTTGGGCGAGGTCGGAAAAGATGCATCCATAATAAATGAGGACAAGAAAGCGGTGGCCGAAATCCTTACAAACGAAGCGGTAAAAACTGCCGGTTATGACAGTTTGGAGGCGGCAAAGGAAGATAAAGCCGTATTTGTGTTTATGGGACACGGCACCTCTCATGCAGCCAAGGTTTCTTACAGTCAGATGCAGACACAGATGACAGAGCTGGGATATGACAATGTCCTAATCGGAACGGTGGAGGGCGAGCCGGAAGAGACTTCCTGTGAGGCTGTGATAGAGGCGGCTTTTAAGGCAGGCTATAAAAAAGTTATCCTCCGTCCCTTAATGGTGGTAGCCGGAGACCATGCGAATAACGATATGGCAGGCGAGGAGGAAGATTCCTGGTTAAGCATGTTTAAGGCATCCGGTAAATTTGACAGTGTGGAGACACAGATTTACGGTCTCGGTCAGATTGAAGAGATTCAACAGATATATGTGAACCATACTCAGGCGGTAATGAAGTAATCCATAGAAAGCGGGAGATATGGTTATGAGAAAGAAAAAAGGGATTTTGGCGGTATGCCTGCTGCCCATACTGTGTATTTTACTGAGCGGCTGTTCGGCTCAAAGTGATAAGAGGGAAGTTTCCGGCGGGGGACTTTTGGACGGCGTATATCTTGCCGAATTTCACACGGACAGCTCTATGTTTCGGGTAAACGAGGCATGCGAAGGTAAGGGAACTTTGACGGTGGAAAATGGGGAAATGACAATCCATATTTCCTTAGGCTCCAAGAAGATTGTAAATCTTTATTTAGGACTTGCAAAAGATGCGGAAAAGGACGGGGCTGTGCTGTTGGAACCCGTGACGGACAAGGTTACTTACAGCGACGGTCTGACGGAAGAGGTTTACGGCTTTGATGTGCCTGTGCCGGTTCTGGATGAGGAATTTGACCTTGCCCTCATCGGAACCAAGGGAAAATGGTATGACCATAAAGTGACGGTCTCAAATCCGGAGCCTTTGCAGAAAGAACCCCGGACAGAAGGCTTTGCAAACCCAAAAGACGGAAAGTACACCGTTGAACTTACCTTTGAAGGCGGAAGCAAAAAAGCGGAGATTTTGTCCCCTGCGGTCATTACTGTAGCGGGAGAAAGCGTAACGGCTACAGTGCAGTGGAGCAGCTCCAATTATGACTATATGATTGTAGATGGGGAAAAGTATCTGCCCGTTAGTACAGAGGGAGGCTCCGTCTTTGAGATTCCTGTTTCCGCCTTTGACGAGCAGATTGATGTTATTGGCGATACCGTGGCTATGAGTAAGCCTCATGAAATAGAATATACCCTTACTTTTCATTCCGATACGGTGAAAGCTGTAGCAGAAACGGCGGAGCCGGAAGAGCTTGTATATGAAAGCAGCATGGAACTGCAGTATGCGGAGAATTTTGCCGTAGATTATTATGAAGGCGGATACCGGTTGCTGACAGTTACGGACGGTACAAAAATATGGATTGTGCCGGAAGGAAAGGAAGCCCCAAAATCTTTAGGGGAAACGCCTGTTGTATTAAAACGCCCCATAAAAAATATCTATCTTGTATCGTCTTCCGTCATGGATATGTTTGCCGGACTGAATGCCCTTGATACGGTCAGACTTTCCGGGCAGAAGGAAGAAAACTGGTATATTGAGGATGCCAGAGACGCTATGGCAAGAGGAGATATTCTTTATGCGGGAAAATATAATCAGCCGGACTATGAGTTGATTGTTTCCGAAAACTGTTCCCTTGCCATTGAAAACAGAATGATTTCACACTCTCCCGAGGTGAGGGAAATGCTGGAGGATTTCGGAATTCCGGTTATGATAGAGTATTCCAGCTATGAATCCCATCCTTTGGGCAGAGTGGAGTGGGTTCGGTTTTTCGGAGCTTTGACCGGCAGAGAAGAGGAAGCGCAAAAAATATTTGAGGAGCAGACCGCCATATTGGAAGCGGTAACGGCGGATGAAAAAACAGATAAGACCGTGGCTTTCTTTTTTATTACTTCCAATAATTTAGTGCAAGTGCGGCAAAGCTCGGATTATATTCCCAAAATGATAGAGCTTGCGGGCGGTAAGTATGTATTTGAGAATGTGGGAGAGGAAGAGTCCGGGCGTTCTACCGTGAATATACAGATAGAGGAGTTTTATGAGGGCGCCAAAGACGCGGATTTTCTTATTTATAACAGTTCTATTGACGGCGGAGTGGCTTCCGTGGAAGAACTGCTTGACAAGTGTGCTGTATTAAAGGATTTTAAGGCGGTGCGGGAAGGAAATGTCTTTTGTACTTCCAATGATATGTACCAGCAATCCCTGTCAATCGCGTATCTGATAGAAGATATGCATAATATGATTCGGGGAGAAAACGAAGAGGAAATGAAGTATCTGTTCCGGCTTAAGTAGGGAAGGAGCGGCGCGGAAATGGAAACCCATGCAAAGAAAAAATTAAGATATACAGCGGCTTTTCTGCTGTTGGGAGCAGGCGTTCTTCTATTTGCGGCGTGGAATATCTGTGTGGGTACGGTAAAAATTTCTTTTTCGGATATTTTGGCGTCTGTGTGGGGAAAGAAAATAGAAAACGCCAGAATTTTATGGGATATCAGAATGCCGAGAACTCTGGCGGCTTTGCTGTTGGGAGGCGCTTTGGCTCTGGCAGGATATCTGTTACAGACTTTTTTTCATAATCCCATAGCGGGTCCTTTTGTGCTGGGTATTTCTTCCGGGGCAAAGATGATGGTAGCGCTGGTTATGGTATTTTTTATGGGGCGGGCTGTCAGAGTCAGTTCCTTTATGTTAATTGCGGCGGCTTTTTCGGGGGCGATGCTGTCCATGGGATTTGTACTTTTAATGTCCCGCAGGGTGGACAATATGTCCATGCTGGTGGTCAGTGGAGTCATGATAGGTTATATTTGCTCCGCTGTTACGGAGTTGGTAGTAACCTTTGCCAATGATGCGGATATTGTCAATCTTCATAATTGGTCCAGAGGAAGTTTTTCCGGTATGACATGGGACAATGTGGCCGTTATAGCGGGAATCACAGCGATTACGGTGATGGCGGTATTGGCTTTGTCAAAGCCCTTGGACGCTTACAGGCTGGGAGAAGCCTATGCAAGGAATCTGGGAGTGAATATTCCTATGCTCCGCATTGCATTGGTTGTTTTATCCAGTATTTTATCGGCGTGTATTGTGGCGTTTGCGGGTCCGATTTCTTTTGTGGGGGTTGCGGTTCCCCATTTGGTAAAAAGCCTTTTGGGAACCGCGAAACCGATTATCATAATACCCGCCTGCTTTTTGGGAGGAAGCGCATTCTGCCTGTTCTGTGATTTGCTGGCAAGAACATTGTTTGCTCCCACTGAGCTCAGTATCAGTACGGTTACGGCGGTATTCGGCGCTCCGGTAGTGTTGTGGATTATGATAAGGCGCAGCGTGAGAAGTGCTTCTAAAGCTCATGCCAGTGGGCATTTCGCTAAGAAGTACTAAATCTCACGCCGAAAAACGCCAAAAACACGGCGTTTTTCATCGTAATTTGTAGTGGAATGGAGGTTATAATGCAGTATTATTTCAGGGCGGAGAAGCTGAGTGTGGGTTATCATAGGCATCCCTTGATTGAAAATATGGAAATTGCCTTGGAAAAGGGGGAAATCCTTACCCTGATCGGTCCGAACGGTGCAGGAAAGTCCACGGTTTTAAAAAGTATTGCAAGGCAGCTTGCTTTAGTCGGCGGAACCCTCTGGCTGGACAAAAAGAACATGGGAGAGATGTCGGAGGCGGAGCTTTCGCAAAATATGGCGGTGATGTTGACAAGGCAGCCCCGCACGGAGCTGATGACCTGTGAAGATGTAGTGGAATCCGGAAGGTATCCGTACACAGGACGGTTCGGCATTCTCTCCGAAACGGACCGCCGCAGGGTCAGGGAAGCTATGGAACTGGTGCGGGTGGCGGATATTAAGGATAAGGATTTTACGCAGGTCAGCGATGGGCAAAAACAGAGAGTGATGCTTGCCAGATGTCTTTGTCAGGAACCGGAAATCATTGTTTTGGACGAACCCACTTCTTATCTGGATGTAAAGTATAAGCTGGAATTTTTGTCTGTTTTACAGGAAATGAAAAGAAAAAAGAAGCTGACGGTCATTATGTCCCTTCATGAGCTGGAACTGGCAAAAAGGATTTCCGATAAAATTATTTGTATTAATGGGAGATATATAGAGCGGTTCGGCACACCGGAGGAGGTTTTTGCGCAGGGAGCCCTGTCAAAGATGTTTGATATATCGTCGGGCAGCATGGATGAAGAAAACGGCAATCTGGAACTTCCCGCTCCTAAGGGAGAAGCCGGAATTTTTGTGATAGCGGGTGGCGGAACCGGCAGGAGTGTATATCACAGATTACAGAGGCAGGGAATCCCTTTTGCCACAGGCATACTTTTTGAAAATGATTTGGATTATCCCATAGCAAGGGCATTGGCGGCGGATGTTATAGAAGCGGAAGGTTTTGAACCGATTACGGAGGCACAGATAAAAAGGGCAAGGAAAAAGCTGGAAGCCTGCGAAAAAGTCATTTGCTGTAAGGAAAGTTTCGGGACCTATGAGCGTGCGAACCTGGAACTTCAGGAGTATGCAAAAAAGTGCGGGAAACCGATAGAAATCATTAAACACAAACACAATGGGTGAAGCTATGGCAAAAGTAATCATGGTACAGGGAACCATGTCAGGGGTAGGGAAAAGCCTGATAACAGCAGGGTTATGCAGAATCTTTAAGCAGGATGGATATCGGACGGCTCCTTTTAAATCGCAGAATATGGCGCTGAATTCCTTTGTTACTTCGGAAAATCTGGAAATGGGCAGGGCACAGGTCATGCAGGCGGAAGCGGCAGGGATAGAGCCCAAGGTCTGTATGAATCCGATTCTCCTAAAACCCAATAATCACACAGGTTCGCAGGTGATTGTAAACGGGGAAGTGCTTGGAAATATGAGCGCAAGAGATTATTTTGCTTATAAGAAGCATCTGATTCCCGATATTAAAAATGCCTTTCGGAAATTGGAGGAATTTGCGGATATTATCGTAATCGAGGGAGCCGGCAGTCCTGCGGAAATCAATTTAAAAGAAAACGATATTGTAAACATGGGGCTTGCCGGAATGGTGGACGCTCCCGTCCTTCTGGTGGGGGATATTGACAGGGGAGGCGTATTCGCCCAGCTTCTGGGGACTTTATTGTTATTGTCGGACAGCGAAAGAGACAGGGTAAAAGGGCTGATTATCAATAAATTCAGAGGGGATAAGGCGCTTCTTGATTCGGGAATACAAATGCTTTATGAAAAAGGGAAGGTTCCGATAACAGGAGTAGTGCCTTACATGGAGCTATTTTTGGAAGACGAAGACAGTCTGACGGAGCGTTTTTACAAAAAGGGGGAGGGATTCATCGACATTGCGGTTATCCGATATCCGCGGATATCCAATTTTACGGATTTTAATATTTTTGAACAGATAGAAGAAGTGACAGTGCGCTATGTGAACTGCGTCAATGACTTGCAACGCCCGGATTTGATATTCCTGCCCGGAAGCAAGAATGTCATGTCGGATTTACGGTGGATGCGCCAAAACGGTCTGGAAGCAGCCGTAAAGAAGCTGGCGGGGGAGATTCCCATATTTGGCATCTGCGGGGGATATCAGATGCTGGGATGTGAGATTGCGGACCCCGACAGTGTGGAAGAAGGGGGAAGCCTGCGGGGAATGGGACTTCTGGGCGTAAAAACCGTATTGCAAAAGGAGAAAAAGCGCTGTCAGACAGCGGGAAAGATAGAAGAGCTTGCAGGAATTTTTAAAGGGTTGTCAGGATGCCCTTTTGAGGGTTATGAAATACACATGGGAAAAACTTTCCCATTAGGTCAAACTTTTGATATGCGGGAAGGGGCGGCAGAAGTAAAAAAGAAAGTGGTATGCGACGCCGAAAAAAATGTGTACGGTTCCTATGTGCATGGCTTATTTGATCAGGGGAGCGCCGCGGACATTGTGGTACAGGCTGTGGCGGAAAGGAAGGGAATCACAATAGAAAGCGGAAGTTTTGAAAATTACCGGTTTTTTAAGGAAAAGCAGTATGATAAGCTTGCCGATACCTTAAGAAAGTATCTGAACATGGAGGAAATCTATGGAATGCTTAGAGACGCTCGTTTGGAATAACTATACGCGGGAAGAATTAGCCGGACTTTCCGTCAGGGCGCCGGATGAGGAAATAAGAAAGAGTGTGCAAAAGCGCTGGGACTTAGTGGCAAAACCCCTTGGCGGAATGGGGAAATTTGAAACCCTTATCGCACAGATAGGAGCTGTCACCGGTACGGAAAAAATAGATATCTCCGGAAAAGCGGTTGTTATCATGTGCGCGGATAACGGTATTGTGGAGGAGGGAGTGAGCCAATCCGGTCAGGAGGTTACCCTTAGCGTTGCGCGGAGTATGGGACAAAAGCAGTCTTCCGTGGGCCAAATGGCGCAGATAGCGGGAGCGGATACCATTCCCGTGGATATCGGCATCAACCACAGAGAAGAAATAGCGGGTGTTATCAATCGCAAAGTTAGATGCGGGACCCGCAATTTCAAGAAGAAACCGGCTATGACCGAAAAGGAAGCAATTCAGGCGATTGCAGCCGGCATGGACTTGGTTTGCTCCTTAAAACAGTCCGGCATAAATCTGATTGCAACAGGGGAGATGGGGATTGGAAATACCACCACCAGCAGCGCTGTTGTCGCTTCTCTGTTAAAATGTAAAGCGGATAAAGTGACAGGCAGGGGAGCCGGATTAGACGATGAGGGATTGTCACGGAAAAGGCAAGTGATTGCGGACGCCATAGAGAAATATGATTTGTATCATGCAGATGCCCTGACCGTTCTGAAGACGGTGGGAGGACTTGATATTGCCGGGTTGGCGGGTGTCTGCATGGGAGGCGCCGTTTACCGAATACCCATCGTTCTGGACGGCGTTATCAGTATGACTGCGGCGCTTTTGGCGGAGAGAATCCTTCCGGGTACAAAATCCTGTTTACTTCCTTCTCATAAAGGGAAAGAGCCTGCGATGGCGGCGCTGCTACAAGAATTGGATATGGAACCCGTGATTGACGGCGATCTGGCATTAGGGGAAGGAACCGGCGCCGTAATGATGTTTCCCCTGCTGGATATGGCTTTGCGCATTTATGATGCCGGAAACACTTTTTCGGATATAGGGATAGAACGGTATACGAGGTTTTAATAAAGATGATGACACTGATTATCGGGGGCAGCGGAAGCGGAAAATCCGCTTATGCGGAAGAATACATTACCGAAATTTCCGAAGGATGTGAAAAATATTATATTGCAACGATGCAGGCATTTGACAGGGAAGGACGGGAAAAAGTAAAGAGGCACCGCAGGATGAGAAACGGAAAGGGATTTTCTACCATAGAGCAGCCTTTAGGGATAGAAAAGGCATTGGAAAAAATGAGTCTGCAAAAGACTCCGAAAACGGCTTTATTGGAGTGCATGTCCAATCTGGCTGCCAACGAAATGTTTTCGGGAGACATGGCGGCGGACGGCAGCATCGTGGCGGAAAGAATCATAGGGGGAGTGGAACGCTTAAATAAGGGGTTAAAGCATCTGGTGATTGTAAGTAACAATGTGTTTGAGGACGGCGTTATTTATGATGAATGTACCATGGAATATATCAGGGCCATGGGTAATATCAACGAAAAGCTGGCAGGCATGGCGGAACGGGTGATAGAAGTTGTTGTGGGGATTCCGCTGTGGGTGGACGGATACGGAAGGGAAAGGAGGGCGGAATGGGAATCCTAAAATCCATTATTATCGCATTTTCACTCTATTCTCAGATTCCCGTACCACAGTTTGCTTGGAAAGATGAGGATATGAAATATGTACTTTGCTTTTTCCCATGGGTGGGCGCCATAATAGGAGTCGGCATTTATCTTTGGGGAACGGTTTGCGACCGATTAGATATCGGCATATTGTGCTATGCGGCGGGAGGAGCGCTTCTTCCCCTGCTGATTACGGGAGGATTCCATGTGGATGGATTTATGGATACCATGGATGCCTTCCATTCCTGCAGACCGAGGGAAAGGAAGCTGGAAATTCTGAAGGATTCCCATGTCGGAGCCTTTGCGGTCATTATGCTGGGAGCCTACGCCCTCTTTTATTTAGGCGCTTTTTCCGAAATTCGGGAGAAAGCGGTTTTAAAGATTGTATGCGCCGGTTTTGTATTATCCAGATGCCTGAGCGCTATCGGCGTGGTTTCGTTTCCCACCGCCAAAAACGAAGGATTGCTTGTAAACTTCGCAAAATCTGCAAAGAAAAATACAGTAAAGTTTTTCCTGTATCTGCAGGGGGCGCTCTGCGTGGGATTTATGGTGGGGCAGTCCTTTCCTGCGGGAGGCGTGGTAAGCGCTGCCGCAATAGGCGCTTTTGTCTATTACTATTATCGCTGTAAAAAAGAGCTGGGCGGCATTACGGGAGATACCGCAGGGTATTTTGTCCTGCTGTGTGAGGGCAGTATGCTGGGAGCCGCGGCGGTCTGGCAGATTTTAAAGTAAAAGGGGTGAATTTGTGACGCCGTGCGTCCCAAAGTTCCCACTGATTAAAATGCCGCTTGCGCGGCGGAATGAGAGAAAAAATGAAACTGGTCATCGGCGGATATGCACAGGGAAAATTAAACTATGTCTTGCAGGGTAATCCCGAAAATGATTATGAGATTTATGACGGTATCCTTCCGGATGAAAAGCAGTTGCGGGAGGGAGCCGCACAAGGGAAAATAATACTTATCAATCATTTGCACGGCTGGGTAAAAACGAGAATGCTGCAGGGCGGAAACCCGGAAGAGGAAATTATGGCTTTTTTGAGAGAAAACATAGAGAGCGTTCTTATCAGCGATGAGATCGGAAACGGCATTGTGCCGGCGGATGCTTTTGAGAGGGCATATAGGGAGAGAACCGGAAGAATCCTTGTGAGGCTGGCAGGGGAGGCAGGGGAGGTGGTGCGCGTCATATGCGGCATTGGTCAGAAAATCAAGTAAGGCTCGTATGGATTCGCCACGGAGCCACCCGGGCAAACAAGGAGCGCCGGTATTTGGGAAAAACGGATGAAGGCTTAAGCCAGGATGGAATCGAGGCATTACAAAAGGCAAAATATGCAGGCTTATATCCGGAGATTTCCTGTTTGTTTTCCGGCTCCATGAAACGATGTGTGGAAACCGCCGGAATCTTATATCCGGACAAAGAGCCGGTACTCATACCGGAGTGGGAAGAAATGAATTTCGGGATTTTTGAAGGAAAGAGCTATAAGGATTTACAGGGGGACGGCAGATATCAGGCGTGGATTGACAGTAACGGCGCCCTGCCTTTTCCCGGAGGCGAAAGCAGAGAGGAGTTTATAAGGCGCTGCAAGAAGGGATTGGTCAGGATGCTTACAACACTTTCGGAAATCCCGGAAAAGGACGGAAGATGCGGCATCACGGCAGGCATGATTGTGCACGGAGGGACAATTATGTCTTTGTTAAGCTGTTATTATGGCGGAGAATATTTTGATTATCAGACTGCCAACGGAGAAGGGTATTGCTGTAAGGCGGAGTACCGTGACGAAAATATCCGTTTTACGGAATTAGAGAGATTAAAACCCTGTGTGGGGGTGTATGTATGAAATATCATATAGCAGCCTTTGTCTGCGGATTTATACTGGATTTGCTTTTTGGGGATCCTCATTGTCTGCCCCACCCCGTTCGGGGAATCGGGAATCTGACGGCAGGCTTGGAAAAACGCCTTTTGGGGAGCACATGGGACAATCGGGAAAGGAAAGAAAAAAGGGAACTGATAAGCGGAATCCTGCTTGTGTTCCTTGTGGTTTCGGTAACTGTTTTCCTGACGGCATTTTGTCTTGTTTTGGCCTATTGCATCCATCCTTATCTGGGCGTGTTGGCGGAATCGGTTATGACTTATCAGATTTTGGCAGCCAGATGCTTAAAAGAGGAAAGCATGAAAGTATATCAGAATCTTAGGGAAGGCAGCCTTGCGGAAGCGAGAAAGTCGCTGTCCATGATAGTGGGAAGGGATACCGGGATTCTGGATGAGGAGGGTGTGGCGAAAGCCGCCATAGAAACCGTGGCGGAAAATACTTCGGACGGTGTGACGGCGCCCATGCTCTATACGGCGCTTGGCGGTCCTGTGCTGGGGTTGTTTTACAAGGCGGTCAATACCATGGATTCCATGGTGGGATATAAGAGTGAAAAGTATCTTTATTTTGGCAGAGCGGCGGCAAAGCTGGATGATGTGCTGAATTACATACCTTCCAGAATCAGCGCTTACCTGATGATATTGGCGGCGTTTCTTTTGGGTAAAGGCTTTCATGGCAGGAGGGCTTATGCGATATATAAGAGAGACCGCAGAAACCACGCAAGCCCTAATTCCGCGCAAACGGAGTCCGTATGCGCGGGAGCGTTGGGCTTGCGATTGGGTGGAGACGCCAGTTATTTTGGTAGGACAGTTCCCAAACCCTATATCGGGGACGCTTTGCGAAAGGCGGAGTATGAGGACATTAGGCGGGCCAACAAATTAATGTATCTGACGGCGTATTTCTGTGAATTGTTGTGTTTGGTTTTGATGATAGGGGTGGCTTTTATTTTGGAAGGGAAGTGGTGATGGGTGCAGGGAGTGCATGGAGGCGACATATACAGAAACCGTGTGGACATCGATTTTTCCGTAAATGCCAATCCTCTGGGCATGCCGGAGAATGTCAGGGAGGCGTTGTATGCTGCAATAGATAGCTGCGGTCAATATCCGGATACGGAGGCTTGTGAACTAAAAAGCGCTATCAGTAAAATGCTGTCCGTTCCCGGGGATTTTATCGTGTTCGGAAACGGAGCGTCGGAACTTTTTATGGGAATGCTTCGTGCTGTAAAACCGCGGAGAACCTTGATTCCCATACCTTCTTTTTATGGGTATGAGTATGCCGCGGAAGCTGTGGAAAGCGATATCGTTTATTTTCCACTGAAGGAAGAAAAGGATTTCCTGCCGGGAAAAGATTTATGGGAAGCGCTGACAGAAGAGACAGATCTTCTTTTTCTTGCAAATCCGAACAATCCTACGGGAAAAAGGATGGATAAGGAATATCTGGAAACATTGCTTGGGATATGCAGGGAAAAGAATATTTTAGTGGCGTTGGACGAATGTTTTATAGAATTTTGCAAAGATGGATTTTCCATGCTGCCCAAGATAGGAGAGTATGATAATCTGCTGATTATCAGGGCTGCCACAAAGATTTTTGCGATTCCGGGAGTAAGGCTCGGTTATATGATAAGCAGTAACCGAGTTTTGAGGGAAAGGATAGGAAGAAATCTGCCGGAATGGAATTTGTCCGTTTTTGCACAGGCGGCGGGCGCAGCCTGCCAAGAACAGTCGGCATATCTGGCGAAAACAGTAGAGCTTGTGCGGACAGAAAGACAGTTTTTGGAAAAGGGGCTGACCAAACTGGGTATTCGGGTGTTTCCCGGTGAGGCAAATTTTGTTCTTGTTTACAGCGAGGTTCCCTTATACGAAAAATTATTACAAAGAGGAATCTTAATCAGAGACTGTCAAAATTTCAGGGGATTATCCAAAGGGTATTATCGCATAGCGGTAAGAAAAAGGCAGGATAACACAAGATTATTGGAAGCGGTAGGTGAGTGTATTGAGAGAGATAGAACGGCTGCTGCCGGAAGAAATTGAAAGACGGAGTTTTGAGATTATTTCAAAAGAACTTGCGGACAGGGGGATTTGTCTGCCCAAAGAGGAGGAAATGATTACCAAAAGAGTTATCCATACCAGTGCGGATTTTGATTATACGAAGACGCTTACCTATTCTAAAGACGCTGTCGGGATAGCAAAGGAACTGCTCTTAAAGGGCGCGGATATTGTGACGGATACCAACATGGCGCTAGCCGGTATTCACAAAAAGACTTTAGCTTATTTTGGCGGGGAGGCACATTGTTTTATGGCGGATGAAACGGTGGCAGAACTGGCGAAGAAGAGAGGAAGCACCCGTGCGGCAGTCAGTATGGAAATGGCTGCAAAGCTTGCAAAGCCGACTATCTTTGCCATCGGAAATGCGCCTACCGCTCTGATACGCCTGTATGAAATGATACAGACAAAGGAGTGGAAGCCTGACTTTGTGATTGGTGTGCCGGTGGGTTTTGTCAATGTGGAGCCTGCAAAAGAGCTGATAATGGAAGCGGATGTGCCCTACATTATCAACAGGGGAAGAAAAGGGGGCAGCAATATAGCCGCGGCGATTTGTAATGCTTTACTATATGAATTGAAAGGAAAAGGCGCTTAAGATGCGATACGGTTTTACCACGGGGAGTTGTGCGGCTGCGGCGGCAAAAGCGGCCGCCTATATGCTGCTTACCGGAAAGAAGAAAACAGAAATCGTCATAGAAACGCCCAAGGGAATTCCTTATAAGGCGCGTATCCTACACATTGACCGCAGGGAAAATGAAGTAAGCTGCGCGGTGGAAAAGGACGGGGGAGACGACCCGGATATTACAACAGGCGCTTTGATTTACGCAAAGGTTTCCTTTGGCGAGGGCAGACCGGCGTCCCCATGCATCCTGATAGAGGGAGGAAGCGGAGTGGGGCGGGTGACAAAGCCGGGCTTGGACCAGCCCGTAGGAAATGCCGCAATCAATCATGTCCCCAGAGAAATGATAACAAAGGAAGTACGGGAGGTGTGCGGGCTTCTGGATTATAAAGGCTGTCTGAAGGTTGAAATTTCAGTGCCGGGGGGAGAATTGCTGGCAGAGCAGACATTTAATCCCAGACTTGGCATTGTAGGAGGCATTTCCATACTTGGGACAAGCGGAATCGTGGAGCCTATGAGCAGTCAGGCGATATTGGATACCATTCGGGTGGAGCTGAACCAGAGAAGAGCCGGCGGATATGATTATGTGGCGGTTGCGCCGGGGAACTACGGCTTGGATTTCATGAAAAGGTCCTATGGGTATGATTTGGACAGAAGCGTGAAATGCAGTAATTTCATAGGAGATACTATTGACATGGCGGTGGAAGCGGGCTTTCGGAAGATGCTTCTCACGGGACATATCGGCAAGCTGATAAAGGTGGCGGGAGGAATGATGAATACCCATTCCCGGGAAGGGGACTGCCGAATGGAATTGCTGGCTGCCTTTGCAGCCTCTCAGGGAGTGGAAAGTGACCGTGTCCGTGAAATATTAAACTGTGTCACGACCAAAGAAGCGGTGCGCATTCTGGAAGAAAGCGGGAAGCGGCGGGAAGTGATGGATTATGCCATGGAACGGATTTCTTATTATCTGAACAGACGCGCAAAAGGAAAAATGAGGATAGACTGCATTATGTATGACAAGGAATTCGGAGAATTGGCAAAAAGTAAGGAGGCGGCGGAATGGTTTACTTTGTTGGCGCGGGAACGGGAGCCGTGGATTTGATCACGGTCAGGGGAAAGCGTTTGCTGGAGCAGGCGGATGTGATTATCTATGCGGGCTCTCTGGTGAATCCCGAATTGCTGGAGGATGCAAAAGAGGGATGTGAAATCCATAACAGCGCAAAGCTGACATTGGATGAAGTCATAGGAATTATGGAGAAGGGGGCGGTGGAAGACAAAATGATTGTCAGGCTGCACACGGGGGACCCAAGCATTTACGGCGCGGTCAGGGAGCAGATGGACGAGCTTGACAGGCTGGGCATTGCTTATGAGAGCTGTCCGGGAGTCAGCGCTTGTTTCGGGGCGGCGGCTTCCCTGAATCTGGAATATACTTTGCCGGGGGTATCCCAATCCCTGATCATTACCAGAATGGAGGGAAAAACCAAAGTTCCGCCAAAGGAAAGCATAGAAAGCTTTGCCGCGCATCAGGCGTCCATGGCGGTTTATCTGAGCGCGGGAATGCTGGAAGAATTAAGTCAAAGGCTGATTCGGGGCGGATATGGGAAGGACACTCCCGCAGCCCTTGTGTATAAGGCTACATGGCGGGAGGAAGAGGCGTATATCTGTACCGTAGAGACCTTGCAGAGCACCGCGGCGGAGCATAACATCACAAAGACCGCATTGGTTTTGGTGGGGGACGCGGTTACACATAGCAGATTTGAAAAATCAAGGCTGTATGCCCCCGATTTTTCAACGCAGTTCAGACAAACATAAAAAACCGAAATAAAACCGAAATCTTGGAGGTTAGTGTGAAAATATATCTAAGGCAGCAAAAAACACTGCCTAAGATATATTAAGTTTCACACCGAAAAACGCAAAAGCAGCGTTTTTCATACCTATTTGAGCCGCTAAAGCGGCATGGGAGGTTAGTGTGAAAAATTTAAGCATAATCAGTTTTACGGAAAAGGGAATACAGCTTTCCGAAAAAATCGCGGAACATAAGGGCTGGCGCACCATCTCCGAACCGGCTGCACTGTTTAGCAAATGTTCCCGGATGAAAACCTCCGGGACAGGGATATGTGTGCGGTTTGTGGAAGACAGTACGGGGGAATGGGCAAAAGAGCAGATGAAAGAGGGAAACGCCCTGCTTTTTATCGGAGCCTGCGGGATTGCGGTGAGAACCATAGCACCCTATATTACAGATAAGCTTTATGACAGTCCTGTGCTTGTGATGGATGAGAGAGGGGGATATATCATCCCCATTCTCTCCGGACATATGGGCGGAGCCAATGAGATTGCAGCGGAAATTGCGGAAAAAACCGGGGCGGCGCCGGTGATTACAACGGCAACGGACATAAACGGACGGTTTGCGGTGGATTTATTTGCGAAAAGAAATGCTCTCCATATTGTGAACAAAGAGGGAATCGCAAAAATATCCGCCAAAGTATTGGCGGGCGAAGAGATTACCATGACCGTAGAGACGGGACATATTGTGGAAGGTGAGGCGTGTCCGGAGGGAATCCGCATGATTCCTTATCCGCCAAAGGAATCCGTTGATATTGTAATAAGCGGGGAGGAAACGCCCCGCAAAGCGTGTGAAGCGTGGGAAGCGTGGGAAGCGCTGCTCTATTTGGAACCCAGAGAATATGTTATCGGTATGGGGTGTAAGAAGGGAAAAGAACCGGAAAAAATAGAAGCTTTCCTTTATAAAAGCATGGAAGAGGCCGGCATAACAAAAAATCAGCTCTTTGCTTTGGCATCCATAGACCGCAAGAAAGAGGAAGAGGGTTTTCTCAGGTGGAGCAGGAAAGAGAGGATTTCTTTTCTTACTTTTCCCGCAGGGCGGCTGCAAAAGACGCAGGGAAATTTTCACGGTTCTGCTTTTGTAGAGGAGCAGACGGGGGTTGACAATGTATGTGAGCGGGCGGCGTTGGAAGCCTGCGGACCCGGCGGGAAGCTTATCTATGAGAAACATGCGGAGGATGGAATGACCATAGCAATCGCCGCAAGAGAATGGAGGGTATCCTTTGGTGAAGAATAAGATATCGATTGTGGGAATAGGACCGGGAAAAGAAGAGATGATGACGAAAGAAGCCCTTTGGACCTTGGAAAATGCAGATGTCATAATCGGATATACGCTTTATGTGAAATTATTGGGAGAACGGTTTGCAAAGAAAGAAATACTGGCGACTCCCATGAGGCAGGAGACAGAGCGATGTAAGCTATGCTTTGAAGAGGCGGCAAAAGGGAAACGCGTAGCTTTGATTGGCAGCGGTGATGCGGGAATTTACGGTCTGGCGTCCCTGATGTATGAGATGGGAAAGCAGCATCCGGAGACGGAACTTGAGGTGATTGCGGGAATTACCGCCGCAAGCAGCGGGGCAGCGGTTTTGGGAGCGCCCTTAAATCATGATTTTTGTGTCATTAGTTTAAGCGATCTGCTGACTCCGTGGGAAAAGATAGAAAAACGCCTGAAAGCGGCGGCGGAAGGGGATTTTGCCATAGCAATTTACAATCCCGCCAGTCATAAGCGGAAAGATTATTTAATGCGGGCATGCGATATTCTGCTTGGTTTCATGGAAGAGAGCAGAGCCTGCGGTTATGTGGAGAATATCGGCAGGGAGGGAACCAGAGCGGTAACCTGTACCTTGAAAGAGCTGCGGGAAGTACAGGTCAATATGTTTACCACTGTGTTTATAGGCAATTCCGATTCTGAAATCATAAACGGAAAGCTGGTAACAAAGCGTGGATATCCAATGATGTAAAGTCCGCTTTGGGGCAGACGGGAGGAAAATTGAAAAATATACTGATATTTGCGGGTACAACGGAAGGAAGAAGGCTGTCGGAGCAATTGGCGGCAGCAGGGATCAGGAATACCGTATGCGTAGCTACAGAGTACGGGGAAACGGCGATGGGAGAGCATCCCCTTATCAAAGTACATACGGGAAGAATGAACGAAGAGGAAATCAGAATGTTTATTCGGAACAGGGAATTTTCGGCGGTAGTGGACGCAACACATCCCTATGCGGAGGCAGTGACGCAAAATGTGAAGGCGGCAGTGAAGGATACGGATATTCCCTATCTGCGTCTGAAAAGGGAAAGCGGAGGCGAATCTATGGTCGGACAAATCCGTTATTTTGAAAGCAGCGCCGCCTGTGCAGAGGCTTTGAAACTGACAGAGGGCAATATCCTGCTTACCACCGGCAGTAAGGAGCTGGCTGTGTTTTGCAAGGATGCCGAAGTAAAGGAAAGGCTCTATGTACGGATTTTACCGGCATTGGAAAGTCTGAAGCTGTGCATGGAGCAGGGCATAGAGGGCAAACGGATTCTGGCATTGCAAGGGCCCTTTACGGAAAAGATGAATGAGGCAATGCTTTGCCAATACCGGATAAAATGTCTGGTGACGAAGGAGAGCGGAAAGAACGGCGGATATCGGGAAAAGCTGGAGGCGGCACAAAAGGCAGGGATTCCCGTTTATGTGATAGGACACGAAAAAGAGCGGGAAGGAGCCTCTTTTGAAGAGGTCTGTCATAGGTTAGAGGCGATTTGCGGAAAGAAAATAAGCAGGGAAAAAGAACTCGAAATATGCCTTGTAGGGAGCGGCATGGGCGATAAAGGCAGCCTGACAAAAGCGGTGTGCAAGGCAATAGAAGAAGCGGACATTTTATTGGGCGCAGAGAGAATGATTGCGGAATATCATCCCCGCATAGAAAAGAAACCCTTCTATCAAGCGGAGCAGATCATACCTTATCTGGAAGAGCTGCAAAGCGGCGAGCGGGCAGGAGAGTGCAGAAAGGCAGTTCTCCTTTTTTCGGGCGACAGCGGTTTTTACAGCGGCTGTCAGTCCGTATACCGTGCATTGCGGGAGGAAATCAAAGCGGGCAGATTAAAAGCGGTACTTTCCGTGCTGCCGGGAATCTCTTCGGTTTCTTATTTAGCCGCCTGCATGGGAGAAAGCTATCAGGAGGCAGCGATATACAGTATGCACGGACAGGAAATCCCCGATTTGGCGGAAAGGCTCGGACGGGAAAAGAAAACTTTTCTGTTGATGTCGGGATTAAGCGATATGCACAGACTGGGAAATCTTCTGCTGGAGGAGGGATTGGAAAAATGCACGATAACGGCAGGCTGGCAGTTATCTTACCCCGAACAGCGGATTACGGAGCTTACGCCGGAGGAATGCCTCTATTTAGAGCAGGAGGGGCTGTATACCTGTTGTGTGAAGAATCCGGCGGTAAAGGATAAAAGACTGACCCATGGCAGGGCTGACACGGAGTTTCTCAGAGATAAAGTTCCCATGACAAAAGAAGAAGTACGGGAAATCAGCATATGCAAGCTGAAGCTGTGTGAAAATGCAGTGGTCTTTGATATCGGCAGCGGAACGGGCTCCATTGCGGCGGAGATTGCGGGACTGTCCCATACGGTCAGGGTGTTTGCCGTGGAGCAGAAGGAGGAAGCGCTTGCTTTGATCAAAAGCAATCGGGAGAAATTCGGGCTTAAGAATATAGAATGCATTTTGGCAAAAGCGCCGGAGGGCATAGAAAACCTCCCTGTGCCGACCCATGCTTTTATAGGTGGCAGCAGCGGGAAAATGAAAGCGATTCTATCTGCTTTATATCGGATGAATCCGAAAATGAGAATTGTAATCAATGCGGTCAGCATGGAAACTGTTTGCGAAATCAAAGAAGTTTTGGAAAGCTATCCCGTCCGGTGTGAAGAAATTGTGCAAGTACAGGTTAACAGGGCAAAAAAAGCGGGAACCCATCGGTTGATGCAGGCGGAGAATCCTGTGTGGATATGCGCGTTTGAGTTTTGTGATAAGGAGCGGTCTTAGATGAGAGTTCGTCGGATTATGATTGCCGCGCCCAAAAGCGGAAGCGGTAAAACAATGATTACCTGCGCATTGCTACAGGCATTCAAGGATGCCGGGCAAAGCATGGTTTCTTACAAATGCGGTCCTGATTATATAGACCCCATGTTTCACCAAAAGGTGATAGGAATCCCTTCTAAAAATCTGGATACTTTTTTTACGAGTGAAGAAGATACCAAAAGATTATTTCTAAGGAACCGGAAGGAAGGAGAATTTGCCATATTGGAAGGGGTTATGGGGCTTTTTGACGGTCTTTCGGGTATCAGGGAGGAAGGCTCTTCTTATCATCTGGCGAAAATTACAAAAACGCCGATTATATTAGTAGTGGATGCAAAAGGAATGGGGCGTTCGGTCATTCCTCTGCTGGCAGGCTTTCTGGCGTATGATAAAGAGAAGCTTATCAAGGGGGTTATCCTGAACAGAATCACGCCGTCCTATTATGAAACATTAAAGCCTTTCATAGAAGCGGAGTTACCTGTCCGCGTTCTGGGATATTTTCCGGAGTACCGGCAATTTAGCATAGAGAGCAGGCATTTGGGGCTGATGCTGCCGGATGAAATAGACAATGTGAAAGAGCGCTTGCAAAAGGCATCAGAAGAAATACAGAAGAGTGTTTCCCTGAAGCTGCTGACGCAGATAGCGGAGCTTTCCGAAGAGCTGAGCGATGAGTCCGCGGAAGCGGATAGGAAAAAAGCTTTATACACAGGGGAAAGCCGGCCTATCATTGCAGTGGCAAGAGATGAGGCATTTTGCTTTTATTATGAGGATAATCTGCGTCTGCTTGAGGAAAAGGGGGCAAAGCTGGAATTTTTTTCGCCCCTTCATGATACGGCGCTGCCGGATAAGTGTTGTGGAATCCTGCTGGGAGGCGGATATCCCGAACTGTATGCCGAAGAACTTAGTCAAAACGCCGA
This sequence comes from Lachnoclostridium sp., assembly GCA_023665475.1. Lineage (GTDB taxonomy): Bacteria > Bacillota > Clostridia > Lachnospirales > Lachnospiraceae > Acetatifactor. The sequence continues at coordinate 65,944 of JAMPEB010000012.1, forward strand.
TATGCTCGGGGCAATCAAAGCGGCGGCGGAAAGTGAAATGCCCATAGTGGCGGAATGCGGCGGATTTATGTACCTTCACTCGGTAATGGAAACGAAGGAAAAAAAGCAATACGCTATGGTGGGAACCGTGGATGCAAAGTGCAGCGATACCGGGAAATCGGTGCGGTTCGGATATATTGAACTGGAAGAAAAGAAGAGCAGTTTTTTACCGGAGGGGGAAAGGATACGGGGTCACGAATTTCATTATTTTGACAGTGAAGATAACGGCAGTGGCTTTGTGGCTCTAAAGCCGGTTACAGGCAGAAGTTATCCCTGCATGATAACCGGAGAAAATAAGTGTCTGGGATTTCCCCATTTGTATTACCCGTCAAATCCGGCGTTTGCCGAAAATTTTGTGAAAAAGGCAGGAAAATATAAGGAAGGAAAGGGCTGGTAGCGTGAGAAATTCATATTGTTTTTTTGAGAACAGAGAATGTAAATATTTTCCCTGTCATAAAGGTTTGGAGGCGTTTAACTGTCTGTTCTGTTATTGTCCCTTGTATCATAGCAGGAACTGTCCGGGAAATCCGATTTATAAAGAGAAGGACGGAAAAAAAGTAAAAGTATGCGTTTCCTGTACCTTTCCCCATGAGCCGCAAAATTATGATGTCATTGTAGGGATTTTGAAGGGTTAGGGGTACTTTTCACACTTCCTCTCTTGTGATATAATGATTTTGCTGGCGCAAAATCCAAGTCAGCTTGCGCTGCCTTGTTGCCGCTGCGCGGCACATTATACGAGTCCATGGCTTGAAAATCAAATGTCTGCTGCGGAGCCGCTTGATTTTCTGCGCTCATGGTATAATGATTCTGCTATTGCAGAATCCAAGTCAGCAGACTGCGGAAAGGCACGGTTATTAAGATGAAAACGAATGCCAGAGAATCGGTATTGGATATTTTGCTTACGCTGGAAAAGGAGCATATTTTTTCCAATAAGCTTATAAAGGAAACTTTGGACAGACAGGATTCTTTGGAATACAGGGACAAAGCTTTTATAAAGCGTATGGCGGAGGGAACCATAGAAAGGCAGATTGAACTTGATTATTATCTGAACCGGGTGTCTAAAGTGCCCGTCGCCAAAATGAAGCCCCTTATCCGATGCCTGTTGCGGATGAGCGCATATCAATTGCTTTATATGGATGCCGTACCGGACAGCGCAGTGTGTAATGAAGCTTGCAAATTAGCCGAAAAGAGAGGATTTTACCGTTTAAAGGGATTTGTGAACGGCGTGTTAAGAAATCTGGCAAAGCAGAAGGATAGGCTTCCCTTGCCGGAGAAAGGGGAGGGAGCGGAATTTTATTCCGTGAAATATTCCATGCCCCAGTGGCTGGTGGAAATGTGGATTTCCCAATATGGGGAAGAGGACACGGAGACTATGCTGGAGGGGCTTTTGCGGATACATCCCGTTTCTTTACGATTCCGCGGGGATTTGCCGGAGGAAGAGACGGAAGCGCTTTTAGGGCGGATGAAAGAGGCGGGAGCCCTTGTCACACAAAGCGGGGTGCATCCTTTGGTTTATCGTGTAAGCAATATTGACGGCGTAGACTCCCTTCCGGGTTATGGAGAGGGAGCTTTTATGGTGCAGGATGTAAGCTCCGTTCAGGCGGTGGAGGCGGCACAGATTAAAGAGGGGGATTTTGTGATGGATATTTGCGCAGCCCCCGGTGGAAAAAGCGTTTTTGCGGCGGAAAAGGCAGGAAGGACGGGGAGGGTCCTTGCAAGGGATGTATCAAAAGAAAAAATTGCCCGAATAAAAGAAAATATAGAGCGCATGAAAGCGTCAAACATCAGCATACAGATGTTTGACGCCGGCGTGTGGGATGAAGGATATAGGGAAAAGGCGGATGTGCTTTTGGCGGATGTCCCCTGCTCAGGTCTGGGAGTCATGGGGAAAAAACGGGATATCAAATATCATGTCACAAGGGAAAGTCTTGGGGAAATTGTGGATTTACAGAAAAGAATCATAACAAACAGTTGGCAGTATGTGAAACCGGGAGGAATCCTTTTATACAGTACCTGTACGATTCACCGTGGGGAAAATGAGGATATGGTGGACTGGATTGTGGAGAATTTTCCCTTTGAAAAAGAAGTTTCTGTCCAGATATTGCCGGGGATTACGGAAGCGGACGGATTTTTTTACGCAAGGCTTCGGAGAAAGAAGTTTGAAAGTAAACTTTCAAACTCTTCATTGGTAGATGCAGGGGTATAGTTAAGAAAGGACGGGATTCGAAGATGATAATTAGGGAGGCGGTCTCGGGAAAAACAGACATAAAATCCCTGACGCTTATAGAACTTACGAAAGAATTGGAGAAGAGAGGCGAACCGGCTTTTCGGGCAAAACAGATTTATCAGTGGATGCATGCAAAATGCGCGGGGAATTTTTCGGAAATGACCAATATTTCCAAGGCTTTGCGGGAAGAATTGGAAAAAGAATACTTTTATGCTGCGCCGGAGGCGGTGAAGGTGCAGGAATCCAAGCTGGACGGTACGAAAAAATTTCTGTTTGCGCTATCTGACGGCAATCTGGTGGAAAGCGTGTGGATGAAGTACCGGCATGGCAACAGCGTATGCATATCTTCTCAGGCAGGCTGCCGCATGGGATGCAGTTTCTGCGCATCCGCTATCGGGGGGCTTGAGCGGAATCTGCTGCCCTCGGAAATGCTGGATCAGATTTATGCCATTACGCGGATAACCGGAGAGAGGGTTTCCAATGTGGTGGTGATGGGGACGGGAGAGCCTTTGGACAATTACGATAATCTTCTTTCTTTTATCAGGCTGCTGACGGATGAAAACGGACTGCATATCAGTCAGAGGAATATCACGGTGTCCACCTGCGGTCTTGTGCCGGAGATTAAGCGGCTTGCAGAGGAGAAACTGCAGATTACGCTGGCGATTTCCCTGCACGCAGCCACGGACGAAAAGAGGAAAAAGCTGATGCCCATTGCCAACCGCTATTCTGTCAAGGAATTGATGGACGCCTGCAATTTCTATTTTACCGGAACCGGCAGGCGGATTACTTTTGAATACAGTCTGATAGGCGGCGTGAACGATACGGATGAAGACGCGGAAAAGCTGGCGAAGCTTGCCGCATTCCTGCACTGCCATGTGAATCTGATTTTGGTCAATCCCGTAAAGGAAAGAACCTATGTACAGCCGGGCAGGGACAGGGTCATTGCCTTTCAAAAAAGGCTGAAAAAAAATCGGATTAATGTCACTGTCCGCAGGGAGATGGGCAGGGATATCGACGGAGCCTGCGGGCAGCTTAGGAGGAGCCATGTGAAAAATGCAGATGCCTGATACTTGCTCTTTTGACATTTGTATGATAATATTGTTAAATGTGAAATAATGTATTAATAAGAACCATGTACTGACGGAGGAATCAAATGTGTTCAAGACATTTTCTTTGACCGATATCGGTAAGAAAAGAAAAGTGAATCAGGATTATGTATACACCTCGGAACAGCCTGTAGGGAATCTGCCGAATCTTTTTGTGGTGGCAGACGGTATGGGAGGACACAATGCAGGAGATTATGCCTCCAAGGTGACTGTGGAAACCATGGTTCGGGAAGCCGTTTCCTGTTTTGAAAAAAATCCTACTATGATTCTGGCAAAAGCGATTGAGGCAGCAAACGGGGTGATTTATCAAAAAGCCCATGACAGCGCCGAGTTTGAAGGTATGGGAACCACTGTTGTAGCCGCGGTTTTTATCGGCGGTTATTTACAGGTGGCGAATGTGGGTGACAGCAGGCTTTATATCATAAATAATAAAGAAATCAGGCAGATTACAAGAGATCACTCTCTGGTGGAAGAGATGGTGCGGATGGGCGGTATTCCCAGAACGGAAGCCAGAAATCATCCCGACAAAAATATTATTACCCGCGCGGTAGGCGTAAATGAGACAGTGGAGGCAGATTTTTTTACTGTGGAGCTTTCAGAGGGAGATACCGTACTGATGTGTACGGATGGGCTCACCAACATGCTTGAGGATGAAGAAATCCGTATGACCATAAGCGGGGGCCGTGACATCGTGGAAAAGGCGCAGAATCTGGTAAAGACAGCCAATGAAAATGGTGGTAAAGACAATATTTCCGTGATCATAATTGAGCCTTTTGCATAGGACGGTGTTACGGATACTTAGGCAGGCTGATTGGAATGGAGAACAAGAATGATTAAAATAGGAATGATGATAGGAGACCGCTATGAGATACTGGAAAAAATCGGTACCGGCGGCATGTCCGATGTATATAAAGCAAAATGCCACAAACTGAACCGCTTTGTGGCAATTAAGGTGTTGAAGCAGGAGTTTGGCGAAAATGAAAATTTCGTGTCCAAATTCCATGTGGAAGCTCAAGCGGCGGCAGGGCTTATGCATCCCAACATTGTAAATGTCTATGATGTGGGAGAAGAAAACGGGATTCATTATATTGTAATGGAATTGGTGGAGGGAATTACCCTCAAAAAATATATCGAGAAAAAAGCAAGACTTACTTACAAAGAGGCGGTCAGTATCGCCATTCAGGTAAGTATGGGAATTGAGGCTGCGCACAATAACCATATCATTCACAGGGATATCAAGCCGCAGAACATTATTATATCCAAAGACGGAAAAGTAAAAGTGACAGACTTTGGTATCGCCAAGGCTGCCACCAGTAATACCATCACCTCCAATGTGATGGGTTCCGTGCATTATACTTCCCCGGAGCAGGCAAGGGGAGGCTACAGCGATGAAAAAAGCGATATCTATTCTCTGGGAATTACCATGTTTGAAATGCTCACGGGCAGAGTGCCTTTTAACGGAGAAACCACCGTGGCAATCGCAATTAAGCATATTCAGGAGGAGATGCCTTCTCCCAAGGAATATGTGCCTGAGATACCCGCCAGCGTGGAAGGCATTGTATTGAAATGCTGTCAGAAGTCTCCGGACAGGCGTTATCAGAATATGCAGGAACTGATTGGGGATTTGAAGCAATCGCTCTTAAATCCCGATGAAGATTTTGTCTCCATGAATGAGCCCGATATGGAGGGCGGCACAAGAATGATTTCGGATTCCGACATGGAACAGATTAAAAGGCGTACCGCAGCGCAAATGCCTTCCCAGTCTTCTTATCAGGGGAGGACGGGGTATCCCGCGGGTTATCCGACGGAGTATCCTGCAGAGTATCCTGCGGAATATCAGGAAGAAGAACCGATGAGGCTTCTCTCTGACACAGCGGCGCTTTATGAAGATGCCGGGGAAATGGAAGATGAAGACTATCAGGAAGATTCCAAGGTGGAGCATATCACCACATTTTTTGCCATATTGGCGGCAATCATTATTGTTATTATCTTTATTATTATTGTGTTTATGCTGTTTGACAATATGAACCCCGGAAACGCTTCCGGTACGGACCAGCCCAACGGTCCCATCATTGATGACAGTGCCTCCCAGACATCGGTTTCCTACGAAGAGATGCCCGATGTAGTGGGACTGAGCGTGGAAGATGCCAGAAACACATTGATAAATTTGGGCTTTTTTGTGAATGTGATTTATGAAGAGTCGGATACTATTGACACGGGCGTTGTTATCAGGGCGGATGCCGCGGCACATACATCCATTCAGGTCGGCAGCACCATTACCCTTACCACCAGTATGGGAAAACAGGGCGTGGATGTGCCCACTGTTACGGGATTCAGTTATGAAGAGGCAAATGCGGAACTGGTCAGTGCAGGATTTACGGTAAATAAGAAGGAAAGTTATTCCGATACGGTGGAAAAGAATCAGGTGATTAATCAAATGCCGGAGGGCGGCAGCAGAGTGCCAAAGGGCAGTGTGATTACCATAGATGTCAGCCGGGGGAAAGAAGAGACTAAGGTGAGGGTGCCTAAGCTGGTGGGCTTGTCGGAACAGGACGGAACTTTCGCCGCCATTGAGGCGAAGCTGCAGATAGGCAGTGTGTCCTATGTATATAGCGAAACGGAAGCGGAAGGAATTATCTGTTATCAAAGTTCTTCCATAGACAGTATGGTGGAGCCGGGAACCGAAATTGATATTAAGGTAAGTCAGGGACCTTCACCGGTGACTTATAAATATAATGCCAGTATAGCAGCCCCCACCAACGAAGAAGCGCCGGATTATGTCCCCGGCACGGAGGTAAAAATCGTTTTGGAAACGGATGACAATAAAATCCTGCTGGATACCACGGTGAGTGTGTTCCCACGGTCGGAGAATTATTATGGACTGACGGCTTCGGGCGGAACCATTACCATGACTTATACAGTGACCAAAGCAGGAACCACAGAGACCAATCCGGATACCGGGGAGGCAGTCAATACGCCCGGAACCACGGAGGAAAAAAGCTTTACCAGACGGGTGGAATTTGTAAAGGAATAGATTGAGATTGAATGATTGCGATTGGAAAAAGAAAGAAAAATGCAGGGTAAGATTGTAAAGGGAATCGCCGGATTTTATTATGTATGGGCGGATGCCCGAATTTATGAGTGTAAGGCAAAGGGCGTGTTTCGCAAGGACAAGAAAAAGCCTCTGGTGGGAGACGATGTAAAGCTGGATGTGCTGGATGCCAAAAAGGGATTGGGAAATATCACGGAGCTTCTGCCCAGACACAGCGAGCTTGTGCGTCCGGCAGTTGCAAATGTGGATCAGGCGCTGGTGATTTTTGCCATCGTAAAACCCCGTCCCAATTTTAATCTGTTGGACAGATTTTTGGTTATGATGGGGCAGCAGAAGCTTCCCTGCATTATCTGCTTTAATAAGCTGGATATTGATGAAAAGGCGGATGCCCGCGCATATGAAGAAATTTACAAAAACTGCGGATGTAAGATCATTTGTGTCAGCGCAGTCGAAAAGAGCAATATAGAGGAGCTTAAGGATATGCTTCGGGGGAAGACCACCACAGTGGCGGGACCCAGCGGCGCCGGAAAATCTTCTTTGGTGAACTGCCTGAAAAACGACATTGTTATGAAAACGGGGGATATCAGCGCAAAGATAGAAAGAGGGCGGCACACTACCAGACATTCGGAGCTGATTGCCATTGAACCCGACACCTATATTTTGGACACTCCGGGTTTCAGCGCCCTTTCTTTGTTTGACATGGAGAAAGAAGAATTGGCGGCATATTATCCCGAGTTTGCCGATTATGAGAAGTATTGTAAATTTGGGGGATGCTCCCACATAAACGAACCTGTCTGCGGCATACGGGACGCCGTGGAGGAAGGCAGCATCAGCAGAATGCGCTATGATAATTATTGCCAGATGTATGAGGAGTTGAAGGGACAGAGGAAATATTAGGCTGTAGTTATGTTTCGGACGGAAATGTAGCTATGGCTTTTTGTTTGCGGATAATTGTGTTTATTTTGATATTGGATTATAATCTTGATATAAAACCTATTGCGAAAAGGGAAGCTCATTTCAGAGAGTGGGTTGAAAATTCCCCTTTTATGTAAATGTTCAAAAAGAAGGAGTCATCTTATAGGAGAGTGAGGTTAAGAGAATGCATATTGAACAGATTAAAGAAAAGCTGAAATCAAGCGAGTATGACTTTTTGAGAGAGAATAAAAATTTAGGCAATCATATCATTCTCTTAACTCTTGGCGGAAGTCACGCTTATGGAATGGATAAAGAAAGTTCTGATTTAGATGTAAGGGGAATCGCTTTAAATTCAAAAGAAGAAGTATTATTGGCGACAGATTTCGAACAGATAGTAAATGTGGATACAGATACTACTGTTTATTCATTTAATAAAATGTTGGAATTATTGTCAAAATGTAATCCTAATACGATTGAGGAGCTTGGGTGTATTCCGGAGCATTACTTGTATTTGTCTGATATCGGCAAAGAACTTTTGGAAAGAAGAAAAATGTTTTTGTCTAAGATTTGTGTCCATACTTTCGGAGGGTATGCCGGCAGCCAGCTTCGTAGGCTTGAAAATAAATCTGCCAGATTGGTAGGTCAGGCGCAGAACGAAGCATATATTTTGAAGAGTATCAATAATGCAAAATATGATTTCAAAAACAGATATTATCCGCATGATGAAAGTGATGTGAAATTATATATTGATAAGGCTGTTCAGGAAGGATATGATAGTGAAATTTTTATGGATGTAAATTTACAACACTATCCTTTGAGGGACTGGGCCGGTATGTGGAATGAGATGAAAGCCATTGTCAGCAGCTATAACAAGATTGGCAAGCGCAATGAAAAAGCAATGAGCCATGATAAGTTAGGAAAGCATATGGCTCATTTAATCCGCTTATATATGATGTGTATTGATATTCTTGAAAAAGAAGAAATTGTCACATACAGAACTGAGGAACATGATCTTCTTATGAGTATCCGAAATGGGGAATATTTAGATGCAAACAGGCAGCCGACTAATGCATTTTATGATTTGCTGAATGAATATGAAAAGAGATTTGAGTATGCAAAGAATAATACATCTCTGCCGGATGTACCGGATTATAAGAAAATCAATGAATTTAAGATGTATGTGAATGAGAGAATTGTGAAGGGAGAGATATCAGACCGCTAAGAAAGACAAACAAATTTCTACGATTGTAGATTTCAGAAAAATAGTGAAGAAATAGTGAAATAATAGTGGAATATCAGAAGCAGAGGAGAAAAGACGGATGAAGGAATATCAATTTTACGGCTGGGAACATGCCGATGTGCCTGCAGCAGCCGATGAATACAAGCAGATTCAAAACCCCAGACATTTATATGATTTGCTTTCGGAAATATGGTGTGCGGATACATGCGCGCCGAGAATGAGGGACAGTTGGACGAAGGAAAATAGGACATTGGGGCAGTGTTCCGTCACGGCATTCCTTGCGCAGGATATTTTTGGCGGGGATGTTTACGGAATATTGAGACCTGACGGAAATTATCATTGCTATAATGTGGTGGGGGATTGCGTATTTGATTTGACAAGCGAGCAGTTTGGGGCGGAGGAGCTTTCTTATGAGGGAAACCCTGTTCAGTCAAGAGAGGTTCATTTTGCAAAGGAAGAAAAGCTCCATAGGTATGAATATCTGAAAGAAGAACTGAAAAGTCAAATTTACAGCAAAATTAACAGGATTTGAAGCAAAATTGACATAACGGCGGGAGAAAAAGTGTTATATAATAATTAGGTAAACCAAAAGAAGAGGGGTTATTTTTTGCTGCAAAATCCTGCTGGGAGGGATGCTTATGCATATAGCGGTCTGCGATGATTGTAGGGAAGATGCCCTGTTCCTTAAGGCATTGTTGAAAGGGCATGAGGTCAGTATATATTTCGATGCGGACAGTCTATTGACAGACATAGAAGGAAAAAGGATACAGTATGACCTGTATCTATTGGATATTTTCATAGAGGAATCCATAAGCGGGATTGAACTGGCGGAGCGGCTGCGTAAGATACAGGAAGAAGCAGTCCTCTGTTTTGTTTCTACCAGCGATGATTTTTACCGTGAAGCATATGACCTTTATGCGGTTCAATATCTGATTAAGCCCGTACAGAAAGAAAATCTGGACAAGCTGCTTGCAAAAGTACAAAAAATTTCTGACCGTGACAGTGAAAAAGCGCTGATTTACTCATGGTGGGGGAAAACGGGGATGATTCCCTACAGAAAAATCCGTTACATCAGCAGTAGAGGACACACCCTTTCGATTTATTGCACCGATGGGAAGATACAGGAAAGCACAGGGAAGTTAAATGATTTGGAGCTTCAGGTGTGTGGGGATGATTTTATGCGCTGCCACCAGAGTTTTATTGTCAATATGTATCAGGTTGAGGAGCTGCGGGGTACGGATCTGATGATTGCCGGAGAACTGATTCCGGTGTCCAGACGGTATTATCCGGAAATCAAAAAGCGGTATCGGGAGATATTGTTTGAGGAGGTGGATGAATGACGATACTCAGGGATTTATCCATGTTGTGGTCACTGTTCCACATCTTAATTCTTTTCATGCTGCTGTACCGTTCCCGCTATCCCCGGAAGAAAACCATTTTGCTTACGGGAATCTGTATGGGACCGCTGATACTTCTGAATGTGGCGGGGCTTGTGCTGTACGGGGCGGAGCTTATGGGAAAGGTCTTTGTCCTGACCTGTACCCTGCCGAGTTTTTTCTTTTTCTGGTTTATGTCAAAGGATAAAAAAGGAAAATTTTTCTTTACCTTTTGTCTGGCGGATACGGTGGCGTTCTGGATTGTTGCCGTGACCAATATAGTGGATTTTTATCTGGGAGGGCAGCAGTATGTCCTGATGCTGCTGGGACGGCTTGTGCTGTTTCCGCTTGCGGAGTGGGCTGCAGCCCGTTATTTAAGAAAGCCGTACATGGAACTGCAGGAATCGGTGGCGAAGGGTTGGGGACTTTTTGCAGGCATGACGGCGCTTTATTATATCCTGCTTATCATCAGCTCTAATTTCCCTCTGGTGATAACCAGACGGCCGCAGGAGCTTCCGACATTTTTGCTGATACTTCTGCTGATGCCCATGACTTATGCCACCATTTTCGCGGCAATGTACAGGCAGCTTCTGCTTTATAGGAAACAGCAGAGCGGACTTATCCTACAGGAGCAGAAAAATATGCTTTCCACACAGCTTGAGAACCAGCGGCAGATACGAAAAATGAAGCATGACATGAAAGGGCACATGATAACGCTTTCCGGTCTGCTTGCCGCGGGGCAGATGAAAGAGGCGCAGGAATATCTGAAAAGCATAGAGACTGAGATGAGTGTGCTGCCGGGGCAGTTCTGTGCCAATCCCTACCTGAATGCCGTACTTACACAGTATGCCGGAAAAATGGATAAATTAGGCGTCAAATACAGTATCAACATACAGGTTGGGGACGAACCGCTGCCTTACATGGAACTTTGCCAGATACTTTCCAACGGATTGGAAAATGCCTGTGATGCCTTGCAGGGACTTCCGGTAGAGAGGCGGCAGGCTTCCGTACAGATGAAGTACAACCGGAATTATCTTCTGATACGAATCCGAAACTGCTGCAGGGAGGATTTGCATGTGGAGAATGGAACCATACCCGCCACGGACAAGGAGGGGCATGACCACGGTTTCGGGCTTTCCACGGTGCAGGAGGCAGCGGGGAGGCTGGACGGAGAGATGTTCTGTTATACGGAAAACGGATGTTTTATATTGAATGTGATGATATCATGCCATTCCTTTTCAAAAGAAGGATATGGAAAAACAGAGGAATGAACACAAAAGAATGTGCGAATGGAGGAGTTATGCTATGAAAAAAAGGAATTTTTGGAGAGAAGTGACGGCGGTACTGCTTTCCGCGGCACTGGCTGCGGAAATGACTTGCGGGGGGGTAAGGACTGCGTATGCGCAGGAGGAAACGGAAATCATAAATGCCCGGATGCAGGATGCTGAAATGCAGGAGACTGTCAGCGGAAATGCGGCCGGGCTGATTGGCGAAGCGGCAGAGAGCGAATTGACGGAAACATTATCGGCGGAAGCGTTTGCCGATGCAGCAGCATTGTCGGCATCCGACGGTACGACAGGAGATAGCAGCGCAGCATCAAGAAGCGCAGCGGGCAGTGAAACATGGACTGATGGGAAGCAGATTGCCTCCAAAACCATTAACGGCGGAACGGAGTCGGAGCCGGTGGTTATTACGGTAAGCGGAACGGTACAGGTAAGTGAAACCATTACGATATCTTCGGGATATGTGAAATTTACCGGAGGCGGAAGCCTGCAATGGGCGAGCGGACCCCGTAATGCCATTGTGGTTGCGGAGGGCGCAAATGTTGTCTTTGAAAATATAACACTTGATGGAAATGACAAGAGTTTTACATATTCAGCGCTGTTGATTCAGGGAACGGCGGCATTTCATACAGATACAACGGTTAAAAACTTTACATCTAACGGACGCAGTGGTTCGGGGGCTGGGTATAAAGGCGTGATTGCGGTTTATGGCAAAGGGGTTTTGAATCTTTATGATGGAGCTGTGATTATGGGAAACAACAGCAAAAGCGGAGGCACCATCTCCATATATCAATATGATGACGGAAACTATACAAACCCTTCTACGGCAACCGTCAATATGTATGGAGGAACCATTCAGGGAAACACATTGAACAGTACAAATGCTAATATGGGGGTTATCTGGAACTGGTGCGGCAATCTGAATATCAGCGGCGGTGCGGTAACGGCGGAGGGAAATGAGTATGCCGTTCATACACAGGGAAACAAAGATTATAATGCAGCCACCACCATTTCCGGCGGAACATTTACAGGAAGTAAGATCGGTGCTGTCTGTGCGGGAAAAGATTCCGGCAATAAAAGCGATATTACCATTACAGGCGGGATTTTCACGGGAAAAGTGGCGGCAACCGTCAATTACGGAACGATTAATATCAGCGGCGGCATATATAACGGAACAGATTATGCATTAAGCAACCTGGGAAGCGGAACGCTTACCGTGCAAGGCGGCGAGTTTTTGGGAGGCAGCAAAGCTTACAGCGGAGAAATCGTCACACAGACAGATAAAGTAGTTGTGGGAGAAAGCAAGGATGTAGCAGCAAATTGGGATAAACAGACATCACTGAACGGTTACCGGTATGTGATGATTGGAGAGATTGATGGAGATGGCAAAAATCAGGACACGGGCGGAGCTGCGCCTGCGGAACAGCATATTCACGCTGTTTCCGTTGACTGTTCCCAATCATCGGGAACGCAGGAGGCATTCAGCGTATTAGGCTCCGGTGGTAAATTATCCGAAAGCGGCGTGTTGTCCGGCAGCTATTATTTGGATGCTGATATGGATTTGGAAAAAAGGATTGTCATTCGCAATGGTGAGACTGTCAATCTTTGCCTCAACGGTCATAAGCTGACCTATACCGGTTCGGAAGAGAATGCCATTGCGGTGGAACAGGGCGGAACGCTGAATCTTTGCGATTGCAACGGTTCTAACGGTTCCCACACATTTGAGAGTCCTGCGACAGAGGAAAGTGTTACCCTTGCGGGCGGCATGATTACCAGAAGCAGTAAGGTGGATGCGGTAGGAAGCGGAATCCGTGTGTACGGAATCATGAATATGTATGGAGGTTTTGTTGCGGGCATCAGCGATACCGGAAAGGAACAGGGCATCAGTAACAGCCACGGCGCTGTCCGTGTGGACGGTACTTTTCATATGTACAGCGGAGCGATTACCCATAACCGTTCCGGCTGCGGAGGGGGAGTCAATGTATGCAGTAGCGCTGCGAGTGATGCATTATTTTATCTCCATGACGGCAGCGTGTCCTATAACTATGCCGATTTTGATGACGGCGGCGGAATCTGTTTGAATAACCGCTGCAGATTTGAGATGGCGGGCGGTGAAATCATAGGAAACCGCGCAAAATCGGGCGGCGGCGGAATACAATGTTACGGACCGGGTGACAGTGCGGATTATGTACGCCTTACCGGCGGCATCATTGCCGAAAATACAACCGGCGGGGAAACGGGCGGCGGTATTAAGACCCGTGATGATAGCGATTGCGATGTCAATCGTCAGCTCAGCATCGGAGGTAATGCTCGGATTACAGGAAATACAAACAAAAACGGCGCGGAGAACAATTTATATCTGGGCATTGGAAAGACCATACAGGTGCAAAACGGATTTCATGGAACGGTTGGCGTGACAACGGAAAGCCTTCCGACAGAAGGGGCGCCCATAAACATTACTGGTACAAATACAGGGGATTACAGTGAAAATTTCAAAAGTGATAATGCGGCATATAAAATTGTGAACAACAATAATGTGCTGCAGCTTGCGCTGCCGGATACCACCCCGCCGACAGGAGCCGTTAAAATAGATACCGATTCGTGGACAAGCTTTCTGCATACGATTACTTTCGGAGTGTTTTTCGGAGAAACGAAGACGGTAACGATTGAGGCGGCAGATGAGGCTTCCGGCGTGGACAAGGTATTTTATTATATTTCGGATGGTGGGCTGTCTGAGGCAGAAATAAAGGCGCTGGAAGAAAGTAAATGGATAGAAGGAAGCTCCTTTACCATAAGCCCGGACAGAAAATATGTCATTTATGCCAAGATTACGGATAAAGAGGGAAATGCAGCCTATCTTTCTTCAGACGGTCTGGTATTGGATGCTACGGATCCGGAAATCAGCGGCATTGCGGATGGGGAAACCTACCGTACGCCGCCCACAGTAAGAGTAACGGATGAAAACCTGAAATCCGTGAAAGTAGACGATAGGGAAGTTTCCCTGACGGACAATCAATTTATATTGGAAGCAGCCGAAGGACAGCAGACGGTTGCTGCCACCGACGAGGCAGGGAACACCGCTGCGGTTACGGTAACTGTGAAAACAGAGGCGGAGAATGTAGCGGATGCCCGGGAGATAGTGCAGGAAGTTTTAGCAGGCATTACGGCATCCAATGAAACAATAAAACAGGACATCCAGAACGCAATTGATGCGGCGCTGAGGGAAGCAGGACTTGATAATGAGGAAATCAGCGATATGACGGTAACGGTGGAGGGCTTCACCAAGACGGAGGCAACCGGGAGCGCAGTGGGAAGCATCCGGGGAAGCGTTTCTATCCAGTGCGGAAGCGAGACGGACAGCGTGGAAATCAATAAGCCCATAGCCAAGCTGCCGCAGACGGAAACCGATAAGGTGGAAGCGGCAAAAGCGGTGGTAGAAGAAGCGGTAGCCAAAATCACGGCAACGAATGGAAGCACGAAGCAGGATATCCAGAATGCAGTCGATGAAGCGTTAAGCAAAGCAGGAATAGCCGGTGTGACGGCAGCAGTGGAGGGCTTCACCAAGACGGAGGCGACTAGCAGCGCAGCAGGAAGCATCCGGGGAAGCGTTTCCATCCAGTGCGGAAGCGAGACGGACAGCGTGGAAATCAACAAGCCCATAGCCAAGCTGCCGCAGACGGAGGCTGGGAAGGTGGATATGGATGTGCAGGAGGGGATTAAGGCTCCTGTCACGCAGATAACAACCTCCGCAGAGGAGCTTCAGGGCATGCTTCTGACAGAGGAAGAAAACAGGCAGGTGCAGAGCGGAACCAATATCAGAATTGTTCTGGAGGTGCAGGATGCCGAAAATACTGTGAGTGACGGGGATAAAGCGGAGATAGAAAAAGCTTTAAATTCTTATGAGGTAGGACAATATCTTAATATTGACCTGTATAAAATAGTGGGGGAAACCCGCACGGATATCACCGAGACGGCGCAGAACATAAAAATTATCATTACTGTGCCGGACAGCTTAAAGAATGGCGACAGCAGCAATACAAGGAGCTTTGCCGTAATCCGTGTACATAATGGGCAGGCGGAAGTTCTGGCTGATTTAGACAGCGCTCCGGATTCCATTACCATAGAGACGAACCGCTTCTCCACTTACGCAGTTGTTTATAAAGATGCAGCAGACAGCGGCAATAACGATAATAATAGCGGAAATGATAGCAGCGACAGTGATCAGGGAAATGACAGCAATGGTGACAAGGACAGCAGCGGCGATAATGACAGCAGCGGCGACAAGGACAGCAGCGGCGACAATGACAGCGGCAGCAGCAATGACAGCGACAATAGCAACAACAGCAATACCAATAATGATAATGATGATGACAATGACGATGGTAGCAATGACAGTAATTCTGGCAGTATCGGCAATCCGAATAAAAAGGATGATGAGCCTAAGACGGGGTACAGTACATCATTAGAGTTGTGTGCTACACTTGCCATGATTACCGGATTTGCGTATCTGCTCTTGTATTTTTCAGACCGCAGGAGAGGAATGACGGAAGAAACCAAGAAAGAGCTTGTTTCGATGCTTGCGGCTTGGGGAAGACGGGGCGGAAAGCTGAGAAAATACCTTGCTCTTGCAGCTATTTTCCTGTTGCTGGTATACTATCACGGCATTGGTAAAAAATCTTCCGCTCTGTGTAGTGTTATAGCGGAGTGATAAGCATTTTTGCCTGCACAATCAAGTATAATAAAATGCGGATAGGAAGGAGCTGGAAGTAAAATAACAGCCGACAAGGAGGTTTGCATAATTATGATTTACGAAAGCAAAGAGGTTGTTTTACAGGGAAAGCGGCAGACCATCCTCTTGGAAGGGAAAACGGAAAATGCGCCTGTAATGATTATGTTTCATGGCGGTCCGTGGAGCCCCATTATTTATGGGGAAGCATACGGCGGATGTTACCCGGAACTTTCGGAAAGATATATTCTTGTATGGTGGGATCAATACGGCTGCGGGAAAAATTATGTGCAGGAACCGGGAGAGCTTGTCGTTGAGGATTTTGCGAAAATGGCTGTGGATTTGACGGATGAAATCCGTAAAATGTATCCCGATTATAAAATCTATTTGAACGGCAATTCCTTTGGAGCGTATCTTGCAACTTATACCGCATGGCATCGGCAGGATGTCGTTTCCGGCGTTATTATTCTGGGACCGATTATGGACATGAAGCAGGCAGCAGAAAATTTTTATCAGGCATGCAAAAAGAGATTGTCGGAACAAGAGAAAAAACAGGTGGCGGACAGCAGGATCAAGTCTCCGTTTACCTATCTGCTGACGGTAAGCAATCTTGCGGAAAAATACACGAACTGCGCCCACTACAAAGGAAAAGAAGCAAGTGATTCCATGTCGGGGAAGTGGATGCTTCGTCTGCTTACCTCAAAGGATTATCGGTTGGGCGATGTAATTGGCGTGTTGAAATCAAGTTCCGCCATGGGAAAAAATCACATGAAATTGTGGGACAGTCTTCTGGATGTGAACATCAGACAGATGACAGAGGAACTGACTATGCCTGTCCTGTATCTTCAGGGAGAAGAGGAACTTTATATTCTTCCAAAGGAAATGGAACGAATTGCCGCGGAACATGATAATATGCGCTATGTGAAATTTAAAAACTGCGGTCATATACCGACCAAAGAAGCGTGGCCGGAAATGCTGGAAGAGATGGCGGCATTTTCAGACAGTAAGTATCCTTGACTCCGGTAGTTAAAAATGTTAAAGTGATAAAAGGATTGATGTTGGAAAGGAGTCGTTTTATGCCATCTTTGGAGGAGGTTCGACAGCGGTTTGAAAAAGATCATTTTGCCATGGGCGTTACAGGTATTGTCATTGACTGTGCCGGTCCCGGAGAGGCGGTCTGTTCTCTGGACTTAGAGGAACGGCATATGAATGTCAATAGGGTTCCCATGGGAGGGGTTATTTTTACATTGGCGGATTTTGCCTGTGCCATTGCGGCAAACGGGTATTCCGAGAGAAATATAGTCAGCCAGAATGTTTCAATTACTTTTCTTGCGCCCGCGAAGGGGAAGCGTCTGATTGCGGAGGCATCCCGATTGAGAGAAGGACACACGACTGCCCTCTATGCCGCGGATGTAAGGGATGAGCTGGGGACTTATGTGGCCCATGCAACGGTGAATGGTTATAGAATATCATGATAAATGTAACGCTCAATGGCCATCCGGCGTAATTGTGGGGCAATTTAGGATACAGTAGGAGGAAAGCATTATGGTGATCACGGATTTTTTGGAGCGGAATGCCCGTCTGTACAGTTCGGAAACTGCGCTTGTGGAACTGAATCCTTCTCAGGAGCGGGACAACGCGGTGACCTGGCGGGAAGCGAGCCTGATCGAGAGTGCGGGAAATGGGGCACCCTACCGCAGGGAGTTAAGCTGGGCGGATTTTGACAGACGCGCGAATCGTTTTGCAAATCTTCTCTTGAGCAGGGGGCTTAAGCGGGAAGCGAAGGTGGGGATTCTGATGATGAACTGTCTGGAATGGCTGCCCATTTATTTCGGTATCCTGAAAGCGGGAGGCGTGGCTGTACCCTTAAATTTCCGTTATTCCGCGGATGAGATCAAATATTGTCTGGAGCTGGCGGATGTGGAGGTATTGGTATTCGGACCGGAATTTATCAGCCGCATGGATACCATAGCGGAAGATTTACCGAATGTGAGGATGATGTTTTTTCCGGGGAAGGAAAAGCCGTCCTATACGGAAGATTTTCTGGATCTGATGGGATTCTGTTCTTCCGGTGCGCCGCCCATTGAATTAAAGGAAACGGATTATGCGGCAATCTATTTTTCTTCCGGGACCACAGGATTTCCGAAAGCGATTCTGCACAACCACAGGGCGCTTCGTTCCGCTTGTGAGACAGAGCAGAATCATCATGGGCAGACAAGAGAGGATGTGTTTCTGTGCATCCCGCCTCTTTATCATACAGGTGCGAAAATGCATTGGTTCGGCTCCCTGATTTCCGGAAGCAAGGCGGTACTCTTAAGAGGCGTGAAGCCGGAGTGGATTCTCAGGGCGGTAACGGAGGAGAAGTGCACCATTGTGTGGATGCTGGTGCCTTGGGCGCAGGACCTTCTGGATGCCATTGATTCCGGGAAAGTGGATATGGGGCACTGCTTGTTGGAGCAGTGGCGGCTGATGCACATTGGAGCCCAGCCTGTTCCTCCCAGTCTGATTCAGAGATGGCTTAAGCATTTTCCCCATCATCAATATGATACAAATTATGGTCTCAGCGAATCCATAGGACCCGGGTGCGTGCATCTGGGCGTGGAAAATATACATAAAGTGGGAGCTATCGGGAAACCGGGTTATCATTGGGAGGCAAAGATTGTGGACGAGCAGGGACGGGAAACCGCTCAGGGAGAGGTAGGCGAACTCATTGTCCACGGTGCGGGCGTTATGCTCTGCTATTACAAGAATCCTGAGGCAACGGATGAGGTCTTGAAGGATGGCTGGCTCTATACGGGCGATATGGCGCGCATGGATGAGGACGGGTTCATTTATCTGGTGGACCGGAAGAAGGATGTCATTATCTCCGGCGGTGAGAACCTGTATCCGGTACAGATTGAGGATTTCCTGCGCAGAAATAACAAGATTAAGGATGTGGCTGTAATCGGTCTGCCTGACACCAGACTCGGTGAGATTGCGGCGGCTGTCATAGAACTGAAAGAGGGGGTTTCCTGCACGGAGGAAGAGATTATGGATTTCTGTCAGGAACTGCCCAGATATAAAAGGCCCAGAAAGCTTATTTTTGAGAAAGTACCGAGAAATCCCACAGGCAAGATTGAAAAGCCGGTTCTTCGGGAGAAATACTGCCACGGAAGTCTCGTGGAAGCGCAGATAAATAATTAGCAGGGAGGATACATATGAAAACATTAATGCTCGGCAATGAGGCGGTAGCCAGAGGATTGTATGAAGCGGGCTGCAGCTTTGTGTCCAGTTATCCCGGAACGCCCAGCACGGAAATCACGGAATGCGCGGCGAAATATGAGGAATTGTATGCGGAGTGGGCGCCCAATGAAAAAGTAGCTTTGGAGGCGGCTTTGGGGGCGTCCTTGGCAGGGAAACGGAGTTTCTGCGGCATGAAGCATGTGGGGTTAAATGTGGCTGCGGACCCTCTTTTCACTATATCCTATACAGGTGTGAATGCAGGGCTTTTGATCGGTGTGGCGGATGACGCCGGAATGCACAGCTCCCAGAATGAGCAGGATTCCAGACATTATGCTATGGCGGCGAAGATTCCCATGGTGGAGCCCTCCGATTCGGCGGAGGCGCTGGAGTTTGCGAAGCTTGCCTATGAACTGTCCGAGCAATTTGATACGGCGGTATTGATTAAGATGTGTACTCGTGTCAGCCACTCCCAGAGCGTGGTGGAAACGGGGGAGAGGGTGCTTCCGGAACCGAAAAAATACGAGAAAAACCCGGTAAAATATATTATGATGCCCGGCAATGCCAAGAAACGCCATCCTGAGGTGGAAGCGCGCACCAGAGCGCTGGCGGAATGGGCGGAGACGGCTGCGATTAACCGGATTGAACAGGGAAAGGATATGTCCATGGGCATCATCACTTCTTCCACCTGTTATCAGTATGTGAAGGAAGCCTTTGGTGATACTTACCCTGTTTTGAAGCTGGGCATGATATGGCCCATGCCGGAGCAGAAAATTAAGGACTTTGCCGCCAGCGTGCAAAAGCTGGTGGTGGTGGAAGAGCTGGACGGCTTTATTGAGACTCATTGCAGGAATCTGGGGCTTTCCGTGTCAGGGAAGGAGCTGTTTACCAATATCGGAGAATTGAGCCAGAATCTGGTGGCGGAGAAGCTTGGGAAAACGGTGCAGCCGGGTGTTGCTATAGAGGAAGAGATTCCTGCTAGACCGCCTGTGATGTGTGCAGGCTGTCCCCACCGCAGCATCTTTTATGTACTGAAAAAGTTAAAGCTTACGGTGTTTGGAGATATCGGTTGCTATACCCTTGGAGCCGTAGCACCACTTGGCGCTATTGATACCACCGTGTGCATGGGAGCTTCTGTCTCTGGGCTGCATGGTTTTGTGAAGGCGGGAAATGAGGAAAGCGCAGGAAGGACCGTGGCGGTCATCGGAGATTCCACCTTTATCCATTCCGGCGTCACCGGACTGATTAACATTGCTTACAACGAATCCAATGCAACCGTGATTATATTGGATAATTCCATTACAGGTATGACGGGGCATCAGCAGAATCCCACTACGGGCTATAACCTGAAAGGGGATCCTTGTACAAAAATCGATTTGGAGAGCTTGTGCCGCGCGGTGGGCATACAGCGTGTCAGAGTAGTGGATCCGTATGATATGGAAGCCTGCCGGACGGCAATCACAGAGGAGTTGGCGGCAGGAGAGCCATCCGTCATTATTTCCCGCCGTCCCTGCGCATTATTAAAATATGTGAAACATCCGGGACCGATTTGTGTGGACAGGTCAAAGTGCAAGGGTTGTAAGGCATGTATGAATATCGGCTGTCCGGCAATCAGTATGGTGGACGGCAAGGCGCAGATAGATACCACCCTTTGTGTGGGCTGCGGCGTCTGTGGGCAGCTTTGTAAATTTGGCGCGCTGGATGGTTGATAGAACAGCAGTACCGTAGATAGAACCGGCAGTACATGACAACAGGGGTTGCGAGGCAGTTCCTGCTGATTAAAATGCCGCTTGCGCGGCGGAATGAGAGGAAATATGGAGACAAAAAATATCATGATCGTAGGCGTCGGCGGACAGGGCACGCTGTTGGCGAGCAAACTTCTGGGGCGTCTGCTCCTTGGCAGAGGATATGATGTAAAAGTCAGTGAGGTACATGGAATGAGCCAGCGGGGAGGAAGTGTTGTCACTTATGTCCGCTGGGGCGACAGGGTTTATTCCCCCATTATCGATAAAGGACAGGCGGACTGCATCCTCTCTTTTGAACTGTTGGAAGCGGCGCGTTATACGGAGTTTTTAAAGCCGGGCGGACGGGTCATCGTCAATACCCAGCAGATGAATCCCATGCCCGTGGTGGCGGGAGCGGCGGTCTATCCGGAAGCTCTGGAAGAGAAGCTGAAAGGACTAGGTATCAATGTGGATGCATTAGATGCCCTTACATTAGCGGAGGAGGCGGGCAGCAGCAAGGCTGTGAATCTGGTTCTCATGGGCAGACTCGCCGGATACTTTGATTTTACGCAGGAAGAGTGGCAGATTGCGATTGAGCAGAGCGTGCCGCCGAAATTCTTGGAGATGAATCGGAAAGCGTTTGCACTTGGATGTGAACAGTCGTTATAATATTACGGATTGAGCCTTAATTTGAAGTGTTAAGGTTTTAAAAAGCTCTTGGCGGTGGTCAAGGGCTTTTGGCATATAGGAAAGTTGTTTTATGAGAAAATAGCAGCGATTGTCAAAAATAGCCCTCAAAAAGTAAAAAACTATTGACTGTAAACCTTGTTGATACTTTATATTTAAAGGAAACAACCATTTTGCAGCAAAAGGAAGATATTCCATAGTCTGCCGGAAAGGGGAAGCATTATGACGATAAAAGAGGTGGAAGAACAAACCGGCTTGTCGCGTTCCAATATTCGGTTTTATGAAAAAGAAAAACTTATAATGCCGTCGAGAAATGATAAAAACGGATATAGGGATTATTCTGAAAAAGATATTGAAATCATCAAAAAGACTGCCTATTTGAGAACACTGGAAATTCCTATTGAAGATATCCGCCGTATTATCTCTAAAGAAGTGTCTTTGGCAGAAATTGTCCAAAAACAAACGGTAACCATTCAAACACGAATGGATGGATTAAATAGAGCAAAAATCATGTGTGAAAGAATGCTTGCGGAAGGAAATATCAGTTTTGAGGAATTACAGGTTGAAAAATATGTAACAGATTTGAATACTTATTGGAACGATAATAAAACTGTTATAAAATTGGACTCTGTCAGTTTCCTGTATATTTGGGGAAGCTTTATTACATGGGCAATTATCGCATTGCTATGTTTGGCGGTCGGACTATGGGCGTATGTAAATTTACCGTCTGAAATACCTGTCCAATGGGATAAGGGAGCAGCAGTTTCCTTTGTGGATAAAATATTTATTTTTGCATATCCGTCAGCTTGTATCCTCATCCGCATTTTGATAAGGCCGGTCATTTATGTAAGGCAGCTGCGAAACTACCCCTATGGAGAGCTTATATCCGAATATTTGACAAACTATATATGTTTCGTTGCGCTGTCAATAGAAACATTTTCTATATTGTTTGTATATGGGGTAGTCAAAAGTGTGGTGATGGTTTTGTTTGTGGACACTGCGGTGTTGATTGGTATACTGATTATCGGAATTGCAAAAAAGGGATGAGGTGCTTTGTTCATCACGCTATGATTTACTTTCGAGCCTTAATATGCTATACTATCAATGCTTTGCTTGCGGTGAAATAAAGGAATGATGTTCCGGTTATGATTAGGAAGATAGAAAGATAGATGATGAGGAGAAACCTGTATGAGAATTTTACTTTTATTAAGAGGTTCTGCCGGTTGCGGTAAATCTACATGGATTGAGAAAAACGGTTTGAAACCATACACATTAGCTGCCGATGATATCAGATTACTCTGCCAGAGCCCGGTTATGCAGATAGACGGAACAGAAGCGATCAGCAATACAAATGATAATGTCGCATGGAAAATATTATTTAATCTGTTGGAAGTAAGAATGCAGAAAGGTGAGTTTACGGTAATTGATGCGACAAATTCCAAAACTTCCGAAATGAACAGATATAAAGAAATGTGCAATACATACAGATATAGAATCTATTGTGTTGATTTTACGGATATTCCGATTGAGGAAGTAAAAAGAAGGAATGCAAACAGAGAGGCCTTAAAGAGAGTTCCGGATGAAGCGATTGATAAGATGTATTCAAGATTCGCCACACAAAAAATTCCTTCCGGAATCAAAGTGATCAAACCGGATGAATTAGATACCATTTGGCTTAAAATGTTTGATTTATCCGAATATAAAAGGATTCATCACATCGGTGATATTCATGGCTGCAATACGGTTTTGCAGAAGTATTTAACAGATAACGGCGGCATGAAGGATGATGAGTTTTATATTTTTACCGGTGACTACATTGACAGAGGACTGGAAAATGTAGAGGTTGTAAAGTTTCTGATTTCTATTAAGGACAAGAAAAATGTATTGATGCTTGAAGGAAATCACGAGAGATGGCTGTGGACATATGCCAATGATTGTGTCGGCAAGTCAAAAGAGTTTGAGTTGATTACAAGACCTCAGTTAGAAGAGGCAAACATTGATAAAAAAGAGATTAGGCAGCTATACAGAAAATTTGGCCAGTGTGCTTATTATAAATATGGAAATAATGTTTATCTTGTTACACACGCCGGATTGAGTACAATGCCTAAGAATCTATCGTTTGTTGCAACGGATCAGATGATTCGCGGTGTGGGCGGATACAATGATTTTGAGAAAATTGCCGAAACATTTGTGAATACTACACCTGACAACATATATCAAATTCATGGTCATAGAAATACAAAAAAAGTGCCGGTAAAGGTAAACGAAAGAGTATTTAATCTGGAAGGACATGTAGAATTTGGCGGAGAGTTAAGATGTGTACAGGTGGCTCAGGATGGGATTCATGTTATAGAAATACAGAATGAAGTATTTAAGACGCCGGAAATGCAGAGTGAACAGACTGTAACAAGCAGTTCTGTAGCCGATACGATTATTTCTCTGCGCTCTAATAGATATATTCAGGAAAAGAAGTTTGGCAATATCTCATCATTCAATTTTACTAACAAAGCATTTTATGACAAGGTTTGGGATGAACAGACTACCAAAGCGAGAGGATTGTATCTTGATACTATGAAAGGCAAAGTAGTAGCAAGAGCCTATAATAAATTCTTTAATATCAATGAACGACCGGAAACGAAATTTGATATGCTGCAGCAAAAATTACAATTCCCTGTGGTTGCTTATGTGAAAGAAAACGGTTTCTTGGGAATTGTAAGTTACAACGAATATGAGGATGATTTATTCATAGCAAGCAAGTCTACGATTGATAGTCCGTTTGCCAATTGGTTTAAAGATATGCTTTATGAAAAAGTATCATCCGAAAATCTCATAAAGCTGAAAGAATATGTCAAAGAGAATCATGTGTCATTTGTATTTGAATGTGTTGATAGGAAGAATGATCCGCACATTATAGAATATCCGGAAAGTGAATTATTTTTGTTGGATATTGTAAAGAATGATATGAATTTTTCTAAATATGAGTATGACACAATGGTTGATATTGCAAATCAGTTTGGTTTGACTCCAAAAGAAAAAGCGTTTGAAATTGCAACATGGCAGGATTTCTTTGACTGGTATTACGACATTCTGGAAGAAGATTATGAATATAACGGACGCAAAATTGAAGGGTTTGTTGTGGAAGACAGTGCCGGATATATGACAAAGCTGAAACTGGCATATTATAATTTCTGGAAGTTTATGAGAGGTATTTCCCATGAGGCTATCAGGAACGGATATATCAAAAACACATCTGCTCTGACAACTCCGACAGCAAATGAATTTTACGCTTGGGTGAGAAAATTGCATGATGTAGAAGATAAAGATAGTATTCCGAAAGATATATGTACTTTGAGGAGACTGTTTTATAAGGAGAAAAATTAAGAGAAGCATGCTATTATAGCGTTCCGGCGAACGATACGGTGTTATATATGGCATGGACTTAAAATGAGTACCTACAGACCGAGCTTTCATATCAGGATTAGGAAAAATAAAAAGGGTGGCATATAGACTATGGTAACAACGATATTAGAAATACTGGAAACGGCGGCAGTCACAGTCAGCGGTTTCCTGATTAAAAAATATGTATTTTTAGAGCCGGACATGGAGGAAAAAAAGCAGCGTATTTTTTACTGTGCCAGCTTTTTACTGATTGGCATTGTGTTTCTGGCTTTGGGAAAAGATGCGGCAACAATAGCAGCATTGTTTCTGATCGGGCTAAATGCCTGCCTTAGCAGGAAACAACACCGGCTGTACGGGTTGCTTTTGGTGATTCCGTTTATGGGCATCATCAACGGACTTTTTGTTCCGGTGCTGATTGTACCGCCGTATTTTCTGGCGTTATCGGAACAGGAAATCTGCGTTTACCGTTTTATTCTCTATGGCGTATTAGCTATGCTGCTTCTTCTGTTTTATGTGAAAGGGAAAAGCTGGCGAAATTGGTTTCGTGAAAATACGCAGCGCAGGAGCCTGCGGAAATCGGAAAAATATCTGCTCTGGCTCATTGGCATCCTGCTTATGTTTTTTTCCAATACAGATAGTGCGGCAATGCAGATCGTAGCAGGCGGTAACAATGTGCAGACGGCAGACAGTATGTACGGGCGGGACTTGGTATCTTTTATCGGGATTGCCAGCATTTCCGCCTTTGTCATGACGATTACGATTATCATGCTGATCACGCAAGGCAATAAGCGCGCTTTTTACCACGAGCGGGTTTCCGCCATGCAGTCCGGCATGATTACGCTTATGGCGGAGGTTGTGGAGAGCAGGGATGATAATACGGGCGGGCATATCAAGCGCACAGCGGGATATGTGGAGTGCATTGCAAAGGAATTGAAAAGACAGGGAATATACAGTGATATTCTGACGGATAGCTATTTGAATGATATGATAGTGGCAGCGCCGCTTCACGACATTGGGAAAATACATATACCGGATGCCGTCTTAAACAAGCCGGGAAAGCTGACGGAAGAAGAATTTGAGGTTATGAAAACAC
>JAMPEB010000013.1 GCA_023665475.1 Lachnoclostridium sp.
CACTGAGCAGAAAATAATCCGCATCCATATTGTCAATGCCGGAAACGACCGCCCGACCTAACCCTTCCGCCAAACCGGACAAAAACAAAACCATAAACATAAGCAGGACAATAAGAAGCTCGATCAATAGATACTTCTTTTTGCCATACACCAACTCTTTCCATGCCAATTTCATAGGCACGCCACCTCGCTTTCTTTATTCCCGCGGGCAATTCGCCAAACGACCGTGCTTACACGGTCAGTTGCGAATGCCGCAAGGGTCAATACTCCGCCCCCCTGAGGCGTTTCAAGTTCCATGCCCCGCTGCTTGCAGTGGGGTTATTGACTTCTTGTCTGATTCCTCAGTGCAGAAAGATTATCACAGTTCCATGACCTATATATGACTTTTTTATTTCCGCAAGCAATGATCCAAACGGCCATGCTTGCATGGACAGTTGGCGAACGCTGTGAGGGTCAATGGTCAAAACTAAATCTTTGTCAAACGATACCCGCAATTTTCTTAGCCAGCGCCATGATAGTCAAAATAGGTGGATTGCCCATGGATTGGGGGAGTATGGTCGCATCGGCCACATAGAGGTTATCCGGTAAAACAGGGTTATGCAAGGTATCCCTCTCCGCCGCTGTCAGGGGCAGCATTCCCCCGGGATGCCCCGCGTTTAATATCCCCAAAAACTGCTTCCGGGTCGGAACGCCCAATCGAACCAGAATATTCCGGCTCTGTGAAACCGCCCGTTCCATCCGCTTTTGATCCTCGGCAGTCAAACACTTATTGATCCGCTTTCCGTCGGTGCCGCCTGCAGCATCGTCAGCCAGCTTAATCATGATGCTGGCGAGATCGTTCATGGGGAATCGCCAATCCTTATGGAAAAAAAAGCTGAGGTAATCCATGTAGGGTGACAGAATGTAGCCATCCTGTTGACTGATAAAAGGCATCAAAAGCTGCTTGTCCTGATTAAGCCCCGGCAGGCAGCCCGCCACACACACAACCGGGTCCACAAACAGGGTTTCACCGCATGGGATACCTGACCTTTTCAAAATAACCGGCGTACCCAGACCGCCCGCTGCCAATATCACAAGGTCTGCATGGAATACAGTCTTTTGTCCATTGTGTCTGGCGTGAACTGCGGTAACATGCTTTCCTGTGTTCTCCAGACCCATTACCTTACAGCCGGTCACCAGCCTTGCACCCTGCCGGAGCGCCTGCTCCACCAGTGTCCTGGTATCCCATTTTGCACCGGTGGGACAACCGATGGCGCAGTGACCGCACCCCACACAGCGGGAAACATCCAGCAGCTTTGGGGTCACGATCGGGTCAAGGTCCATTTCTTCAAAAAGCGCAAACATTTCCTTTGTGGTTTCCGTCCAACACTTTGCGTGGTCGGTGGTAATGGGCAATTCCCGATACAACTCTTCAAACTGAGAATCCAGATTGATGCCCAATTCTTTGATTGCACCATCATAACGGATCGCATTTCCCGTGGCCAGCGTGGTCGTCCCGCCCAGACCGATGCCCCGGACCATGACCATCTCCTGAGACTTTTCCACTACCATATTCGGCAGAAGTAGATGGATCAGGCGCTCATCAAAGAACAGACCGCTGCTTCTCAGTTTTGCCATTTTTTTGACCGAAAATCCGAACGGTCGAAACGCCCTTCCGGCTTCCAAGATTGTGACTTGATACTTCCCCTGCAATTCTTTCGCCGCAGTGGCGCCGCCTGCGCCGGTGCCTATGACGATGGCTGTCTTCTGTTTTCTGCTCATAGGTCATCCCTCCTGAATACAGCTGTGCAGCTTTCACAGCCCTCTGTAATCCGCCCTATAAAATCAAGTTGTCCGCCACCCCATAATCCCGCAATAATCCCCGAATCCATATACGACATGAGCGCGCACTGTTCCGGCGTGTAGAAGCGGCTGAAATAACAGGACGATACCGTAATCTCCCCCGGAATCCTCCCAGCCATGCGGATACCTATATTCCGATAGAGGAAAAAAATCAGCCGCCGCAGATTGCTGTTCTCCGTAAAGCCAGTAATCTTCCGAATGCGGCTCCCCAGCGCATAAGCCTTCTGGTAAAGCCTGTGAGGATCGGCATGAGAAAGGCACATCGCATTTTCAGTAAAGCTTGCGTATTCCTCCAAGGCCCGTTCATATGGAAGATGCCATATCCGCTTTCCCGTTACCTCAAACGCCTGAGCTGTCACATTCAGCAAAAGCTGGAGCTGTATGCGCGAAAACAATGCCAAGGGATGACGCTCCAGGCTGCGGAGAAGCCTTCCGAACACACGCGCCCTCAATGGTACATCTCCTCAATCTCCTGTGCCAGATGCGCTTCCACATTGCCCCGTTTGACCTTCAGGTTGGGTGTCAGCTCTCCGGCCTGAATGCTGAGCGGATGGGGGATAACACAATACCGGCGTATCTGCTCCGGATGGGACAGCCCCGCGTTCATCTGTTCAATATGTGCGTCCAAATCAGGAATCTCGCCTTCCAGCCACAAAAGCGCTGTACAGTAAGGTCGGTTTTCTCCAATCAGGACCGCCTCGGAAACGCCGGGGATATCCTTCAACCGCTCCTCTATTTTGGGAATGCTGATGTTTTTCCCATAGGCCGTGATGATGAAATCCTTTTTACGGCCATAAAGCGTAATATGACCGTTGTCGTGGATAATGCCCAGATCGCCCGTCCGCAGTACACCATCCCGAAGGTTTCCGGTTTCTAATCCATAATAACCCAGCATGACCTGAGGTCCCTGAATGAGCAGCTCACCGTCCGGCTCCTGCGTGATCGTCGTATCCGGCAGCGGCGTCCCGATGGTGGGGATTACATTGTCCCCTAATCGGTTAATCGTGATTAGCGGAGCCTCCGTCTGCCCGTAAGCGTTGTGAATCTCAATGCCAAGAGACCGAAAGCGCAGAAGTAGTGTCTCACTGACCGGAGCGGAACCTACAATCAACTGCCCGCACCGATCCAGACCTGCCTTTTTCAAGACCGCCCTCCGCAGGACTGCGGCCATTATCCGCTTACCTGGTCCCTCTTTCGCGGCAAGCCAGGCTTTTCCCAGACGATTGGATGTTACCTGATCCCAAACTTTTTCATAGAAACGCGGCACGGAGAAAAACACGGTGGGCCGCACCTTAGGCAGGGCTTCGGTGAGTGCGCCGAAATCGTTCAGATAATAGACTTCCACATCCGCCAGAAGATAGTAGGGCGCATAGGC
This sequence comes from Lachnoclostridium sp., assembly GCA_023665475.1. GTDB lineage: Bacteria > Bacillota > Clostridia > Lachnospirales > Lachnospiraceae > Acetatifactor. Next base: position 3,218 of record JAMPEB010000013.1, read on the forward strand.
CGCCAGAATGCCCTCTACCACATGGCTTAACGGCAGAAAAGACAGATACCGCATGGAACGGTTCCGTTCTTCCCAAGGCAATAGGCTGGTCAGCACCTCGCCCATCCATGCCAACTGCCCATAGTTGAACATGACACCTTTTGGTTCCCCGGTGGTGCCGGAGGTGTATCGGATCGTCGCCAAATCCTCTGGGACAGGGTACTGGTCGGGCGCGGAGTTGGCACTCTTTTCCAGAAACTGCTCCCATCGCATTACCCGCGGGTGTTGAACGGACTGTCCTGATGAGAAAGACACAAGGTGGATCTCTGTCTCTATGTTATCGATTTGATCCATCATCCGCTTATCGCCGATAAAGAACCAGTTCGCGCCGCTGCGCGCCAGCAGCAGCGCAGTCTCCTGTGCGGGAGTCGTATAATAGATTGGGACACTGACCGCTCCCAGAAGACCAATCGCCTGTTCCAGCGTCAGATAGTCCACCGAGTTGATTCCGGTAAGGGCCACCCGATCCCCTTTTCGGACGCCCCAAGCCCAAAGCGCGCCCACAATCTGATCCATACGGCGATTCACCTCCGACCCAGTTGTTTTATGAATGCCACTGGCTGTCACATCATAGTAGCAAATCGGATAACGGCGGCTGGCACGGCGGACCCTTGCCTGCTCAAAGACGGTCTGACCGGTCTGGCGCATAAAGTTTTTCCGACAGGCAAAAGAGAGAAGCGTGTCCATATAGTCCCGCCAATTCAAGCTGAACGGTCCACAAAGGCTATCCGTATTGGTGCGGTCAAACTCCTGTTCTCCGAAAAAGTAGGGCATCAGGGTGAGAAGGTTTGTTATGTACCCCTTTTTTCTCTTCTCTTCCTTTCTGTTGTAAAGGAGCCCTGCCTTTTTTAGAGCAGGCAAAGGCAGAAATATCGGTTTAGGAAGGGTAACGGACAGATTTTTTTTTGCCCAAATCCTTACATATTCCGCAAGTTCTCCAGCCCGGGGCGCTACACTTTTCGGACAGGTCAGATGAAATGTTTTTCCAGCCGCTTCCTCAGAAAAGCTGATTCGCAATATAGCATCTGCCACATAATCGCCCGGCACGATGTTCAGTGGTGTCTCCCGCTTTATCGGCAGAATCCGCATCCTGCCCAACAGCATCAGCTTCAGAATGTAATAGATGGTATTGAAGCTTCTGATCCAGCCGCTTCCGGCATCGCCTACAATCATGCCGGGACGGCAAATTGAAAATGGAAGAGAGGAACCTCTCACTAAGGACTCCGCTTCGGCTTTGCTCTCTTCATAAAGTGTGGAAAAGGCTGTGCCGACAGGATCTTCCTCCATCACGGTTCCGCTTTTCCGGCCCGCTACATAGGCTGTGGAAATATATACAAAGCGGCGTAGATTCCCCATATGAGCAGCTAGCGCCAGCACATTTTTGGTTCCATCGTGATTTGCGGATTGAAGTTCTCGTTTGCTCTTTTGAAATCCTATTTCTGCGCCTGCGTGCAGTACAAGCGTGACGGTATTCTCCAAAGTCTGCCGATCCGACTCATTAAGCCCAAGATTGGTTTCCGTAAAATCGCCACGCATCGGAAGGATCTGCGTTCCGATAGCCTGATACAGCACCTTGTCATGACACCAGACAGTCCGGAGGCGGTGATATGCTTCCGCCTCATCATCTGCCCGAACCAGCGCGTAAATTTTACTCTGAGAATTTCGGATTAGTCGGGCGGCAAGTTCGCTCCCCAAAAAACCGGTAGCACCGGTCATTAAAATTGTATCTATCACACCTCATCCCTTCCTCTGTTGTCCCGCAGATGCTTCCGCTCAAGGGAAAGCTCCTGTATGATACTGTCCAGTCTTCCATCCAATGTCATTATGGTGATTTGGATACAGTCTTTTCCCAAAAGTTTCTTGTTCCGGCGTGCAATCGCAGTAACACGGACATCTGAATCAGTATTTCTGGCACCGTTATATCCGACCAGAAGAATTTTTATTTTTTGCCGGGTTCCCACTCCTCATACGAGCAATACCCAATCATACTTAAAATTTTAAAAACCGGAAAAAAGCTGTAAATCGTCAGCTTTTCCTGTTCTTGACCCAAAAGTGCCATTTAGGCGCCTCAGGCATAGGCTCATGTTTGAGCCAGGCTTTCAAAACACGGCGGTGGGTAAACAGACAGCAAGCAACAAGAATACATCCCACAATGAGAATAATTATTCCAGGTTTCATTTTAAATTTACTCCTTTCTGTCAGAAAATCAATGACGATGGTCTGTACAAGCCTGACCAGCACAAACTGTATTATAAATCAGTTTTGTGACCTGTATATGACTTCTGTTCGGTCAACCTGTCATTTTTCAAAGAGTGCGCCCAATCAAGCCAAACCCCAGACCAGCCCACCACTCCACTTTTGGAGAATCGCTCCCCTATTAATTTTGTATCTTTACCATCATTTGTGTACCGCTCCCTTCAATGCTATGGCACTCAATACTCCCATTTAGCAGTTCTGTAATTCGCTTTACAATGGAAAGACCCAATCCATTCCCATCTTTTTTATGGGATTCTTCACATTGATAAAAGGCGTCAAAAATGTGGCTCTGCTTTTCCACAGGGATACCGATTCCCTCGTCCCGCACAGAAACAGTTATACCTATAGCATCGTTCTGACCTGAAATATGAATGACCGTTCCGGAATCAGAATATTTCATAGCATTGTCAATCAAATTGAGCCATATCTGTTGTAATAGATCAGGGTCACTATTGACTGTCATTGACGGCAGATTCAATTCAAATTCCTGCACCTGTCCCTCTTGCTTCTCGGATAAAAGAATCACACACTTACGGATTTGCTCATCCACCGCCACCGGTTCATGCCTTGTAACAAGCGCTTGATTCTCAAGCCTTGACATACTCAGCATATTCTCGCAAAGCCTTGAAAGCCGTGCGGTTTCGTCATAAATCAATGTCAGGTATTCCCTTTGCTCGCCTGATAAGGTGCCATCTTCCAACAATATTTCCGCAAACCCCATCATTGCGGATATCGGCGTTTTGATCTCATGGGATACATTGCTCACAAAATCTTTTCTCAAATAATCTATCCCGGCCAGTTCAATGCCCATGCGATTCACATTTGCCTTCAATTCGTCAAGCTCATGTGTATATATGGCATCCTTGCTGTTTTGCTGACTGCGGGAGACCCTGATTGCAAAATCGCCCTTCGCAATCTGATTTACCGCATGATTCACTTCTTCAATCGGTTTTATAAAATATGCCGCTCCATAGTAAAGGGCAATGCCCCCAATAACCATCGTAAGCGTACAGACCAGCAGACATAAGGATATCACGATGGGTAATGTAAGTTCTCCATGATACAAAAAAACTGTCCCCAAAATAATCAATCCACACGAAAGCAAACACGCAGCACACAATATGGCAATAGAGACGACTGCAAGATAGATACATAGGTGAACCCTGTATTTTTTTTGATGTTTCATTGCTACCCTCCTTTTTATCTATTCACCTAAAACTTTTCATCTCTCAGACGGTTTAAAAACTGCCTTATAGCCCAGCCCTCTGACTGTGATAATTTCAAAGTCGGATACATTCTCAAATTTTTTGCGGAGTTTTTTGATATGGGCGTCCACATTCCTTTCATCCGTATTAGAATCCACACCCCATATCTCATCCAAAAGTTCCAGACGGGTGAAAACCTTATTCGGATTATTGAGCAGCTTGAATAACAGATAAAACTCTTTTGGTGGCATTTCGTGTGTCTTACCATCCACCGTGACCGTCAATCCGGCATAGTCCAATTCTGTATTTCCGATTTTTATATATTTTTGGTTTTCTAGCTGTGCACGGCGCAAAAGTGCTTTGACACGAAGGATCATTTCTTTCAAATTTATGGGTTTTATCATGTAATCGTCAGTCCCCACCACAAATCCTTTTTCCATATCCTCCAACTGGTCTTTTGCCGTAATCATCAAAACAGGAAGATAATACCGTGAATCCCGCAGCAATTTTGTAAGTTCGTATCCATCCATTTTGGGCATCATAACATCACTGATGATAAGGTCAACATGCTCTCTGTCCATAACTTCAAGAGCTTCCTCGCCATCAAAAGCGGGAATGGCTTTGAACTGTTCCCTATTTAATTTTGTACATATCATTTTATTGAGGGAAGCGTCATCTTCTGCAACTAAAATGGTGAACATTTCCATTCTCCTTTCTGCCATTGTTATATTACCTCCAAAATGTGACCTCAATATGACATTGTACGATTAATTATAAATTAAATCAAGGGATTCCAACAACACCCAATGTGCCGGAATTCCCTGTTTTCTGCGATTTTGTCAATATTCTGTTCGTGCCCTTTGTATCGATTAAGCAGTTTACACTTCGATAACATTCTATATTCTTTGTCAATTCACCTTTCAAACTTTCCCCCGCATTCAATGCAGTATAAAACATGATATCATATGGTTAGCCTTTTTATCCGGATAGCACAAAGCAACCCAAAAAGGAGCCGACACAGCTCCCTTTTTTCCATACATCATTCCATCTCCCTGAATATTCCCGCCATTCTTCCCACAAGGCTCCACTGACGCTGCATATAGGATTGCAGATTTTCCATGTTCTGCCGATATCCCTCACAAGCTATTGACGGATTTTGTTTTTTATACTTCGTTAAAACACCATTTTCACTAAAACAAAGACTCTCAATGAAATAAATTTCTATTGTTAAAATTTACATCCAATAGTCTACATTTCTAGGTGTAGCCAGAGCATCCGCGCATAACAAAACCTATTTCACACCTCCACAGCCTCAAAATATGTTCCTAAAACAGTATAATCCTTGTATTCTGTCATTTCCTCCGTTCCCGTTTTTTAAAAAAGCGTACAGAGCCATGCCAGCAATAAAGCCACAAAAGGAAACAGTATAATCTTCGTAAGCTGTTCTTTGCGGTTAAACCCAAACTGATGATATCCCTCGCAGCCTTCCGTTTCCGGATAATAGTGTTGGAAGAAGTGGGATTTTGTGAGCAGGAACCAATCAAAGAAAATAATATCAAACGCTTTCAGCAGATACAGCATAATTAAAAACCTTGCCGCAAACTGCCAGAAACCATAGTCGCTTTGCATACCGTCCCATCCTGCATAAACAAATACGGACAGGAATGCCGGCACATCTATAAGCAGGATGAGCCATCCCAACAGCCTTGCTCCCGGAAAGCGTTCCTCATGCTCCAGCACGGCCGCCTGTATATCCTTCGGCGCTGTCCCGAAAAGCTTTTTCGATTGCACCAGCGCAACAGCCGCCCATAACAAAAGGAAGAACAATGCCATAAGTACCAATGATAAGATTAAAGTCACTTTCATATCCTTTTTATCCTTCCGCCTTCTTTTCCATAAAAGTTCTGACAGCGCCCTTGTTTTTCAGATCATAACCGCAAGTTTTGCAATTGCCGCCGCCACAGGAATATAAACAACCGTCATCGTGATTCTTTCTGTTAAAACAAATTTCCATCCTTTCACATGTGGCAGATCTTCCATGCCCTTTATTACCCAGAACTTATCAAATCTCACCCATATTTCGTCTATCATGATGCCATCATACCAATTCATTACCTCAAGAAAAACAATCGCATGGAGAAACGCCGTCTTAAAGTCGGAAATACCGCTCCAGCATCCGATAAATACCACCGGCAGAATCACAATTTCCAGAGAAAGCACGGTAAAGAAGAGCCTTTTACGCTTCTTGGCTTCTTCCTCTACAGCCAATCCCATTTCATATGCCCGCTGCCGGAGCGGCTTCGGATAAAAGAAAATTCCTCTCACCGGATTGTCCAGAACCAGCAATTTTATGCAGGCTGTGAAAAATATCAGATAAATGAATATCTGCAAAACAAAAATCATATCAATTTAACCTCTTTCCCCAATCATGTTTCCTGATCTCCTATGTACCAATAATCACAGGTATCCGCTCCCTGTGCTACGGTGTTGCGGCGAATGAGTCTGGCATGGATAGCCGCTGCCGCCATTGCTTATTTATCAGATTCCGTTCTTTCTCAGCACAGCCAACTTGTTTGAAATATTTTTTACCGCCGGGAGCCATCCGAACAGGCGATACACAGGCATAATGATTTTCATGCCTTCCACAAGACTGATGTCACGAACCCATGTGTATTCCGGAGCAATTTTCTCAAGTTCTTTTCCTGATTTAATTCCCCAGTTGAACTTTGCGGATGTCTTATGAATGGATTTTTCCTTAACATTTCTTACGACCCAGGGATTCATAATTTCCATAATAATGTCCGCAGAATGGAAGCGGTTACCGATAATTGACAATATCTTTTTTACATCCGATTCGGATAGATACATGACCAGACCTTCTATAACTACAAGTACCCTGCCTTTAGGCTCTTCAATAATATCCGCCCAGCTTTCATCCATAGCGGACTTTGCAATCATAGAAATATGACCGTTTTCCTCAAGAAACCGACTGCGGACTTCTATAGTTTCCGGAAGGTCAATGTTATACCAGCGGACAGACCCGCTTATGTTCAGACGGTATGCTCTTGTATCCATTCCACAGGCAATATTGATTACGGTTCCCTTCGGATTTTTCCGGATAAAATCACCTACCATACGGTCAAGCAGTATTGTTCTGGCAATCACGCCTTTGGACATTGCCGTGTCTTTTCCGGCAGTGGAAAAATCATAGTCCATTCTTGAAACGATTTCCTCAGCTTTGCCATCATGAAATTCAGCATTTTTCTGTTGGGAATATTCCGCTCTTGCGTATAGCGTCTGGAGCATGGTTTCGGGAACTCCCTGCAGTTTTATTTTTTCCATTCTTCCTCTCATTCCGCCGCGCAAGCGGCATTTTAATCAGTGGGAACTTTGGGATGCGCAGCGTCACAAATTCCGAGATTGAAAATTTCTAATTTTCAATCTTATACCTCCGTTTTATCCAATGCCACATCCGGCGCCGTCATAACCGTAAATCCTGCCGCAAAAGCATGGCATCATCGGGAACACTTTTTTCATGGCGTAAGTTAGTTTATGCTAACTCGATATTATAATAAGTGCGCCTGCTTTTCGTTAGCAGGCGCCAACTTACTGTAAAGTATACCTCTCGCTTTTGCTTTTGTCAAGAAGCCATCACTTCATTTGGCGTTTGCCACAGCAAAATTAATACGCCACAAGGTCATTATAGCGCTCAATGGTCTCAGACAATCCTTCCTCAAAGGACGAGACAGAGGCGTAGCCTGAACCGGACATCCGAACGGCGATCATGTCCAGAGGCTCTCCCGCCTGCACTTTCTCCAACACCTCCGTAATGGACTTATGTGTATTCTGCAGCGCAGTTACAAAGAAACCCCAGTTTCTCATGCCGTCCACACTCACATAGAGCCCTTCCTCTTTGAGTTTATCCTTGTCCTGATCATACTGCAGAACCTGATCCACATAGGATGTAAATTCATCATACAAAGGCTGGAGCAGAGTCAGATCCATATCCAGTACATTTTCATTTCCTATCCCCTGACGATACAGCTCGTCGGAGAGATCCCCTGCCGAAAGCATCGCCATATTCAATGTGTATAATACTTCATATCCCTCTGCTTTCAACTCCTCCAATTCTTCCATTTCCCGCCGGGATGCGACGGCATTCAATTCGCTCATAAACGCATCTCCGTATGTAAAATAATCTTCAAGGACACTCATCAGTGCCGTATGCTGTTCCTGCGACTTAGCGAAATTATCTTGCAGAAAACCATCGTCATCGGTATAGTCATGAATTTCCCCAAGTACGGTAATCAGCTTCTGCAGTGAGGGATAAAGATTCAGATAAGCTTCGTCCAGCGCATCTTTTTCACTCTTGCCGGATGCCGCCTCGTAGGCATCTTGGACATATCCGAGATATCTGGCCGAATGCGGATAGTAACAGAAATAATTGTTGAGTTCCGCTTTTACAAGCTCAAATGTTTCACTCTCAATGTTTACAGTAGAAAAATACTGTGTCAGCGCATCATTGAGCCCGCCTACCATGTGATTGTTAATCTCAATGTAGTTGTTGTAGAGATTCTGCGCTTTCCTCTCATCCAGCGCCGACACCTGACTTTCGCTGTCTGCGGACGGCTGGACAGATACGCCCGCAGGGCTGTCCGTCGAAGTGCTCCGTTGACCTACGGGAGCATTCCCCCCACATGCGGTCAGGGAAAAAGCAGCCGCTATAGCCGCAAAAGCCGTAATCCATTTCCTTATCCTTTTCATTTCTTCCTGCTCCTTTTCTAATCCTTATATCTTTTTCGTCCCCAAATCTTCTACCGGAATCTTCCCCTCCGTCCGCTCCGAGATCAGAGCCAGAACAGCATCCAGAGTCTCCCTGCTCGCGAAGCTAAGGTCTGTCAGTCTCTTTTTCGGATTCTCGTTCCTGTCAAAAAATTCCGCTATATAATGAGTCGTATAGGTACGCACCCGATTGATTGTCACGACACTGACCATCTTAAAGGTCTCAATATGACCTACCTGAGAAGCTGGCACAACATTAAAGGCGCCGCCATTCCGGATGCTGGACCAATATTTCCCGCCGACAGTGATGACATTCGTGGTGCCGTCGCTGACTTTCACCATCATGGTATAGCGATTGTCAGTGTCAAAATAATCCTCAAAATATTCCTCTCTTGCCTCATTCGTCGGGAACTCCCTCATGACATTTTTCTGCAGCCTTTTGATGATCTTCTTCCAATTGCTCTGCGCACAGACAAGCGGCCATATCATCACCGCGAGAACTTCTCCGAACAAGAGTCCCAGCGGCGCGTGAAGCGTAAACACATACTGCGCCGGATAGCCCGCAAGGAAACCGATAGCCACAAGCGCCGCCATGGTTCCTCCTCCCCACAGATAGGTAGTTATTTTTGCTTTTGCGTAAGCTTGCTCGCAACATTCCTTAATCCATATGCTCTGTCCGGTCAGGAAACGGTGCATTCCCGCCGGAGCGTCCTCTACCGACTCGTCTTTCCTGCCCTCTCCGAACAGGCTTTTTGCCACACGCCATAAAAAGATTAACAGACTGACGACTGCTGTTATCTTGCACAAGGCGCTGTCTCCGAACAGCCAGAAAGCAACCGCAGCCGCCAAGAGAAATACTGTAACTATGATATCCACTATCTTTTTCATGAAATTACCTCCTACCCTTTTTCGTTTGTGTTTCTCGTTTTTCCTATATTAATCTCCATTCCGCCTCCGGCGGCACAAATCTGAATGAAAAACGCTGGTTTTGCGTTTTTCGGGTGTGAAATATAATACTTCTTAGGCTGCGTTTTTTGCTGCCTTAGAAGTATTTTTCACAGTATAACCTCTCTCAGTTTACCCCCCCGGATTGTTTTGTCAACATTTTCTGTCTTTATGTCTTCCGAATTATAATCTTTCGCGCGGCATGGATGCCGACTTTATAGAGCAGAGGTCTGAGCGCATGGTCGGCTTCTTTTAATTTTTCACGGATGCTGATATGCTGGGGACAGTGTTTTTCACATTTGCCGCAGAGGACGCACTGTGATGCGAAACCGGGTTCCTTACGCATCCCCATATTCTGTGCAAACTCAAAGCGCGCCGAGGACTTTTTCTCCATATACATCAGATTGTAATAATAGAAATTACCCGGAATATCCACTCCCCTGGGACAGGGCATACAATACCGGCAGCCTGTGCAGCCGACTTTTTCCCTTTCACGGATGATCGCCTTAATCTGCTCCACGATTTTCCTGTCCTCCTCCGTAAAATGCCCCGGTTCAGCCTCCGATGCAATGTGGATGTTTTCTTTTATCATGTCCTCGGAATTCATGCCGGAAAGCACACAACTGATTTCCGGCTGGTCCCACAGCCAGCGCAGCCCCAATTCGGCGGGCGTATAGCCCTTGCTGTCAGCGGCAAGCGCCGCCTTTGCTTTTTCCGGCAGATTGACCAGCTTTCCGCCGCGGAGCGGCTCCATGATAATAACCGGAATCCCCTTTCCCGCAGCTGCCTGAAGCCCCTTCCTTCCCGCCTGAGTATGTTCATCCAGATAGTTGTACTGAATCTGGCAGAAATCCCAATCATAAGCATCCAATAGTTTCAGGAACATATCCGTATCACCATGGTAGGAAAAACCGATGTTACGGATACTGCCCTCTATTTTCTGCCGTTTGATCCATTCCTCGATACCCAGTGTCTTAAGATGCTCCCACTCCGCATAATCCGTAAACATATGCATCAGGTAATAGTCAATATGATCCGTGCGAAGACGAGACAGCTCTTCCTGAAAGGTTTTCTCAATCGCCGCTGCCGAGCGCATGATATATTGCGGAAGTTTCGTGGCAATATAGACCTTGTCCCGGCATTTATTTTCATCCAGAATCCGTCCGAGACATTCCTCACTGCCGGGATAAATGTAAGCAGTGTCAAAATAATTGACTCCTTTTTCAATCGCAAGAAGGACTTCCTTCTCCGTCTTTTCGTAGTCGATTCCATTCCCCTTTTTGCTGAATCTCATGCATCCGTAGCCCAACTGGGAAATTTGATTGCCATATCGGTCAAGTCTGTATTTCATATCTTCCTCCAATATCTTATACTGTTTTACGATTTCACTTGTCAGTCCAGATATACAGCTTCCCCCCAAAAACAGCACCTCGGTTCATGGTTGTTAATTACTCCTACTGCCTTCATCCGTCAGCAGTCCCACTGATACTTTTTCAAATCCACATGGCTTTCATCCTTCATGGTGATGCCCTCAGACTCCAGTAGGAACTTCTGTTCCCGCCATCCGGGGACAAGTCTCCCTGCATGGTTTACCACCCTGTGGCATGGGTATTGTCCGTAGTACCCTGCCATACTCATGACCCTGCCTACAAGCCTCGAATTTTTATCCCTGCCAATCAGCCGGGCAATCTGCCCGTATGTAGCCACATTCCCTGTCGGTATCTCCTCCACAACGGAAAGGATTTCGTAAACCAAATCGTCATCCAGAATTTTTTCCATAGTCACATGAATGCCTCCATCCCGGCCTTTGTCTCGCTCTCTGTCAGGGAATTTTCCTCCGGCGCATTGGATTAAGGCTCTATCCCCCGCCTCTTAAAGATGTCCATTATCTCCTCATTATAGGCAAGCTTAATCTGTTCCTTATCAATCTTATAAGCTTCGTCAAAGAACAGCTTAGGAATCTCAATGACATCAAATGTACACCGAATCCCTGCTTTCTGAGCCATCTTAATCAATGCTACTGATATATAATCGATTATGGTTGTCCAGCCGACCATATTTCTCCTGTATCTTTTGATCCGCAGCATAAGCTCTTCATTAAAAGCAGCCTCATCGCCATCCAGGATTGCTAAATAAATCCTCTTCAGACATTTCATCTCTCTATAGTAACTTCCCGGGGCTAACTCCGTATCTTCCTCCACCCCATCCAGCAATTCCCGCGCTTTCTCATAGCAGCCATTATAAACATAGCTTATGATTCCGTTCGGTTTTGTCAGATAAGTCGTCCATGTCTGACCCGTGGCAATCAGTTCATACAGCGCAGTCTGTAAGTCCGGATTCTTATCTTCTGCCCCATCATCATTTAACTTGCTTTTCAACACGCCTGCCCATCCCGACAGATAAGTATAATCTACCGCTCTATAATCCGTTATGTCCCGGATATAATGCTCCCACGCAAGGAGTTTATACTCACCTGCACAAACATCTAAAAAAAGCTCATAACTTCTTTTGTCGGGTTCACTGTCTGTTATAAGTATCTTTTCCATATACTTAAGGTTATGAGCACTTGTAGATTCTCCCTTCATACTTTTCCAAACCTTTGAATATTCTGCTAATTCCTTATCCCATTTTTTGTTTTTATAATCCAATTTTGTTTTCATACTTTCTCTCATTCCGCCGCGCAAGCGGCATTTTAATCAGTGGGAACTTTGGGACGCGCAGCGTCACAAAGTCCGAGATTGAAAATTTCTAATTTTCAATCTTATACCCCGTATACAACAGGAACCGCTTCACAAACCCTGTTGTCATGTATCGCAGGCTTCTATCCGTGATACTGCTGCCAATAAAAGCAGTCCTTTTTCTTACAAAAAAGCCCCTAAACACTAATGTCTACGGGCTTTAGCTCCCCAAGTAGGACTCGAACCTACGACACTTCGGTTAACAGCCGAATGCTCTACCGACTGAGCTATTGAGGAATGACGCGGTATCTTTCCGCCTCTATAGTATAGTCATGGGACCGGCAAATTATGCATAACCCAACTTTTTGAAATTAGGTCTGGTAAAATTCCAGAGTATGCTGTATAATATATCATATGCAGATATAGTTCATTGGTAGAATGCTAGCTTCCCAAGCTGGAGAGGCGGGTTCGATTCCCGTTATCTGCTTTATGCTCCCAGATTCTTTAACTCTTCAAACAGTTCCAAATCCGATTTTAATACTTTCATATTGGTGGACACCGGCTCTTCGCCGGGTCTTTTTATTGTAATCTCTATCACCGTATCCTCAGGAATTCCCTTGGCTCCAAGCAGCACATTGCGAACGAATGCTTCCACCTTAGGGTGATTTTGAGTAAAGGTATTCTTGGCATTTAAAAGCTTCATTATCATACCGGGATTCATGTTCATATTCATGCCGCTGCCTCCTATATAGCAGATTTCACCTGTGTCAATACCGATATATTATAACGCATGTTATTTAAAATATTCTACACCGCTTTCAAAGATTTTCATATCCTGATTGCCGTAAATGTTCATGGCAACCGCCTCGTCACGCCGCTCGGAGTGAGCCATTTTGCCGAAGCAGCGGCCGTCCGGAGATGTGATTCCCTCAATGGCACAATAAGAACCGTTAATATTGTACTCCTCATCCATGGACACATTGCCTTCAGGGTCGGCATACTGGGTTGCCACCTGTCCGTTCTCAAACAGTGTTTTCAACCATTGAGTGGGAGCCACGAAACGCCCCTCTCCATGAGAAGCGGGATTGCAGTAAGTTTCTCCGAGTACCGCCCCCCGAAGCCACGGGGATTTGTCGGACACTACCTTTAGGTATGCCATTTTGGAGATATGGCGGTTGATGGTATTGAATGTCAATGTAGGCGAATCTTCCTTCTGACCTGTTATCTCACCGTAAGGCACCAGCCCCAATTTGATAAGAGCCTGAAAACCGTTACAGATTCCAAGGGCAAGACCGTCCCGCTCGTGGAGCAGCCTGTTTACGGCTTCCTCTATCTTTTGGTTTCTGAATGCGGTGGCAAAGAACTTTGCGCTTCCGTCAGGTTCATCACCCGCGGAAAATCCGCCGGGGAACATAATAATCTGCGCTTTGTCGATAGCCTTTTCAAAGGCGTCCACAGACTCCCTGATATCCGCGGCGTTTCGGTTCTTAAACACTCTGATAACGGTATCCGCTCCTGCCCTCTCAAAGGCTTTTGCACTGTCATACTCGCAGTTGCTTCCGGGAAATACGGGAATAAACACCGTAGGTCTTGCCACTTTATGTTTACATGTATAAATAACACCTGTTTTGTAACAATCACTCTGCACAGCCGCCGTATCCTTTGACGCTTTGGTGGGGAATACCTTTTCCAACTTGGAAGTCCATGCATCCAAGGCTTCTTCCATAGAAACGGTCACCTCTCCATAGGTAAATGCAGGCTCTTCTGTCACGGTGCCCACAAGCGTATAGGAAAGTTCCTTTTCTTCCAGCGCCGCCAGCTTGTCTGCGGGAATTTCCGCCAGCAGGCCTCCCAGACTGTTTTCAAAAAGCATCTCTGTTGTCACATCTTTTTCAACTGCCACGCCCAGCTTGTTGCCAAACGCCATTTTGGACAATGCCGCAGTCACGCCCCTTGCATCCAGCGCATAAGCCGAAAGTATGGTTTTGTCCGCCGTCAGTTCATGAATGGCGGCATACAGCTCTGCCACCGCTTCATACATGGGAATGTCGTAATCGTCCTTCTCTATGTCAAATTTGACTAATTTATTTCCGGGCTGCTTTAATTCGGGAGTTATAATCTCACCGGATTTGGCGATATCCACCGCAAAGGATACCAATGTAGGCGGCACATCAATGTCATTGAAAGTACCCGACATGCTGTCCTTGCCGCCGATAGAGGGAAGTCCGAATCCAATCTGCGCATCATAAGCGCCCAGAAGAGCCGCAAAAGGCTGGCTCCAGCGCGCAGGGGCGTTTGTCATCCTGCGAAAATACTCCTGAAAAGTAAATCGAATCTTCGCGGCATCGCCTCCCGATGCTACGATTTTTGCCATGGATTCCACTACGGCATAAATAGCTCCGTGGTACGGACTCCATGATGACAGATAAGGGTCAAAACCGCAGCTCATCATGGTAACGGTATCGGTTTTCCCTTTCAGCGTGGGAAGCTTTGCAACCATGGACTGCGTCTCCGTCAACTGATACTTGCCGCCATAGGGCATTAACACGCTCCCCGCACCGATGGAGGAATCAAACATCTCCACCAATCCTTTCTGGGAACATACATTTAAATCCTGTAAAAGAGTAAGCCACGCTCCCTTTACATCTTTGGCATCCAGCTTTTCCTTCACCGCAGGAACGGCATATTTATCAAAATAATTATCTTCCTTTGAAGGGATATCCACTTTTACTGCTGTTTCCTGATGCGCGCCGTTTGTATCCAAAAACGCCCTCTTTAAGTTGACGATATCCTTTCCCCGCCAATTTAACACAAGTCTGGGTTCTTCGGTAACGGTTGCCACAGCCACAGCTTCCAGATTCTCTTCCGCCGCATAATTCAGAAAAGCTTCCACATTTCCCGGCTCCACCACTACCGCCATGCGCTCCTGAGACTCGGAAATGGCAAGCTCCGTTCCGTCCAATCCCGCGTATTTTTTCGGTACTTTGTCCAAATCCACCCTAAGACCGTCAGCCAATTCCCCGATGGCAACGGATACGCCGCCTGCCCCAAAGTCATTACACTTCTTGATGAGCCTGCTGACTTCTTCCCTGCGAAACAGTCGTTGAATCTTACGCTCCGTGGGAGCATTGCCCTTTTGTACCTCTGCGCCGCAGGTTTTAATGGAATTCTCCGTGTGTACTTTTGAGGAACCGGTTGCGCCGCCGCAACCATCACGACCGGTGCGTCCGCCCAAAAGGATAATGATATCTCCGGGGTCCGAAGTTTCCCGAATGACATTCTTTCTGGGAGCCGCTCCCATTACGGCGCCGATTTCCATTCTTTTTGCCACATAGTCAGGGTGATAGATTTCTTTTACAAATCCGGTGGCAAGCCCAATCTGGTTGCCATAGGAAGAATATCCGCTTGCAGCGCCTCTTACCAGCTTCTTTTGAGGCAGCTTGCCCTTTAAAGTATCGGATACGGGAACCGTAGGGTCCGCCGCTCCGGTCACTCTCATTGCCTGATAAACATAACCTCTCCCGCTTAAAGGGTCGCGGATTGCTCCGCCCAGACAGGTAGCGGCTCCTCCGAAAGGCTCGATTTCCGTAGGATGGTTATGGGTTTCATTCTTAAAAAACACCAGCCATTCTTCCGTTTCCCTATGGTCACCGTAATCCATCTCCACGGGAACCACAACGGAACAGGCATTGATTTCATCCGACTCTTCCATATCTTCTAATTTTCCGTCCCGTTTTAACTTACGCATCGCCATCAGCGCCAGATCCATAAGGCAGACAAACTTATCCTTCCGCCCCGCAAAAATTTCCTCTCTGGTGTCCAGATAGCTCTGATAGGTAGTCTCAATGGGAGACCGGTAGTATCCCTCGCCGAATTCCACATCCGTAAGCTCCGTGGAAAAAGTGGTGTGACGGCAGTGATCGGACCAATAGGTGTCCAAAACCCGGATTTCCGTCATGGAAGGATCCCTTTTTTCATCATCATGGAAATATTTTTGAATATGCAGAAAATCCTTGAAAGTCATTGCCAATCCGAGAGAATCGTATAATTTGCGCAGTTCTCCCTCCGGCATATCCTGAAAGCCCGCAAATATCATCACATCTTCAGGCTCCTCAAAAACGGTGATCAAAGTATCCGGCTTGTCCTTATCCGCCTCCCTGGAATCCACGGGGTTAATGCAGTAAGCCTTGATTTTAGCAAATTCATCCTCAGATATATCCCCAATAATAACATATGTTATTGCCGTTCTGATAATCGGTTTTTCATTCTCGTTTAAAAATTCAATGCACTGCACGGCAGAATCCGCCCTCTGGTCGAATTGTCCCGGCAGATACTCAACAGAAAACACTTTTGCACTGTCAGGAATATCAATGTTTTCCTCATACAAATCATCCACGGGAGGCTCCGAGAAAACGGTTTTACACGCCTTTGCAAACACCTCGTCCGAAATGCCTTCCACATCATAGCGGATAAACACACGAACCCGTTCTGCCTGAATGCCCAGATAATTTTTGAGCTCCTCATGAAGCTCCTTTGCCTTGACTGCAAAAGGCTCCTTCTTTTCTACATAAATACGCCTTACCTTACTCATATTAATCCTCCATGCCGCCTCCGGCGGCTCAAATCCTAAAAACAATGAATCGGATTATGTGACGCTTATTACTTCTCAGATATCTATGCCGACTTTGCGACCGAGATATTATATATTTATGCATATTGTTAAATCATAATTTAACTTTCTTCCACATCGAGACTCTTCAGGATAAACAAAATTTCCCTGTCCACCGCCTCCGGAGTAATGCCGATGGTCTGGGCGGATATCTTAAGCCCTTCCAGCACAAACATAATATTGCGCGCCGTTCCCTGACAGTCCTCACAGGCAAATTCACCGCTTTTTACTCCCGTCTCTATCAGCTTTTCCAGAATTTTCACCGCTGAGTCGAACTGTTTCCGCAGAATATTATCTTTCTTAGGCATCTTATTCTGGAAATAAAATTCATAGGTGGCCTGCGTCAGAGTATTGCCTTTGCGCAGCAGCTCCTTCTTCTGTTCCTTTAAAAACAGCGCAAGAATATCGGATGCGGTGGCATCCTCCGTAATGCTTCCCGAAAAGACATCATCCGCCTCTTCGCTTTCCATTTTTAACACTTCCATAAAAATCTGACCGGTATTTTCAAAATACAGATACAATCCACCCCTGCTGATATCGCAGGCTTCGACAATGTCTTTCATGGTGACTTTTTTAAATCCCTTTTCCATAAACACCTGTCTTGCCGTTTCCAATATGTATCTTCGCTTTTGTATTGATTTTTCTCCCATTATTGACCTACGCCTTCCTATCTCAATCGGTCATCGGCGGTTTTCCCCCAAAACTCGACGATTTCCTTCATTTTTTTCAGTACCAGATAAAAAATCTGTTCCTGAACCGCTTCATTCCACAGGGTGGCCTTTACCCGTCCCCCCATGACATATTTGGACAAAATTCCTCTCAGCATATCCCATTCTTTCCAGGTGGCAGAAGCGATTATCTTTCTTTCGTCGTCATGCGTCTTAATATGATTACGAGTATATATATATTGATAATTCTTCTCCATCAGAGGACTTTTAGAAGCCTCCTTTATAAAGCTCATCAATGTGCCGTCATAAATCGGAAAGGAAAGAGAATGTTCATTCGCCTCCTGTCCCCGGTAATCAGTGCTGGCAGAATGACCCGCATTCTGAGCAAACCAGGGCAGAAACCGAAGCAGCGGCATCAAAAGCTCTTTATTGTTTTCCATTAACTGCTGCGTATACTCTTTTTCCTGCTCCACAATGGCACCTCCCTTAAAAATGACACATATGTAGTTTTATTTTATCACATTTTTGCCAAAAGTACAGCAAAAAAATACTCAAAAAACTCTTCTTTTTTGGTTGAATTTACCCTCCATGAAGTATATAATTTAGTAATCGGGATGTTTTTACCCTGTCAACTCGTGTAAAAATATCTCGAAAAACATACAAAATACACAAAGGAAGAGTGAATTATGAAAGAAAATGAAAAGAAAAGCGGGGGCTGGCGCACCAATAAATGGGTCCGCGCGGCTATCCCGGCACTGCTGCTCCACTGCAGCATCGGTACCGTGTACTGCTGGTCCATCTTTAGTCAGGACATCGCTAACTACATCGGATTTTCCAAAGGAGCTACCGAATGGGCATTCAGCTTTGCCATCTTTTTCCTCGGCATGTCCGCCGCCTTTTTAGGCAATATTGTGGAGAAGGATATTCATAAATCCTCCCTGATTGCCGCCGTCTGCTTTGCCGTAGGCATGGCGGGCACAGGATTCTTTATTTATTACGGGCATGCCCATGCCACCGTTTTGCCGGACGGAACACTGAAAGGCACTCCTCTGGCGCTAATCGGTATCTACATATGCTATGGTTTTATCATGGGTATCGGCTTGGGCACCGGTTATCTGTCCCCTGTTAAAACTTTGATGCTGTGGTTTGAGGACAGAAAAGGACTTGCTACCGGTCTCGCGGTTGCAGGCTTCGGCGCGGCAAAGGCAATCGCCAGCCCCATTATGCAGGCTATGCTGGACAACCTCGGTGATGGAGCCATTTACAAAATGTTCCTGATTCTGGCGATTGTATACTTTATTATGATGTTTGTGGGACATCTGCTGTTAAAGAAGCCAGACAGTTGGCATGAACCCCAGAAGACCGAAAAGGGGCAGAGCATGCTTGCTGTCATCAAATCCAAGCCCGTTGCCAACTATATCGGTATCTGGCTGATGTTCTATATTAACATCACCTGCGGTCTTGCTTTGATTTCTCAGGAAAAAATGATTGTGAAGTGCCTCGGCCTTGCCAGCTTCGTAGGCATTATTTCCACAGTAACCGCTATTTTTAATGCCGGCGGCCGTCTCGGTTTCTCCGCATGGGCGGACACCATGAAGGACAGAAATACTGTTTACAAGCTTATTTTTGCCCTCTCCATCTTATTTACGGGTATCGTTATGGTGACAAGCGGCATCCAGAACGGTGAAGGAAATCCTGTATTGATTGTTTTGGTACTTTGTCTGCTCTTTGTGGTAAATGCCGGATACGGCGGCGGCTTCTCCAATGTGCCAACCCTGTTGTCCGACCACTACGGCATGGGCAACATCAGTGCGATTCACGGTCTGACCCTTTCCGCATGGGGCTTTGCCGGACTTACCGGCAACCAGCTTGCAAACTGGATTGTAGAACATTTTGGTAATCCCATAGAAATAGAGCATATTTTAAACGATGGCACTAAGGAGCTTTTGACCGTAAATCCCACCGGATACCAGCATGTTTTATATGCAACCATCGTTTTGTATATCATTGCGCTGATTATCTGCCTTGTAATGGTAAGACCTACGGAAAAGGCTCTTGCCGCTAAACAGGCAAAGGCAAAAAAAGCCTGAAAACCGCGGGATTTACAGATGTTTTAAAAAATTTCAAAATTTTTTAAAATAATTGTAGACAAATGTCAAATCCTGTGGTATTATAATTACATCGACAGAGATGTCGGTCCACTAATTAGTTGGAATTCCGGAAAAATTCCCCTTTAACACAATTAGGCGGCTGTTGGTTTCCCCCGACGGCCGTCTAATTGCGTGTTACCCAATATTTTAAGAAAACTTATCTACAAAGTCCGTTCCTGTCTCATTTACCATCTTTTCCTTAAAAGGCTCCGGATTCTCCTCCATCTGAAGCATAATGTCAAATGCCGTGAGAAGCAGCCTTTCCTGACGATAACGGTTCATATCCTCCGGTCTGTCCATATATGCCTTAAAATGGTCCACTTGCCACACAAGAATGTCCGCTATTGTATATCCTGCCACTTCATGCTTGCACAGAAAATTTCCATAATCATGATAATAGGCAAGTTCCTGCAGGACTCCCCCCGAGCGGCGGATTCTATCCCACAGTTTTTCTCCGTACTCCTTGGATTCTCCTGCTTTCAGAGCCAGCATCTCCACATAATTTTTCAAGGTATTCAGAGCTGCCTCCAACTGTTCTTCCTTTGATAAACTGTTGTCCATAAAAATACTCCTTTTGTCACTTTTTACTCTTTTTAGCATTTTTCCGGAAAAGACTTGCAAAAAATCCCCCGACTGTGTTATAATAATGTTCGCGGACACAATGAGCCAAGTAACTGCGGAGCAGACATTTGGCGAATGTGTGCGAACCATGATGAAACGCAGTGTAGTCATGGTAATAAATTATGTTGGCAGATAAGCCGACTTTGTAGGGGAATAGTACAGCGGTAGTGCGGCGGTCTCCAAAACCGTTAACGGGGGTTCGATCCCCTCTTCCCCTGCTATTTCTTTTCCTCCTTCTTGGCAGGCTTCCTGCCGCTTTCCGACTTCTTTTTTACCTCTTTTTTGGATTTTGCCTCTTTGTTATCGGCATTCTTTTTCGATTTTGTCTCCTCCGGAACTTCTTCGTCATTAACATTCTTTTTGGATTTTGTTTCCTCAGGAACCGCTTCGTCATTGACATTCTTTTTCGCTTTTGCTTCCTCAGGAACCGCTTCGTCATTAACCTTCTTTTTCGTTTTTACTTCCTCAGGAGCCGCTTCGTCATTAACCTTCTTTTTCGTTTTTGCTTCCTCAGGAATCTCTTCGTCTGCCTCTTCCGCTTCCACCTTCTCATAGGTCTTTGCAAAAACACCCTGTTCTATCACATAAACATCCTGCAGATCATCCATGCTTACAGCCAGATAATCCCCCGGATTGCCCAATTCATATTTATCTTTGTCCCATGCGGTAAAAACCTTTACCCTATGTCCCAGCTTCTTTACATAAATGCAGCTTTCGCCGTTTGAAATACAGGTCTGGGCATAAGGAATCAGGGAAATACTTTTTCCCTTTGCCACATCCCTGATAACAGGCTCATACTCTCCCTCAAACACATAAGGTTCTTCCAGCCTTCTATAACTGCGCTCAAATTTTTCCTTATCATTGGGATGCACTTCTCCGTCAATGCCGATCATGATGTACAATTTATCATGAATCTGCACATCCAAGTCTCCTCCCATAGTACGGATGCAGATTTGCGTGCCCACCGGGCGCACGCTGTCCGCCTGCACATATCCTACCGGAATCTGCTTTCTCCGGTATTTCTCCATCTGCGACAAATCCACGACATAGGAATCCGCATAAATAATCTCTACATTGTTAAAGTAATCCGTCATGCGCCATTTCATAAAATCAGACGCAATTTCTTTTAATTCCCTTACAGGCTCCTTTTCCTGCTCCTTGCAGAACTTCCTGTAAGATCTGCGCAACAGCTCCCTCTGGATGAATCCTCCGGCTTTTTCCAGATGACCTCCTCCCGAACCGATGCCTTTGGTGATAAACCGCGCAAGCTCGTTTGCCATTACTTCCTTGATGCAGCTCCTGACGGAAAGCTTCACCCCGAATGGCTGTACACTGTATACCAGACAGGCATCCACCGTATCCACTTCCAACATTAAATCGCTGATCATTCCCAAAATATTGGGGTCACACGGGTCTGTGGCTACCACGGCATATCGGAACGCTTCCACATAATGATAATTCATCAATGCCTTTCCTGCGATTTCCAATTCTTCCAAGGACAGATTGGCATTACGGAAACGACTGATTAAGCCTCTGTCAAACTCTGCGATATCCCTCAAGTCCTTATCCAAAGGATGGGCAATTTCAGTGAAATTATTGGTATCGGTCAACAAGCCGTAATACAGAGCTGTAGCCAACATTTTATCCTCATTGATGTCATAGCCTTCTTTTCTCAAAAGACGCCATACCAGTGTGGAACAGGAACCCAGATTACTCCTCACCTCACGCAAATCCGGCAGTTCCCCGCTGATTTGGTGATGGTCGATGACGGCTGCGGTCTTTGCCTCAAAAAGAGTCACATTGCCCTCACTGTACTGACAGTCCACCGTAATTAAAAGCTCCGGCGGCTCCAAGGTTTCCACATACTCAATGGGAATCCCCAGTTCCGAAACCATAAGTACCAGATTGCTCTTTTTTATCAAATACATTCCACCATAAATAAGCCTGACATCTTTTCCCCGGCTCTTAAAAAAATTATATACGCCGAACCCGCTGGCTATGGCATCTGCGTCCGGATTGTCATGGCATTGTATCACAATGGAATCATATACAAGCAAATCTTTTAACCGCATACTAGTCCTCCGTGCCGCTTTCGGCGGCTTAAACAGGAAAGGATAACAAAGGCATTCTGTCCCAGTCAGAAATATTCCGGCTGGGACAGCTTGTTAAAACAAATTTTTAATAGCACCTGTTACTTTTGATATACCGTCAGCAGCTATTTTTGCCTTTACGCCGTCTATCACTTTCTCAACCACATCATCCGGCAAATCCATGCCAATCACTTTCTCGATTACTTTGACAGGTTCTTTTTCAAACTGTTTCTTTAAATCTTCATTCTTTGTCAGTTCTTCAACAATTTTTGAAATTTTCTCTTTAATATCCATTCTCATCCTCATTTTCCCGCTGATTGACGGGTTCTTGAAATTTTTACGCCTCTTCTACGATTTCCGCATCGGGTGCATTCTTCTTTACCGATTCCACACCGTTTAAACAGTTTGCCAGAGTGGTGTAGCCCTCCCCCACTGCGATAATCTGTCCGTTGGTAGCCTTTAAGCGGAAGCGGAACTCGCCCTTTTTATCCTTATAAACTTCAAATTTAGGATTCTTCTCGGTAGCATAACCTTCCACAGTCTGATTCTCCACGGCGGCAATGGGAGCATTTTTCTTTACGCTCTCAATTCCGTTCTTCATAGCCGCTTCGGAAGAATATACCTCTGAGTTAGCAATAATCTGCCCATTGGTAGCCTTCAAGTCGAATTTAATGCCGGTATTTGTCTTCTTTACTACAAATTTGCCCATTTTTCCTCTTTTCTGCGCAGTCCGTTTTTTCTTTTGTAAGCGGAATCGGAATACTGCGCAAACCAAATCCCGCTTTTGGATTCTATTATCTAAATTCTATAATAGAATCAAAGAACAGATTCTATTATCCAAGTTCTATTTTAAATTAAAAGAAGAAAATATGCAAGGGATTTTACTCCATGCATTCCATGGCTTCCTGCACATTCTTAACCCCGATTACCTTGATTTTACTTCCCTTTTTGCATTCTTCCGCGCACACATAGGGAACGATGCAGATATCCAGTCCCAGCTTTTCCGCTTCCGCCACTCTCTGCTTTGCCATGCTTACGCCGCGGACCTCGCCGCTTAACCCCACCTCGCCGAAAGCTGCCAGACGATGGCTTAACGCCTTATTCCGAAAACTGGAGAGCACCGCTAAAACGATTCCCAAATCAATGGCAGGCTCCAAAATCTTCATACCGCCGGTGATGTTCACATAGGCATCACAGCCGGAAAGCTGCACACCCAGACGCTTTTCCAACACTGCCATTAAAAGGTTTACCCGGTTAAAATCCGTGCCGGTAGCCTGTCTTCTGGGAATGCCGAAATTACTGTGGCATACTAACGCCTGTATCTCGATGAGAAGGGGTCTGGTGCCTTCCATAGTGCATGCCACCACACAGCCGCTGGCGTTCTCCGGACGGCCGCTCAACATATATTCCGAGGGATTTTGTACTTCGATAAGCCCCTGTTCCCTCATTTCAAACACACCGATTTCATTGGTAGAGCCAAATCGATTCTTTACACCTCTGAGAATACGGTAGGAAGCATGCCTGTCTCCCTCAAAATAAAGAACAGTATCCACCATATGCTCCAACACTCTGGGTCCCGCCACGGTGCCTTCCTTTGTCACATGCCCCACGATAAAAACAGATACGCCAAGCCCCTTGGCAAGCTGCATCAAAAGCCCCGTGGACTCCCGCACCTGAGACACACTGCCCGGCGCCGAGGAAACCTCCTCCTTGTACATGGTCTGAATAGAGTCGATAACCACCATTTCGGGCTTGGTGCTTCGGATAACCTCCGCAACGGTATTTAACGCCGTCTCGCATAACAGAGTCATATTAGAGGAAAAGTTTCCGATACGGTCCGCCCGCATCTTAATCTGCACCTTAGATTCCTCACCGGATATGTATAGAACCTTATGCCCCGCTTCCGACAGATTTTTGCACACCTGTAAAAGCAGGGTGGACTTGCCTATGCCGGGGTCCCCGCCCACCAAAGTCAGCGAGCCCTGTACAATGCCGCCTCCCAGCACACGGTCCAGCTCCGCAATGCCTGTCAGTGTCTTTGCCTCCTCCACTATGGGGATTTCAGACAAAACGCAGGGTTTTGCCCCGCCTGATTCTTTATGGGACAGCCCCCTGCCGTTCTTAAGTTCCGCCGTACTTACCGTCTCCTCCACAAAGGTATTCCACTCCCGGCATCCGGGACATTGCCCCATCCATTTGGCGGATTCATACCCGCAGTTCTGACAGTAAAATATGGTCGTATTTTTTCCTTTTGCCATAGTACACCTTATTTCTGTACAATTTTTACGCCTACTTCTCCGGCGCTTTGCAGCTCGACACTCAAAGAAAGCTTGCCGCCAAGTCCCGTCTTCATGGTTCCCATGCTTCTGCCCTCAATGAACACCTCGTACTCCGTATCATCATTTAAACCCAGCGTCACCTGAGCGTCCTCATCGCCTTCCACCACAAATTCTACGCCGTTCTCCTTCTCCGCAAAGTTAAGAACGCTGGTTCCCGGCACGGATTCATAAAGGAATAATCCGTTTTTCTCCAATTTGGTAATCTCCCGACAGGTCTTTACCTTCAGCAAATCCCCGAAATGCTCAAAATCCTCCACCTTTGCTTTCTTCTCGAGCTTATGATTGCCAAAGCTGACTGTTTTGTCCGCCTCATTGCGAAGTAACTCTTCTACGATTGCCATCTGTCCGTCCTCCTGTAATCTCACTTTTGTTCTTTTTTCGTAAAAACGATGCTTTCGTTTTTGTATCCCGCGGATACTCTGTCTCCCGGCAGAATCTTCTTTTTCAGAATTTCCTCCGCCAGCGCATCTTCTACCACGGATTGAATCGCGCGTTTTAAAGGTCTGGCGCCCATCTTATTGTCAGAATATTTCTCCACCAGATGATCTTTTAAAGAAGGCGTCATGCTTAAATGAATATCCATCTGGGACTCGCAGCGCTTATAAAGATTGGAGGCAAGCAAATCCACGATTTCCTTCATATTAGCCTTATTCAACTGATGGAATACAATAATATCATCAATACGGTTGATAAACTCCGGTTTAAAACTCTTTTTCACTTCTTCCATAACACCGGATTTCATCCTCTCATAATCCTGTTTTTCACTGGTGTCCGCAGCAAATCCGAGATTTTTAGGATCTACAATGCGCTGGGCTCCGGCATTTGAGGTCATAATCAATATGGTATTTTTAAAGCTGACCTTTCTACCCTTGGAATCCGTGATATGCCCATCATCCAACACTTGCAGCAGAATATTGAACACATCCGGATGAGCCTTTTCAATCTCGTCAAAAAGCACCACGGAATAAGGATTCCTGCGCACCTTCTCACTGAGTTGTCCGCCTTCCTCGAATCCTACATATCCCGGAGGAGAGCCTATCATCTTGGAAACGGAATGCCCTTCCATATATTCCGACATATCCACCCGGATCATGGCGTCTTCGGAGCCAAACATTGCCTCTGCAAGAGCTTTTGACAGCTCTGTCTTGCCCACGCCGGTAGGTCCCAGAAAGAGAAAGGAACCGATGGGACGGTTAGGATCTTTTAATCCTACCCTGCCTCGGCGCATTGCCTTAGCCACAGAGACAACCGCCTCATCCTGACCGATTACTCTCTTATGCAGAATGCCTTCCAGCTTTAACAGACGCTCGCTTTCCTTTTCCGCAAGCTTCTGTACGGGAATCTTGGTCCACATGGCAACTACCTCGGCAATCTCATTTTCACCGATACGATAACCGCCCTCGCGTTCTTTGGTTTCCCTGCGTTTTGCCATTCTGTCATATTTTTTGACCAATTCGTCCTGTTTATTCTTGATTTCCGCTGCCTGAGTGAAAGCCTCCATACGGATAGAGCGTTCAATCTGCAAATCCATCTTCTTAATCTGCTCTAACAGCTCTTTCTGCTGCTTTGGCATATCCATGGCGCGGAGCTTTGCGCTTGCGGACGCCTCGTCAATTAAATCAATGGCTTTATCCGGCAGATTCCTGTCATTGATATAGCGTGCCGACAGCTTCACTGCCGCCCAGACAGCCTCGGAAGTAATTGTGACATGGTGATGCTCCTCGTATTTGCCCTTAATTCCCTCCAAAATACGAATTGCCTCATCCTCCGTGGGTTCCTCCACATTCACGGGCTGGAAACGGCGTTCCAAAGCCGCATCCTTTTCCACATATTTGCGGTATTCCGCAATGGTGGTGGCTCCAATCATCTGAATTTCTCCCCTTGCAAGGGAAGGCTTCAAAATATTGGAGGCATCTATGGCCCCCTCAGCGCCGCCGGCTCCGATGAGGGTATGCAGTTCATCCAAAAATAAAATGACATTGCCCGCGTCTATGACTTCCTTTATCACTTTCTTAATGCGTTCCTCAAACTCGCCGCGGTATTTACTGCCTGCCACCATGCCCGACAAATCCAGGGTAAGCACTCTCTTATCCTGCACGGTGCGGGGCACCTCTCCCGCCACGATTCGAAGCGCCAATCCTTCCGCCACGGCAGTTTTGCCCACACCCGGTTCACCGATCAGACAGGGATTATTTTTCGTGCGGCGGCTTAAAATCTGTACCACCCGCCTGATTTCATCTTCCCTGCCGATTACGGGATCCAGCTTCCCGTCCCTTGCCAATGCCGTCAAATCCCTGCTGTATTGATCCAGCGTGGAACTTTTGCCCTTTCCGGAGGACCTCCGTCCCAAATCTTCTTTGTACAAATTGACATCCTGCCCCATAACGGCCAGCGTATCCGCATAAACCTTCTGGCAGTTGATGCCGATGGTATTTAAAAGCCGGACTGCCACATTCTCCCCCTCTTTAATCAGGGCAAGAAGAATATGTTCCGTTCCTGTCTGCTCCTGACGAAAGCGTTCCGCCTGCCTGTGGGCCTCTTCCAATACCTTCTTCGCTCTGGGGGAATAGCCTTCCCGTTCGCTGACTGCCACACCGCCCTCAAAGGAAATCAGTTCCCTTATCATCTCCATAACCTGTTCCACCGACACCTTGTTATCGGTCAATACCTTGGCGGCAACACCTGACTCTTCCTTCAAAAGTCCCACCAGAATATGCTCTGTGCCGATATATCCCTGTTTCAGGTTTTTTGCACACCTCTCCGCCTGTTTTAGCGCGGTCTGTGCCTTCTGCGTGAAATGCGGCTGCATCTTTCCTATCCTCCATAATCCTTACTTATTGAGCCATGAACACAGACCGGTCATGGTTCAATAAGATATATATTCTTCATAAATCTCGTCTACCAGCTCATGTATCTCCTCTTTTGTAATGTTTTTACAGGTTCCCTTTGCAAGTATGACCTGTAATCCCTTCTTTAATTCTTCTAAAGTCTGCATTCTGTCAACATCAATGGCGATTACCGCACCTCTTCGCCTGTCAACCTTTACATACCCCTCCTGACGCAGTACCGTATATGCTTTGTTTACCGTATGCATATTAATTCCTATGGTATCCGCCAATGAGCGCACGCTGGGAAGGGAATCCCCTTCCCTGAATTGGGAAGTGGCAATACCTCTGATAATCTGGTTGCAGAGCTGCAAATATAATGCTTCATCGCTGTTAAAATCTATTTCAATGATCATCGCCGCCTCATTCTGTTGCATTCAGCCTATTGTTCATCTTCATCCCAACGCAAAAATTCAAATTCTTCCTCTTCGTCATCCATAAAGTTTTTGGACTTCCATCCGGGCTTCTGACCGGTTCCCTGATTTTCCGCCTGTGGTCTGACCGGTCCCCTCGGTCCCGATGCTTCCTGCGGATTCTGCGCGGGTCTACGGCCCGGTGCGGGTCTTTGTCCGCTTCCCTGCACGGGCCGCTGTCCCTGCCCCTGAGGTCTTGCTCCGCCTCCCTGCACAGACCTTTGTCCCTGTCCCTGAGGTCTTGCTCCGCCTCCCTGCACAGGCCTTTGTCCCTGTCCCTGAGGTCTTTGTCCGCCTCCCTGCACGGGTCTCTGTCCCTGTCCCTGAGGTCTTTGTCCACCTCCCTGCACGGGTCTCTGTCCCTGTCCCTGAGGTCTTTGTCCACCTCCCTGCATGGGTCGTTGCTGAGGTCTGTCCGCACTTCTCCTGCGTGCAGTCTCCCTCTCCACCTCCGCAAAATATGCAGAATCATCCATATCTCTTAATTTAAAAATCAGTATCGTAATAAATGCCGCCAATACCACAATTAAAAGCACCAGAATGATAACCACTATCTTAAGGTTCTTTGCCGACTTTATCGCATCGTTATAGGCCTGCTTATTATCCGACACGGTTTTAAACATATTTGCGATATCATAACGCTGAGGTGTTAAATGGTCTTCACTGTATTGACCGAAAGAGTCTATCAGCCACCATGTATCGCCTTCTTCCTGTATCTCCCATGCCTTTGGTTCTTCCGGCTCCGCTACAGGCTCCGGCTCCTGCGCGGGATTTGTGGGTTCTTCATTCCCCGGCTCCGTAGGATTGATAGCCTCCACATAATCGGAGCGGATGAAACCGGTCACTTCCGTTCCATCCACGGTACAGGTCACACGCCACCATTTATAATTGTCCGAATCGGTTGCCCATCCTGTGACGGTAAGGGAAACCCCCGCCTCAACTCTGGCAAGAATCGTGGAGTTGGTGGAAGCGTCGCTTCTCACCCGGACTGCGTTCAATACGGTAGCGCTGGTGGGATTCACTTCCGTTACCACCGCCTTAGGCGCTGTGCTTACATTCTGAGCCGTGGGAGCCGCCGTTGTCTGATTTACGGTACCGGCTGCCGTATTTGTCGTAGTCTCCGTAGTCGTGGGTGGTGTGCTGCCATCCGTAATGCTCACCAGATTAGAACGAATAAAACCCAACTGCTCGGAATCTACAAACACTTGATACCACACCGCCCCGTCAGAGCCCTTGGTCTGGGCTTTTATGGACACATTGTCATCCTTTTTGACACCGGCCAGAATTTCGCTGTCGGGGTCTGCGCTCTTTCTGATATTTGCACTGGCTGCCGTAACTTTCGCCGGACTTTCCGCCAGGCTTACCGTAGAAAAGAAATCCACACCCAGCCATAGTCCTGCTGCCAACACCAGCGAAAGCATTCCCAGCATCAGTTTTTGGCAAAAATGTATTTTTCCTGTTTGTTTCATTTGTATACCTCCTTGTCCGCTTTTACGGACATCATTTTAATGCTTAGCATATTCTTTAATGCTTAGCATATGTTTTAATGCTTAGCATATTTTTTAATGCTTTCGCATAAAGCGCCTCTGTCCTTCCTCGCCCTCCTGCTGGCGGCCGTAAACCTTCATGTCTTTATGCAACAGCGCTCTCTGCGTTTCTTCTATCTTACGATGTGCTTTCACCGCACACTCCGGACAATATTTTCCGCTCTTCAGTTCCTTACCGCACATCTCACAGTGAAGGGACACTTTGGAGCCTTCCGCTACCTCGATACGGTCTTCTTTTAACATCCGCATAATATTCCGCTGGGTTACTCCCGTGCCTTTTTCCACATCCGTGGCGGTAGCTCCCTTATGCGACTCTATATAGAGCCTTACCTTTCCATAATCGTCATAAAGCACCCTGCCGCAGTTTTCACAGTGATATTCTCCTACGCCCACAAATACCATGACGCCTCCGCATTCATCACAGGTAACCGGAACATTATAATAATTGATTAAGCTATCCATACCGATACCTCCGCCTATGCTTCGTCTATCGCCTTGCCAATGTCATTTCGCATATATTTGTTTTCAAACCTCACCCACTCTGTAGCGGCATAAGCATTGGCTCTCGCTTCTTTCAAATCTTTTCCCTTGGCGGTAATGCCCAATACCCTGCCCCCGTTTGTGACAATACCCTGTGGGGTAAATTGGGTGCCCGCATGGAAACAGTAATAACCATCCTCTTGTTCAAAACGCTCCAAGCCCTCAATCAAAAAGCCCTTCTCATAAGAAACAGGATAGCCGTCACTTGCCAGCACCACACAGACTGCCGCATTATCCTCAAATTCCAGCTTGATTTGATCCAGAGTACCTTCCACACAGGCTTCCATCACTTCCATAATGTCATTTTTCATACGCGGAAGCACTACCTGAGCCTCAGGGTCGCCGAACCTTGCATTGTACTCCAATACCTTGGGACCCGATTTTGTAATCATCAGTCCAAAGAAAATCACGCCCTTGAAAGGTCTTCCTTCAGCCGCCATGGCATCCACGGTCGCCTGATAAATATATTTCCTGCAAAATTCATCCACTTCTTTTGTATAGAAAGGGCTGGGAGAAAAAGTTCCCATTCCTCCGGTGTTAAGCCCCTGATCTCCATCCTTTGCACGCTTATGGTCCTGAGCGGAAGTCATGATTTGAATGGTTTTTCCATCCACAAAGGATAATACGCTGACCTCCCTGCCTTCCATAAACTCCTCAATCACCATCCTGCTTCCGGCATCCCCAAACTTCTTATCCGTCATGATGGTGCGCACTCCCTCCAGAGCCTCTTCTTTCGTATTGCAAATCAGTACGCCCTTGCCCAAAGCCAGACCATCCGCTTTCAACACAATAGGAAAAGAAGCTTTCTCCTCCAGATAACGCACCGCATCCTCCGCACTGTCAAAATTCTCATAATCTGCCGTGGGAATCCTGTATTTCTTCATCAAATCCTTGGAAAATGCCTTACTCCCTTCCAGAATTGCCGCATTTTTGCGGGGACCGAAGACTTTGAGCCCTTCCGCTTCCATGGCGTCCACAAGACCTCCCACCAGAGGGTCATCCATTCCCACAACGGTAAAGTCAATCGCCTGCTCCTTTGCAAAAGCCGTCAGCTTATCAAATTCCATGGCTCCTATGGGCACGCATTCCGCTATCTGACCGATTCCCGCATTACCCGGAGCGCAATAAATTTTATCCACCTTAGGACTCTTTGCCACACTTACCGCAATGGCATGCTCTCTTCCGCCGCTTCCCACGATTAAAACCTTCATCGACCGATTACCTCTCTTTTATCCATAACAGTTGTTATTTTCTCACAACACTTCCGTTAACTACGGATATTCTTCCGTTTGCAATATCATCTATCGCTTTGGGAAGCAGAATCCACTCCGCCTGCTCCATCACGCGTTTTTGCAGTATTTCAGGCGTATCGCCTTCCTCCACATACACTGCTTTCTGGGCAATAATAGGACCCTCGTCCATTCCTTCTGTAACAAAATGAACGGTGGCGCCCGTCACCTTCACGCCACGCTCCAAAGCTTTTTCATGAACCTTCAATCCATAATACCCCACTCCGCAGAAAGACGGAATCAGCGAGGGATGGATATTGATGATCCGTTCCCTGTATTTTACCACCATTTCCCTCGGAATTGCCACCAAAAATCCGGCAAGCACAATCAAATCCGGCGCAAATTCCTCCACTTTCTCCAAAAAAGCCTTATGAAACGCTTCCCTGTCCGCAAAATCTTTGGGGGAAACGCTGACTGCCGGGACTCCCGCAGCCCTTGCCCTCTCAAGACTCTTTACCGTTTTGTTGTTGGAAATCACCGCTACAAGCTCTGTATTAGTAACTGTTCCCGCTGCGATTCCGTCAATAACCGCCTGCAGATTGGTACCTCCGCCGGACACTAAAACCAACACTCTTAACATAACTTTACACCTTTTTCTCCGGTCTCGCAGTGCCCCACCAGATAAGGGGTCTCTCCCGCAGCCCTGAGAGCCTCCATGGTCTGATCCGCATCCTTAGAAGAAACGGCAAGCACCATGCCAAGCCCCATATTATATGTATTGTACATCATCTGTTCTTCAATATTGCCGGTTTTCTGTAACAGGCGAAAGATGGCAGGCACTTCATAGCTGTCCTTTTTTACCACTGCGAGAATGCCCTCTGGCAGCATTCTGGGGATATTTTCGTAGAAACCTCCTCCGGTAATATGACTGCATCCCTTTATGATAACACCTGTATTTTTAATAGCAGCCAGCGCTTTTACATAGATTTTGGTGGGTGCAAGCAACGCCTCGCCCAAAGTGGTTCCCAGCTCGTCATAATAGGTATCCAGACTTTCCTTTGTCATATCGAATACCTTCCGCACAAGGGAAAAACCGTTGGAGTGTACGCCCGAAGAAGCAATGCCTATCAATACATCCCCATCCTTGATATTTTCTCCGGTAATCAAGTCCTTTTTGTCCGCCACGCCCACAGCAAAACCTGCCAGATCATACTCATCCTCCGGCATCAGTCCGGGATGCTCCGCCGTCTCGCCGCCTACCAAAGCCGCCCCCGCCTGTTTGCATCCTTCGGCAACGCCCTTTACGATAGCCGCTATCTTTTCCGGATAATTCTTTCCGCATGCGATATAATCCAGAAAAAACAAAGGTTCTCCTCCCGCGCATGCCACATCGTTTATACACATTGCCACACAATCGATGCCAATGGTGTCGTGTTTATCCATAAGAAAAGCCAATTTCAGTTTGGTGCCCACGCCGTCCGTTCCGGACAACAGAACGGGGTCTTCCATATCTTGAAAGGCTTTCATGGAAAACGCCCCGGAAAAACCTCCCAAGCCCCCCATTA
This sequence comes from Lachnoclostridium sp., assembly GCA_023665475.1. Lineage (GTDB taxonomy): Bacteria > Bacillota > Clostridia > Lachnospirales > Lachnospiraceae > Acetatifactor. The sequence continues at coordinate 35,839 of JAMPEB010000013.1, forward strand.
CTTCGGGACGCACCGTCTCTTTTACATATTTTTTCATCAGTTCCACTGACTGATATCCTGCTTCTATATCAACTCCGGCCTTTTTGTAATCCATGATAATCCTCCATTTTTACCAGAAGCTTTCTTCACACTAGTATTCCTTATAGCCCACTTCCTGCAGTCTTGCATCCTTGGCTTCCACCTGTTCTTTGAGTTTCCTGCTGTAATCTTTTAACTTCTGCAAGAGTTCCCCGTCAGACACGGAAAGAATCTTTGCCGCCAAAAGTCCCGCGTTGGCGCCGCCGTTAATGGCAACGGTTGCCACGGGAATCCCCGAAGGCATCTGTACGATAGAGTACAGGGAGTCCCTTCCCCCAAGTGAAGTAGTATGCATAGGTATGCCTATAACGGGCATGGGAAAAATCGCCGCGCACATTCCGGGCAGATGCGCCGCCATGCCGGCGCCCGCAATAATCACTTTAATGCCCTTCTCCTCCGCACTTTTTGCATATTCAAAAAATGTATCCGGTTCTCTATGGGCGCTGATAATCCTCATCTCATATGAGATACCCAATTCTTCCAGAATATCCGCCGCCTTTTTCATAACCGGCATATCGGAATCGCTTCCCATTACAATGCCTACTTTAGCCATGATGTCCTCCTTGGTGAAATATTATCCTACCCTTTAGTTTACTAAAATTAAGGGTAGGATGCAACCTTTATCTTGAAATCTTCATGAATTTTTAAGAGTGGCAAATGCCTCGTTTAATTCTTCCGTGCCGGGCAGAACAAACCTTCCGTTCCTGATAAGCGGTATCCTCTCCCCGCTTTCTTTTACGGCTGTCAATTCTCCCAATTCGTCATAGGGGATGGTGATATCCGTGTGACAGTTGAAATATGCCTTTGCGGGATCGGTGCTGCGAAGTCTGGAGCGTTCATTGTCCTTTGCCACGATTTCTTTTCCGTCAGGATTGTAAACCCGCACTTCCTCCCCATGGGAATAACAGGTGTCACCCACGGCAAAATGAGGACCTGTTTTTTCCGCAATCAAAATGGGAAGTTTCCCCTCCACTCCGTATTTTTTTGCCGTCACATAGGCAGTGGTATTAGTTCCTATGGCAAATTCGCCCATAGGCAGCGTGTCGTGTCGAAACAGCACATTCTGCTTTATGAAATTTCGATTATCTTTCTCCTGTGCATAGTTATCACAGCCGTAATCCTGTACCATGCCGTCTTTAAAAGTAATCCTCAGGTTTTTGTACTCCAAACCGTTCAGATAAACACGGCTTACCTGTAAAATGCCTTCCGTTCCCGTAAGCACGGGAGAGGTAAACACTTCTCCCACCGGAATGTTGACATCCGCCACACAGTTTTCAAAAATCGTTTCCTTTTCGGGATTTTTCAACGGATAAAGCCGTACCTTAAGGTCTGTTTCGTTGCCGCCGCATCCCTTGATTTCACAATAGACTGCCGTATCTAAAACATCAATCAGAGCCTGCTGGATCTTTTGGTATTTCTTATAATCCAATGTATTTAATCGGATGATTTCCCGGAAAAACTCTCCGAAACAGGCATCCGTCTTCTCCGGCAAAACTTCCCTTATCTCCGGCAGCGGAAAAGCAATTATAGTAAAGCTTCTCTCTTCCTCTATAATATAATTGCGCTGCTGCTCGCCTGCCTTGGAGCGGTATTCCACCCAGAGTCTGTTCTGCTCCTCGGACATTTTTATGCTTTCCGGCTTATTTACCGGTTCAAAGCTCCGCTCTCCGAAGGTTTCCACCACGGCGGGACCCGCATACCCCCTTGCCTGCGCCTTATAATCCTCGAAAGCGGTGCGGGTTACTTCCAATTTCCGGTTACAATAGTTTTTGTCAAGAAAAAGCGCCCTGTCATCCTTGTGGTCAAACTCATACTGTCTGTTGGGAGAAGCGCTGCAAAAACCGCTCTTAAACAGGGAAGGATTGTAAAACTGGCTGACCGCCGCCCTGTAACACACAGGCTGCAGTCCCATTTTACGGAAATTATCCACAGCGCGTCTCATCATGCGTTCAAAACCGATATGATAGCGGATATCCACCACAGTTTTCTTGGATAAATCCTTGTTGCCCACTTCAAATCCAATTCTGTATCCTTCCGTATAAGTATCCGCCATGGCGGCAATTGTTTCCTCGGGCAGATTGGTCAGAAATTCCGCCATGACAAGCTCGTTTTCGCCCACATACTCCCCGTAGGCAAATAAATACCGCAAATCCGTAAGATTGCTGTTTTCTATCATATCCACGGCAAAATTATTTTCAGGCTCCACCAGTTCTTTCACCCGGTTTACCGCCGCCATATCCGCATAATCGCTTATAAACCAGTAAAAAATCCGGCGGATGTCTTCATAAGAAGGCATCGCGGCATTTTCCCGCCACTGATAAACAAAAGCCGTATAGATTTCCAAAAAAAGCTCCGCCCTGACCACCATTTCTTCCAGACGCCCTTCATAAACAAATCCAATCAGGCTGCGCATTTCCGCATACACGGCGGACAAAAGCGCCCCAAAGGTTTCTCCCAGCCTTTTCACGGCAAAAGCCGGATTGGCAAAGCTCTCCTCATAGCGGGAGGGTAAAATATCCGCATATAACGCCTGGTTTCTTGCCTTTAACGCATCCAGAGACGCCTTTTTTAAGCCTCCTTGTTTCAAAAAATCATAGTTATCTTCTATCAGGAGCACAAAATCCGCCACGCTCTTAAAATAATCCGCCATGCCTGACATGGCGGAATCTTCCCAAGATTCTTCTGAAATTTCCCCGATGCGTGAAAGACATAACTGCCATCTTTCTTCAAGCAGTCCTACCATATCTTGACTGCCGCTGCTGCCATTCTCCATAATAATCTCCATTTCTATGATATGCGTGCATATTATGCATGCATATCATGCATACACTCCCATATACAAAATCAATCCCACCGCGCCCAGAGCTATCAGGTTAAACAGAAGCCCCAGACAGGGAAACAAGCGGTAATAATCCTTTTCCTGCACGGTAATGATGCCTAAAATAAACCCTACCAGAGAATAGATTGCCGCCAACAGTCCCGTTATTCCATAACCTGCCGTTGCGGCTCCGCCATGCCTGTATGTCAGATATATGACGATACTCAGAGAGACTGTACTTATAATGCCCAAAATAGTGGACATAATCGCTTTTTCCGAATGCCTTTTATTGGTAAAAATATAATTTCTTTTCTTCTTCATGCCTTGTCTTTCTAATCCCTATTCTTCCAACCCATCCCGATTCTACGGCGAAAAAGGCATTCCCCTTCGGAAATGCCGCTTGCTTTCTCAATCAGAATAAAATTTTGGATTTGTTTGCCAAAAGCCTCGCTCCGCTGATAATTAACAGCACTCCTGACGCCACGCCTACTACTAATGCAACTATGCCTACCGTAATATTTAAGGCTCCTGCACCATTCATGGTTTTATATACTTTTTCTTCCATATCCGACCTCTTTCCGTGCCCTTTGGCAACCTAGCATATCATTATCATATGAATTATCATATGAAGCAGGCGTTACATCCGCTCTACCCCATAGGTTTCGTAATACATATCTAGCTTTGCTTTCAAAGCATCATCAATATAAACCTGTCCCTTATAAGGCTTGTTGTACAAATGCCCGATAACCTCTTTCATCGTCACAATGGCGTTTGCATCAAAACCGTATTTTTCCTTGATTTCATTCAAAGCGCTCCCCTTGCCTTCAGGTCCTTTTTCCATGCGGTTCAGGGATACCATCAGCCCTTTGATTTCTACTTTTGCCTGAGAAGTCAAAATAGGAAAAGTCTCCTCTATAGACTTCCCGGAGGTGGTAACATCTTCAATGATAACTACCTTGTCCCCGTCTTTCAGTTTACTGCCCAGAAGAATCCCCACATCTCCGTGGTCTTTGATTTCCTTACGGTTAGAACAATAACGAATCTCCTTTCCGTACAGTTCGCTGTAAGCAATGGTTGCCGCCACGCTTAAGGGAATTCCCTTATAAGCCGGACCGAAAAGCACATCAAAGTCATCTCCGTAATTCTCATGGATTGCCTTTGCATAATACTCGCCCAGTTTCTTTAACTGCGCGCCGGTTACATAGTCGCCCGCATTCATAAAAAAGGGGGATTTCCGTCCGCTCTTTAGGGTAAATTCTCCAAACTTAAGAACATTACAGTCCACCATAAACTCGATAAATTCCTGCTTGTAGCTTTCCATTATATATAAAAACCTCCATTTTCAAGGCTTTTGCCTGTATCGTGTTCTCCCGAAATACCCTATTACACACTTACTACAGGCTTTGGCATCTTTGGTTACATCATTAATGACATACTACCATAAAACTTTTCATTATTCAATCAGTTTTATCGATTCGCTACATAAATGCGCTGCCCTTATTGAAGCAGCCAGTCTATCAGGTATAATGATTTGATTCCCTCGTAGGATCTTATATAATTCCTATCCATTGACAGAACTACTTTTTCATAATTATCGGGGATCATTCTAAGCGGATGCAGCTCCCTCGCCCTTGTTTCTTCGGACTGCATACTTTCTGTGACCTGTATATATATTTTGTCATCGGGCTTCTCCGCCACGAAATCGACCTCCGCTCCTCCCACCTTGCCGATATACACACGGTAATCCCTTCTGAGAAGTTCCAAAAATACAATATTTTCTATAATATGCCCTCTGTCCCCATCGCGATATCCAAGCAGCATATTGCGAAAGCCCATATCTATGATGTAATTTTTCCCGAGGGTCTTTAATAGCTGCTTTCCCTTTACGTCATATCTGCCCACGGAATAAAATACAAAGGCGCTGCGCAGCATAGAGATATATTTATCTACGGTTTTTCCGGCTACATTTCTTCCCTTCGTTTTCTGAATGTCTCCCTCATCAGCCAGCACATTTCCTATGTTATTCGGAGATGTGATGCTGCCTATATTAGAACACAAAAACATCACAATCTTTTGCAGCATATTCTGGTCCGCCGAATCATTGCGCTGTAAAATATCACGCAGCACCACCGTAGAGTAGATTCCTTCTAATGCCTGATTGCTTCGCACCTCATTAAACCGGTATTCCCTTAAGATAGGCATTCCGCCAAACTGCAGATATTTTTGAAATTTCTCCTCCATAGGCACAGCCGGATCAAACTCATAGAAATCCAGAAATTCTTTAAATGACAGCGGCAATACCTTTATTTCTATATATCTCCCTGACAGAATCGTCGAAAACTCTGTCGAGAGGAGATAGGCATTGGAACCTGTTATATAAATATCCACATCAAAATCCAGACGAAATGACTCGATTGCCTTTTCCCAATGCTCCACCGCCTGCAATTCATCAAATATCAGGTAGGTCTTTCCGGTTCCGATAATATGTTCGCTGACATAATCGTAAAAGGACAGGTAATCCGTCAGTTTTCTATATTTCAAAGATTCCAGATTCATATGAATAATGTTATCTTCGGTCACACCATCATCAAGCAGATACTGATGAAACAAATCGAGAATGGATGACTTCCCGCATCTGCGTATACCGGTCACTATTTTGACCAGATCTACATCTCTGTTTTGAATCAGTTGTTCCACATAGGACGGGCGGTTTATAAGCGTATTCATGAAACTCCTCCTTGCTTTCCTTATCTTTCATTATATACATAACCTTGTATTTGTCAATGACTTTTGGACTTGCAAGTCGAAAACTTTCAATATTTCAACACTCTAAGACTTTCGTTTCAAAAACAATGTAATCTAACAGGAGAGTGCGGAAGAAATGGCAGACCCGCCACAAATAGGGCAGTTTTCCTGTAGCGGTGGCTTTTACAATCGCTCAATACTTTTTATCCTCACTGTTTCTGTCACTTCTTTGTAAGCAAGAAGCGCCTGCGCCAATTTTGCTATCTGCTCCTCCGATTCCCCGTTTAAAGCGGATTTTACCGTAACAACAGGCTCCAACATCTGAATTTCCTTCATTCCGGCAAGCATTTCTTTCATGTGCCTGCCCGACATAGGCGCCCAGCTCCCGTTTTCTATCATGCCCACGGTACGCTTCTGATAATTCTTTGCTTTCAAACGGGCAAGAAAACTCTCCATACAGGGGAATAAACCGCCGTCATAGGTAACAGACGCCAGCACCAGCCTGTCATAGCAGAAAGCGGTCTCCACCGCCTCCGCCATGTCTTCTCTTGCCAGATCCATCAGCCGCACCTCTTCCACACCGTTTTTTTGAAGAAGCCCCGCCAGCTTTTCGGCAGCTCTCCGGGTATTTCCGTAGATAGAAGCGCAGGCTATGAAAACTCCCCGCTTTTCCGGCTCATAGCCGCTCCATGTCCGATACAAGTCCATATAATATTGCAGCGAACCGATTTTGAACAAGGCATCCGCTTCACCGCTTTCCTTCAAAACCGGACCATGCAGGGGACATATCATCCGAATATCCAAAGACGCCGCCTTTTTTAACAACGCCTGAACCTGTGCCCCATATTTTCCCACAATATTAAAATAATACCTTCTCGCCTCACAGATCCAATCTTCTTCCACATCCAGCGCACCGAATTTGCCAAAGGCATCTGCGGAAAACAAAATTTTCTCCGTTTTCTCATAAGTTACCATAACCTCCGGCCAATGTACCATGGGAGCCATCACAAATGTTAAAATATGTTTGCCCAGAACAAGTTCCGTGCCCTCTGCAACGGTTATACTCCTGCCCTCCATGCTCATAGAGAAAAACTGTGGCATCATATTCAACGCTTTTGCACTTGCCACAATCTGCGCATCAGGGTATTGCTCCATAAAGTATTGGATGCTGCCCGCATGATCCGGCTCCATATGGGACACAATGAGGTAATCCGGCTGCCTGTCAGCAAGAACCTTTTTTAAATTGGCAAACCATTCCTCCTTTGCCCTGATATCGACACTGTCCATCACGGCAGTCTTTTCATCCATAATGACATAAGAGTTATAGGAAACTCCCTTCGGCACAATATATTGGCTCTCAAATAAATCAATGGTCTTGTCATCTGCTCCCACATACCGGATATTTTCCGTAACCGCTGTATTCTTCATAAACTCCTCATTTCCGCCCCGGGGCTTTCTTTTTCATTATTTATATAACATATATAATGCCTGTCCTGTCCGTTGTCAAGACTGCTGCCTTATGTAGTATTCCCAAAAACAGAAAAAAATCCCCGGTCCTTAGACCTGAGGATTTAACCACATATATATCTGATAATCAATCAGGCGTTTTCTGCTTTCCTCATCTTCCAATATACTGTCGCCGTTATTGAATAATTTGATTACCACATGATTCGTCAAAATAGAATTAATGCTGAGGGCAGCCGCTTTAAAATTCATGTCCTTCACTTCTCCCTCCGCCGCCTTATGCCGGAATATCTCTTCTATTTGAAGTCCTTCCAGACCCAATATCTCTGTCAGCCGCTCATGCTTCACATATTTCCGCACTTCGGGCTCCCAGAGAATGACACGCATAATATCCAGATGTGTCTTTACCGTCTCCATAAAGCTCAAATACACCACTTCCAGAAAATCCGCAAGAGGCATCCTGACACAGTCCTTCATACCGATAAGATCGCTTAAGGAACTGGATATTTCTTTAATATTGTCCTCAACTGCCGCCTCAAAAATTTCCTTTTTCCCATTGGGAAAATAATGATACAGCAGGCTGTCCGAAAGGTTCACACTGCGCGTAATGGCTTTTACGGTGGTTCCTTTATACCCTTTCTCCGCAAAAAGCTTTACTGCAGAGTCCAACAGTTTCTTTCTGGTATCCATTGTAGGTTCCTGCAAATATGCCTCTTTTGTTTTCATATTTTCTCCGTTTCCGTGCCTTTGTACTCCGACACTGCTCATGATGGGGTTTCGCAGTTTGCAATCGACCTTTATTGCAGTTTGCAATCGACCTTTATTGCAGCTCCTTCCGGTCAGAATTGAATATTTTAATTGAATATTCACCTAATTTATTATAACATTCAGAGAACGGAATGACAATCGCTTTCAGAAAATACTTATAAAGTCCTTTTATGCGCTATGCAAATACCAAGAAATCTGTTAAAATAGATAGTAGGAAATTTTCATAAAAAGCAGGAAAACAGCTAAGAAATCAATACAGACGGAGGTACTGTCATGTTAAACAAGAAATTAGAGGACATCATCCATATGCTCCCCCTCATCCAGCAATTAAATACCGAAGATGTATATCTCGCGGTAATCGACAAGGATTGTGCCATTCAAGGATTTTCCCTGCCTGACGGAGCCACTCCCAACATGCAGATCGGCGATACTTTTGCAGACCCCACCGGAGCTTTAAACGAAGTTCTCAAAACGGGAATCTCAAAACACAACCGCCTTCCCGCCAATAAAAACGGAGAGATTTTTGACGGCATGCTGGTTCCCGTTAAAGACGGCTCAAGCGTTGTGGGATGCGTTGCCTGCACCTACTCTGCATCCATGAAAGATGAAACCACAAGATTTGCCGTTCAGTTTCAAGAGTCCGTAGCCAATATCGATGAATCCATTCAGACTGTGGTAACGGGAATCGAAAACCTGTTTGAGATGCTGACTGCCATGAATCATATGACCGCTAATGTGGAAAGTGATGTTCATAATGCCGTTGATGTGGTAAATAAGATTACCGGCAATGCTTCCCGCTCCAATATTCTGGCATTAAACGCCTCCATTGAAGCGGCCCGGAGCGGCGAACACGGTAAAGGCTTTGCCGTAGTTGCCACCGAGATGGGCAAGCTTGCCAATGACAGCGGAAGTTCCGCATCCGCCATTAAAACTACCTTAAACACCATTACAGAGCATCTTGTGTCCATTACCGCTTCTATCAAAGATGCTAACGATGTGGCAAAGGAACATCTGGAAAACATTAACTCTATCCAGAAAGTTTTGGCAGAGTTAAATGTTTTTGCGGAAAAACTGCAGAGGGATCTTAACCGTTAAGCGCTCCCGCAATATCTTCTCTCATAGCGATTACCGCTGCTCTGGAGGCATCCGCATAGTTTTCGGCGCCATACCCGGCATACTGCTCTTGCTGATATGCCGCAATGATGCCTCTGGAGGAGTTTACAATGGCTCCCAGCCCGTCTTTATCAAAGAAATGCACCAAATCCGCGCCTTTTCCGCCCTGTGCTCCATATCCCGGCACCAGAATAAACGCCTTGGGCATAATTTTTCGCAGCGCCTTTCCCTGTTCGGGATAAGTTGCTCCTACTACTGCGCCCACATAACTATAGGAATCCCCCATGCACTCTGCGCCCCACTTTGCTACCGCTTCTCCTACGATTTCATATAAGGGTTTCTCCCCTTCTCCCGACTGTACCCTGCGATCCTGAAATTCCCCGCTGGAAGGGTTAGAAGTCTTTACCAGCACAAAAATTCCCTTCTTTTCTTCCCTGCAGACCTTGATAAAAGGATTCACGCCGTCCGAACCCAAATAAGGATTCACTGTCACAAAATCCTCGTTAAATCCATAAAAAGAATTGTTTCCCACCTGTACCTTACCCAGATGACCCACAGCATAAGCCTCGGAAGTGGAGCCGATATCCCCTCTCTTGATATCGCCGATTACAATTAATCCTTTCTCTTTACAGTAGTCCACCGTTTTCCGAAAAGCCACCAGCCCCGGAATGCCAAACTGCTCGTACATGGCAATCTGGGGCTTCACTGCGGGCACCAAATCATAAATGGCGTCCACGATACCTTTATTGTACTGCCAGATTGCTTCCGCCGCGCCTTCCAGAGTCTCGCCGTACTCTGCAAACGCCGCTTTTTTGATATGCTCCGGCACGAATTTCATCATGGGGTCCAGCCCCACCACGATGGGAGCATTGAGTTTTTTAATCTTTTCCACCAATCTGTTAATCATTTTTGCAAACCTCTTATCGCTTTACTATTGTTTTATTGTCGTTTTCCTGCGTCTCACCGTGTTGACAAAAACTGCATTTCCCTCTGCGCTGCCCCGTCATCGGGATAAGATTTTAAATAATTTTCCAAAAGCACCGACGCTTTCTGATACTCTCCCAGATACTCATAAGTCATGATTTCATTAAAAGATAAAACCTGTATCATTCCGCTGTTGGGAATCTGCATTCCCGCCTGAAAAGCTTCCAGTGCTTTTTGATAATCCTTCTTCGCTATCTCGCAGAGGCCCAGTTGATTGTACATTTCCGCGTTCTGGTCATCCTTGGCAAGATAACTGTTATACACATTGGCGGCATAATTGTATTCTCCCGATGCCTCATAGGATTTTCCCAGATACAGATAACATCCGGCTCCGCCTTTGTTCTTGGCTTCCTCCAATTCCAGCGCCGCTTTCTGGTAATCGCCCATGTAATAATACATCCGTCCCCTGTCATAGGCAGTGATGGATTTATCCCCACTATCCAAAGCGCTCTGCAGATATTCCAGACCGATACTCCTGTACCCGTAACGCTCCAGCACCTGATAGACCTGTACCAATCTGTCGTAATTCTTGGGTTCCATGGACAATACCTTGTCCAGATCCGCCTTGCCGTTCTCATAACTGCCCTGCGCCAGCCGGATACTCCCCCTCAGAAAATAGGCGTCCTTCTCATTGCTTTTCATTGCCAGAATGGCATCGTAAACCGCTTCTGCTTCCGCATACTGCCCGCTTTTTGTGTAGGCCGCCGCCATATAATAATTCAGGTCATAATCCATGGACTCCACAAAACCGCTGCTGTCTGACAACGCTTCCTTAAAACATTCGATTGCCTGTCCGTAGTCCGTAAGCCCCATATATGCAATGCCCCTTCCCCGGGCAATCAGACGGGCGTCCTCTCCCTGCGCTTCCGCCGCCTCAAAACAGGCAAGCGCCTCCTGATATTCCAGATTCTGCGCCATCTGCATTCCTTCTTCGATTTTGGCATTACTGCTCTTGCAGCCCGTCAATATCCCTGAAAGAAGCAGGCAGACCGCCGCGCACAGACATGCTTTTCCTTTGTATGATTTCATTCATATACCCCCGCATATCGCAGGCTTCTGCCTGCGATACTGCTACCAATAAAGAGTTTGAAAGTTTACTTTCAAACTTGATACCCCGTATCTATCTGTCCGTATTTTGTGACCGGTTTTTTGTTTAAACGCCGCTCTGTTCCTCAAGCTGGGATGTGCAATGGGGACATCTGGTCGCCTCAATGGAAATCTCGCTTTTACAGAAGGGACATTTCTTTGTGACAGGCGCCGCAGGCTCCTCTTTCTTTTTAAATTTATCCCCGATACCGTTGATAAGCTTTATCAGGCAGAAGATAACCAGCGCCGTAATCAGGAAGTTGATTACTGCTGTGATAAAATTACCATAAGACAGCATCGGCGCATTTTCACCGCTTCCCATTTTAAATTTCAGACTGCTGAAATCCGTTCCGCCAAAAATTCCCAAAATAGGCGTCAGAATATCTTCATTCAATGAGGTAACAATGGAGGTAAAGGCACCGCCCACGATAACACCCACTGCCATATCCATTACATTGCCCCGCATGATAAATTTCTTGAATTCACTGATAAATCCACTCTTTTTTCCCATAGTAACCTCCATTCTGCCACCTTTCAGTTGGCAGTTCAAATAGTACGGAAAAACGCCGATTTTGCGTTTTTCTACTTCTTATAGTAACACAACCCTTGTCCAATCTCAATAGAACTTTTTAAGAATTGCAAGTTGCCCCGCAATCTTATATACTAATATTATAAAGGAGAATTGTTATGAAGCAGGCGAACGAAAACAGGAAGCATATGCAGAACATCACGGAAGATATCCGGCAGGGCAGTTTTAAGCGGGCATATCTTCTTTGCGGAGAAGAACGCTATCTGAGAAAGCAATATACGAAGCGCCTTCAAAATGCCATGTGTAATGAGGGCGACACCATGAACACCCATTTTTATGACGGAAAGAATCTCCCCATCGGCGAAATCATTGATTTGGCGGAAACTATGCCGTTTCTTGCCGAGAGACGGGTTATCTTTATCAGCAACAGCGAACTTTTCAAATCCGGCGGCGAACAGTTGGCGGAGTATTTATCCTCCCCCAATGAATCCACCTATTTTATCTTTACGGAAGAGAGTGTGGACAAACGCTGCAAGCTCTACAAAACCGTGCAGTCAAAAGGATATGCGGCGGAATTTACCGAGCAGGACGAGGACACCTTAAAACTCTGGATTGCCCAGACCCTAAAGCAGGAAAACAAGAAAATCAAAGAGCATACCGCCCGGCTTTTTCTGGAAAGAACCGGAACGGATATGGAAAATATTCAAATGGAATTGGAAAAACTAATCTGTTACTGCATGGACAGGGATGTGATAACCCCCGAAGATGTAGACGCTGTCTGCACTACCCGAATCAACAACCACATTTTCGGCATGATAGACGCCATTGCGGATAAGCAGCAAAAGAAAGCTTTGATGCTTTATTATGATCTCCTTGCCCTGAGAGAGCCCCCCATGCGCATCCTGATTTTGATTGCAAGGCATTTCAACCAGCTTCTTCAGATCAGGGAATTACAGCAGGCTGGATATGACAGTAAAATCATCGGAGAAAAAACAAAGCTTGCCCCTTTTATCGTGAAAAAGTGCGCCGCTCAAGCCGGACGCTTTAAAATTTCCGACTTAAAAAGGGCTCTTGTGCAATGTGTGGAAACGGAAGAAGCCATTAAAAGCGGCAGACTGAATGACAATATCAGCGTGGAAATGCTTATTTTATCCATTATTTAAAAGTCACCTCAGATAACAATAGCCCGCTACGCCCTTTCTTCCAAATTTCAGGGTGATGGCTCCGCTTGTCTGTGTTCTGAGTATACTGCTCTGCGCTTCTTCCAGCCGCCCAAGCAGCTCCTCATGGGGATGCCCGTACCTGTTGTTTCGTCCGCAGGAAATCACGGTTAAATCCGGTGCCGCCCATTTCAAAAATTCTTTTGAGGTAGAGTTTTTGGAGCCATGATGGGCTGCCTTTAATACCGTGATATGATAAATTCCTCTTTCTTTCAGTTCCTTTAACAGACTCTCTTCGCCCTCTTTTTCCACATCTCCCGTCAGCAACAGGGTATTTTCTCCAAAGTCCACATAAAAGCATTGGGACGCCGCATTTCCTTCCATGACAAAATCCTCCGACGGATGCAGACAGGTTATGGTAATCTCTCCCGTCTTCAGGCTGTCTCCTGTATAAATGTGGGCGGCGGAAATTTCATCCTTCCACTTTTCTTCACTGCACTTGTCCGTGGTAGGCGACAGATAAAGCTGCCCTACGGTAAATCCCCACTGCGCCCTGTTCTCCAGAAGTTCTTCCAGACCGTTACAGTGGTCCGCATCAAAATGAGATACAAAAATACCGTCAATATGGCTGATACCATGGTATTTTAAAAACGGCTTCAGGACATATTTTCCCACCTGACTGCGGCTGCTGCTTCCACAGTCAAAAAGATAAACCCTGCCTTCTTTCGTTCTCAGACAGATGCAGTCTCCCTGCCCCACATCCAGAAATGTCACACTGTCTTCACCTTCAAAATTCAGCGCGAAAATTATCGTCAAAACAACGACCAATACAGTCAATATTATTTTTTTGCTTGTATTTTCAAACTTTTTAACTTTCATAATCACCAAGGTTCCAAAAAGAAGTAAATAGTACAAAATAATCTGCCAAACCTTTGGATGACCCGGGTTCCACAGGGAAAAGGGTAATGAGACAAAAAACCTGCACAGTGCCTCATATCCCTGTAAAATCAAGCAATCTACGGTTCCTATCACTCCTAATCCCGGTGCCATCATAGCGACCGAGCCGGTCAATATCACTACCGTCATAAAGGGAATCACTATCATATTCAACACTATAGAGTAGGTTGGCACTTCAAAATAGAACCAAAGCTGTATGGGAAGCGTCATTATGGTAATAGATAAGCAGGCTAAAATTGACTGATATAGTCTGCTTCCCAGATTTCTCAGGACATTCCTTACAAAAATCTGCTGTTCCTTTCTTTGATTTTTCCGGCTCTCTGTTTCTTTGTCCAAAAAGGCAGGATAAAATACCCCGATTCCGAAAACAGAACCGAAAGACAGCAAAAAGCCGCTATGGCTCAAGTACAGAGGATTATGCCATACCATGAGCGCCGCCAGCAGGGCAGCCGCTGTCAGCATATCGTAGGTGCGCCCTGTAATCTCGGCTGCCATGCGAAGCAGATACATTCCCACGGCCCGATAGGTGGATACCCCGAATCCCGTCATTATCCCGTATAATAACAGGATACAGCCGCCGCAGAGCGCTGCGGGAAATGTCGGTGCATGCAGCCTACGCAACAGCTCATAAATCCCCATGCCGATAATCGTAATGTGAAGCCCCGAAATACTTAAAATATGTACGATTCCGTTGCGTTGGTAGAGTTCTTTTATTTCCTCATCAATCCCCTTTTTCTCACCCAGAAGCAATGCTGCCATAACGGAAGCCTCCTCTTCCGGAAAAATGCGGAAAAGTCTTTCTCTCCAATACACTTTCAACCCATACAGCATTTCTTTCCACCGTGAGTAGTCCCCGCTTTTTGCAAGGAGCTTTACATCTGTCAATTTCCCGCCGATTTTCAGGATTCTATAATATTTTGCGGCATCAAATTCACCGGGATTGGTGGCTGTACGGAAGCTTCCCAGCGTTCCCCGCACCGTCACCCGGCTCCCCAGCAAAAGCTCTTCCGGCGCAAATTCCTCTGACTGACCGATCATATGATAAGTAAGTGGTATATTCTGCTGATTTGCAATGTTTGATATTTCAGAATTGTATGATATTTCCTGCTCTAAACTTATGGAATCCAGATAAAAATAATCCCTGTCTTTTTGGTATACCCTGCCTGTAACAACAATTTCCCGGTCCTCCTGCAAAGGACCGTCGTCCGCCGTTCCCTTGCAAATCCACTGTTTTAAGGCCGCAATGATGATCAGGCAGAGGCAGAGCCACATCAATGGTCTCCTCATGCATTCCTCATTCTTTCTGTCAGTTGTAATTTTTAAGGTTCCAATTTCGTCACATAATCCAGATTTCTTTCAAATGTATTGGTGCTGAAAAAGTCCACGGGCGCTTCTCCGTTCACCAGAATCTGCACTTTGTTGACATTGCTCAATTCCGTCAAGGAATCCACGATAGCATAGACAGCCACCTCCACGGATACATTGTCGGCAACGCTGAGAAATCCGGAATCCAGATTCACATAGCAGATTCCGTCCTTCGTCATAATATTGATAAGCTTTGTCTCGGGATTGATAGCCGGGTATAAGCCTGAAGACTGGCTGCTTGGTCCCGCTATCAGCTCCTCCACCACAAAACGCTCCAGCGGTGTGTTGGTAGAATAATACTTCTCCCGGTAGGAGGCTATCAGTTGATCCCCGCCTTCACTTGCAAAATAGAGTTTCAGCCTCACCTGCTCATAGGTATTAATCTCGTTTCCGTCATTGTCTATAAACTGCTTGGCGCTCATCCAGCCTACCTGTTCGCCGGCATTATCATAAAGCTGCTGTCCCTCCACGGTAATGCCCACATAGCTTATTTCTTCAATCTGGGTTAATGTGCGCACAATCGCCGCCCGCACCAATACCTCCGTAGTGGCAGGTAGTTCTCTGTATGCCTTATCCATATCCAGCGTCACTCTTCCGTCCTGCGCATCCACCTTCAGCACCTTAAATCCCATCCCCAAAGGCACCTTATATTCCGGCTTTTCCGGCAGGGTGGACAGACAGTCCATCAGCTCCTGCAGTTGTTCCTCCGCAGTCCCGCCTTTCAGAACATATTCGTGGTTTTCCACCTTTGTTTCGGAATTGCTGATATAATACACGGACACTTTATTTTCATCGCTGTTCTCATTTTTACCACAGCCGACAAGCCCCACGGCAAATAAAATCATCAGGCTAAACCAAAGCAGAAACTGCCTGCGCATTTTCTTCATAAAAAATCTCCAATCTGTTCACACTTCCCGTCATGCCGCTTTAGCGGCACAAACAATCAACGAGAAGAATCGCTTCCCTTGCGATTCTTCAGTGTGAGATTTAGAATTTCTTAGGTGCTGTTCTTCAAGCGCCTTAGAAATTCTTCTCACACTTTATGCAATATAATTTAAGGAAATCTTTACGGTAAAGCAGGAACCCTGCCCTTCCGTGCTGGTCACCGTAATCGAACCCCTATGCATCAGGACCGCACTTCTGGTAATGGCAAGCCCCAGTCCCGTACCGCCTATTTTCCTTGAATGGGATTTGTCCACTCTGTAAAAACGCTCATAGATATATGCCAGGGAATCTTCCGGAATACCGATTCCCGAATCACTGACCTCCAATGTAAAAAACTGATGGTCGGCATCCAGCACCACTTTAACCCATCCGTGTTCCTTATTGTATTTAATGGCATTCTCCACCAGATTAGTGATGATCATGGACATCTTCACTTCATCCACTTCCGCCACCACGGGACGGACGCTCTCAAACACTACTTCCACATCCTTCTTGCGCGCAATGGGACGCAGCCGCTTTAAAATTAATTCCGTCAGCTCGTTAATATTCAAGGAGACAATGTTGAGCGCCTGCACCTTCTTATCCATCTTGACCAATGCCAGCAGATCCGTGATAATCTGATTTTCCCTGTCAACCTCCGATACAATATCTTCCATAAACTCCCTGTACAGCTCCGCAGGAACTCCTTCCTGTGAAAGCAGCGAATCCGCCAGAACCTTCATGGAGGTCATGGGGGTTTTCAGCTCATGGGACACATTTGCCACAAATTCCTGTCTGGAATCGTCCAGCGTTTTCATGCGCTTCAGCATTTGATTGAATGCCTCCACAATATGCTCCGTCTCCGCATAATCCGAAACGGAGATACTCTCGTCGCTGTAACCGGCCCTCACTTTATTAATGGCATCCGTAACCCGGTTAAAAGGTCTGGTCAGCACCACCGACAGAACCATCGCCAGACCGAAAATAGCGATAATCATAATAGTCTCCAGAATCAAAGAATTCCGGTTTAACAGGTTCATTGTGGTAACAATGCTTTCGTTGGAAATACTTGTCAGCATAACTCCCATGACTACGCTCACAGGGTCTGTTCCGTCCTCTCCGCTTAATGTGCCGGTAATGGGGATGGTCATCTCAATATAGCCGTGTTCCGGGTCATAATGGGAAATATTCTCTCCCTGAAAGCACTTGATAACTTCCTCCGAAATAATGGTTTTCCCTTCGCTGATGCCATATGTATCTTTAATAACCTTAAAATTACTGTTGATAATCATCACACGACCTTCATACAGATTGGAAAGCATTTCCAATTCCGCATTGATGACCGCCTTTGAATTTCGATATGCCTGTTCGTCAGAGCGGTAAGTCGTCAGATAATTATTATTTACCAGATGATTCGCGATAATTTTTAATTGATTCTGCACGGTAGCCACACGCTGGTCCACCGCGCGGTTTTCATAATTATTCACAATTCCGTAACGCATCCAGATACTAGGGACAATGCCTACCGTCAGCACAATCACAAAAATGCGGGCGCGCAGGCTTCTCAGAAACACCAGACTTCTCAGCTTTTGCTTTACTATCTCAATCATTTTAACCTTCCAGTCATAGAATTAGTCCGCGGGTCAGCTATTTAAGAAATAATACCCCACTCCCCACTTAGTATGTACATATTTAGGTTCACTGGGATTGGATTCTATTTTCTCGCGCAGCCTTCTGATATGTACATCAACCGTTCGTACATCTCCGGGATAATCCGCTCCCCACACCAGTTTCAAAAGACTCTCCCTGCTGTATACCTTGTTGGGATTGGTCATCAAAAGCTCAAGCACTTCAAATTCCTTGGCAGTCAAACCGATTTCCTTACCCGATATGTATGCTCTTCTTCCCTCGCAGTCTAAACGCAGCTCTCCGCTCTCCACAACCTTTGCCGCTGTCTCCGCCGATTTCTTTGGTTCCGTTCTGCGCATGATAGCCTTAATGCGCGCCTTGACTTCCAAAATATTAAAAGGTTTGGTGATATAATCATCCGCACCGTATTCAAGTCCCAGAATCTTGTCCATATCATCCCCTTTTGCCGTAAGCATGACAATAGGAACATTGGAAAATTCCCTAATCTGCTGGCATACTTCAAATCCCGTAAGCTTCGGCAGCATTACATCCAACAGGATAATGTCATAGTGATAATTTCTTGCATAGGCTAACGCCTCTTCTCCGTCATAAGCACAGTCAACCTCCATGTCATCCTGCTCCAAGCTGAAACGAATTCCCTTTACAATCAACTGTTCGTCATCCACCACCAAAGCTCTCTTGGCTGCCATTTGTCCATCCTCCCGTTACTTTACCGTAATGTTATCACAAATTTTCTTATAGGCGTTTTCTTTGATGCCCGGCACCTTCATGATATCTTCTTTCCTTTGAAAGGGACCGTTTTCTTCCCTGTAAGCAATAATGTCGCCTGCTCTCGCCTCTCCGATTCCCGAAAGGGTACACAGAGCGTCTGCTCCTGCCGTATTGATATTCACAAGCCCGTTCCCTGTCTGTTCGTCCAAAATCTGCGTCTGCAGCTTTGCACTTTCCTCCACACCGGGAAAATAGAGTTTCTCACCGTCTTCCACTTTGGCGGCCAGATTGACATAAGAGGTTTCCGCATCCTCCGTAAAGCCTCCCGCCGCCTGTAAAGCATCCGAGACCCTGCTCCCCTGTGGCAGCTCCACCACTCCCGGAGAGACAACACAGCCGCACACATGCACAAAAATCTGCTCTTCTTCTGTAATCTCCCTCTCCTGCGGCTCTTCATCCGGAATTGTTTCTTGATTCAGCGTTTCTTCTTTTACGGGAATTTGTATTGCGGCATCCCTCATGCCGCAGCCCGAAAAAGCATACAATACCACAAGAAAAAACAGTCCCGCCATTCTTCCCTTTTTACAAAGATTTTGCTTTTCTTTCATCATAGTCCCTCTTTTCCGGCAATAAGTTATTGCCTATTTACAAGAGGGCTGCCTTCTATGCTGTAATTTTAATTGTAAGATAAATATTGGAAATTTACAAGTGACTTTTATACTATTTCCATTTAAAAATAATAATTCCTATGATAGCCGCCGCCATACCCACAGCCTTTCTCCATTCAAAGGGCTGTTTCTCCACTCCGAACCATCCCAAAAGCTCTATGATATATGCCACAAGAAGCTGGGACACCACTATCAGCATGACCGCCCTCGCCGGTCCCAGCCCGTCCATGCTCTTTATCACGGTGTAGGTAATAAAGGCGCCTATTGCACCTCCAAGCAGCATATATTTCGGCTCTACGCTCAGTACCTTTGTCAAAGAGCTCCTATCCGTCACAGCCCATGCCCCCAGACAGACCAAAAGCGCCGTAAACTGCACAAATGCACTTGCCGCCCAAATGCTGGAAGCTTTTGTCACTTGTGTATTAAATATGCCCTGTACGCTCATCAGCGCTCCGGAAATCAAAGCAATCAAAAAACCAATCATGGGATACCACCTTTCTGTAAACTTCTCTCTTTGAGAATACTGTTTACATTGGTATCATATCCCACAATTGGTTATTTATTCTCGCAAACCTTTGCAAATCCAAACAGTGTCTTGCAATTTAGGAAATCTTAAAGAAGGAAACGCTTTCTTCTAGCTGTGTCACCACATTCCTCAGCTCGGCAGCCTGAGTACTTACCTCTTCGATATTTGCCCTCAATTCCTCTGCGGAAGCATTTGCCTCCTCTGCGCAGGCGGCGTTTTCTTCGGAAATACCGGACAAGTCTGTAATGGAATCCAAAACTCCCACTTTATTCTTATCGGTAATAGCTACCAAATCTGTAATCTTGCTCACCGCGTCCGCCGCATTGGTGATATTGTTCTCCACATCGTCAAAGCTGCGGTTCACGCTCTTGAGAGCGCCGGACTCTTTACCTACCGCATCCTGAATCTGCCCTGCAATCTTGGTACACTCTTCTGTCTTGGAAGTAATCTTTTCAATAATCGTCTGAATCTCCTGAGCGGAAGAATTGGACTGTTCTGCCAACTTCTGAATTTCACTTGCCACAACCGCAAATCCTCTTCCGGCTTCTCCTGCCCTTGCCGCCTCGATACTTGCATTCAGGGACAAAAGATTGGTCTGGTTGGAGATATCCATAATCATCTGTGCCGCAGTGGTAATCTGCTTCACCGCATCGCTAACCTCTGAAATACTGCTGATAACATTATTGGCGCTCTCTGTTGTATAACTGTTGGCTTTGAGCAGCTCGTCCAAATCTTTCTTAGCGCCCTCGCTTACCTCGGTCACTTTCGCGGTCACTTCCTGAGTAGCGCGCGAACTGTCGGAAATCGCAGTGATATTGTTGGAAATCTGATCCATATCCATTGCTTCTTTTTCTACGGAGCCTGCCATGCTCTGCGCGCCATAGGCCAATTCTTCCATTGTCGTGCTCAAATCCTTCACAGCGCTTGCACAGTTCTCGAGAGAATCGTCTATATGTACAGCGGAAGCATTTACCGTACCGGAACAGGTTAATATGGAACCCACCACCGTAGATAATTGATTTTGCAACGCCTCCATTGCACCGGCCACTTCATACACTTCCCGAATGACATTTTTATTCTGTATCTTAAAGTTCAGATTACCTTCGGACAATTTCACGGTATCATTGCGAAGAACCTGAATGTTCTTTGCCAGCATACCGCCTATGATAAATGCGGCTACTACAATGATAAGCAACAGTACGGAGCATGCAATCAGAACAAAGAAAAAGAATTCTTTGGTTGCGTTGGTCAGATCGGAACTGGGCTTGCCCGTAAAGTACATACCCACTACTTTACCTTCCTGTTCCACAGGAATATAATATCCGTAATAATCACTGCCGCCAATGGTAATATTCTTTGCAAAATAGGTATTGCCCTGCTCCAAAACAATTTTTTTCACTTCATCGGAACATTGGGTCAGAAGCATACGGTCGCCTTTTTCATCCTTGACTGTTGTCATATAACGCGTATCCCCGTAAAATAAAGTACACTCCACTCCCGTCTCTTCCTTGATTGTATCAACGATTTCATAATCGTCGGAAAGATTGCTTTCTCCTTTAAAAAGCTCCCCGTCAATCAATTGATAATTGCCCGTATCAACGACTGAAAAAGTTTCCATCAAGGTATACCCTGTAGCTTTCAATGTCCCCTCGATTTCATTTTCGGCTGCCTGTCTCATATGACTGCTTGCCAGAAAAACAGTACAAACTGCCAAAATCAACGCCGGTATCAGACATAGCATAACGAATATTGCCACGATACTTAGTTTCTTCTTACCCTTCATAACCCTTTTCTCCTATAATACATGTAATTTATTTCACCATTTAGCAGAGTACCTGACAGAAGACAACAACACTCATTACCCCCCCCGAATGGCTCCGTCTTTTACATTATACACCATTATTCCTATAAATAAAAGAAAAATTTTTACATTTGCCTCAGATTGCCTCGGATTATGGAAGCGCCTGCATTCCGTTCTCCAATTCTACAACCTGTTCCGTCACATCCGCGCCGTTCCATACCTTGGAAAACACGATTTCCAGCCTGATCCAGAAATTGGCGGTTTCCATCATTTTAGGCATGGGTATGCTCTTTTCATACTCCATTGCAAAGACCTTTAAAGGTTCATACAGGGAATTGGCTTCCCTGCTTGCCGGAACCCTGCCGCTTCGCTCATACAGACTGCCCGCATAATCCTTTGTCAGATATGCCGCAAAACGGTTCGCCAACTCCTTTTGGGCAGAATATCCGTTAACCGCCACCACACTGGTCACGGACAGAGAGCGGCTCCCCAGCTCCCCGCTTACATCCGGCATGGTGATAAGTCCGTATTCATAGGCAAAACTTCCGTCCGCTTTCGCATTCTCCAGACGATTCACAATGTCCGTGGTTCCTATGGTAAACACAATCTTTCCGTCTATAAAATCCTGCACCACGCCGTCATAGGTTACATTATCCGACTCAATAAAGAAAAACTGATTCAGCGCTTCATAGATTTCCAGACATTGAATCGTCTCAGGATTGTTGATCCGGATATTTTCCTTATCATCACCGGCGTCTCCTCCCACAATCATATAATTACCCACGACCCAGTAATTATAAAAAATATCTGACACATCCCACTCCATAACGCCTTCCACACCCTCCGGCGTCTCATAAGTCTCCGCAATATTTAAAATATCGTTTATCGTGGAAGGCAGGGCGTCCAAAAAATTTTCTTTTTCATTCTGCTGTGCCCACTCCTGAAGATAATCGGCATTATATACCAATACACTGGTCTCATAACACAAAGGATATCCCACTTTTTTGCCATGATAAGTCACCGCGGACAGAGCTGCCTGCGGAAAATACTGTTCGCTGCAGATACCCCCTTCATCGGAAATCTCCGCTGCAAGTCCTGCCAGATAAGCCTTTTCCAAAGACTCATTGCCCACAAGATAAGCATCCGGAGCCTGTTCCTCCTCCATGGACGCTTTATTGATTGCCTCAAGATAAGCATTCTCCGAGGTAAGCACCGGAATGACCCTGACATTCTCTTTTTCGCTGAATGCCACGGCTGCGCTGTTAATATACTCGCTTAAGCCTTCCTCGGAATACCAGAAATAAATAGTTTCTTCATTATTATTAAACCATGTCGGCCGGCTTTTCTCCTCACTGCTGATTTCAAATGTACTGCCGTAGAGTGCAGCGCCTGCCACAACCGCCACAGCCGCTGCCGCAAGAAACCTGTTTTTCAGATTCATAATGTAATGCAGTCCTCCAAAATTGTAATCATCTCGTCAATATGTTCCTTTGTAATAATAAGAGGCGGCACAAAACGGATGATATTAGAGCCTGCGTTAATCAGGATAAGACCTTTCTCTACCGCCCTGTTAATCATATCCGCCACAGGTCTGTCAAATACAAGCCCCTGCATGAGTCCTACTCCCCTTCTTTCCAAAATGCAGTCATATTTTGCGGACAGTCTTTCAAGTTCCTGTTCCAGATAAGGAGAAACTTCCCTTACATGCTCTATTATGTGATCTCTTTCAAATAAATCAAACACTTTATCCACAGCCGCTGCCGCCAGCGGATTGCCGCCGTAAGTGGTTCCGTGGTCCCCCGCTGCCAGAGAATTCTGCGCCACTTTTTCCGTCATCAAAAACGCCCCCACCGGCACGCCGCAGCCCAACGCTTTCGCCGTGGTCATAATATCCGGCTTTACGCCGTAACGCTGCCATGCATACAGATATCCGGTGCGTCCCATACCGCACTGCACTTCGTCAAAAATCAAGAGAATATCTCTCTCGTCGCAAAAAGCCCGCACTTTCTTTAAAAAATCCTCCGTCGCGGGGAACAAACCGCCCTCTCCCTGCACCGGCTCTAACATAATGGCACAGGTCCTATCCGTCACCTGTGACAGCACGCTGTCAAAATCATTCAAATCGGCAAATTTTATATTTCCGATTAAAGGCTCAAATGGCTCCCTATACTTAGGATTGCCGGTCACCGCCAATGCCCCCATGGTCCTTCCGTGAAAAGAATGGTTCATGGCAATGATTTCATGATCCGTGCCACCATCCTTTAAATAGGCATACTTTCTGGCTGCCTTGATAGCGCCCTCGCAGGCTTCCGCACCGGAATTGGTGAAAAACACCCTGTCCATGCCGGACGCCTTTTTCACCTTTTTGGCTGCCTCCACCGCGGGCACATTATAATAGTAGTTAGAGGTATGAATCAACTTGTCTATCTGAGCCTTTAAAGCGTCATTGTACTCTTTATTATTGTATCCCAATGCAAACACGGCGATTCCCGCAACGAAATCCAAATATTTTTTACCTTCGATATCATACAGATAAACGCCGTCCCCCCTGTCAAGCACAATCTGATAACGATTATAAGTATGAAGCAGGGCGGCTTCCGCCTCTGCAATGTAGTTCTTCATTGTTTCGCCCATTTTTTCTCCTTCCTCAAACGCTTACTGCTCCACGCAAAATTTATCCCTCTTGATTCCCACAGCCAGATTGTCGTCATCTGCAATAATTGCCGTTCCGATACCGTCTTTGGTAAAAATTTCCAGAAGCAGGCAATGGGGCACACGCCCGTCCAGAATATGGACTCTGCTTACTCCTGCACGGATTGCCGATGTGCAGTTGTTTAACTTCGGCAGCATACCGCCGCCGATAATCCCGCTCTCAATCAGCTTATCCGCTTCCGACGCGGTAAGTCTTGAAATAAAAGAACTTTTATCCTCAATATTACGGTACAATCCCTCGATATCCGTTAAAAATACCAGTTTATCCGCGCCCACTGCCTTCGCAATGGCGCAGGCTGCATCATCCGCATTGATATTGTAAGTCTCAAAATTATCATCCAAACCCACAGGAGCCACAATGGGAAGGAAATCATTTTCCAACAAGTCATAAAGAATTTTGGCATCCACTTCCTTGATATTGCCCACATATCCGATATCCTTGCCGTCAGAATACTTCTTGTCAACCTTAAGCAGACCGCCGTCCTTACCGCTGATTCCCACAGCCTTTACCCCCAGCTCCTGTACCATCTTCACCAGATTCTTATTGACCCTGCCAAGAACCATCTCCGCAATTTCCATGGTTTCTTCATCGGTCACACGAAGTCCGTTGACAAACTGAGGCTCTTTGCCTACTTTTTCCACCCAGCCGCTTATGGCTTTGCCGCCCCCATGTACAATAATGGGCTTAAAGCCTACCAGTTTTAACAGGGTGACATCCTTAATCACATTTTTCTGCAGTTCCTCGTCACTCATGGCGCTGCCGCCGTATTTCACCACAATGATTTTACGGTTAAAACGCTGGATATAAGGCAAAGCTTCAATCAAAACCTCCGCCTTCTGCATAATTTTCAGCATATCTTTTTCTTCCATAACATTCTCCATTTCTGCGCATATTTTATTCTAACTTCCATAAGATTTATCCACATTGTTCCACTCGGCAGAATTGATGAAAAACACCGTCGTTAACGCCTCAACAGCACTGAAAAACGCTGCCCAAAGAGGTGGGGCTAAAGCCCCTCTTACGTTTTTCGATGTGAAGCCTTAGAAAATCTCTTCACATTAAGAGCGGTAGTCCGCATTAATCTTCACATAATCATAACTCAAATCGCAGCCCCATGCAACAGCTTCCTCACTGCCCATGTGCATATTGACTAAGGCAGTCACTTCCGGTTCGGAGAGTATTTTTGTTGCCTCTTCCTCGCTGTAATCACAAGCCACTCCACCGCCGCAGATTTGAATATTTCCACTCTTGCTCTCAAAATAAATATCTACCTTTTCCGGGTCAAATGTTACGCCGGAATAACCCAGAGCGCAGAGAATACGCCCCCAATTTGCATCATGCCCGAAAATGGCTGCCTTGGTCAAGGAAGAACAGATAACGGATTTTGCAAGGGTTCTCGCATCCGCCTTGCTTGCCGCCCCTGTTACCCTGCACTCAAATAACGCCGTAGCGCCTTCGCCGTCCCCCGCCATCTTTTTTGCCAGATAAACGGTAACGGCATGGAGCGCTTCACAGAAAGCTTCATAATCTGCGCCCTCCGCCGTAATTTCCTCATTTTCCGCAAGTCCGTTCGCCATAACTATGAAAGTATCGTTGGTAGAAGTGTCGCCATCCACGGAAATCATGTTAAAAGAATCCACCACATCAGCGCTTACCGCCTTTTGCAGCATCTCCTTGGAAATACTTACATCCGTGGTGACAAATCCAAGCATGGTGCACATATTGGGATGAATCATGCCGGAACCCTTGCACATTCCTCCCAAGGTAACCGTCCTGCCGCCTAACTCCAACTGTACTGCAATCTGTTTATGTATGGTGTCCGTGGTCATAATTGCCTTGGCAGCATCCGTCCCTGCCTCCAAGGTGTCCGCCTTTGCCAAAGCTAATTTCTCAATACCCGCTTCGATTCGCTCCATGGGAAGCTGCATACCGATTACGCCGGTAGAACCCACAATCACGGAATCTGCCGGCAGTCCCAGAACTTTTCCTGCATATTCCGCGGTTTTTCGGCAGTTTTCCTTTCCCTGAGCACCCGTGCCTGCATTGGCGATTCCTGTATTGACCACCACCGCCTGCACGAAAGGCGAATTTTGAACAATATCCCTATCCCATAACACAGGAGCCGCCTTTACCACATTGCCGGTAAATACTCCTGCCGCCTTACAGGGCGCTTCGCTCACCACTAACGCCATGTCCTTGCGGTTTTGATACTTTACCTCTGCCTCTATGCCTGCTGCCGAAAAACCCTTCGCTGCGGTCACGCCGCCTTCTATTATCTGCATATCTACTCAGTCTCCTTCTCTATTGGTTAAACGCCGTAATATTCTCCTCGTTCAAGGTAAAATCATAATAATTCAAATCCTCACGCCTGGTCCAACCGATGCAGTTCCAAAACGCATTTCCCACATCATTGCGGGTAAAAGCAATCAGGCTCACCTTGTTGATTTTTTCCGCTTTCAAGGCATTCATGCAATGCACCACCATCGCCTTGCCGATTCCCAGTCGCCTATAATCCGCCCGGACACAGACATGGTACAGACAGCCTCTCCTGCCGTCATGACCGCAGAGAATACCGCCAACCACTTCCCCGTCTTCCGCCACAGCTACCACGCTGGTATCGGGGTTTCTCTTGATAAAACGCTCCACCCCTTCCTTGGAATCGTCAATGCTGCGGATGCCGAAGCCCTTAATGGTCATCCAGAGCCTGCGCAGCCCCTCGTAATCTTCTATTTTCATAGTCCGTATGGTATATTTCTTATCGCTCATAATGTCCTCATTCTCATTATATAGTAAGGCGATTGCGAAACTCAGGCTTTCATAAGCCGAGTTGTGCAAATTGCATGTTCCGCAAGCAGACTCTTAAAAAATGCTGGCATTTAGATGCCGTATTGTGACATCTTATGTGCCACTGCGTTTTTCACGAAGCGAGAGCGGATCTGCTGTAGAATGTGCAATATGCACAACGGCACTCTTGCAAAACATGAGTTCCGCAATCGCCTATAACAACCCGTTTTACGGGAAGCAGGGCACCAGATTCAATCCTTCATCCTCATTCAGTCCAAAGAGAAGGTTCATGTTCTGCACCGCCTGTCCTGCCGCGCCCTTCACCAGATTGTCCAGAGCGCCCATCATAATAATGCGCCCCGTACGCTCGTCAATCACAAAATTGATATCCACATAGTTGCTGCCCTCCACCCATTTTGTTTCGGGGCAGACGCCCTTGTCCAGCACACGGATAAACCTTTCCTCCCCATAATATTTATCATAAACCGCTTTTATCTCTTCATAAGAAGGAATGGAGCCGTCGGGCTTTCTTTTTAAAGAAGCATACTCCGTGGCAAGAATTCCCCGGTTCATGGGCACCAGATGGGGAGTGAAGTTAATCGTCACCCGACAATTTCCCGCATAGCCTAACTGCTCCTCTATCTCGGGGGTATGCCGGTGGCTTGCCACCCCATATGCCTTCATATTCTCATTGACCTCACAGAACAGATTTGGCACCTTTGCGCTGCGCCCTGCGCCGGAGGTGCCGGACTTGGCGTCCACTATCAGGGTGTTTACATCTATCAGCCCTTCTTTTACCAGAGGATATGCCGTCAAAATGGAACATGTGGTATAGCAGCCGGGGTTTGCCACCAAACGGGTCTTAGCAGTAATCTTATCACGATTCATCTCACACAAGCCGTAAACCGCTTCCTCTATGAACTGAGGGGATTTGTGTTCGATGCCGTACCATTTCTCATAGACTGCCACATCCTTGATACGGTAATCCGCCGACAAATCCACAACCTTCACCTTGGAAAGAATCTCCTCCGTAAGCAGCCCGGCAAGAAAACCCTGAGGCGTAGCCGTAAAAATCACATCCACCTGCTCCGCAAGCTCCTGCAGATTGTCATCCCTGCAGACATCCTCCACAATACGGAACATATTCTGATAAACTTCGCTGTATTTTTTATCTATATAGCTTCGGGAGCCATACCACACAATCTGCGCTTCTCTGTGGTTCATAAGTATCCTCACCAGCTCGCCTCCCGCATATCCGGTAGCTCCTATAATGCCAACTCTAATCATAAACCGGCCTCCTCAATAACAATCCTTTATCAATCACTCTTTTGTAATCATACCACTTTTAAAGAAAATGTCCACTACTTTTTTATTTTTATGCATGATTTTTGTATATTTCAGAGGCATATATGTATATTTATGCATCCATTAATGTATATTCATAGATTCATTGTATAATTATTAAAACTTTTTCACCAATTTCCTTGCCAGGATAAAGCTGACGCTCACAATCGCTGCACATATTGCAATCACTATCGCAACAGCTTCTCCCGTGCCGATACTTTCAAACCCTAATCCCTGCGGGGAAGCCCCCGCTCCAAAAGCATTCTTTCCCAAACCCGGCAGTCCGCCGCCTGCTGCCGCGCTTTCCCTTAACGACAAAAAATGTTCCCTTATGTGCCCTGTTTTTTCCTCAATCAGCTTTTGGGATGCCAAAACCGCGGCCTGTGCTTCTTCCTCCTGCACTCTATATGTCTTCAGGTTCTCTAATAAATCATTCCCCGAATCCTCCCCCACTCTCGTCCGGTAAAGCCCGAAATCGGCGCAACTATACTTATAATCGTCCGACACATAAAACCAGCACCACTGTTGTGAGACATGCTGTTTGTACGCATCGGCGGCAATTTCCAAAGCTGTCCTTCCACCCATGGCCCCAATAGGTTCTCTCAGGTTCAGCCTGATTTTATTTTCCCCATACAAATGGAGATAAGTTTTTGGAGTATCCCATACTCCATAAACGGCAGCCGACTCTTCATAAACCGTTTCGTCAGCCGCTGCTTCCACGGCATCCGTCACGGCTTTGGAGGTCAGCATATGAAATCCGTGCCCATATTCACCGTTTTCATCATGAGTCACAATCACCAAAGGCTTGCATCTTCTGATTTCTCCTACCAGATATTCCGTCATATCATCAAGCGAATATTGCTTTTTTGCAGTTTCTATATTATCCGAATAAACATCTTTAAAATTACCGCAGACAGGGTAGTTTGTAAGCCCCGCAGCCCACAGCCCGTCCAGCTTTTCATGTTCCCTGATTCCGGTGGTTGACCAGAACTCCGACATATACACCACTTGAAGCTGCGCCTCCCTAACCACCGCATAAGTGGGAATGATTCCCCCAAGAAAAAGGATTTCATCATCCGCATGGGCGGCAACCAGCATGATATCCGCTTTTTCCACCGGGGAATTCCATATCTGCACATCCTCCGGAAGCTCCCCTTCCCCAAACAGCCTGATATCACTGATGCGCATACCGTCCTCCGGAACAGTAATGACTGCGGAAGCGGTGGGACGCTCCAGCGCAATATATTCATGGAGAAAACCATGCTCTCCACAGGAAATATCACCGTTATCCGTTGTCAGGGTCCACGGCTTTACCGGACTGTCCCATAGAATATAAATGCCCGAAACAGAAGAACCGTCCTTGGCCGAAACCGTGACCGTATCACCTTTCCCAAAGGAGCGCGCGGTGCTGTAGCTGCCGTCTTGCAGCCCCTTGCTGTCACCGCCTCCCGAAAACACTATATGAGCGTTTAATTCTTCCGCCGAAACGGACATCGCCGGAAGCATGGCAGAGCAAAAACAGGCAAGCATGAAAGCTAAAATATAAGATTTTTGTAATCGTATGTGATTTCCCTTGCTAATATTTTTCATCTCCTTCCGACTGATGATACCCCGTTTTCTTTGTCACATTTCCGGCTTTGTCATATCCCATCCGCTTCTGCTGCTCTTACCGCCATCCGTATGATAGACAGTCCCTTTCGTCCGGTTTCCCGCATCACCGTATTTATAATTTTCCATCAAAATATCAATTTAATAAATTTCCGATTTTACTATATCATAGGAACCATCTAAATACAACAAGAGCGACTCTTGCTTTTCCCAAAAGAATGTTGTATAGTAGTTTCAGATTAAAAAAGGAACCTAAATACATATGTAATGGAGGCATTGATTTATGAAAGAAAAAGTTATCTTGGCGTACTCCGGCGGTCTTGATACCACCGCAATCATTCCATGGCTTAAGGAAAACTATGACTACGAGGTTATCTGTGTCTGTGTGGACTGCGGACAGGCAGAGGAATTAGACGGTCTGGAAGAGAGAGCAAAGTCCTGCGGCGCTTCCAAGCTTTATATCGAAAATGTCATTGACGAGTTCTGCGAGGACTACATCATGCCCTGCGTGCAGGCAAATGCCGTTTATGAAAATAAATACCTTCTGGGCACTTCCATGGCAAGACCCTTGATTGCCAAGAAATTGGTAGAGATTGCCAGAAAAGAAGGCGCTGTTGCCATCTGCCACGGCGCAACCGGAAAGGGCAACGACCAGATTCGTTTCGAGTTAGGGATTAAGGCTCTCGCTCCCGATATTAAGATTATCGCTGCATGGAGAAGCGACAAATGGACCATGGATTCCCGTGAGTCCGAAATCGCATACTGTCAGGCACACGGCATCCACCTTCCTTTCTCCGCTGATTCTTCTTACAGCCGCGACCGCAATATCTGGCACATCAGCCATGAGGGTCTGGAGCTGGAGGACCCTGCCAATGAGCCTAATTATGACCATCTGCTGGTGCTGGGCACCACTCCCGAAAAGGCTCCCGAGGAAGGCGAGTATGTGACCATGACCTTTGAAAAGGGCGTTCCCACTTCCGTAAACGGCAAAAAGATGAAGGTTTCCGAAATCATAAGCACCTTAAACGAGCTGGGCGGCAAGCATGGCATCGGCATCGTGGATATCGTGGAAAACCGTGTGGTGGGCATGAAGTCCAGAGGCGTTTATGAGACTCCCGGCGGAACCATTTTGATGGAGGCGCACCAACAGTTGGAGGAGCTGATTTTGGACCGCGACACCTACTCTGTGAAAAAGGAAATCGGCAGCAAGTTTGCAAGCCTTGTATATGAAGGCAAGTGGTTCACTCCCTTACGCGAGGCAGAGCAGGCATTTATCGAAAAGACTCAGGAATATGTAACCGGCGAGGTAAAATTCAAGCTTTATAAGGGCAACATCATCAAGGCAGGAACCACCTCCCCTTACACCCTTTACAACGAAAGCATCGCTTCCTTCACCACAGGCGATTTGTACGACCACCATGATGCGGAAGGCTTCATCAACCTGTTCGGGCTTTCCTGCAAGGTCCGTGCCATGAAGATGCAGGAGCAGGGCGAAAAATTAATCTGATTATGAGAATATTGTTGATTGCTTATCTGATTATTGTAAATATCATCGGATTTGCCATGATGGGCATTGATAAAAAAAGAGCCATCCGGGGTGCCTGGCGCATCTCGGAGGCTTCTCTTTTTATGTCCGCCTTGGCGGGTGGAAGTCTCGGCTGCATTTGTGGAATGCAGTTTTTCCGCCATAAAACAAGGCATCCGAAATTTCAAATCGGGATGCCCGTTATCTTAATCCTGCAAGCTTGCATTTCCATATTTATTTATAGATATTTTCTGCAGTAATATTTTTATAACCCATATTTTAATACCCATGTCTTGCCACAACTACGAATTTCCATGTGTGTTTTTACGAATAGATTCGTTTGTGTTGTCATCCGATACGGTAGGAAGCGGATCCCCCTGCCTTATACCGTCACCACAATCCCCCCGTCGCTTGCATACAGGCTTCCCACTCCTCTGGTATCCACGATGAGGGATTTCTTAAATTCCGCCCTCTCCTCTATCATCTTCTGCACCTGTTTCGCCCGCTCCGGCGCATTGCAGTGGGAAATCATCAAAGTGCAGTCCTTCCTGCCCTTAAGCTCTCCAATCACCATATCCGCCATTTTAATCAAAGCCTTTTTGGTGCCTATGCATTGACCCTTCTGGACAATGACCCCCTTATCCGCAGACATTACAGGTTTTATGTTTAACGCCGATGCCGCCAGAGACTTAATTCCGGTGAGCCGTCCGTTTTTCCTGAGGGCATCCAGATTATCCAGCACAAAATAAGTACGCATTCTGTCGCGTAAAGCTTCTATCTGCTTTACGACTTCTTCAAAAGAAAGCCCCTGCTCTTCCAATTCCATCAATTTCAGGACAATCTGCCCTTCCCCGCAGCAGGCAGACTCAGAATCCACCACATGAATCTGCTTCTCCCCATATTTTTCATGATAGAGATTCTTGCCAAGCACTGCGCTGTTGTGGCTTCCGCTTAAATGGGATGATAAAGTCACAACATAAATCCGCTCCGCTTCCGCATGATACGCTTCCCTGTACCGCTCCGGCGAAGGGCAGGAGGATTTCGGACATAGGGGGCATTCTGCCACCTTCTGCAAAAATAAAGCCTGATGAAAATTCTCGTCATCCAAAACCCTATAATCCCCTACTTCCAGCTCCAAGGGAATGTTTTCTATCCTGCTGTCCTTATATAATTCCTTTGGCAGTTCGCAGCAACTGTCAATCACTATCTTATAACTCATCTCCTATTCTCCCTTTCCTTCTATTAGCGTTACCGTTTTCCAAGGTCTTTAATCATTTCTCTGCCACCAATGAGGAGGTTGCATATTTACTTTCAAACTTCCAAACATGCCGCTTCAGCGGCACAAACCAATCCCACGGAGTCTGCTACTCCGTGAAGAACGCGGTTTTTGCGTTCTTCAGTGTGAGATTAGAATTTCTTTGCGAAACAGCCTATGCTGTGAGCAATTAGAAATTCTTCTCACACTTTTAACCTTGTTTCCGCATCATGTAACTCAAATAGACTTGTGACATAGTTTTTATTACTACTTATCGTATCATACATTTATATGCCTGTAAAGGGAAATTTTCAATCTTTGTCAAAAACTCGAGATAACCCCCATAAAGAGAGTTTCTCCCTGCGGTGATTCTATTTTATAAGTTCCTTTACAATTTCACGCCGGGAAAGATTTTTGTGAAAAACTTCCGCATCAAAAATTTCTTCCGCATCATCCGTATATTTTTTGCCGATTTCCTCGTTCCGATCATCAATCCATAGGGAATTATTGACGGAAATACTACCGTCCCCACGGTTCAACACTGTCATGAGGCTTCTGCTGTCCTCCTGCATCTGTTGGGAATCTTCATATCCGAACAGGGTCAAAAGTTCCTTCTCGGTATCGTTTCCGGCTCCCAATGCCGCCATATTCAACGCAAGCTTTACGCTGAGAGGAGAAATTACGAAATTTTCTTTCTTCTTTAGTGTTTCTTTCAAAAACGCCGCCTGAAACAAAAGATTATCCGAAAGCTCTCCCGCCGCCCGATTTCCCGGACCGGCAAGATATGTTTTTGATTGCCATACCCCACTTTTTCTGCTATACTAGTTACAAATCAAACCAAGCGTATTTACTTGCGCAGAAACGAGGCTAAATATGACATATGAAGAGTTGGTAGCAACCTTAAAACAGGCGTACAGCACTGCAGATGCCAGTAAAATCAAAGAACATGTTGCAATTCAGTTTAATGTAACCGGAGAGGGAGCCGGAGCGCTTTATGTCAAAATTGCAGACGGTCAGATAGACATCCAGCCCTATGAATATTATGACAGGGATGTGCTTGTGACCACCTCCGCCGAGAACCTGATTGCCATCGCGGAAGGCAAATTGGATCCCGTGAATGCTTATCTGACCGGCAAAATCAAAGCTTCCGGTGATTTAGGCAAGGCTGTTTTGTTAAAGGAAATCGTTCCGAAACAGCCAAAGACCAGAGGACGCAAGCCCAAGAAACAATAAGAAAGCTGCAATTTCCCAATGATACTAAGAAGGAGTGCATTCGGATGCGTAGGATGGAATTCAAAATGGAGCGTTCCGGCTTTCTGGAAGTGGGACAGAAAATTCATGTGACGGAAGGTGTACTTCCCAGCAATTATTATTACACCATTGACCCTGCCCTTGCCATGTCCGCCAATATTCCTTTCAGGGACAGGCTGCGGACGCAAGAGGGCACCGTGACAGCTATTGTGGAAAATGACAGAGGCTTTTATGTGACGGCGGAATTTGATGAACCTGAGCCTTAACAGCCATCCGCCGCACCCGTCCGAACAGAACATTCACACCGAAATTCAAAAGAACAGAGAGGTATCCAAATGTTAAATAAAATTTCAACCACAAACGCCCCCGCGGCAATCGGACCTTATTCTCAGGGTATTATCACAGGCAATCTGCTCTTTGCATCGGGACAGATTGCAATCAATCCCGCCAACGGCGAAATCGAAGGAGACGACATTGTTTCCCAGACCAGACAGGTCATGAAAAATATCGGCGCGCTTTTGGAAGCGGCAGGCACAGATTATACCAAAGTGGTAAAAACCACCTGTTTCTTGGCGGATATGGGAGATTTCGCCACCTTTAACGAAATCTATGCAGAATATTTTACGGAAAAACCTGCCAGAAGCTGCGTTGCCGTAAAAACCCTTCCCAAAAATGTACTTTGTGAAGTGGAAGTTATCGCAGAAATCTAAGCCGGGGTTATAAGGCTATGAACCGCAAGACCACAAGAAACAGTTTTTTACTATTTACAACAGCATTTATCTGGGGTATGGCATTTGTCTTCCAAAGCAAAGCGATGGACTTTATGCATCCTCTGACCTTTAACGGAGTGCGTTCACTAATCGGAGCGCTCTCCATTTTGGCGTATTTGTTTATTTCCCGCCGGATTTTCGGGCAGAAACCGGAACCTTCCGACCCCAAAATTACCCTCCGGGCAGGCATCCTCTGCGGCATTGCCATGACCGTTGCAAGCACCCTGCAGCAGTTTGGCATCCAATACACCACCGTGGGAAAATCAGGCTTTATCACCGCCCTATATATTATTTTCGTTCCCATCGCCGGAATCTTCTTTCACAAAAAAGTATCCGGTATCGTGTGGTTCGCGGCCTTCCTCGCAGCGGTGGGGATGTACTTATTATGCATAACGGAAAGCTTCCGCCTCGGCAAAGGGGATATTCTGGTATTTTTGTGCGCCATTGTATTTACCGCTCACATTATGCTGGTGGATTATTATTCCCCCAAAGCGGACGGCGTCATGATTTCCTGCATCCAATTTTTCATCTGTGGCATTGTATGCAGCATTGGCGCATTGATTTGGGGACAACCGAGCCTCTCCCAGATTACGGAAGGCATGAATACACTGCTGTATGCCGGAGTCATGAGCTGCGGCGTGGCATATACCCTGCAGATTATCGGACAGAAAAATTTTAATCCCACTGTTGCGGCGCTGATTTTAAGTCTGGAATCCGTGATTGCTACCGTAGCGGCATGGCTTTTCTACAAAATCGGATTTTTGAAGACCGACCAGAGCATGACTCCCAGACAAATCGTCGGGTGTGCTGTTGTCTTTACCGCGATACTCATCGTACAACTACCGCCGGAATGGTTACATAAAAAATAGCTCTTCTGCCCATACTATCCCTATACGAAACAAAAAGGAGTATAGGAAATGGATTATATCAATGCTTTCTGGGTTGGGGGTCTGATTTGCGCTCTGGTGCAGATTCTCATGGAAAAAACCAAAATGATGCCCGGACGGATCATGGTTCTTTTAGTAGTCACCGGCGCCATTATCAGCGTATTCGGGTGGTATGAACCCTTTGTGGAATTTGCCGGAGCCGGGGCAAGCGTGCCTTTATTGGGATTTGGTAATATTTTGATGAAGGGAGTCAAAGAAGCAGTCAACGAACAGGGATTTTTAGGACTGTTTACCGGAGGTTTTAAGGCAGGCGCCGTGGGAACTGCCGCCGCCCTGATTTTCGGATATCTTGCCAGCATCGTTTTTAAGCCAAAAATGAAAAAATAAAATGGGAGAAGAATCGCAAAGTCGGAACTCACAGTTCTTCAAAACCAATGCCTTTTCCGGCAAGATATTGGAGCACTGCCCTGTCCCAGATCTTATCAGGCTCTCTGTCCATGACAAAAGTATTGTAAGCAATACCGGTAGTCAGCAGGGCGCCTTTTTCATCGTACTTCACCGTCAGCGCCAGAGCCTTTATCACGGAAGCCTCCACCGACTGTTCTTTTGCAAAGAGCTTTGCGGTCTGTTCCGGTTTCAAATGCAGGACAAATTTAAAATGTAAAGGAGCCCGTCTGCCCTTAATCAGTTCAAAACACAACCCCTTTACCTCGCTCCAAGGCTTTAGTTCATAGGGCAGCATATCGGTCCCCCGCTCCTCCATAGGATAAAATTCTTTGTGGATATGCCCGTTAATGGTATAGGTAACTGCCGTGACGATAACCGCCTCCTCCAGCAAAAACGGGTCAAAGGCGTCCCCCGCAAGCATCTGGTTCATAAAATTTTTCAAGGAAGTAATCCTTAATGCCAGCATAAATTCTCCGTTCACTTTTTAACCGTTAAAGTTTCTATTCTTCTCAATTTTACAATAGGAACGGAATAATTGCCAGCCTTTTTGCAAAAAATCAGCAGCTTTCCAGCACCACCGCATGGGCGATTCCCGGTACGCTCTTTCCCTCATTAAAGCTGGTTTTGCTGAGAAGCGCTCCCGTAGGCATGAACAATACCTTTTTCCAATTTCCCTCCTCAAGCTGCTTCAAAATATAAGCGGACAGAGTCACCGCGCTGCAGCCGCAGCCGCTTCCCCCGGCATGAGTGTCCTGAGCCTGCGCGTCAAAAATTTCAATCCCGCAGTCCATGTGCTGCACGGAAATATCATATCCCTTTTTTCGAAGCAGATCAATTAATACCTTCTGCCCCACAGAACCCAAGTCCCCTGTGATAATTTTATCATAATCCTCAGGCTGACTGTCAAAGTCAATAAAATGCTGTTCCAAGGTGGATGCTGCTGCCGGAGCCATACATGCCCCCATGTTCATGGAATCCTTTAAACCGTAATCTACGATTTTTCCTACTGTCATTCCCACAATACGGGCTCTTGCGCCGCTTCCCTCCAAGGGCTGATTCCCAAGTACAAACGCACCGCTTCCCGTTACGGTCCATGTGGCGGACAAAGGTCTCTGATTTCCATACTCCAACGGAAAGCGGAATTCTTTCTCCGCACTGGCAAAATGACTGGAGGTCACACATACCACCTTATCCGCATAACCTCCCGCAACGGTCATTGCCCCAAGCGCCAATGATTCCCCACAGGTGGAGCAGGCGCCGTATACGCCAAACAACGGAATATTATAAGATGAGATTCCAAAAGAAGTGGCAATGGATTGACCAAGCAAGTCACCCGCATAAATAAAAGAAATATCTTCCGCACTGACTCCCGCCTTGCTCAAAGCCAGATACACCGCATCCTTCTGTAAGCTGCTCTCCGCCTCTTCCCAACTGTTACAGCCGAAGAGATCATCCTCCCCAATCATGTCAAACAAAAGACCCAGAGGGCCTTCTCCTTCTTTTTTGCCGACTATACTGGCACTGTT
Organism: Lachnoclostridium sp.; assembly: GCA_023665475.1. GTDB lineage: Bacteria > Bacillota > Clostridia > Lachnospirales > Lachnospiraceae > Acetatifactor. Next base: position 73,296 of record JAMPEB010000013.1, read on the forward strand.
CAGAATATATACACTGTCTTCCAGCTTGATGCTGGCTCTTCCCACTTTCTGATTCATACTGCTCTCCTTTTTTGCATTACGCCAAATATTTCTCTGATACTATCATGCCCATTTTTTCCGGTTCTATCAAAATTTGTTCCTTTTGGGCAATATCCTTCCATACAGGCTTTCGGTTCGGAAAGCGGGAGAGTACAAAACAATTAAAAATAAGCAGAAATTATATTTACACCCTAAACGGATTCTTCTCCGTACTTTGCACTCTGCATACGAATCAGCTCTTCGTCCTCAAAATAATTGATGCGCATGGCAGTCTTTACTTCCGACAAAGTCCGGGCAGCCACCTGTCTTGCATCCTCACTCCCTTTTTTAAGAATATCATAAATTGCCGGAATATCCTTTTCCAACTCTTTTCTGCGGATTCTGATAGGCTCTAAAGTTTCCTGCATCACATTGTTCAGGAATTTCTTTACCTTCACATCTCCTAAACCGCCCCTCTGGTAATGCGCCTTCAGCTCGTCCAGATTTGCATAATCCGGCAGATATCTCTCAAAATGCTCCTGCCTGCAGAAAGCGTCCAGATAGGTAAATACCGTATTGCCCTCCAGATGCCCCGGGTCGCTTACCTGTAAATGCAGCGGGTCGGTAAACATACTCATGATTTTCGTGCGCACTTCATCCGCCGTGTCCGACAGATAAATGCAGTTTCCCAAAGATTTGCTCATCTTTGCCTTACCGTCAATGCCCGGCAGTCTCTGACATGCCTCATTCTGTGGCAGAAGCGCGGTAGGCTCTGCCAGAACCGGGGCATACACCGTGTTGAATTTATGTACGATTTCCCTTGTCTGCTCAATCATGGGCAACTGATCTCCCCCCACCGGCACCGTGGTAGCCTTAAATGCGGTAATATCCGCCGCCTGACTGATAGGGTAGGTAAAAAATCCCACCGGAATGCTTGCCTCAAAATTACGCATCTGAATCTCGCTCTTTACGGTGGGATTCCGCTGCAGGCGCGCCACCGTCACCAAATCCATATAATAAAAAGTCAGCTCGCACAATTCCGAAATCTGGGACTGAATAAACAAAGTTGCCTTCTCGGGGTCAAGTCCGCAGGATAAATAATCCAATGCCACCTCTATAATATTCTGCCTTACTTTTTCCGGATTTTCGATATTGTCGGTAAGGGCCTGCGCATCGGCAATCATAATAAAAGTCTTTTTATATTCTCCGGAATTCTGCAATTCCACACGCCTGCGCAAAGAACCCACATAATGCCCCACATGCAGCCTTCCGGTAGGTCTGTCCCCGGTTAAAATAATCTTATCCATTTCCTGCTCCATTCTGCGCATATGCTGCGCCTGCTATCTCAAATCTGAGCGGCTCCCTGTTATTACAAGCCACCTCATATATCATATCATTTTTTTCGCCATTGGCAAATAGTTTTTACAAAAACCATGATTTCATGCGCAAAAAGCGGAAAGGCTGCCAGAACGGCAAGAATTTTCCATTCCCGGAAACTTAAATGGGTGGTGCCGAATGCCCTGATCAGAAAAGGCACTTCCGTCACCGCAAACTGAAGCCCAAAACCGATGACACATGCAAATATCATCAGCGGATTTTTGAAGTGGTTCATCCGAAACACCGATGTATCCACATCCCTCATACCCACGGCATGAAAAAGCTGTGACATGCCAAGCACGGTAAATGCATAGGTCTGGGCTTTGGAAAGAATAATATCCTGCTTTAGCACTATGGATAGATTTTCAAGCGTAAGGGGAAGTCCCTGTACCCGAATCCATGCGCAGGGCAGCATTAAAAATGCTCCCAGACTGGCGCAGGCAATCAGCGCCCCATAAAAACAGGTGCATACAAACCCGCCTCTGGAAAACAAACTTTCGTCCGCCTTTCTGGGACTGTTTTTCATCAGGCTCCTTCCGTCATTATAATCAATCCCCAAGGAGAGGGCGGGCAGGGAATCGGTAATCAGGTTAATCCACAGTATATGACTGGATTTTAAGGGAGCCGCCAGACCGCATAACACCGCAAAAAACATGGTCATAATTTCCCCAAGATTGGAGGAAAGCAAAAATATCACGGATTTCCGGATATTTTCATACACTCCCCTGCCCTCCTCAATAGCTTTCTCAATCGTTGCAAAATTATCATCTGTCAAAACCATGTCCGATGCCTGTTTTGCCACATCCGTTCCCGCCATTCCCATGGCAATGCCGATATCCGCCGCCTTTAAGGATGGCGCGTCATTGACTCCATCTCCGGTCATTGCCACTATCTGCCCCTTTTTCTGGAAACCCTTCACAATCCGGACCTTTTGAACGGGGGACACTCTGGCAAAAACCCTCGTATGCTCTAACTTTTGCAGAAACTCCTCTTCCCCCATTTCCTGCATCTGTTTGCCCGTCATGCACTGTTCTTCACGCTCTGCAATTCCCAATTGGCTGCCTATGGCAAACGCGGTGTCCACATGATCCCCGGTAATCATTACCGTTGTAACACCTGCTTGTTTAAAAATTTCCACCGCTTTCCCGGCTTCCGGTCTCGCCGGGTCTTTCATTCCTACCATTCCCAAAAATACAAGCTCCCGCTCCACAGGTTCTCCGGCGCACTCCCTCATTGCCACCGCAAGCGTGCGAAGCGCCTGCGAGGACATCTGCGAAACCGCCTCTTCAATCCTCCTCCTGTCCTCTCTTGTCATAGCCCTGCTTTTACCCTGTATCCGGATATGGCTGCATCTTTTTAAGATTTCGTCGGGAGCTCCTTTGGTATAAGATGTTCCATTATTATGATAAGTAGTCATCAGTTTTCTGTCAGAATCAAAGGGCAGCTCCCCCACTCTCTTTATGGTATGGTCCAAACTCTCTTTATGTATTTCAAACAAAGCTCCCATGTCGAGCAAAGCAAGCTCCGTGGGATCACCGATGCGGTTTCCTCCTTCTATGGAAGCGTCGTTGCAAAGCACCATTCCCTGCAGAAAATTCCTGTCCGGCATCCTTCTGCCACGCTCCCGCAAAACATCCTGCAGGCAGTTCAAACCGCCGTCACACCAAAACATTTCCACCGTCATTCGGTTTTGCGTCAAAGTCCCTGTCTTGTCGGAACATACCACGCTCACCGCCCCTAAAGTCTCCACGGAAGGCAGTCTTCTGATAATCGTATGCACCTTCACCATCTTGGTAACAGACAAAGCCAGACAAATGGTGACCACCGCAGGAAGTCCCTCCGGCACCGCCGCCACCGCCAGAGAAATTGCCGTAATCAGCATCTCCGGAATATTGCGGTTCTGCAAAACCGCTATGGCAAACAATGCCCCACACAGCAGGAGGGACAAAAGGCTCAATACCTTCCCCAGCTCCCCTAAGCGTTTCTGCAAAGGAGTCATCTCCTCTCCTGTCTCCGTAATCATGGCTGCAATCTGTCCAATCTGGGTATTCATTCCGACAGCCGATACTACTCCCATCCCCCTGCCGTAAGTCACAATGGTAGACATATACGCCATATTCCGCCTGTCTCCCAGAGGAATCTCCCCTGTACATCCCACCAGAAAGCGGGAATCCTTCTCCACCGGCAAAGTCTCCCCGGTCAGAGCGGACTCCTCGATTTTCAGATTTACCGTTTCTATCAGCCTCATATCCGCAGGCACCTGACATCCTGCCTCCAATAATACAATATCTCCTTCCGTAAGCTCCGCCGCGGGAATTTCCCTGCGCACTCCGTCCCTTATGACAAAAGCATGGGGACTGGTAAGCTTCTTTAAGGATTCCAGCGCTTTTCTTGCCTTTCCCTCCTGTATCACACCTATCAGGGCGTTCATAAACACTACCACGGCAATGATGACCGCATCTCCCACTTCCTGCAAAAGTATGGATATCGCAGCCGCCACAATCAACACATAAATCAACGGATCATTTAACTGCGCCAGAAAATTTTCCGCCGCCGTCTTTTTCCTCGCCTCCCGCAATTCATTTTTTCCGTAGCGGATAAGACGGCTTTGGGCTTCCTCTGTTGTCAGTCCGCATTTTCCATCGCTTTTTTGCCTGTCTAGCGCTTCCTGTTCACTGAGCTTTTCAAACACAAACACACCTCCCGCAAGCTTGTTTCGCAACTGTCTATTACTATCTATGCTTGCTTTCGGCAAAGTATGTCCTTAAGAAATCATTCCTTTTTCCTTTCTTATTTTTGTGTTTTTATGGCTTCTACAAATACAACCAACCTAAACATCTGTACCGATAAAGATATCAAGCTCGCCGCCGAAAAAATTTTTGAAGAGCTTGGGTTGAATATGGCGACTGCCGCCGCTATTGAAGAGGGCAGACATCCGGATTTTTATTTTCCAAATGCTTCTCATCTCCACAACGGATAGGCGTATTCATAATTTTATATAAAGTATAAATTTTTATTATATTGTTCCATACCTTTAAACATAATAAAAGCGTTATTATCTTGGCTGGGCGGTGTATCCAGCATCTCAGGTACTCTTTTCAGAGTGTGTCGGGAACCATTTCCGACCTCAAAATAATAACGCCTTAATTATTATATTCTATTTCTAGCTATAATATACTACTTATTTTCCTCTGTGTCAATAACAAATTCTTTAATTCTTCCACTAAATAAACGTCTCTCAATCTTTTTTTCTTGAATATCATGCATTGTAGAAACATACAAATATCCATTATCAGAGTCTAATTTAATTCCAATCATCACATTATCTCTATATCTTTTAATAAGCTCTACTGATTTTACTCCATTTTCATTAGGATTTATACCTATATAATCTGGATTTTTTATAATATCCGGAATGTAATCAATATACCTTAGACATTTCCATGACCACTTTTGATCATGTGTGCCGGAAGTCCTCTTGATCTGTATATGTCAAGCTCTTCAATATCTATTCCCAATATCTCATTAAATTTTTTGTTGTACCTTCCAACTTTAATTGAGTTATCATCCATAATTTTCTCCACAGTAATAAAATATATAAATAACTATACCACTTCATAATTCAAAATTCCATAACTTTTTCAATCAATAATAGAGTTACTATCTATGCTTGCTTTCGGCAAAGTATGTCCTTAAGAAATCATTCGTTTTTCCTTTCTTATTTTTGTGTTTTTATGGCTTCTACAAGTACAGCCAACCTAAACATCCGTACCGATAAAGATATCAAGCTCGCCGCCGAAAAAATTTTTGAAGAGCTTGGGTTGAATATGACGACTGCCGCCGCTATTGAAGCGGGCTGACATCTGGTCAAAGATAAGACTGTGGAAGGTTATTCTACAATGGATGAACTGAGGACGACACTTTTATGATGAAATGCGCGGTCAACTCACTAATTGCAAACAGGTTTGGCTGATACAAAACAGCCAAACCTGTTGCACATACATACTGTCTACCATAATTTCTTTATGCCTGCGATGTGATTATAAATCATCACACTGTCCCGAACGCTGATCTTGCCGTCCCCGCTCATATCCCCCACAAGGCGCAACTCCACATCCATCTGCAGGGACTCTGCACCAGTGCCTTTCCTGCCTGTGCGGATGCGGACTCCTTCGTTTCCGCTTTCTGTGCCGCATATGTACCCTCGTACATGTTGTTGTAATTGCTTCCAACTCCTGAAATTGCCATAATAATCATCCTCCTTGATATAATTTTTGAATGGTGAATCCTATGGAAAGGCGTACTGCAATCGCATATTGGTAATGAAACGCAGTACGCCCTCCAAAATATGTACTTTTCTTTTAATGATTTTTACGCATATTTCTTTTCATCTGCCTACCTATTTGCTGTCCTGCTCCGATTTTGTATCCTGATTTTTCTTATCCTCTTTTTTATCAGTGGTTTTAGAGGTTGTAGCTGAACTCTTGTCCTTATCCCCTACCTTTTCATCCAATGTGCTTGAAACCAGCTTTGAGAGGGTGTCGGAATAACTGCCGCTGCTTGTATATGTTGTCCCCTTAACCTTTGCTGCCGCATTTGCGGCAACGATACTCAGGCTGCCCGCTTTTTGGGAAATTTTATCGGCAAAAGAACCCGAACCGGTAAACAGTGACTTCAATGTGGCAATATTGGCTTCTTTTAACGCATCCTCGTCCAGTTCCAATTGGTTGCCCTTGCCTATGGTGATTCCCACCTTTGAAAGCAGGTTTTCGACGCTGTCTGTTATGCCCGTCATCCACGCTGCATTGCGGAGTACGTTTTTCGTATCGGAATCGCCTGCCTGTTTTACTACGGTATTATAATCCTCAATGAACGATTTTACCGCTTTTGTAATGGAATCCCAATCGTAATCCTCTACCTCTGTTTCTTCCCCTGTTTCCTCGTCTTTTTTCTTGATCTTCTTTTTTTCCCAAAGGGAAGAACTGTTCAGGGCATCCGCAGATTTTTTAAGGGAATCTGCGCTTGACCGCATGAGCGTCAGCTTTTGCCTGCTATCTCCCGATGTTGATGCGCTCTGGGCATCCTGTTGTGCATAGTACGCTTTCAGCAGCTTTCCATAGCTCCCGTTTTTAATGGACGCATAGTCTGAAAGCAGGTTGCCGGAAGATTTGGTAGTCCCGCCCATGAGGGCAGAGAAGTCATAACCCGTATCATAGTTTGCATAATTCATGTAGTCATTAAAGTTGATTGATGACATAGAATTCACCCCCTATAAACGAATGTCCACTGACACATAGGCTGTCGGCTGTGGTGTCGTGGTTCCGGCTGCTGCTGCACTCTCGGAAACGGAAATGTCTGCCTGTGTATTCGTACCTTCCGAACCTGATACCGCTTCTTTCTGCGTATCTGCGCCGGACACATTTTCGTCTGCATCGTTTTCTTGGAATGCATCTCTTTCATTTGCGCCTGCGGTCTTTGTGTCCTTATCATCTGCTTTTTCAGTCCTGCTGTCTGCCTGTGCAGCTTTCTCCATTGTCTTGGCTGCATCTGCCAAAGTGGAAAGCTGTGAGGACACCGCTGCCTGTGCCTTCTGCTGAATGTCGGCAAGTTCTTCCTGCTTTTTCGATGTGTCATTGCCTCTCGCCGAATCCAGCTTGATTTCGGATTCAAGGACACCGGCTCTGCCTTCCATCTTTGTGGCAACGCTGCCCTGTACTTTTGCCTGTTTCATGGAACTGTCTGCAGAAATTATCGCTGTCATGCTTGTCTGTGAAAGCCCGCTGCCCTCATTTCCTGCCTTTCCGCTTCTTGTGCCGCCTGGCATATCGTCCACAGAAGAGCCCCTGGCCTGCTGTTTCTTAGCGCCAGCCTTGTTGGCGCTGCGTTGCTCCATCTGATGCTGTCTTAACTGCATATTCAGGTCGCTGATCTGCTGCTGTATTTCCTGCCGCTTCTTCATTTTTTCCTCTAATGTCATTTCCTCATTAGAAGAAATCTCCTGCAACTGTTTCTGTGCGTTGGAAATCTGGTTCTGAATGTTCCGGCTGTAAGAATCCGCTGCCTGATTCATTCCCATCTGCACCATTTGTGTGTTTGCTCCATTGATACCGTTGATTGTCATTTTCTTTTTCCTCCTTGATACATTTTTGATATTTTTTTATTTCAATGGCAGCTTTTCCGCCTATCCTCAAATATTGTTTCGGAGTTTCCTTCCGCAAATTAAACGAATATGTGGTGAACCGACCTTTTTTTGCTGTGAACCCAAACCATGAGCACCTCGCTTCGCGGGCTGCTCAGGTTCGCGGGCGCGCTCGGATAGTTCTGTGCAAGCACAGACATATCCTCACTTTGTCTTCGCGCATAATAAAACCCCTCATGTCGGACTGATTTTCCCGACATAAGAGGTTTTTAAAGTCATTCCATCATCAGCATGATACTGAGGCGGAATTCATCATCTTTTAAGTCAATGGCTATATCTCCGGAATATTTCCTTGCCACCATGCGGATATTGAACAATCCGTAACCATGACCTTCCGTTTTTTCTTTTGATGTGGCAGGCAGACCGCGTTCCTCATCCCACCTAAGGCTGCCGTAAAAGCTGTTGCTTACCTCAATCATATAGGCATTATTCCTATGGTAAGAAAGGACGGATATATGTGGTGTTTTACTTTTTCCGGCATTTTCTAATGGATAATCTGTTGTATTTTCCAATGCGTTCTGCAGGGCATTGTTCAGTATCACAGAAACATCAAAGGCGTTGATGTTCGTGCCGGAGGGATAATAAAAATCTGTCTGGAAGTGTATCTTCCTTTTCTCCGCTTCGCTTTTTAATTCCTGCAAAATCATGTCAGTTACGGGATTTCCTGTCTTTATCTCCCCAGCATCAAGCCCCTTTGATGCTGATATCGGAGAAAGGGCAGATTTTAATTCTTTGCCATAATCCGCTGCCTCCTCAAGATTGTTTCCGGCATAAAGCCTTT
>JAMPEB010000014.1 GCA_023665475.1 Lachnoclostridium sp.
AAGTAAAATCAGGATGAGATAGGGTTAATTTTGTAATTTTATTCTTTGGTGCTGCTGTATAATGATTCCTATAGCAAAATTTAGCATTCCATGGTATGATAAAGGAGAATGAAATTAGTCATGGAGGATTGGTATGAAAATAGAGCGTGTGGATGACAAAACGGTCAAATGTTTTCTTTCCAATGCGGAATTGGAGGAGTATGAGATTGATTATAAAGACTTTGTGCTTCGCAGCGACAAAGCGAAAGAGATTGTCAGGGAGATTATAGAGCAGGCGGAAGCCGAGGTGGGTTATAAGCCGCCCAGATTTGCCTTTGACTTACAGATTATGATGCTGCCGGAGCAGGGAATGCTTTTGACTTTTTCCGAGAAAGAGCCTTTTGAGGGCAATGAAGGCACACAAATTATAGAATATTTAAAACAGGTGAAAAATCTTTTGCAGCAGACCAAGGAAAAAATCGGACAGGCGGCATGCGGTTTTGCAAAAGATACCGCCAATGAAAATCAAAGCACGGAAGGACAGGCAGCCCCGCAGACACCTTCGGATTTTGCGGTCTTTCAATTTAAAAATCTCAGAAATGTTATGGAATACGCATCCTGTCTGCCTAAAACATTTCGGGCGCAGAGCGCATTATATGAGATGCAGGGGGCTTATTATTTATATATGAAGAAAGCGGATGCTTCCTATGAGCGTTACAGCAAAGCCTGTGTGCAGGCATTAGAATTTGCCCGATTATATACTGCGGATGAGAGAGGCCTTTTGGTACTGAAAGAGCATGGGCAGTGCCTGATTGCGGAAAAAGCATTAAAAAAGCTGTATCCTAACACGAAGGAAAATAAGAAGGAGAAATCATGTACGAATGCCCGAACTGCGCGGCTAACTTAAAATTTGACATTGCAAGACAAAAGCTTTATTGTATGCATTGTGATACGACGGTGGATCCTTATCATTTTCAAAAAGATAAGGACGCGGAAGAACAAGTGCTGCCTGAGCACGAAGGAGATTATGAGGTAACGGTTTTTACCTGTCCGCAGTGCGGGGGAGAGATTATCAGTGAAGATGTTACGGCAGCTACCTTCTGCAGCTTTTGCGGCGGAGCCACTATTTTGGACAGTCGTATCAGCAGGGAGCGTCGGCCGGAAATCATAATTCCCTTTCAAAAGACAAAGGAAGATTGCAAGAATGCTTACATAAAGATGATGCGCCGGGCAATTTTTGCGCCTTCGGAATTAAAGGATGAATTGTACATTCAGAAATTCCGGGGTATTTATATGCCTTATTGGGTATATGATTTTGAGAAAAAAGGACCTGCGGTTTTTCTGGGAAACCAATCGCAAAGAGATGGGGAGGATATCATCACAATACATTATGAATTACATTGTGATGTGGATGAGGAATATAAAGGGATTGCTTATGATGCATCGGCATCTTTTTCGGATAATTTAAGCGCGGCGATTGCCCCTTTTGACATGAAGGCGGTGAAACCTTTTACACCTTCTTTTCTCAGCGGATTTTATGCGGATACCAATGATGTGGAGAAGGATTTATATTGGGAGGACGCTATAGAAACAGTCACACAGAACGCAGCGGACCGGCTTGCGGGAAGCCCTGACTGTGCCGCTTATGAGATGTCCGGCGAGAGGTACAGGGAGGCGGTTAAAAATGCGGTGCGTCCCGAAAAAACTACGGTAAGTCTGGCATTGCTTCCCGTATGGTTTTTGTCCTATCGGAAGGATGACAGGGTAGTGTATGCCGCGGTGAACGGTCAGACGGGAAAGGCCGTGGCGGATTTGCCCGTGGACCCCAAAAAATATCTGGCTTCCTCCTTTCTTTTTACAGTGCCTATCTTTATCCTGTTAAATCTGTTTTTTACCATTACCCCTGTGAAAATCCTGTTGATTGCGGCGGCGCTCGCCTTAGCCAGCGCTTTTTTGGCAAACCGGCAGATGACCCATTTACTTGCGAAGGAGGCCGGACAGGATGACAAGGGCATTCAGACCACGCAGGCATGGTTAAACCAACATATACAGGACGAAACGGATTCCGGAGAGGGACGGGATATTAAAATACGATTCGGTAACAGTGAAAAAGTAGGAATTAAGGATTGGATCAAGAATGTTTTGCTGACCGGCGGGCTTGTGCTGATTATTTTGATTACACAGATGGCGGTCAGAGGATTCGGCAGGGGAATGCAGATTGCGATTCGGATAGGAATACTGGGGATTGTTTATTTTTTGGTGCGGTATGTCCTGTTTTCGGATTCCGCCAAGGCTTTTCGCAAATACAGGGTAAGGAGGCGGGCGTTTGCCAAAAAAATGAATTATATCGGCAATCTGGAAGAGAAGCTTACCACTCTGTTAAAACCGTTTTTAGGAGTCTTTATTGCAATCTTTATTTTTATGCTGCACCCGATATATGATTGGATTTACTACATTGGCGCCTGTGCGTGCATGGGCACGGTTCTTTGGTCGTTTGTAGATTTGATTAAACACCATAACCGATTGAGTACCAGAGAACTGCCTCAGTTTAATATACGGGGAGGAGATATGTGAGGTAAAGATGGTGATTGGCAAAGCATATAAACGGTTTGTTTTTACGGCATTATTTTTGGTATTGTGCTTATTTGTGACAGATGTGTCAGAAATAAGGGCGGAAAGCGCTTGGAGTGTCAATGCAGAGGGTATCAATGAGGGGACGGGATATCGTCTGATATTGGAAGACGATGCGGGGCTTTTGACAAGTGAAGAACGCATGACTTTACAGTGGAAGATGGAGCCGATTACGCAATATGGCAATGTGGCGTTTAAGACGATACGGGAGAATGCCTCTTCTACGGCAGCTTTTGCGGAGAGCTATTACCGCGCAAAGTTCGGAAGAGAAAGCGGTACGCTTTTTTTGATAGACATGGACAATCGGAAAATCTGGATTTTCAGTGATGGCGCAATCTATAAAGTCATCAATGAAAACTATGCGGAAACCGTTACGGATAATATATACCGATATGCCACCAATGGAGAATATTATAGGTGCAGCGCTCAGGCTTATGATGAAATTTATACCCTGCTTCAGGGAGGCAGGATTTCTCAACCTATGAAGTATATCAGCAATCTGCTGTTGGCGCTGATTCTGGCATTGTTTGCAAATTTTCTGCTGGCCGGCTATATGAGCAAATTGCGGGCGCCCAGTGACAATGAAATTCTGGACAATGCAGTTGCGGATTTTTCCCATACACCGCCGGAGGCTGTTTATAAATACCAAACCAGACGGCATGCTCCCGGAAGAGGAGGAGGCGGCAGCGGTGGCGGCGGAGGCGGCAGCAGTGGAGGAGGCGGAGGACACAGCTTCTAAGGTTGTGGTTATTTGCCATTGAATTATCCGCGAAAAGGGGATATAATAGAATCTACTATGTTACAGGAAAAATGAGGAGTGAGGAGAAACGACATGGCAGATAAGAAATTGGTGGAAGAGATTACTTCCATGGATGTGGATTTTGCACAGTGGTACACGGATGTGGTGAGAAAGGCTGAGTTAATTGATTATACCAGCGTAAAGGGCTGCATGGTTATCAAACCGGCGGGCTATGCTATCTGGGAGCTGATTCAAAAACAGTTGGATGAAAGATTTAAAGAGGTAGGAGTCGAAAATGTATATCTGCCCATGTTTATTCCCGAATCTTTATTGCAGAAGGAGAAGGAGCATGTAGAAGGTTTTGCCCCGGAGGTGGCATGGGTGACCCATGGCGGCACGAACGAGCTTCAGGAAAGGCTTTGTGTGCGCCCTACTTCCGAGACCTTATTCTGTGATTTTTATAAAAATGATGTGCATTCCTATAGGGATTTGCCCAGAGTTTATAACCAGTGGTGTTCCGTTGTCCGCTGGGAAAAGGAGACCAGACCGTTTCTGCGTTCCAGGGAATTTTTATGGCAGGAAGGTCATACGGCTCATGCCACTGCGCAGGAAGCAGAGGAGAGAACCATTCAGATGTTGAATGTGTATGCCGATTTTTGCGAGCAAGTGCTGGCAATTCCGGTTATCAAGGGACAAAAGACAGAAAAAGAAAAGTTTGCGGGGGCAGAAGCCACCTATGCCATTGAGGCGTTAATGCATGACGGAAAGGCTCTGCAGTCCGGCACCAGCCATAATTTCGGCGATGGCTTTGCCAAGGCGTTTGGTATTCAGTTTGCGGATAAGGACAACACTTTGAAATATGTGTATCAGACTTCATGGGGTATGACCACCAGACTGATCGGCGCCATAATCATGGTTCACGGCGATAACGAAGGATTGGTGCTGCCGCCCAAAGTTGCGCCCATTCAGGCATGTATCATTCCCATTCAGCAGAAAAAAGAGGGCGTGCTGGATAAAGCATATGAATTGAAGAATCTGCTGTCTAAGAAGTTTAGGGTGAAGGTAGACGATTCGGATAAGACCCCCGGATGGAAATTCTCGGAAGCAGAGATGCGGGGATATCCCATCCGTATCGAAATCGGGCCTAAAGATATCGAAGCAGGCAAGTGCATTATCTGCCGCCGTGACACAAGGGAAAAGATAGAAGTGCCGCTGGAAGAAATCGAAGCAAAGGCAGGGGAAGTCCTTGACAGCATGCAGAGGGAAATGCTTGAGAGAGCCAGAATCCACAGGGATGAACATACTTATACCGCAACGAATAAAGAAGAGTTTGAAAGAGTGTTCCGCGAAAAATCCGGCTTTGTAAAAGCAATGTGGTGCGGCGATACCGAGTGTGAGGAGCAGATAAAGGAAAAATTAAGCGTAACCAGCCGCTGCATGCCTTTTGAGCAGGAACAAATCGCAGACACCTGTGTATGCTGCGGAAAGCCCGCGAAAAAGATGGTATATTGGGGACGCGCGTACTAAGGTATATTTACTGTGTGTATTAGGTGTTTTTAATAAGCAGACTTAACGAACAAATTATATGAATTCAATAAGGAGAATACTATGACTCATCTTACATATCCCTTGCAGGAACAGGGTTCCCTGTCCTATGCAAGAATGGAACTTTATATTCAGGAATATTCGGATGCAATGGCGATTGATAAACGGCCTTTGATATTGTTATGCCCCGGTGGAGGGTATGGAAGAACCTCTGACAGAGAGTCGGAACCTATGGCGCTTAAATTTCTTGCCATGGGATATCATGCAGCGATTCTTCGCTATTCCTGTGCCCCGGCGCAGTATCCTACGGCTTTGTTTGAGTTGGCAAGAGCTATGACGGTTATTCGGACCCGCGCGGGGGAGTGGCATATTGATTCGGAAAAAGTTGTGGTACAGGGCTGTTCCGCGGGAGGACATTTAGCGGCAAGTCTCGGAATGTTCTGGGATGAGGATTTTGTTGCGGAAGGAATCGGTTTGACGGACAAAGACCATGAGATATTGCGCCCCTATGGTATGGTTTTGTGTTATCCGGTTGTCACATCGGGAGAGTTTGCCCATAAAGGGTCTTTTGAAAAACTGATAGGCGACCAACGGGAAGAGCTCAAAAAGGAACTTTTGGAAAAATTGTCTTTGGAAAATCAGGTGAGCAGCAAGACCCCCAAGGCATTTATCTGGCACACCTTTACGGACCAGTCGGTGCCCGTGGAAAACTCCCTGCTTTTGGTCGGCGCGCTCAGAAAGGCTGGGATTTCTACGGAATTTCATATGTATCCTACAGGAGAGCATGGATTGGCATTGGCGAATCATCTGACACAAAAGTCGGATGGAGGGGCAGTGCAGGAAGAGTGCAGCACTTGGATAAACTTGGCAGAAACATGGCTGAAGAATCTGTTTACAGGAGCAGCGGAGTAAATCTCCACTGCTCTTTTATATTTATTTTATATTATTTTTATTGAATTTTGCTGTAAATGTATTATAATAAAAAAGCATTTGACTGTATGAAAACAATAAGACAAATAGAGAAAAACAGGAAAGGAGCAGGAAATGTATTATTCAAAGAAGAGAAAATACAGTGGGAGAATTGTGTTTGCACTGATATGTGCTATGCTTTTGGCAGGCTGCGGAAATACCGAAACGGTAGGTACGGAAGTGGCGGATATCATAGTAGATATGCAGCAGGCAGATGTGGGAACCTTGACGCTGCAAAGCAGTTTTGTAGGAACGGTTTCCCCTCAGGAATCGGTGTATGTGATTCCTTTCGCTTCCGGCACCGTCACGGAGGTCAATTATAATGTGGGCGATTATGTCAATGTGGGGGATGTTTTGTTTAAAATAGATGACGAGGGCGCGCGGATGCAGTTGCAGCAGGCGCAGCTCAGTGCCGAAAGCGCAAGGGAGCAGGTCAATATGGCTACCGGCAGCCAGCAGGAATCCACCGATTTACAATTGCAGGCTTCCATCGTGCAGGCGAGGAGTGGTTATGAGCAGGCTCAGATTGCTTATTTTCAGGTAAAGGATTCTTATGAAGAATTAGATGATACAGTGGAACAGTTTGAAGAGTTAGTGGAAAACTTTGAAGGCGCAATCAGCAGCGGAAATATGACAGTGGTTAATGCAATGCTGCCGGGAATTCTGGCTTCTCTTCCGAAAGACACAAACACTACTGTATCGGGAAACAGCTCTAATGATAACAGTCCTCAGGCTGTTTTAGCAAAAGCGAAGACACAGCTTGCCACTCTGCAGACGAGCAGAGACCAATTGCACAACTCCTTTCTTCAGGCGGCGTCCGCATACCGCGCAGCGGAGGACGGGCTGAAAATTTCAGAGGACTCCATAAAGCTTACACAGGGACAAATCCGTCAGGATACCAACGAACAGACGAAAACCAGCCTGCAGTTAGCACAGATCGGAGTGGAAAGTGCAGAATTGGCATTGTCTTATTATACGGTAACAGCGCCTATTTCCGGTGTGGTTCAAAGCCGCAGCGTGGAAGTAAACGGTATTGCGGGACAGTCCTCCCCCGCCTTTGTCATTGCCAATGAAAACACCATGCAGGTTACTTTTCAGGTAAGCGAATCCGTGAAAAATACCCTCAAAGCAGGAGATACCGTTACGGTAGAGCGCAACGGACAAAATTTTGAGGGCACGGTCACGGAGGTCGGCGTAGCTGTGAACCAGCAGACAGGTCTGTTTCAGGTAAAAGCAAACATAAATGCGGATGGCGGCGAACTGCCTGCGGGTGTGTCTGTCAAACTTACGGCGGATACTTATTCCGTAAATAATGTAATATTGATTCCCTATGATGCGGTTTATTATGACAATACCGGAGCATATGTGTATCTCTGCGTGGATGGCAAAGCAGTAAAAACATATGTGACAACAGGTATTTTTGATGATACAATCATTGCTGTTATTGACGGTATTTCCAAAGGGGATATTGTGATTACAAGCTGGTCTCCCAGATTGCTGGATGGCGTTTCTGTGAAAGCATCTGATGCAGTTGGAAAGTAGAGGGCTGGCGGATGAATCTTACAAAGCTTGCATTAAAACGTCCGGTATCCTGTTTTTTAATGATTTTGGCGTTAGCCGTATTTAGTATTTCTTCCTTGTTTGGCTTTCGTCTGGAATTGACTCCGGATATCGAGATGCCCATGTTAATCGTTATGGCGACCTATCCCGGAGCTGACCCGGAGAGTGTGGATAAGCTGGTGGCAACTAAAATTGAGGATGCGGGTGCATCTTTGAGTGGAGTGGACTCCGTCACCACAATGTCCTCGGAAAACTATTGTCTGGTATTGTTTACTTATGATTATGGTGTGGACATTGCGGAATGCCACAATGACCTGAGGGCAGCCCTTGAGGTGGCGGCATTGGGTTTCCCGGAGGATGCTTCAGACCCCACTATTATCGAAATGAACATGAACAGTGTTCCTGTTTTAGCCATTTCCGTGATTGAAGTGGGTGATGTGGATTTGCTCAAGGTAGTGAACGAATCCGTGGTTCCGGAACTGGAATCCCTTGCGGGAGTGGCACAGGTCAGTGTCAGCGGCGGCAGCGAGGAATATATCAAAATTGAGTTGGATGAAACGATGCTACGGCAGTATGGGCTGACCATGTCTTCCGTGGCACAGTTTCTCGGCGCGGTGGATTTTACCTATCCGGCGGGCAGTGTGCAACAGGGTTCGCAGGATATCAGCGTAGCTACTTCCATGGAATATAATACGGTACAGAAGTTAAAGGAAGTACCGCTTATGACTGCTACAGGCAGCGTCATTATGCTGCAGGATGTAGCGGAAGTTACGCTTTCTTCCAAAGATGCGGACAGCATGAGCCGCTATAACGGTAAAGATAATGTCAGCATCAGCATTCAGAATAAGAGCAGTTTTGGTACGGTGAATGTCTGCAATGATGTAGTAAAAGAGCTGGAAAAGATTCAGAAGGAAAATCCGGCAATTACTTTTGACATTACATATAATGCCAGCGATTCCATTGTGGATTCTCTCTCTTCCGTGGCGCAGACATTAGCTTTAGGTGTTGTGTTCACTATGTTGGTATTGTTTGTATTCTTTGGAGATTTCAAGGCAAGCCTGATTGTAGGCGCATCCATGCCTATATCCTTGTTCCTTACTTTGATTTTAATGAGTTTTATGGGTTTTTCCATGAATATTGTGACTCTGGGCTCCTTGGTTATCGCCATCGGTATGATGGTGGATGCTTCCATTGTGGTGATAGAGAGTTGCTTTAGAAAAAAAGAGAAGAAATTGGATTTTAAGGAAGCAGCATTTGAAGGAACGAAAGAAGTAACCGCTTCCATTATTGCTTCTACTATTACTACCATCGTGGTATACCTGCCTCTGGCGACCATGAAGGGTTTGTCGGGTCAGATATTCTCCCAATTAGGATTTACCATTGTATTTGCAATGCTGGCTTCTTTGATAGCGGCTATGATGCTGGTGCCTTTGTTCTATTGTGTGTTTAAACCGACGCCGAAAGAGAATCTGCCCATTGATAAACTGCTGGCGAAAATCCATGCAGGCTACCGCAAGCTACTGCGTAAAATTTTGCACAAACGCGCTCTGGCGGTAATCGTTGCTGTGGCGTTAGTTGCTGTGGCACTGATGATGGCGGGTACTCTTGATATGGAGCTGATGCCCTCCGCTGATGAAGGAATGGTACAGGTGGCGATTAACTTCCGCTCCGGAACTACCTTGGAAACGGAGAATGAAGCCATTGAAAAATGGGAGCAGATTGCCAGCGAAGATGAGAATGTTTCCGGTTATTCCGTTTCGGTAGGGAGCGGTTCAAGCGTTATGTCAACCGGAGGAGGAAGCGCAAATCTGACCGCAAATTTAAAGAAAGACCGCAAGTTATCCACGGCACAGGTAGTGGATAAGTGGAATGAAATTGCGGCGTCCATGACCAATATGGATATCACTGTGTCCGCCACCGGAAGCAGCATGAGCAGTATGATGAGCACCGGAAGCTATGAGGTAGATCTGCAAGGCGATAATATGGAAGAATTAAAGCAGGCCGCGGCTGATTTGCAGACAGAATTGTCCAAGGTGGACGGTGTGATAAAAACGGATAATTCCATGGCAAACGCCAGCACCATGGCAAGGGTGCAGGTGGACCCCTTAAAGGCAATGCAATATGGTCTGACACCGATTCAGGTTGCCATGACTTTGAATAATGTGCTCAGCGGCGTAAGCCCTCTGACGATTGCCAGAGAAGGTTCTGAGTATGAGGTGCGCTTAGAGTATCCTAAGGGAATCTATGATGACTTGAATCAGTTGATGGATTTGGGACTGAGCACTTCCTTTGGCGTTACCGTGCCGTTGCGCGATATCGCGGAAATCGTATATGTGGACAGTCAGGAAACGATTACCAAGCAGGACGGACTTTATCTGGTGAGTCTTACGGCAACCTTAACTTCGGATAAAATTTTTGAAGCGCAGAGCGCTATTGAAGAAGTAGTGGCACAGACCGTATTCCCGGAATCCGTTACTCCGGCGGAGAGTATGATGGTAGAGATGATGTATGAGGAATTTGCCAGCCTCTTTCAGGCAATACTGACAGCAGTATTTCTGGTATTTCTGGTGATGGCAATGCAGTTTGAGTCACCCAGATTTTCCATTATGGTCATGCTGTGTATTCCCTTTTCATTGATTGGCTCATTCTTCCTGTTGTTTATTACCGGTTCTACTTTCAGCATGATATCTTTGATGGGATTTTTGATGCTGATAGGTATTGTGGTAAACAACGGTATTTTGTTTGTGGATTCTACCAATATGTTAAAACAGGAGATGTCTGTGGAGGATGCTTTGATTGAAACGGGTATTATCAGACTTCGTCCTATTTTGATGACTACGCTGACCACCATTCTTTCCATGGTGCCCATGGGTATGGCGATAGGCGGCGGCAATGCGATTATGATGCAGGGAATGGCATTGGTTATTATCGGTGGTTTGATTGCATCCACAGCATTGACTCTCATTTTGATTCCTACGTTCTATCTGATTCTGGATAAAGAGGAGAGGCGTAAGCGTAAGGAGCAGAAACGGATGCGGAAAATGCAAAGCTAAATGATGTGGGGGGCGAATGGATTATATTGTTTTAGACTTGGAATGGAACCAGGGAAATGCAGGATCAGAGACTGACAACGGAAAGCTTGTCTTTGAAATCATAGAAATCGGCGCCATTAAATTAAATGACAGTTATGTCATGATTAGTGAATTTAATGAACTGATACGCCCCAGAGTGTATCAGAAAATGCATCCGATTACCGGGAGACTCCTTCATCTGCAGATGGAGGAGTTAGAGCGGGGCAGGCTTTTTAAGGATGTTGCGGAACATTTTTTGAATTGGTGCGGGGAGAAATACCGTTTTTGTACATGGGGAGTTCTGGATCTTGCACAGTTACAGCATAATATGAAATTCTATGGGATGGAGCCGCTGGCACAGGGACCGATTCCCTTTTTGGATGTGCAGAAATTGTTTGCATTAGCCTATGAAGAAAATGCAAAAGTCCGAAGAAGTCTGGAATATGCCATTGATTTTTTGAAGGTAGAGAAGGATATCCCTTTTCACCGGGCATTCAGCGACGCTTATTATACGGCGAAGGTTTTTGCGAAGCTGGCGCAGGAAAGACCGGATGTTTTGGTCAATCTTTCCTATGATGTGACCAATCCGCCTAAAAGACGGGAAGATGAAGTTAAGATACAGTTTGAACATTATTTTAAATATATTTCCAGACAATTTGCGGACAAAACAGAAGCATTGGAAGACAGGGAAGTTGTTTCCAGTAAATGTTATCTGTGCCACCGTAACCTGAAGAAACAGGTAAAATGGTTTACGCCAAACGGTAAAAATTATTATTGCGCGGCGTATTGCGAAAAACATGGATATCTCAAGGGAAAAATACGGGTTCGCAGAACGGAAGAAGATATGGTTTATATCGTGAAGACCACAAAGTTTATTTCCGAACAAGAAGCGGAGCAGATTGCGGAGCGCTATGAACACATTAAAGAGCTGCGCAAGCAGCATAAGAAAAAAAGGCATTAGCGGCGTCGCCTGCCGGTTCGGAAGCTGTTTTTGCGCCGTTGGCGTCGCTTGGCTGCCATGATTTCCTTTCTGCGGCTGCGGGCAAGGTCATCCGATGAAGGGAGCGGGCGTTTGCGCCGTCTCCTGTCCCTCAGCCACGAACGGCGGGTACTGCGGGAAGAAAAATAGTAATTTTTGTATATGAAGAAAAGCAGATAAAGGATGCCGCAAGCGGCTGCAAAAACGAGGACATAGAACAGAACTTTAAAGATATTGACAAATATAACAGAGACGGCGCCGCCGGATTTGGGCGTCGTTTCCTCCATATCCGGCTCCACATCAAAGGCGTAAGGGGATTTCGTGTTGGTGGACAAATCGACAGAGGCAGAGCCGATATATTCGCCGTGATAGGTATAAGTGATAATGGCAGCCTGATTCTCATTTTGTGTCTCATAAGAGATGGAGGAAACTGTGTCGGCAAAATCCGCTGTTTTTGGTAAAACAATAAAATCATCTTTATTCAGTGCAAGAATCGGCTGGGAATTGCCGAAAACATCGTAGTCACTGTAAAAAGACCCCGTATTATCAATATTGTACTTGGTCTCCGCCTGAGAAATATTCACTTTCGCAAAATTGGCAAATCCATAATCAAACAGGGCAATGGTATCTTCATAATTCAGATTATTCTCATCCTTCATGATGACGCAGATAAGTTTTAACCCGTCCTTTTCCGCACAGGAAACAAGGGTGTATCTGGCATCGTTGGTGAAGCCGGTTTTACATCCTACCAGATATTTGTATTCATATTGACCGCCGGGAATCAGTTCCATTTTGTTTTTATCTCTGTATTCTCCGGTTTTTTTTTCGAGAACCAGCATGGGGGTCATAGTCATTCTGCACAGCATTTCACTGGAAAAAAAGGCTCGTCCGATCATTGCCAAATCATAAGCGCTGGTATAGTGGTCTTCATCCGGCAGACCGTTGGGATTGACAAAATGGGAATCCACGCAGCCCAATTCTTTGGCACGCTGATTCATTATATCGGCAAAATTATCCCATGTGCCCCCGATATGTTCTGCCACGGCGTAGGATACCTCATTGGCAGAGCGAATTAAAATAGCGTTCAGGCACTGCTCCATGGTGAGAGTATCGCCTTCATTCATGGCAATGTGATTGCTGTCTAAGGGAATGCCAAATACGGCGTCATGGGAAAAAGTGACGATTTCATCCATGGAACATTGCTCTATGGCAATGAGGGAAGTTAGAATTTTGGTGGTGCTGGCAGGATATTCCTGCTTATGAATATTTTTGGCATACAAAACAGCGCCGGTTTTTGCTTCCATCAAAATGGCGGCTTCCGCATTCACAACGGGACCGGTGGGCCAATTTTCAATTTCATTGGATGTAATGGGCATGAGCCGCTGGGCGTCTATGCGTTTCTGCGCAGTCTCGGTTATTGCCAGTACAGGAAGAGATTGCGCTCCGAACAGGCACAGTATACAGATGACCATAACAAGGCGGGCGGATAATTTATATAAAAAATGTTTTGAACGATAAAACATAGTAAACTCCAGTCTACAATATATTGTGATTTTATCTTATCATATACACTATTGATATTGCAAGGAAGTATTTGTTTTTCGGAGAAATTTTGTTATAATGGGGACAGGGAATATTGTCTGTGCCGCCGGTTGAAAGGCGGCGGAATGGAGATTGGTGTGAGATTACGGAATATAACGGGTTCACGGGAAATTATTGCAGGGAGCCCTTATGTGGTGAAGGAAGAAAATCTGGAAGGGTGTCCGGGACATTGGCGGGAAATTTTCGGAAACAGACAGCCCATCCACATAGAAATCGGTATGGGAAAGGGGAAATTTCTGCATACTATGGCAAGGCTTCATCCCGATATCAATTATATAGGGATTGAAAAATATTCCAGCGTGCTGCTCAGAGCCATTCAGAAAATGGAGGAAGAAGAACTTCCCAATTTAAGATTTATACGCATGGATGCGGAAAATATTGACAGAGTATTCGGCAGGGAAGAAGTGGATAGAATATATTTAAACTTTTCGGACCCGTGGCCGAAAGACCGCCATGCCAAACGCAGACTGCCCTCCGGTCAGTTTTTGGCAAAATATGACAGCATTTTGAAAAAGGAGGGGCGTCTTGAATTTAAAACGGATAATAGGGAATTATTTGATTATGCGGTAGAGGAATTGGAACCGGCGGGCTGGCTAGCGGATATCGTTACTTACGATCTGCACGGGGACAAGGATTTGATGAAGGACAATGTGATGACGGAATATGAAGAAAAGTTTTCCGGTCAGGGAAATCCGATTTGCAAATATGTGATTCACAGAGACAAAGTTTAACGGACAGAAAGGAGAAAGAATAATGGAACACACATTTACGACAGAAAATTTTGAGAAAGAGGTGCTGCAGTCCGAGCTGCCGGTATTGGTGGACTTCTATGCGGACTGGTGCGGACCTTGTAAAATGATGGCGCCCATTGTGGAAGGGCTTGCCGAAAAGACGGAGGGAAGGCTTAAAGTGGGAAAGTGTGATGTCAGTGCCAATATGCCTTTGGCGCAAAAATACAGGGTGGCCAATATCCCTGCCTTTAAGATTTTTAAAAACGGAGAAGTGGTCGCCGATATGATAGGCGCCATGGAGGAAGAGGAGTTTTTAGAGAAAGTGCAAGAAGCCGTACTGTGAGCCACGGTTTTTCGGTGAAGATGCAGAATCGAGCGCGCAGGCGCTCGATTCTTTATAAGGATTTTTAGGGATGATACAGTCTTTGTGATTGATAAGTAGGTTCACAGGTTAAGTTGACTCCCAGCTTGCGAAGAATATTTTTGTCCACATGGGACAGTATGACGCTGGAATGGACATCCGAGCCGCGAAGCTTCTGTAGCTGTTCCATGGCAAGCTTTGCGGTGGAATCCGTGGCAGCGCAGATAGAGAGCGCAATCAAAATTTCGTCCGTATGCAGTCTGGGATTTCTGTTGCCAAGGTGCTTTACCTTTAAATCCTGAATGGGACCTATGGTTTCGGGAGAAATCAATTGTACTTCATCATCGATTCCCGCAAGCGCTTTCAAGGCGTTTAAGAGCATTGCGGAAGTCGCTCCCAGCAGGGTGCTGGTCTTGCCGGTGATGATGCGCTGATCCGGAAGCTCGATGGCAGCAGCAGGTTCCCCGGTGGTTTCCGCCTTTACCTTGGCAGCACTTATGACAGCTCTGTCATCTACGGAAATTTCGGCCTGTTTCATCAATAATTCTATCTTAAGCACGGATTCCGCATCCGCACCGCCCTGTCTTTGCTGGCATAAGGTAGTATAATACCGGCGGATGATTTCCTGCTTGGCAGCATATCTGACAGCTTCGTCATCAATAATGCCGAAACCCGCCATGTTGACACCCATGTCAGTAGGCGATTGATAAGGGGAATGCCCCATAATTTTTTCAAACATAGCGCGCAGTACAGGGAAGATTTCCACATCGCGGTTGTAATTGATGGTGGTTTCTCCGTAAGCATCCAGGTGAAAAGGGTCAATCATATTTACATCTTTTAAATCTGCGGTGGCCGCTTCATAAGCTAAGTTCACGGGATGCTTCAGAGGCAAATTCCAAATAGGGAAGGTTTCGTATTTTGCATAGCCTGCCTGAACACCTCGTTTGTATTCATGATACAACTGGGAGAGGCAGGTCGCCATTTTGCCGCTGCCCGGTCCCGGGGCGGTAATTACTATCAGAGAACGGGAGGTTTCGATATAATCGTTTCTGCCGTAACCTTCGTCACTCACAATCATGGGAATATTGGAAGGATAGCCGGGAATGGGATAATGGCGGTAAACCTTCATTCCCAAAGATTCCAATTTTTTCTGATAAGCTATGGCGCTGGGCTGCCCCGCAAACTGGGTCAGACACACGCTGCCCACATACAGCCCGTATCCTCTGAAAGCGTCAATGAGGCGGAGGACATCTACATCATAAGTAATGCCAAGGTCCGAGCGGACTTTATTTTTTTCTATGTCGGCGGCATTGATAACAATGACTATTTCAGCCTGCTCCTTTAATTGCGCCAGCATATTGATTTTACTGTCCGGCTTAAATCCCGGCAGAACCCGGGATGCGTGATAATCGTCAAATAACTTTCCGCCGAATTCCAGATAAAGCTTTCCGCCGAACTGCGCAATCCGCTTTTTTATATTTTCAGACTGCATTTTCAGATATTTGTCATTGTCAAAGCCTGTCTTAACCATGGGAATTTTGTTTCCTTTCTCCTGTTTCGCCGCGTAAGCGGCAATTTTCATTCCGTTCACACTTCATATTATGCCTGCACAGCAGGCACAAACAATTCGAGAGAAAAACACACAACTTTGGAAGAATCCGCTTGCGGATTCTTCGCGGAATGACTTAGATTTTCTTAGGTTGGGTACCTTCCAATCTTAGAAAATCTTCATTCCGTTCACACTCCTACCTTCTGTATCATACAAAAAATATTTGTCAAAATCAATGGAAATTTAAGAAATCTTTTAGAGAGGACACTATTTTTTCATAATTTATCCTATTGATTTATCGTCTTAGAATCTCTATAATGAAAAAGTGGACAGGCGGGTCAAATAGGAAAACTTTACTGGGACGCTGTGCATTCTGAAGCTCCCATTGATTAAAATGCCGTTTGCGCGGCGGAATGAGAGGAAGTATGGACAATCAAATGAACGAATATGACAACAGCGGCGGTTATGGGAACGGGAACAACCACGGCAATAATAATAATCGTGGCAATAACGGAGGACCGAACGGAAACGGGGAGCCTCCGCGCCGTCCCAATATATTTATGTTGATTCTTACGGGGCTAAGCACGGTAATGCTGGCGCTCTTTTTCTACAGTATGTTGTTCGGCGGCAGCTCAGCCACACAGACAGTAGAATATACGCAGTTTATACAGGATTTGGAGGACGAAAAGGTAGAGTCCGTGCAAGTCAATATGGAGAGCGGCGAAATTCTGGTCACATTGAAGCAGGAAACCGCCGAGAAAACGGGACAGGCGAAAGAGGACAACGATGCAAAAACCGTGGATGAAAAAATACAAGAATTTTCTCCGCAGATTTCCCAACCCACTACCATATGGGATATGTTTGCCATGAAGCAGAACAAAACCTATTCGACGCTGATGATGGAAAGCGCCGATAAGCTGACCGAGCGTCTGGAAGAGCACGGTGTGCAGGCAAGGCGGGTAGTACGCAATAATTGGTTGATGGAGATTCTGATTACCGTAGTGCTGCCGGTGCTGCTTTTGTGGCTGGTGATAGGTTTCTTTTTCCGCAAAATGGGAGGAAGCGGCGGCCCCTTGGGCGTGGGGAAAAGCAATGCAAAGGTTTATGTCCAGAAGGAGACGGGAGTTACTTTTAAAGATGTGGCGGGCGAAGACGAAGCCAAGGAATCTTTGGTGGAAGTGGTGGACTTTTTACACAATCCCGGAAGATATTCCAAGATAGGCGCAAAGCTTCCCAAAGGAGCATTGTTAGTAGGTCCTCCCGGAACCGGTAAGACCCTGCTGGCAAGGGCGGTGGCCGGAGAGGCGCATGTGCCGTTCTTTTCCCTGACAGGCTCTGATTTTATCGAATTATATGTGGGCGTGGGCGCCAGCCGTGTTCGCGACCTTTTTAAGGAAGCTACGAAAAATGCGCCCTGCATTGTCTTTATTGACGAGATAGACGCCATCGGCAGAAGCCGCGATTCCAAATACGGCGGCGGGAACGAAGAGCGCGAGCAGACTTTGAATCAGTTGCTTTCCGAGATGGACGGTTTTGACAGTTCCAAGGGAATTTTGATTCTGGCGGCTACCAATCGTCCTGAGATTCTGGATAAAGCGCTGCTGCGTCCGGGACGCTTTGACCGGCGTATTATTGTAGATAAGCCGGATTTGAAGGGGCGCGTGGAAATCTTAAAGGTACATTCCAAAGATGTCAAGATGGATGAAAGTGTGGATTTGGACGCCATTGCCCTTGCCACCAGCGGAGCCGTGGGCTCTGATTTGGCAAACATGATTAATGAGGCGGCAATCAATGCGGTGAAGGAAGGCAGAGAGTATGTCAATCAGCAGGATTTGTTTAATGCAGTGGAGCAGGTTCTGGTGGGCAAGGAAAAGAAAGACCGTATCATGAGCAAGGAGGAGCGGAAAATTGTCTCCTACCATGAGGTGGGACATGCTCTTATCAGCGCCTTGCAGAAAAATTCCGAACCGGTACAAAAGATTACGATTGTGCCCCGTACGATGGGTGCGTTGGGATATGTCATGCATGTGCCGGAGGAGGAGAAATACCTGAACACGGAGGCGGAGCTTCGGGATATGCTGGTGAGTCTGGTAGGAGGCCGCGCGGCGGAGGAAGTAGTGTTCGACACAGTTACCACCGGCGCGGCAAACGATATTGAGAAAGCAACGGATATTGCCCGCAACATGGTCACAAGATATGGCATGAGCAGAAAATTCGGGCTGGTAGGTCTTGCCACTGTGGAGAGCCAATATCTGGAGGGCAGGACGGCATTGAACTGTAGTGACGAAACCGCGGCAGCCATTGATGAAGAAGTGGTGGCAATCATTAAGGAAAGTTATGAAAGAGCATTGACAATGCTGAAGGAAAACCGCGCAATTATGGATAAGCTGGCAGCTTTCCTCATTGAGAAAGAAACCATCACCGGCAAAGAATTTATGGAGATCTTCCGCAGGGAGAAAGGTCTGCCGGAGCCTGAAAAGAACGATGGGGAAGAAGAAAACGAAGTAAACACACAGAAAATCGACAGCTAATGTCGATTTTTTGTCATTTATAGAACCTTGTCTCTTGACTTTTTTGTAAGAAGTAATAAAATCAATTTGAGAGATTCTATATAGATAGAAACGGAACGGAGCTGATATACTGTGAAAAAACGATTATGCCGTTTAATGGCGCTGGCTGCGGGGCTGGCGCTTCTGCTTGCCTCCTGCGCGCCGGAGGTGAAGCCGTCTGAGGGACAGGTGCAGACGAAGGATATGGTTCTGACCTGAAGTGCTTGGAGCGGATATGACGATTTTGCGGAATTGGCGGAGCTGTGCGGAAAAATTCGGGAGGCAGGGCTGATTCCCGGTGTTTTGAGCACCCAGCTAACGGGCAACACTTTTTCCACAGTGTTCAATCTGGAAAAGACCGACTGGCTTGCTACCATGGAGGGAGTAAACTGGGAGCGGGATTTTCTGGACGGAAAGGGCACAGCAGTCGGAATGTGGTGTTTGATACAGGGGCATGCCGTATACTATGGTGGTGCCGGATGGGAATCTCTGGGAGTAAACGAGGAGGAACATAAAAATGAAAAAGTTGTTTGGTCTGATCACGGCAATGCTGTTGGCAGCGTCACTGTCCGGGTGCGGAAAGGCGGAAGCATCCGGACGGGAACAGGTTACAGTAGCTTTATGGAGTGACCAGCTTACCGAGCGTTATGCGCCCTATCTGCAGGAACGCTTTCCGGAAGTGGACTTTACCTTTTATGTGGCAACCAATTCTACAGATTTCTATCGCTTTAAACAGGAGAGAGGAGATTTGCCGGATATTCTCACCGTGCGGCGTTTTGCCCTGCGGGATGTGGCGGAGTGGAAGGATTCTTTGCTGGACTTAAGCGATACAAAGCTGGCAAATACCTTTTCCCAGTCTTATCTGCGAAGTTATACCTACAATGACGGCACGGTAAACTGGCTTCCCGCCTGTGCGGAGGTGGATGGCATTCTTGTAAACAAGACGCTGCTGGAGAAGCATGGACTGTCCCTGCCCGAAACTTATCAGGAATTTGTGGAGTTATGCGGTGTATTGGAGGAATTAGGCATCCGTCCTTTTCAGGCTAATTTTGAGGCGGATTACACTTGTATGGAAGTGCTTCAGGGGTTGTCCATAGAGCAGCTTACCTCTCAGAAAGGACGGGAGTGGCGGCAGCAATATGAAAGCGGACGGACGGATCAGTTAAGTGAGGAAGTCTGGCTTCCTGTCTTTGAGAGGATGGAAGCGTTTATTGCATATACCGGTCTTAATGCATCCGACCTGAAAGGAAGAGAGGAGGATTTTTTCAATGCATTTGAGAGCGGCAAAACCGCTATGATCCGTACGACTCCCGATGAGGCTAACAGTTACGGCGTGGCAGAGGACAGCCTGTTGCTTCCCTACTTTGGCGGGACGGCGGAGGGCAGTTGGTATCTGACCTATCCGGCTTTTCAGGTAGCTGCCAATATTCGGGGAACGGAAGACCCTGCCCGCAAGGAACTGATTCTGGAAATCATGTCGGCAATGTTGGAAGAGGAAGGTCTGAAGCAGATAACCAGTGACGATACCTTAATCGCTTACAATAAGGAGGTGACACAGACCTTGTCTCCGCTGCTTGCTCCTATGGAAGAACAGGTGAAGGGCAACCGTCTTTATATCCGGCTGGCTTCCGCGGACATGTTTTCCGTTTCGCAAACGGTGGTGCAGGGAATGATTTCAGGGGAATATCCTGATGCCCGCTCCGCTTTTGAAGCGTTTAACACCGCCATGAGCGCGCCGCAGGGTGACAGGGAGATAATCGCTCACATTGACACCGGTTATTCTTATACTTTTGACCCGGAGCACGGAAGTCAGGCTGCGTCGGCAGTGCTTAACTCTTTGAGGGAGGAAGTGGGAACGCAGATGCTCATCGGTCCTGCAGAGGCCGTGGCGGGTAATATTATTGCCGGAGACTACACGCAGACGGAGCTGCGTTTTCTGACAATGGGTGAGACGCCGGTTATCGTCCTGTGCGAAATGACGGGAGAACAATTATATCAATATGTGGATTATGTGATTACCAATCGCGGCGGACGGGGAGCTGTTATCAACGATTCCACATTGTATGTGTCCAGCGGTTTTGAGATGACTGTGAAGAAAACGGATACGGGATATGCCTTGGAAGGGTTGACTGTTGACGGGAGGAAGCTGGACAAGGAAGCGGTTTACACAGTGGCGGTGCTGGGTAATCTGGAAAATATGACGGAGGCAGCTTTGGCAGCCTCGGGAGTAACAAATTATGACCGTACAAAGACTGCATATAAGCAAATTGTGGCGGACAGGCTGACAGAAGGCAGGCAGTTGGCTGCGCCTACGGATTATATTACATTGCAATAAGAGATAAGATTAAGAGGAAAGGAAGCACTATGAGTTTTAAAGGAAATAAAAGGAATATGTTTCTTCCGATAACGCTGATTTTGGGGCTGCTGGCAGCTTTATTGGCGGGAACTTCCTTTTTTTCAAAATATCTGGCTAACAAAATTTTTGAGGAGCGCACAACGCAGTTAGTGGAGATTACCGCTCAGGTACAGGTGAACCTGCTCAACGCTCTGGACACACATTGGAATTATCTTACCGCTGCGGTCAATGCTTTGGAAGCGGGAAGTTTTGAAAGCGGGGAGAAGGTGGCGGACTATGTAGGCGGTCTGGAGCGTTTGCTGGAAACAGACAACTACCATTCCAACCTTATGCTGTTGGATAGTCAGGGAAACTGCTGGGATGCGCGGGGCAAGCACAGTGTCTGGTCCGATCTGGATATAGTGGCAGGCGGGGATGAGCGATACAGTTTTATTTCCGACAGTTATATTACTCAGGGCAGTTGTTGGATTTTTGTGCAAAAATTGGAGAAGCCCTTGGAAACGGCAGACGGTCTTGTGTTTACCCACGCCGTTCTTTTGAAAGATATCTATACATTGGTAGAATATTATGACAGCGCTGCCTATGGGGACCGGAATGAGACTTATATTTTGAAGAGCAACGGCACCCGGATGCACGATAATATCTCTCAGGAAAATACAATTCAGGCGTATAATGTGCTGAAAGTGCTGGAAGAGATGGAAGGTCAGCAATATCAGGATATCCGTGCAGCTCTGGCTGAGAATGATACACTCAGCACGAATTTCTGGATGGAAGGAAAGGAGTATTATTACTGCATTACCTCTCTGGAAAAGTATGATACGCTGCTATTGTTTTTGATTCCGGCAGAGTTTGTGGCTTCGGGAACCGTGGGCATGGTGAACATGGTGGTGCGCACGCTGCTGATTCTGGCGGTGGTGCTCCTTGTATTGGTCATCTTGGCTTCCATAGCCATTTTCCGGCAGCGGAACAGCGCCCGGCTATATCTTCAGGAGCAGGAAAACCTACACCGTCAGGAGCAGTTGAATCAACAATTGGAAGAGTACAATACCATGCTTTCTCAATCCAAAGAGTCGGCGGAACAGGCTTTCCGGATTGCGGAGGAGGCAAACCGTGCCAAGAGTTCTTTCCTGTCCAATATGAGCCACGATATCCGTACGCCCATGAACGCCATTGTGGGTTTCACTACTTTGCTGGCGCGGGATGCGGATAAGCCCGACAAGGTGAGAGAATATATTCAGAAAATTAATTCCTCCAGCCAGCATCTTCTGGGGCTGATTAATGATATTTTGGATATCAGTAAAATAGAGGCGGGCAAGACGACACTGAATGTTTCGGAAGAAAGCATGGTGGATTTGATTGAAGGCATTGATGGCATTATCCGCCCGCAGATGAAGGCAAGGGGACATAATTTTGAGGTTTACAGCAAAGATTTGCAACACGAGCGCGTGGTGATGGATAAACTGCGCCTGAACCAGATTTTATTGAATCTGCTGTCCAATGCGGCGAAATATACGCCGGATGGCGGGCATATTACCCTGACCGTGCAGGAACTGCCGCAGCATACCAGACAGCTTGCCAGTTATCGTTTTGTTGTGGCGGATAACGGCTACGGTATGAGTGAAGAGTATCAGAACACCATCTTTCAGGCTTTTACCCGTGAAGAGAGCAGTGTGACGAATAAAATTCAGGGAACCGGTTTAGGAATGGCTATCACGAAAAACTTGTTGGATCTCATGGGTGGAAGCATCTCAGTAAAGAGTAAAAAAGGAGAAGGTTCTACCTTTACCGTGGATTTGGATCTGCAGATCAGTGAACAGGCCATTGACCGAAAATTCTGGAAAAAGAATAATATTACCCGAATGCTGGCGGTGGATGATGAGGAGGTCGTCTGCCAGAATATTCAATTGACGATGAAGGACACCGGTGTCGTTGTGGATTATGTATTGGACGGCAAAAGTGCGATGGAAAGGGTGAAGCATTCCGCCGGGGAGGGAGTACCGTACAATATCGTCCTGTTGGATTGGAAGATGCCGGGTATGGACGGTATAGAGACTGCCCGCCGTATCCGGGAAAGCACACCCGGAAATACTCCTCTTCTGATTTTGACCAGCTATGATTGGCCGGAAGTGGAGGAAGAGGCCCGTGACGCCGGAGTGGATACTTTTCTGCCCAAACCGTTTTTCCTTACCAGCTTCAGAAAGAAAGTTGATGAAATTTTGAAACAGGAAGCATCCGACATCCTGACAGAAGAGGCTGCCATAGAAGAAACCGCAGAGGGTCAGAGTGTATTTCAGGGAATGCATATTCTGGCGGCGGAAGACAATGAGATCAATGCGGAAATTCTTAACGCGGTGCTGGATAACAGTGGAGCCACCTGTAAAATTTGCGAAAACGGACAGCTTGCGGTGGAAGAGTTTAAGAAGTCCGTACCCGGACAGTATCAGTTAATCCTGATGGATGTGCAGATGCCGGTGATGAACGGTTATGATGCCACAAAGGCAATCCGGGCGCTGGATCATCCGCTGGCAAAGGAAATCCCTATTATTGCCATGACAGCGAACGCATTTGCCGAGGATGTCAGGGACGCGCTGGAAGCCGGAATGAATGCGCATGTGGCAAAGCCGGTGGACATAGCGGTGCTGGAGCAGACGGTCAGGTCGGTATTCCATTCATAAAGCAGAGATATGCCGGGCTTGCTTTTTTACTTGCGGAGTGTTAGAATCACTTTAGTGTAAAATACCGTTTTAAGAGTTTTGAAGCACAAAAATCATTCGGAGAGAAGAGATCAGTGAATAATAATGAGCGCGTAAAAGGAAAACGGAAAAAAGCAATATTGGCAGCCGCCGGATTTGTGGCTTGCAGTTATGCTGTCCTGAATTATCTTGCAAAAAGAAAGAAGGATGTCATAGAGCCTGCGGAGAACGAAGAAACGCAGGCAATGGCAGAATCCGTTTATGAAAAAAAGATAAAGCGGATGATGGATAAAGGGCTATCCTTTGCGGGGCTGCTTATATTGGCGCCCATATATGGAATTATCTCATTGGCGATTTTTATGGATGATCCGGGGCCGGTGCTGTTTACCCAGAAAAGGGTAGGAAAAAATAAGGAGTTTTTTATGCTCCACAAATTCCGTTCCATGAAAATGAAGACGCCCCATGATGTTCCCACACACCAGTTAGAGAATCCGGAGCAGTATATTACAAGAGTGGGAAAATTTATACGCAAATACAGTTTGGATGAACTGCCGCAGATATGGGATATCTTTGTGGGAAATATGAGCATTATCGGACCGCGCCCTGCCCTCTGGAATCAGGATGATCTGGTAGCGGAACGGGATAAATACGGGGCAAATGATATTCTCCCGGGCTTGACCGGCTGGGCGCAGATTAACGGGCGGGACGAGCTGGAGATAGCGGATAAGGCAAAGCTGGATGGAGTGTATGTTGAGCACTTGAGACAGGGCGGTATCAAGGCTTTGTTTTTCGATGTAAAATGTTTTCTGGGGACAATAGGGTCTGTGCTTGGCAGCGACGGCGTAGTAGAAGGCGGAACAGGCGAACTGCACAAGACGGAGAAGAGCGTTAAGGGTGAGTGCTAAATGATAAAAACCTTGCGCAGATGTATCTCTTCTGGTAAAATAAATTTAAGGGATATGCTTTTTGAATTTCTAATGGCGCAAGCCATTCCTGATAGGGAGTTCTCCCGTATGGTTAAAAAAACCTGTGTTTTTATTCCAATAACATTTTATAAGGTATAAATTCCAGAGAAACGCATGCGGGAGGAAGAGACACTTTTTTAACAAATCTGCATGGATACAAAATGGGAAAATCTGGGATATGGGTGTATACAATACAAAAGAGGGGATATATTATGGATTTGGTAAAAGTGGATACATTGTTAAATGTTTTTGAGAAATGTAGAAATTTATTTTTGTGGGTTGTTAAAAATAAGGCAAAATTTAAAAAGGAACCATATTACTTTAAAGACTATCACAAACATGTTACAATTTATGAGAATGGAAATGGGATTTTGATTAATTCCTTTAGTATTGTGTTTAATAGAGCAGATGACAACGAAATCAGAAGGGGAATTAATATAAGCGACGGAAAAATTAGCGCTAAATTTCCATCTTTTAAAAAGATGCAAGGAGAAAGTCTGGAAAATAGATTTGACAAGTATGGATTTTGGGTGTATTCTGATGATAACATCATTGAAGAATCTAAAGAAGAGTATTGGGTGATAGAAGGCATCCAAGAAAACATAACTGCAAGCAAGAACGACAAAGAATTGCGCTGGGTATTGAAGTTTAATCCAAGTAAAATTGAGTTACATAAACCGTATCGGGTTATTTATATAATAAGCATTCCCGGTATGTTTCCGATAACCAAAGGGAAATTAGATTTTTCCGAAATAGAAAATTCTTATTTTTTCGGATATTCAAGTTCCAGCATTGATATAAGAACACCAATAGAAGAGATTTATTATACCGTATCATTTTATAATAGCATTGATTTGCAGACAGAGCCTGAAGCAACGGTTCACGCAATGGTAGGCAGGGACAATTCTCCGCTGAAGATTAATAAGGAATATAATATTATATATAATAAATATATATGTCATGTTGAGAAACCGCAATTAGGGTCAAAAATTATAATAAAGTGGAAGTTTATAGGGGGTGAATCAAATGATTAAAATACGCAATGCCGACAGTGAGAAGGAATTTGGCGACTGACAAATGCCGACCGTTTTTTGTTGAACAAATGTCATAAAAGGAGTAAGAAATACCCAATGGGCATATTTCTTACTCCTTTTACCTTATGCTTTTTGACATTTTGTGCTACTGGTCAGAGAACGATATTGCATGGGGCTATGTGTTCTTCGCTTAATTGAAGATAACAGAGATGTTATCAAACATTTTCTTATTGTTAATGATGCCGGTTCTGTTGATGGCATCTAATTGTTGGTCGGAATAGATTTTCAGCTCTTCTTTGTGCTGCTCCAAGGCATTGGCAGTCTGTTTTGCCTTGTCTGACTCATTGTCGGAACCCTTGTGCAGGGAAGAGACGGTATCCTCCGTTATGATGATTTTTTTGCCGATGCCGCCGGACACCCTGTTGATTTTCTTCTGCAGGGAAGCTTTTTCTTCTTCGGTGGGCGCAGTACGCTGCCTGCCTTCCAGAGAGGTGCGTATCCTGCTCATATCCGCAATCTGCTCTTTGGTGGAGGAAAGGGTAATCAGTACGCCGGACTCCTTGCTGCCAAGTAATGCGGGCTGCGGTTTTTCTTCTTTTTCGGACTCGATTTTGCTGCCGGCGGCGTCCAACGCCTTATCATTGATAGGAGAAGCTTTGCCGTTTGCCGGACCGTTGTCAGTGGTCTGACCGTCTGTTGCCTGAACAGACTGATGTTCCTCTGACCGGGTCTGTTTGCTGCCTGTCTCTTTTAAAGCCTGTTTGGCAGCCTCCTGTTTTTGGGCGGCTTCTTCCTGTCTTTTCTGTATCTGATATTGGCGCAGTTCGCTGTTCAAATCCTGAAGCTGTTCTCTTGCAGACTGCTTTTTCCGGGTCTTTTGGTCATCACTCATCTCCTGATCGTTAGAGATAGTTCTCAGTTCCTCCTGGAGATTGGAAATTTCTTTGCGGAGGCTGCTTTCACGGCTGTCCGGTGCGGACTGCTGGGAAGATACATTATTTTGAGATAAATGGTTAATTCCTGATATATTCATATGCCTACCTCCTTATCAACATAGTCTGCCTTGCTTGCCTATATCCGAATAAATTCGGTATAGGAAAATATGGCATACTATCAAAATAAATTGTAGTACAAATTATAGCACAATTTGCGAAATTTATCAACTATGTCAAAACAATTTGTTTGCCCAATTTGCCTGCTTGTCACATTGCATCAAACAGTTAATTATGATATGATAAAACCATATGGCAGGAACTGCTGTGCGAGTCACGGGCGGAAAGGCGGCGGAGCTTCATGTTTCATTTGGATGAAGAACTGAAAAAGCTTCCCAAGAAACCGGGAGTATATATTATGCATGATGTGAAGGATACCATTCTCTATGTGGGAAAAGCGGTGAATCTTCATAATCGTGTGCGTTCTTACTTTCGGGAAAATATTGGCAGGGGACCGGCTATTGACCAGATGGTTGCGCAGATTGCCCGTTTTGAGTACATTGTCACGGATTCGGAATTAGAAGCCCTGGTGTTGGAGAATAATCTTATTAAAGAGCATTCGCCTAAATACAATACACTTTTAAAAGATGATAAGACTTATCCTTATATTAAAGTAACGGTGGGGGAGGATTATCCCCGCATTCTCTTTTCCCGTACCATGAAAAAGGATAAGTCTAAATATTTCGGCCCTTATAGCAGCGCAGCGGCGGTAAAAGATACCATTGATTTGCTGAATAAGCTGTACCGGCTGCGTACCTGTAACAGGAATTTACCGAGGGATATCGGATTGGACAGGCCTTGCCTGAACTATCATATTAAACAGTGCATGGCACCCTGTCAGGGGCTGGTGGACAAGGAGCAGTATAGGGCGCAGATAAACGGAGCGCTGGAATTTTTGAACGGAAATTATCAGTTGGTTTTAAAGAGTCTGGAAGAAAAAATGAAGGCGGCTTCCGAGCAGTTGGAATATGAGGAGGCGGCGGGATACCGGGATTTGTATAACAGCGTAAAATCCGTTGCGCAGAAACAGAAAATTACAGACAGCACAGGGGATGACAAGGATGTGATTGCACTCTATCAGGAAGAGGAGGAGGCAGTGGTGCAGGTTTTCTTTGTGCGTGACGGTAAGCTGATTGGCAGAGAACACTATTATATGACACATGTGTCGGATAATGATAAGGCGCTGGTTTTACAGGATTTCATTAAACAGTTTTATGCGGGAACTCCCTTTATTCCCAAGGAACTGATGTTGCAATATGAAATAGAAGACGGAGAATTGATAGAGAAGTGGCTGGGTGAAAGAAAGGGCGGCAGGGTGCGCCTGCGGGTTCCCAAGATTGGCTCTAAGGAAAAGCTGGTGGAGTTGGCAGCGCAAAATGCAAAGCTGATATTGTCTCAGGACAGGGAGAAACTGAAAAGGGAAGAGGGCAGAACAATAGGGGCTGTCAAAGAGATAGCGGGGATTTTGGGTTTGGAAAAGGTGGACAGAATGGAGGCATTTGATATTTCCAACACCAATGGCTTTGAAAATGTGGGCTCCATGGTGGTTTACGAGAAAGGAAAACCCAAGCGCAGCGATTACCGGAAATTCAAGATAAAGAGTGTGTCGGGACCGGATGATTATGCCTGTATGAAAGAGGTGCTGACAAGAAGATTTGTCCATGGCATGGAAGAGGGCAGGGAGCTGGCAGAAAAATCACTGGAAAAGGAATACGGAAGTTTTACCAGATTTCCGGATTTACTTTTGATGGACGGTGGAAAGGGACAGGTCAATATTGCCTTGTCGGTGTTAAAAGAATTGCATATTGAAATACCCGTGTGTGGTATGGTAAAGGATGATAATCACCGAACCAGGGGACTATATTTTGAAAATGAGGAACTGCCTATCGACACTCACTCCGAGGGCTTTAAACTGATTACCCGTATTCAGGATGAGGCGCACCGCTTTGCCATTGAATATCATAAATTCCTCCGGGGGAAAGCTCAGGTGAAGTCGGTATTAGATGACATTCCCGGAGTGGGACCCGCCAGAAGAAAAGCTCTGATGCGGCATTTTAAATCATTGGATGAGATAAAACAGGCTACGGTGGAGGAGCTTTTGGAGCTGCCGGAGATGAACAGGCAGGCGGCGGAAGCGGTGGCGGAATTTTTCGGATAGATATTCACAATAAAATCGTCATGTGATACAATCAAAACAATGAGCCGCCAAAGGCGGCAGGGAGGATAGTGTGAGAAGTACTTCTAAAGCTCATGCCAATGGGCAGTTTCGCAAAGGCGGCGTAGCCGCCTAAGAAGTACTAAATCTCACACCGAAGAATGCCCAAAATTCAGGCATTCTTCATCCGAATTTGTGCTTGAGGGCACATACAACAAAAAGCATGTGCTTTTCGTTGTCAAGAATTCGCAGGTTGAGAAAGGAGCAAGGTTATTAATATGGCAGGTATAAGTTTACAGAAAATTATTGAGAAGATGAATCTTACAAATCTGACGCCGCAGATAGCGGTGGACAAGATTAAGATTACACAGCCGGACATTAACAGACCGGCAATACAGATTGCCGGATATTATGACTATTTTGATGCAACAAGACTGCAAATTGTCGGCTTTGTGGAATATAATTATATGGAAGATATGCCTCAGGAAAGAAAAAGGGAAGCCTATGAGAAACTGCTTTCCTGCGATATTCCCGCTATTGTGTTTTGCCGTGATTTAAGACCGAACGACCTTTTCAGAGAGATTGCCATTGCCCATGGGATTCCTCTTTTGAGCACAAATAAAGAGACCTCTAATTTTATGGCGGAAATCATTCGTTGGCTGAATGTAAAACTGGCGCCCTGTATTTCCGTCCATGGGGTGCTATTGGATGTTTACGGCGAGGGCGTGCTGATTACGGGCGAGAGCGGCATCGGTAAGTCCGAGGCGGCGTTAGAGCTGATTAAGCGGGGACACCGGCTGGTTACGGATGATGTGGTGGAACTGCGTAAAGTCAGTGATGATACGCTGGTAGGTTCCGCACCGGATATCACAAAGCACTTCATTGAACTGCGGGGCATCGGTATTGTGGATGTAAAGGCGCTTTTTGGTGCGTCTTCCGTAAAAGATACACAGGAAGTGGATTTGGTGATTCGTTTGGAAGATTGGGATAAAGAAAAAGAGTATGACAGGCTGGGACTTGAGGAAAACTATACGGAGTATCTGGGCAATAAAGTGGTCTGCCACAATCTCCCCGTTCGTCCGGGGCGTAATATTGCCATTATCTGTGAGGCGGCAGCAGTCAATTACCGCCAGAAGAAGATGGGGTATAACGCGGCGCAGGAATTGTATGCCCGCGTACAGCAGTCTCTGGCAAAGAGAAGAGAAGAAGAGGAAGAGGAAGATGACTAAATACGCATTTGGAGTGGATATCGGAGGCACAACGGTAAAGATTGGACTTTTCGACACGGAAGG
Organism: Lachnoclostridium sp.; assembly: GCA_023665475.1. Lineage (GTDB taxonomy): Bacteria > Bacillota > Clostridia > Lachnospirales > Lachnospiraceae > Acetatifactor. Next base: position 29,753 of record JAMPEB010000014.1, read on the forward strand.
CACCGTATTGGATAAGTGGGAAATTCCTACTGTGACGGAAAATGGCGGCGCAGCTATTTTGCCGGACATTACCAAGAGCATTCTGGCAAAAATGCAGGAAAGGGGAATTGAAAAAGCAGATGTTGCAGGTGTGGGCGTGGGCGCTCCCGGAGCCGTTGACGAAAAAGGCATGATGGTAGGGGGAGCCGTAAATTTAGGTTGGGCTCCTTTTAATCTGGAACAATCTTTACAGGATTTGCTGGATTTGCCGATTAAGGCTGCCAATGACGCCAATGCGGCGGCATATGGCGAAATGTGGAAGGGCGGCGGCGCAGGCTGCGCCAATCTGGTGGCGGTCACTCTGGGAACCGGCATAGGCGGCGGTATTATTGTAAACGGAAAGCTTTTGGTCGGAGCTGTAGGCGGAGGCGGTGAAATCGGTCATATTTCCGTCGAGGATAAGGAAAGTGAAAGCTGTAACTGTGGGAAAAAGGGATGTGTGGAGCAATATGCTTCCGCCACGGGCATTGTGCGGCTTGCCAAAAGGAGGCTGGCAGAAGATGAAAAGCCCAGCGTGCTCAGACAGGGAGAGCTTTCCGCAAAAACGGTTTTTGATGCCGTTCGGGCGGGGGATGAGCTGGCAATAGAGGTTGCGGAGAAGTTTGGAGAATACCTCGGAAAGATGCTGGCGGCTGTGGCGTGCGTGGTCAATCCGGAAGTTTTTGTGATAGGCGGCGGCGTATCTAAGGCAGGAGACATCCTGATTTCTTATGTGGAACCCTATTTTAAAAAGTATGTGTTTGCGCCTTGCCGCAATGTAAGGTTTACCTTGGCGGCGTTGGGCAACGATGCGGGAATTTATGGAGCGGCAGGCCTGATTTTGAACCAAAATTAGGGTGCGGCAAAGGAGAGCAGAATAATGATCAGTGGAGCCGTAATAGAAACGCTTAAAAAATTTGTACCGCAAGAGAATCTTTATTTACAGGAGCCGATGTCCTTGCATACTACTTTTAAAGTGGGAGGCAATGCAGACTGTCTGGTAGAGTTGGAAACGGAAGAGCAGGCGAGACAGGTATACAGGTATCTTAATATGGTAGAAGTTCCCTTTTTTGTATTGGGAAACGGAAGCAACACTCTGGTGAGGGATGAGGGCTATAGCGGTGTGATGCTTCGGATGGGACAAAAAATGAGCGCCATAGATATAGAAGGAAACTGTATGCGAGTTCAGGCGGGAGCTCTGCTTTCCCAGGCGTCCAAAGCGGCAATGGAACACGGGCTTTCCGGTCTGGAATTTGCCTCCGGCATTCCCGGAACCGTGGGCGGCGGCGTCATCATGAATGCGGGAGCCTACGGCGGGGAAATGAGTCAGGTGGTGACGGAGGTCACTGTGGTAAACAAAGAGGGGGAGCTGTTGCTGTTGGATAATGCGACCATGGAATTTGACTATAGATACAGCAGCATCCGAAACCAGCCCTTTTTAGTGACACAGGTGTCATTTAAACTGCGGCAGGCGAATCCCCTGGAAATTCAGGCAAAGATGGAAGAGCTGGCAGTAAAACGCAGGCAGAAACAGCCTTTGGAATATCCCAGCGCAGGCAGTACCTTTAAGCGGCCGGAAGGGTATTTTGCGGGAGAACTGATTATGAATGCGGGTTTAAGGGGATTCCAGATTGGGGGAGCCAGAGTTTCGGATAAGCATTGCGGATTTGTGATTAATATGGGAAATGCCACGGCGGCGGATGTGCTGGATGTGATAGCAGAGGTGCAGGAACGGGTGAAGGAGCGGTTTGGCGTGGAATTGCAGCCGGAAGTGGTAATTGTATAAAGTGTGAACGGAATGAAGATGTGGTGTTTGAAGTTTAGATTGAAGAGAGGCACATATGAGGTTTGTAATTGTTACGGGAATGAGCGGCGCCGGTAAGAGTACCGCATTGAAAATGTTGGAGGATGCGGGCTTTTACTGCGTGGATAACCTGCCGGTTTCTCTGATTGAGAAATTTGTGGAGCTGATTACCATGCCCTTGAGTGAGATTACCAAAGTGGCGTTGGGATTGGATGTGCGTTCCGACCAATCCTTTGAACAGACCACCAATGTTTTGGGGCAGTTGAAGGAGAAGGGATATCAGTTTGAAATCCTTTTTATGGAAGCAGATGCAAAATCCATCATCAAGCGTTATAAAGAGACCCGAAGAATACATCCTTTAGCGGCGGAAGGCAGAGTGGAGGAAGGCGTTTACAGGGAAAAGGCAGTGTTGGAGGGCATTCGTAAGCGGGCGGATTATGTGCTTGACACCTCCAATCTGCTTACCAGGGAACTGAAGGAAGAGCTTGACCGCATTTTTGTGCAGAATGAGGAATATAACAGCCTTATGATTACGGTGATGTCCTTTGGCTTTAAGCATGGCATTCCCTCGGATGCGGATTTGGTATTTGATGTCCGTTTTCTGCCCAATCCTTTTTACATTGACGAGCTTAAGAATCAGACGGGCAATGACGCAGCGGTGCAGAATTATGTGATGGGTTTTCCGGAAGCGGGGGAATTTATGGACAAGCTGACGGAAATGCTGCAGTTTTTGGTTCCCAATTATGTCAAAGAAGGTAAATATCGTTTGGTGGTGGCAATCGGCTGTACCGGCGGAAAGCACAGGAGCGTGACTCTGGCAAATGAGCTGTATCAGCGCATGAAGAACCGCGGGCAGTATGGCATTAAACTGTACCACAGGGATGTGGGGAACCGGCTGGAGGCAGATAGAGAGGTGCATTAAATGTCATTTTCCAAAGAGGTAAAGGAAGAATTGGAAAAAATCATCAGCCCCGCAAGGCACTGTCAGATAGCGGAATTAGCGGCTATTTGGAACTTTTGTGGGCAGTATGGGCGTGATAAAGAAGGGGGATTTTTGATTGGTTTTCAGACAGAAAATGAAACCGTTATCAGAAAAGGCTTTACATTATTGAAAAAAACATATAATATAGATACTGATGTTATAATAAGTGAGGAACAGATGGAAGGGATTCTTCAGAAACTCGGAAATCCCGGGAGACCTATCAGTCATCTGTTAATCAAGAATTCCTGCTGTCAAAGGGCATTTTTAAGAGGAGCTTTCCTAAGTATTGGTTCCATCAGCGACCCGCGGAAGAGTTACCACCTGGAATTTGTATGTACCGATGAGGATAAAGCGAGACAGATACAGAGTGTGATACAGGGATTTGGAATAGACGCAAAAATCGTGTTACGCAAAAAGTATTATGTTGTCTATCTGAAAGAGGGAGAGAGCATTGTGGATTTACTGAATGTCTGCGAGGCTCATATATCCCTAATGAAGTTGGAGAATCTGCGAATTGTCAAGGAAGTACGAAATTCCATCAATCGAAGGGTGAACTGTGAAACGGCTAATATCACCAAAACGGTGACAGCCGCTGCCAGACAGGTAGAAGATATCGAATATCTTCGGGACTATTATGGTTTTCAAAATCTGCCGGATAGTCTGCGGCAGATGGCAGAAGCGCGTTTGGAATATCCGGATGTATCCTTGAAGGAATTGGGCGAATGCCTGAACCCTCCCATTGGCAAATCGGGTGTTAACCACCGTCTCCGAAAACTCAGTGAACTTGCGGATAGACTGAGAGCTTAAAAAGAGGAGAAAGGATTATGACAAAAAAGAACATCCAAATTAAACTGGAAAAAGGACAGGAAGCAAGGCGAATAGCCTTATTGGTGCAGGAAGCCAGCAAGTATGAGAGCAAAATTTATATTGAGGAAGCGTCTAAACGGGTAAATGCCAAAAGTATCATGGGCATGATGAGCTTAAGCATTGATGCGGGAGCAGAAGTAACCGTGACTGCGGAAGGTGTGGATGAACAGGAAGCAGTGGATGCCATTGAGAAATTCCTGAAAGGAAGTGTGTAAAGATTTTCTAAGCGGTCAAAAGACGCCCGCTAAGAAAATCTAAATTACACACCGAAGAACGCAAAATCAGCGTTCTTCTTATTAATTGCTTGTGGATAAGGCTCTTTGGAGCTTAGAGGCGGTACAAAAGGAGGGTGGGTCAATAGAGTAATTTTCTGTTGATGCTGCCTTTATGCTTTTAGGCAAATAGTTACATATCATTTGACAGGAAGCGGTTTATGCGCGGAAATGAGGTTATCATGGAACGGACAATGCTTTTTATCTATAATCCGAGAGCCGGCAAGGAAAAAATCAAGGGGAAGCTGGCTCAAATTTTGGATATTTTTGCAAAAGCAGGATATGAGATGACGGTTTATCCCACCCTGCAGAGCGGCGATGCCAAAAGGATTGTGGCGGATTGTAAAAAACAGTATGACCTTGTGGTGTGCAGCGGCGGCGACGGCACTTTGGACGAAGTGGTGACAGGTATGATGCAAAGCGCATTCAAGGCACCCATCGGATATATTCCTGCCGGAAGTACCAATGATTTCGGAGGAAGTCTGTCACTGCCCAAAAATATGGTGCGGGCGGCGGAGATTGCCGTAGGAGGGAACAATTTCGCCTGTGATGTGGGAACTTTTAATAACGATGTATTTGTTTACATTGCGGCATTTGGTATCTTTACGGAGGTTTCCTATGGAACAGAGCAGGAAATCAAAAATATGATTGGGCATATGGCATATTTGCTGGAGGGTATGAAGTCCATTCCCAATATTCGTTCCTATCATATGAAGATTTCCTATGAGGATCAGGTTATAGAAGATGACTTTATTTTCGGGATGGTTACCAATTCCGCCTCCGTGGGCGGTTTCAAGAGGATTACAGGGAAACATGTAAAGCTGGATGACGGCGTGTTTGAGGTGACATTAATTAAAAGCCCCAAGAATCCGATGGAGCTGAACAACATCATAGTATCTCTCCTGAATCGCGATATAGACAGCGACGCCATGTATTGCTTTAAAACATCGGCACTGACGCTGGAGTCACCGGAAGAGGCGGTGGCATGGACTTTGGACGGGGAATTTGGCGGTTCCCATGAGAAAGTGGTGATAGAGAATCAATGTAAGGCGATTGAGCTTAAGGTTGGGAAAACAGTGTAGGTCAAAATATCGTTTTAGAACGAACATAGAAGGAAAGGGAAATGTAATTTTATCCTGAAAACAAATAGGAACGCCACACTTGACGCAAAGTATAATTTATGATATATTTATCATGTTAATTATACATCTTTACCGGCAGTTGGACGGGTTACAGACCTAAAATGATTTTGAGATTTCATTTATTGTTAAGAAAGGGTAATAAAGCAAATGGTAAAGAAAAGTTTGATATGTGCATTAGCGCTTGGTGCCATGCTTACTATGTGCGCATGCGGCATGACGGGTAATATCAATAGTGTATCTGTTGATCAAACATCAGGTATCGTTAATGAGGATGCGCTCAGACTGAGGGAAGAGCCATCTGCAGACGCAAAGGTGGTTGCCCTGTTGCAAAAAGAGCAGGAGGTAAGTATTGTGGCGGAGCAGAACGGATTTTATCAGGTGTCTCTTCAAGCTGCGGAAGAGGATGAAATTTTGGGCGGTTATGTAAAAAAAGAATATATAGATGCCAAATAAGTAAAGTTCTCAAAAGGAATAGCGGACGCTGGCATACAGCGCCAATGACTTGACTTATCATGGAGTGCGGGTATATCTTATATGTAAGGTATACCCCTTTTTAATATCCGGGCAAATTTCATATTTCATTTTCGGAACAGATATGGTATAATTATAAATCAATAAATTAAATAAATGGAGGAATGAAACAATGTTAGTATCCGCAACAGAAATGCTGAAAAAAGCAAAAGCAGGTCATTATGCAGTCGGACAGTTTAACATTAACAATCTTGAGTGGACAAAATCCATTCTCCTTACTGCAAAAGAGCTTAAGTCCCCTGTTATTCTGGGCGTATCCGAAGGCGCCGGCAAGTACATGGGCGGCTATCATGCGGTAGTGGGTATGGTAAACGGTCTTTTGAAGGATTTGGATATTGATGTTCCTGTGGCACTGCATTTGGACCACGGCAGTTTTGAAGGCTGCTATAAGTGTATTGAGGCAGGCTTCTCATCCATTATGTTTGACGGTTCCCATTATCCCATTGATGAGAATGTACAGAAGACTACCGAATTGGTAAAGGCCGCTCATGGCAAGGGTTTGTCCATTGAGGCTGAAGTCGGCTCCATCGGCGGTGAAGAAGACGGCGTTGTCGGCATGGGCGAGTGCGCAGACCCCAAGGAGTGCAAGGCGATTGCCGATTTGGGCGTAGATTTTCTGGCAGCAGGCATCGGCAATATCCATGGCAAATATCCTGCAAATTGGAAGGGACTCAGCTTTGAGACTCTGGATGCCGTTCAGCAGTTGACGGGAGAGCTCCCTCTGGTGCTTCACGGCGGCACGGGCATTCCCGCAGACATGATTAAGAAAGCAATTTCCCTGGGCGTGGCAAAGATTAATGTAAATACCGAGTGCCAGCTTTCCTTTGCAGAAGCTACCCGCAAGTACATAGAGGCAGGCAAGGATTTGGAAGGAAAGGGCTTTGACCCCCGCAAGCTTCTGGCTCCCGGCGCAGAAGCCATCAAGGCTACCGTAAAAGAGAAGATGGAACTTTTCGGTTCCGTGGGCAAGGCGTAAAAGCCAAAACTTCATAATTGAAAGATTTCCCCTGAAAAGGGAGGATGCCAAGGGATTCGGTCCCTTGGCATTTATTATGAAAAAGTTATTCAATGTAGCTTATAAAAGCTTATAGAGGATTATCGTTTTTATATTCTAAGTATATGAAACAGAAATGTCTAAAACATGATGCACAATTTAAAAAAATTTTAAAGATTTGTGAACAAAATATGAACGGAGCGATGCATCAGCATCGCTCCGGTTCTGGATATTCTACCCCGAAACAGTCTACAGTCACACTTTTCATTACCTGTTTTTCTAAAGGTCTGTCAGAATAATCGGTAGCGGTTTCGGCAATACGGTTTACCGCATCCATACCTTCAATCACTTTCCCGAACGCCGCATAGCCTCCGTCCAGATGGGGTGCGTTTTTGTGCATGATAAAGAATTGGGAGCCGGCGGAATCGGGATGGCCGGACCTTGCCATGGACAGCACGCCTTCCGTATGCTTTAAATCATTGGACACGCCGTTTTGTGCAAATTCTCCCTTGATGCTGTAGCCGGGACCGCCCATGCCGGTGCCTTCCGGACAGCCGCCCTGAATCATAAATCCGCGGATGACTCTGTGAAAAATCAAACCGTCATAAAAGTTTTTATGAATCAGGCTGATGAAATTGCTTACGGAGACGGGCGCCACATCAGGATAAAGCTCCAGACGGATGATATCTCCGTTTTCCATGGTGATTGTTACAATAGGATTTTGTGCCATAAGAATAACCTGTACCTTTCTTGTTATGTGATTTATAATATGAAATAAATGAAAACATTAATATTGTAGCGGAAAATGCCGAAAAGGTAAAGAGGTGGAGAAAGGTTTCCATGTATTATTTGCAAAAAGCAGAGGTCATCTTAGAGGAAAAAGAATATGCGGAGAGGTTTTTGACCGTGTTTGATGTTTTAAAAGCGCAGGATCTGAAGGCGGATATTTGCGAAACGGATGTTGTGAAGGAGGCGGAAAATGCGGGAACGGCGCAGGGAACGATTCTCATTACCGACAGCGTTTCCGCAGTCCGAAAAGCCGTGAAAGCAGGCAGGGCGGTGCTGGTATTTTTACATGGCAAAAACAGAAAACAGAATTTTGCGGGAGTGCGCTACGCTTTTGAAAACCCGGAGGATTTGGACAGAGAGTATCTGGAACAGGTGTACCGCCGCCATGCGGGACTGCCGTGGGATATTCTGGATACGGAGAGATGTCATTTGAGGGAAACGACAGAGGCGGATGTGGAGGATTTTTACCGCATTTATGCGGAACCTTCCGTCACGGCATATATGGAGGACTTATACAGTGACCCGGAGCAGGAGAGGGAATATACCCGCAAATATATTGAAAATGTCTATGGCTTTTATGGATTTGGCGTGTGGACGGTGGTAAAGAAAGACACGGGAGAAGTCATCGGCAGGGCCGGACTTTCTTATAGGGAAGGATTTGATGAACCGGAGCTGGGCTTTGTTATCGGCGTGCCCTGGCAGAGGAAGGGTTATGCTCTGGAAGTGTGCCGGGCGGTGCTTAGGTACGGCAGGGAGCATCTGGGGCTGGGAACCATACAGGCTTTGGTGGAAGTAGGAAATCAGGTGTCCCTGCATTTGTGCAAAAAGCTGGGAATGACTGTGGCAGGGACGGTAATTGTGCAAAAGAAACAATATGTAAAGCTGATTTTTGATGAATTATTTGTATAGGGATTCATTTTCCCTATTGGCAGAAATTGGTTCTTTTGTTATAATAAAAATTGGGAAATTAGACGAACCCGTGAATGGTATTATTGTCGGGAAAGTCTGCGTAACAAAGAGAGGAGTGTGTACTATGGGAAAAACAATGGGGCATAAAAAACTAATCATTGCCCTGGCGGTGTCAGCAGCCCTGCTTGTGGGCGTTGTGGCATGTGTTATGGCTTTTGGGAACAGGAAACAATCATACCGTTCCATCAAAATCGTGGAGATGGAAGGAAAGGTTGCCATAGACAGAGAGGGTATGGCAAGCTTGGATGCATCGGTGAATATGAATCTGGTGTCGGGGGATTATGTGACTACACAGCAGGATTCTTATGTAGTGTTACGGTTGGATGCGGACAAGTATGTGATGCTGGGAGAAGGCGGCGCCATGAAAGTGATTGCCGAGGGAGATGAAAACAGCGGTAGGACTTCCATAGAGCTGGCTTCCGGCAGTGTGTTGAATGAAATCCAGAACCCTCTGGGACAGAATGCTACCTTTGATATCGTTACGCCGAATGCGACCATGTCCGTGAGGGGCACCGTGTTTGAGGTGCGTAAAAATGCCGACGGCACTATGGGTGTGTTGGTTTACGACGGTAAGGTAGCCGTAGGATTGGACGGAAAAGAACCGGTTTTGTATCAGGCCGGAGAATATACAGAATTTACCGGCGGAGATGCTCCTGAATTTTTGACGGAAAAGGGAACCATTACCGAGGCGCAGATGAGTGAAGAGGTATTGGAGCGTTTACAGAAAATACAGGAGCAGGGCAGGGATTTGAATTTGGATGTGCTGCGGACATCTTCGGACGCAAACACCCTGCAGGCATCCGCAAAGAATGAAAGTGAGCAGAGCAAAGCGCAGGAAGAGGCATCGCGCAAGGAAGAGATAGCGCAGCAGAAAGAGCAGGAAGAAGTAACGCAGCAGAAAGAACAGGAAGCAACACAGCCCAAGGAAGAAATAGCGCAACAGAAAGAACAGGAATCCGTACAGAAACAGAAAGAAGAGGCGGCGCAGAAGAAAGAAACCGCACAGAAACAGGAATCTGTGACGAAACCGCAGGAAACGGTTCAGACACCGATATCGGAACAGACTCAGGCACCGGCGGAAGAACCAGATATAGATGTAGATGACGACGACGATGACGAGGATTCTGAAGTGAATCCTGTGCAACCGACGCCTGTAGAACCGGAGAAGCCGACGCCTGTAGAGCCGGAGAAGCCGGCGCCTGCAGAACCGGAGAAGCCGACGCCTGCAGAGCCTGAGAAACCGACGCCCGCAGAACCGGAGAAGCCGACGCCTGTAGAGCCTGAGAAACCGACACCGGAAGAGCCTGAGAAGCCGACACCGGAAGAACCCGAGAAACCCGAGCCGGAACAGGGAAAGGTGATATATCTGCTTCCTTGTATCGTATTGAGCAGTGAGGGAGAAGACGGCGAGAGATATACTGACCTTAAGGATGTGGAGCCCGTTGTTTATATGGAGAAAACCGTTGAAGAAGCGGACCGGCCGTGGTTGCCTATCAGTGTAGAGGAAACCGCAGATTATCGGGGAGATATCGGCGGCGCAACGCACTATCAGATTATCGGCTGGTGTACGGAAGACGGAACAGAGTGGAATTTTAGCAAGGATGCCCTGCAGGAGGATGTGGCGATATATCCTATTTGGCATAATAACGGAAAGTTTTATTATCCTGTGATTTATGAAGATCCGGATACAGGCAAAACCTATTGCAACAGTATCGAAAAGGGTTCCCTTCCCAGAGTAAACGGTACGGTAATCGGTCAATAATCAAAGCATGAGCGAAGACGGATGAAACCAAAGATATTATTTTGAAATACAGGGTGTGGCATGAAGCAGAATAATTTAAATCAAAAAGCAAGACTGGCGCTGTTAGCAGCGCTGTCTGCTTTCTTGGCAGGGATATTGGCTTTTATAGAACCCTTCGGCAGCGCAGAATATTTATTGACGGACAGTTTGCTGATTTCCGAGAAGCCGGTAGATAATCGGATTAAGATTATCGGAATTGACGAGGCAACCTTACAGGAATACGGACCGTTTTCCGGCTGGAGCAGGCAGCAGGCGGCGGATTTGCTGAATGCTTTTGACCCGGATTGTCCTCCTGCGGTGATTGCTTTCGATATTAATTATTTCGGAAATCACCCCACGGATTCTGAAGGTGATAATGCCTTGGTGGAAGCCGTGAAAAATTATGACCATGTGGTGATGGCATCCTATCTGCAATATGGGGAAAAGCTGGAGCAGCAGCCTGACGGCGGCTGGCATATGAATACAATGTACCTAAGTCAGGTGGAAAAACCTTATGAGGCATTGAACGCTGTCTGTGAGAACGGCTTTACCAATACCGTGCAGGATACGGATAATTATGTGCGCCGGGCTTTACTGTCCGCTGATTGGGAAGGGGAAACGACTTACAGTTTTGCCTATGCCGCTTACCGAAGCTATATGGAGTGGGCCGGGCAGGAGGCGCAGATTCCCAAGACGGATAATCAAGGCATTTATGGGTTTGACTATACTGCGGAGCCGGGAATGTATGAGGTATATTCTTACGCAGATGTGGTGGCGGGCAAATATGATGCAAGAATCTTTCAGGATAGTATTGTGCTGGTAGGAGCTTATGCATCCGGCATGATGGATCAATATATGGTGCCGATTGCGCACGGAACGGTAATGAACGGGGTAGAAGGGCAGGCAAATCATATTAACGCCCTTTTGGACGGAAGAACTTACAGACTGATGCCGCGTTGGTGTAGCGCATTATTGGCGGCAGCTATAGTGGGCGTTTATGTATGCTGTGTCTCCAACAGGCGTTTTTGGATAGGTATGGCAGGAGGACTCGGCTTTGAACTTGCCATCCTTGGCGCAGCAAAGATTTTGTATGCCCAGGGGATTTATTGGAAAATTTTAATGCCCTGTCTGGGTGTGCTCGTGGCGGCTTTGGCAAAAGTGGTGACGGGATATCTGACAGAGCGCTTCCGCAGAAGAAAAATACTGAATGTCTTTAGAACCTACATGGCGCCACAGGTGGTTGAAGAGCTGAGTAAAAACAAGAATTTCCAAATAGAACTTGGGGGAAGCAACAGAGAAATAGCGGTGCTTTTTGTGGATATCAGAGGATTCACTTCCCTGTCCGAGCGGCTTTCTCCGGGGGAAATCGTAGGAATCTTAAACCGTTATCTGGGACAGGTGACAGAAGCCATCTTTCACAATGAGGGTACTTTGGACAAGTTTATCGGAGACGCCGTAATGGCCGTATATAATGCGCCTTTGGATGTGGAGGATTATCAGATAAAGGCGGTGCAGACGGGGATTGACATTGTACATGCGGTAGAAGCCCTGAATGACGGTTTGAAGAAAGACTTTAATGTGGAGATTGCCTGCGGCGTAGGCATTCACTGCGGCAGGGCCGTTGTGGGAAATATCGGCTGTGATTACCGTATGGATTACACTGCCATAGGAGACACCGTAAACAGTGCGGAGCGGTTGGAGAGCATTGCCGGGAAGGGGCAGGTGCTTATCAGCGAAGAATTATATGAATGCGTAAAACAGCATTTTCGCGCAGAATTTATAGGCGAGCAGAGCCTGAAAGGCAAACAGGACAAAATAAAGGTCTTTTCCGTGAAACTCTAAGTCTCACGCTACTATTTGTGCTGTTAACCGAAGGGCGGCGGAATGGAGATTAGTATGGAACAGATGCAGGCAGATAAAATATTGGAAACCGGGATTCTTTTGGCAGCAGAGCGCAATTATGATGAACTGTTGTCAAAGATTGTTGATTGTGCCATGGATTTGACACAAAGTGACGGAGGCACTCTTTATCTTTATGAAGAGGAGCAACTGAAATTTTGCATTATGAAGAATGCGTCTCTCAAGGTGAACCGGAAAGGTGTGGACGGAGAGCAGTATCCTCCGGTTGCCATGAATGAGAAAAATGTTTGCGCGTATTCGGCGATTCACAGAAGGCTTTTAAATATTGAGGATGTCTACAGCTGCGAAGAATTTGATTTCAGCGGTCCCAGAGAATATGATAAGATGACAGGCTACCACACCAAATCCGTGCTGGTGTTCCCTCTGGTAAATCATGAGGGGAATTTGGTGGGCGTGGTACAGTTGATTAATGCCCAGAATGAGGCAGGGGAAGTGGTGCCTTATAAGAAAGAATATGAGAAAGTATTAAAATCATTGGGCTCACAGGCGGCGGTGGCAGTTTCCAACATGAGATATGTTCAGGAAATGGAACAGCTTATGTTTTCTATTACCCAAGTGTTTACGGATGCTATCGATACCCGCATTCCCTACAATTATTTTCATTCGAGGAATGTGTATCTTTATGTTAAAATGATGGCGAACCACATGAATAAAAAATATTGGGAAGGGAAGTGCAAATATTTCTTTACCGCTGCGGAGCAGAATGAGTTGGAAATGTCGGCATTAATGCATGATATCGGGAAAATGGTGATTCCCAATGAAATCATCAATAAAACCACCCGTCTGGATACAAGGATTTCGCTGGTGCTGGAGCGGTTTGACCATTTGAGCGCTTTAAGCCGCATCGACTGTCTGGAGGGAAGAATCGGTCAGGAAGAATGGCTTGAGGCAAAGGAACGCTTTGCGGAAGCCAAGAAGAGGGTGGAGGAAATCGATCAAAAGCCCAATCTGGATGAGGATGATATTGTATATATTAACGGATTGTCCGCCATGGTCTATACGGATGAAGAGGGCAGACAGATTCCCTATCTGACGCCGGAGGAGACCGAATGCCTGACAGTAAAGCAGGGGAATCTGACGCCGGAGGAAAGAGGGGTTATCTGTTCCCATGTGACCTATACGGAGAAATATCTTTCCGCCATGAATTTCGGAAAAAGGTATCCCCACATTATCGAATGGGCAGGAGCGCACCATGAATATTTGGACGGAAGCGGATATCCGAGAGGACTAAAGGGGGATGAGGTTCCTTTTGAGGCGAGAATACTGACCATAGTGGATGTATTTGAGGCATTGACCAGCGCTGACAGACCTTATAAAAAATCCATGGATGTAGAGAAAGCATTTTCGGTGCTGGAGGATATGGCGGAACATAATAAAATTGATAAAGAACTGTTGGGGTTGTTTAAAGAGGCCTTTTTTGAGAACAGGCACAAACTGCACTTATTTGGAAAGGATGGGGAGCCTTTTCAAGCAGACGCAGGCAGAAACGGAGATTAAAAAGAGATGTTGGATCATAACGAAATCACACATATTATTCCCAATGTCAAAGAATTGGATGCTTATGTAGAGGTAGCCGGGAAGTATTCGCTGGGATTTGAATATAATGATTTTTTTATCCCGGATTTGTTGGATGACCCGGAAGAGGTCAGGCAGAGAATTGCTGTGTATAACGGACTGGGAAGACCTAAAGGAAGGGATACCCTTCACGGAGCTTTTTTGGACATTGTTCCTTTCAGTCAGGACAGCGGCATTCGCAAACACAGCATTTACCGGATGCAACAGTCGGTGGAGATTGCCGGAGAGCTGGGATGCCGGGGTGTCATATTTCACACGGGATTGATACCTGATATGGTAGGGGATGAAAAATACCGTTCTCATTGGCTGGAATCCATGGCGGACACCGTGAGGATGCTTTTAAAGCAGGACAGCAGTATAGAGATATACTGTGAAAATATGTTTGACGAATCTCCGCAGGAATTGGCGGAACTGGCAAAGCTCCTGCAGGAGGAAGAACGCTTTGGCGTTTGTCTGGACATAGGTCATATGATGTTGAAAACCAAGGAGCCGGCGGAGTGGTTTCGGATTCTGGGGTCAAGTATCCGTCATTTTCACATGAACGACAATTATTTAAAACGGGACAATCATTTGGCGCTGGGCGACGGAGAGATTGACTGGAATGATATATTTGCATTAATGAGTCGGCATGGATTGTGGGACAGAAGCAGACTGTTGGAAGTAAGCGATCTTGAAAAGATTCATATCAGTCTGGACTACTTGGAGAAACAATATTTCAATGCCTGAAAGGAAAGGTTAAATGACGATGATACCGGTAAATGAACTAGTGAGAGGATTTAATTTATATAGAGAGGAATATGAGCAAAAAGCGGTTTCCGTGTTGAGAAGCGGATGGTATGTCCTCGGAAAAGAAGTGGAGCAGTTTGAGCTGGAATATGCGAAATCTCTTGGGGGAGACTGTTACTGCGCCGGCGTGGATAACGGTCTGAACGCTATCCGTCTGGGACTTTATGCCTGCGGCATCGGTCCGGGGGATGAAGTGATTGTACAGGCAAACGGTTATATCGCAACTATGCTGGGTGTTACCCAGAACGGAGGGATACCGGTATTTGTGGAGCCGGACAAATACCACAATCTGGATCCGGATAAAATCGAAGCGGCGATTACGGATAAGACCAAAGCTGTTTTGGTGACACATCTCTACGGTCAGGCAACCAGAATGGACAAGGTGCTGGAAGTATGCAAAAAACACAATTTAATGCTTTTTGAGGATTGCGCCCAATCTCATTTTTCTTCTTATAAGGGAACTTATACGGGACTTTTCGGAGACGCGGGATTTTTCAGTTTTTATCCCACGAAGAATCTGGGCTGCTTTGGAGACGGCGGCGGCGTAGTGTCGCGGAATAAAGAGCTGATTGACAGGATTAAGGTTTTGCGGAATTACGGAAGCGATTATAAATATCACAATGTAGAGCCGGGCTTCAATTCCAGACTGGATGAGCTGCAAGCGGGGCTTTTGCGGGTGAAGTTGAGTCATATGCCGGAGCTGCTTGCCAACAGGAGGCATATTGCGGAATCTTACCTGAGGGGAATCAAGAATCCTTTGGTGGAGCTGCCGTTTCTGGCGGAGGATGTGGTGCCCATCTGGTATCTCTTTGTAGTGAGGGTAAAGGATCAGGCAGGATTTCGGAAATATATGCAGGACAACGGTGTTCAGACGGATATACATTTCCCCACACCGCCCCATATGCAGCCTGCTTTGGCATATTTGGGGCATCATGAGGGGTCTTTCCCCATTGCGGAAAATTATTGCAAAACCGTTGTTTCGCTGCCTATGATGGATTATTTGTCCGAGGAGGAAATCGAGACGGTGATTAAGGTGGTGAATGCATATGAAGGATAGAAAATATTATCTGGTGGATATCCGCTGTGTGGAAGAGGCAGACGGAAAGCTGATTGTTGCGGAAAGCGGCGCACAGGTTCCCTTTGATATCAAAAGAGTCTTTTGTGTAAAAGATGTGGCAAAAGGACAGGAGAGAGGAACCCATGCCACCAAGAAAACCAAATTGATTCTGGTTCCTTTGGCGGGGGCCTGCGAGGTGGAAGTGGACACCGGAACCAGGAAGGAAACTTTTTACATGGATTCGCCTACAAAGGGACTGTATATTGATGAAATGATATGGCGAACCATGAAAAACTTCACGCCGGACTGCATTATGATGGCTTTGGCAGACCGGGTCTTTGACGCGCAGGACGAAACCTATAATGATTATGAAGAATTTCTTGCAGCGGTGGCAGCCGACTGAAACCCTTTGCAGCACACATGTTTATGAAAGGAGACAGCCTTTTGAAAATGGAAGAGCATCAATATAGTCTGCATGTAACAAAGGATATCCTTTCATGGCTGGAAGAGCGCAAAAATCATCTGGAGGTCCGGTTAGAGCAGATTACCTTGGATGAGTGCGAACCTTGGTATTATGATGAAACGGAAGGATTGATTCGCAACAGGAAAGGGACTTTTTTCCAGATTGCGGGGATTAGGCTGGTTCAGGCTGACGGTCAGGTCACGGAACAGCCTATTATCTTACAGGATGAAATCGGTTTTCTGGGCATTATCTGCTGTCAGATAAAGGGCGTATGGCATTATCTGATGCAGGCGAAAATCGAGCCGGGCAATGTCAATCATGTACAGGTGTCTCCCACCATTCAGGCGACCAAAAGTAATTTTACCAGACAGCACGGGGGCGCAAGTCCGGCATTTCTGGAATATTTTCTGAATATGCAGCCGGGAAATGTGCTGGTGGATCAGATACAGTCGGAGCAGTCTTCACGCTTTTTGCGAAAGAGAAACAGAAATGTGATTCTGACGGTGGAGCGGCAGATAGAAGAGCCGCCGACCCACAGATGGATGACCTTGGCGCAGATTAAAGAGTTGATGAAATATGACAACCTTGTCAATATGGACACCCGGACGGTTTTATCCTGCATGCCCTATGTTCTGCTGGGAGAAGAGGGGGATGTGCCCTTTAAAGATAAACTATATTTTCACAGAACCGCAGGCTCCCTCGACAGGCAGACCATCGTTAATATTTATCATCAAATCAATAATTATAAAATGTTTGAAAAGGGAAGCGTTGAAAAAGTGCCTCTGTTTGCCCTGCGGAATTGGAAAATGCAGAACGGGGAATTCTGCAACGGGGGAGACTACTCTTTTAAGATTATTTTCTGTAATATTGTAATAGAGGGGCGGGAAGTGAATCAGTGGAAGCAGCCTTTGTTTGCCGCTACGGGAATCGCTACCTTTGGTCTGATATGCTGTGACGACGGCGGAATCTTGAAATTTTTAGTGAAGGTCAGACCGGAAATCGGCTGCTTTGACGGTGCGGAGCTTGGTCCTACCGTACAAAAGGAAGCAAATGCCTCTGTTCCCGAGGACAATGTGAATCGGGTGTTTTGGCAAAAGCTCCGGGAGAAAGAGGGCATTCTGGTGGATGTGCTGTTGTCGGAGGAAGGCGGGCGTTTTTATCAGGAGCAGAATCGTAATGTGATTATTTCCATCGAAAAGGGAGAGCTGGCGGAACTGCCTCCCGGCTATGTATGGAGCGATTACGGGACTTTGAATATTTTGACACAGATTAATAATTGCCTGAACATTCAACTGAGGAATCTGCTTTCCATTTTACAATTATAAATTCAGAGCAAAACAATAGTGGAGACCGATTATGAAAAAAATCAGAATAGGCATTTTAGGCGCTTCGGATATTGCATACCGGCGGTTTCTGCCGGCGTTAAAAAAGACAGAAACCTTTGAGTTTGCGGGAGTCGCCGTAGCAGACTGCAAAGAATGGGGCGGCGGGTATGAGGAATCCTCCTATGCGCCTCTTTTATCTGCCAAGAAAGAAAAAGCAGAAAAATTTTTGGAAAACTTTGGCGGCAAACTCTATGTCGGTTACGAGAATCTGCTGTGTTCGGAAGAGATTGATGCGGTTTATGTTCCTCTGCCTCCCAGTCTGCACTATTTTTGGTGCCATAAAGCATTAACGCTGGGAAAGCATGTTTTGTCGGAAAAGCCCTGTACGGTCAAAGAGGAAGACACCGCAGAACTGGTTCGGCTGGCGGAAGAAAAAAGACTTGCACTTAATGAAAATTATGCGTTCAGTATGCATAAACAGATAGGCAAAATTAAGGAATTGATAAGCGAAGGGGCAATAGGCGAGGTTCGGCTGGTTCGTTCGGCATTTGGATTCCCCTATAGAAATGCATCGGATTTTCGTTATATCAAAGAGTTGGGGGGCGGCGCCCTTTTGGACTGCGGAGGATATGTCTTAAAAGCGGCGCAGCTCTTTTTGGGAGAAGATATCAGAGTGCTCACGGCGGCTTTGCATAGTACGCCCGGACATAATGTTGACATTTACGGCAGCGTGGTGGTGGCGGACAAAGACCGGAGGGAAGCACAGCTTGCTTTTGGGATGGACAATTCTTATCGGTGCGAGCTGGAAGTGTGGGGAAGCAAGGCCTGTATTCTGGCTCCCAGAATTTTTACGCCTCCGGCGGATTTTGAAGCGCAGATTATCATAAAAGGCCAGCAGGAAGAGGTTGTGAAAGTAGAGCCTGACGACCAATTTGCCCATGGTATAGAATTTTTCGGAGCCTGCATAGATAATGAAGAAATCCGAAAAGCTGCCGGAAAAGATCTTTTGAGACAGGCACGCCTTTTGGAAGAGGTCAGGGAAAAGGATATTGTAGGGAACTATTAACCGCCGGAGACGGCATGGAGGATTTTATGGAACAAAGAATTTTATCCTACCGAAAGTACATTGATGAATTGCTGAAGAAAGAAAATCAGGAGTGGCAGAAAATTGCGGAATGGCATCTGGTGCAAATAGGATTTTTTCAGCATGAGAGACTGATTCATCTGATTGTCACCGTTACCTTTGCACTGCTTGAAATGATGTCTATGTGCATGACACTGATATCATTTTCGCCTTTTCTGGGATTGCTGACCATACTGCTGTTGGTACTCTTGATTCCCTATATCAGGCATTATTATATTCTGGAAAACGAAGTGCAGAAGATGTATGGTCAATACGACAGAATGATGGAGCACTTGGGAGAACACACATTTAGAAAAGATAAGAATTAGGGAATTCCTAAAAATAAAACTTTATCCCCTATCTATTTAATGTTATAATAAAAAAGATGATGCATTCCGGCATATATAAAAGCCGTGCAGAAATCAAGATAAGATTGAAAATGCCGCTTGCGCGGCGGAATGAGAGGTAAATATGAAAGTATATATCTGTTTCCCGGAGGGGAAGGCAAAAGTTCTCACTATGAGCTATGACGACGGTAAGGAAGAGGATATCCGCCTGCTGGAGATTTTTAATAAATATGGCATCAAGGGTACTTTTAATTTGAATTATGGCATGATGTGTCAGGACCAGACGGGGCAGAAGCATCCCCGCATCGGCAAGGAGCGGATTAAGGAGCTTTACAAGGGTCATGAAATCGCTACGCATACCATGACGCATCCCACCATTGCCCGCTGCCCTCTGACGGAAGTGGTGGAGGAAATTCTGGAAGACAGAAGAGGTCTGGAGAGCATTACCGGAACTTTGGTGAGGGGACATGCTTATCCTAACGGCTCTTACAATGAAGAGATTAAACAATTGTTCCGGCAAATGGGCATTGCCTATGCCAGAGTGACGGAATCCATGGCGGACACGGAAATTGCTCCCGACCTTGCCAAGTGGCGCAGGATAACGGATTATTCCCTGCCGGAAGATTACATGGCATGGCGTCCTACCTGTCATCATGACGATCCCAGACTGATGGAGAGAGCGGAATTTTTCGCAAATTTTGAAAAGTCGCAGTACCTGAAGATTTTATATATCTGGGGACACAGCTATGAGTTCAATGATAATGATAATTGGGAAGTGATGGAAGAATTTTGCAAATATATGGGCGGCAGACCGGATATCTGGTATGCTACCAATATTGAAATTGTTGACTACATGGAGGCAGCCCGCAATCTTAAATTTTCCGCGGATTATTGTTCTGTTTACAATCCCAATGCCCAGAGCGTCTGGCTGCAGTTAAACGGAAGCCAATGTGTGGAGATAAAAGGGGGAGCCTTCGTAAATCTGAAGGAATGTTAAAGAGAATCATCGCAAAGGACATGCGCGGAAACGGAGATTGAGATGAAGCA
This sequence comes from Lachnoclostridium sp., assembly GCA_023665475.1. Lineage (GTDB taxonomy): Bacteria > Bacillota > Clostridia > Lachnospirales > Lachnospiraceae > Acetatifactor. The sequence goes on from JAMPEB010000014.1 coordinate 49,544, forward strand.
ATATATTATGGCATTGGATCAGGGAACTACAAGTTCAAGATGTATTCTTTTTGATAAGAGCGGCAATATCTGCTCCATGGCGCAGAAGGAATTTACCCAGATTTATCCCAATCCCGGATGGGTGGAGCATAATCCCATGGAAATCTGGTCTTCCCAGTTGGCGGTGGCAATCGAGTGCATGGCGAGGAAGGGTGTGTCCGCGGAGGAGATAGCGGCAATCGGGATTACCAACCAGAGAGAAACGACGGTCATTTGGGATAAGACTACGGGAGAACCTGTTTACAATGCCATTGTATGGCAGTGCCGCCGTACTTCGGACAAGATTGAAGAGTTAAAAGAGGGCGGTTTTGACAATGTTATCAGAACTAAGACCGGTCTGATACCCGATGCTTATTTCAGCGCTTCCAAGATAGGATGGATTCTTGATAATGTACCGGGAGCAAGGCAGCGTGCGGAAAACGGAGAGTTGCTTTTCGGAACGGTGGATACATGGCTGATCTGGAATCTGACCAAAGGGGCGGTTCATGCCACGGACTATACCAATGCTTCCCGCACCATGCTTTATGATATTCATAAGCTGTGCTGGGATAAAGATATTATGGAAAGATTCCGGATTCCCGAGTCCCTGCTGCCCAAGGTGTGCGCTTCCAGCGGTATATTCGGAGAGACGGACGCTGCGATATTCGGCAGAGCCATTCCTATTGCAGGCGTAGCGGGGGATCAGCAGGCGGCGCTTTTCGGGCAGTGTTGTTTTGAACAGGGAGAGGTAAAGAACACTTACGGAACCGGATGCTTCATGCTGATGAATACGGGGCATGATGCCATTACATCGAAATCGGGTCTTTTGACCACCATTGCCGCCAGCGTTTCAAAACAGGTAGAGTACGCTCTTGAAGGCAGCGTGTTTGTGGCAGGGGCAGGCATTCAGTGGCTGCGGGACAGTATGGGGATGATACAAACGGCTCCTCAGTCGGAAGAGGCGGCAAAACAGGTGGAGGATACTGCCGGAATGTATATCGTTCCTGCTTTTGCGGGATTGGGTGCTCCCTATTGGAATCAATATGCCAGAGGCATGGCAGTGGGTTTGACCAGAGGATGCACAAGAGAACATTTTATCAGGGCTACTTTAGAGTCCATTGCCTACCAGACAGCGGATGTGCTGACGGCAATGGAGCAGGACAGCGGGATTCACTTAAAGAGTTTGAAGGTGGACGGCGGCGCAAGCGCCAACGATTTCCTGATGCAGTTTCAATCCGACATTCTGGATACGCGGGTACATCGCCCGAAGTGTATAGAAACTACCGCATTGGGTGCGGCTTATCTGGCAGGGCTTGCCGTCGGCTATTGGAAAGATAAGGCGGAAATCCGTGAGAATTGGCAGATAGATGAAGATTTTACGCCGGATATGAAAGAGGAACGCAGAGAAGAGCTTTTAAGAGGCTGGCACAAAGCGGTGAAGTGCGCGCTTTCATGGGGAGCGTGAAGAGCGTGAAGAGATTTTCTAAGCAGTCAAAGTACGCCTGCTAAGAAAATCTAAAACTTCACGCCGAAAAACGCCAAGGGCGGGCGTTTTTCATAAGGCTGCCGGTTGGCTTGGGATTTCGCGGAGCAGAATATAGAGGGCGGGCGTTTTTCATAGGGTGCCGGTTGGCTTGGGATTTGAGCGGTTAGTGAGAGAACAGGAGGCGTTGTTATGCTGGTACAGAAATATAAAGATATGTTATCCGGGAAATCGGTTATCAGACAGCTTGCGGAATTTGCTGCCGCAAGGGGACAGGAAATCGGTTATGAAAATGTATTTGATTACAGTCTGGGCAATCCTTCCGTGCCTGTACCGCAGGAATTTACCGAAGAAATGATTCGTCTGCTGTCAGAGGAAGAGTCTGTTGCGCTGCATGGTTACAGTCCTAATCTGGGAATCACCGGCGTCCGGGAGACGGTTGCGGCTTCCCTGCAAAAAAGATTCGGACTGCCCTATCAAAAAGAGCATATATTTATGGCATCGGGAGCGGCGGGAGCGCTGGCTCATGCTTTTCGGCTGGTAACGCAACCCGGTGACGAGATACTGACATTTGCTCCGTTTTTTCCGGAATATCATCCTTATGTGGATTTGACGGGAGCGGTATTAAAGGTAGTGCCCCCCGATACGCAGAATTTTCAGATTAACTTTGAAGCATTTGAGGAAATGCTGACGGATAAAGTGATGGCCGTTTTGATTAACACGCCCAACAATCCTTCCGGAGTGGTGTATTCCGCAGAGACACTGCAAAAGCTTGCGAATCTTTTGAGGCAGAAATCCGGGCAGTATGGACATAATATTTATTTGATTTCGGACGAGCCATATAGGGAAATTATTTTTGAAGGGGTGGATGCTCCTTGTGTGTCAAGCTTTTATGATGACACCATTATGTGCTATTCTTTTTCCAAATCCCTTTCCCTTCCGGGAGAGCGTATCGGGTATGTGGCGGTGAATCCTGCCTGCAAAGATGCGGAAGACATGATTCAGATGTGTGTGCAGATTTCGAGGGGTATCGGACACAATTGTCCCCCCTCCATTATTCAGCTTGCGGTGGCAAAAGTGATTGACCGGACGGCGGATTTAAGCGTTTATGAGACTAACATGAATATTTTGTATCAGGAGCTTGTGAATCTCGGATTTACCTGTGTGAAGCCGGGAGGCACTTTCTATATTTTCCCCAAGGCACTGGAAGAGGATGCAAAAGCATTCTGCCAAAAGGCGTTAAAATATGATTTGATTCTGGTGCCGGGAGATACCTTTGGCGCGCCCGGATATTTCCGTATGGCATATTGCATTGATACGGAGAAGGTGCAGCGTTCTCTGGAGTCGTTACGGAAATTTGTAAAAGAGGTTTATGGTTAAGCAGCGGGGGGAGCGGAAATGTATCAGGCAGGATTGGTCATGGAAGGCGGCGGACTGAAAGGGATTTATACCGCAGGCGTGCTGGATTGTTTTTTGGACAAGGGATTGGAATTTTCCCATATATATGCAGTATCTGCTGCGGCAGGACATATGTGCAGTTATCTGTCAAAGCAGCGGGGCAGGGCGTTGGATGTCAGTATCGATTATCTGGATTCCGAGCACTATTGGGGAGTGAAAAGTCTCGCTTTTACAGGAGACTTATTTAATGTGGACACTTGCTATTATGTGATTCCCGAATATTTAAATCCCTATGATTATGAGAGTTTTAACGCGTATCGGGGAAAAGCCTACAGTGTAGCCACGGATATTGTCACAGGCAGTCCCAAGTATTTCAGGATACGGGATTTGAAGGAGGATATCATAAAAATCCGAGCTTCCGCATCCCTGCCTTTAGTGGCGAGAAATGTAAAGATTAACGGCGGTTATTATCTGGACGGCGGTATCAGCGATGCGATTCCTTTGCAGAAATCCATTTTGGACGGCAATACCAAAAATGTAGTCATTATGACCAAAGAGGAAGGGTTTGTGCGGACTGCCGTGTCGCCGGCCAAATTAGCGCTCATAAAGGCAAAGTATTTAAAATATCCTAAAGTATATGAATTAATGGCGGATAGACATCAGCGCTATAATGAAACCTTGGATTTTATTGCAAGGCAGCAGGAAAACGGGCAGGCATTTTTAATCCGTCCCAAAGACGGCGCGGGAGTGAAACGGCTGGAGACGGATAAGGATAAGCTGAATGCGCTTTACAAAGAAGGTTATCAGGATGCGGAGAACCGTTATGAAGAGCTGAAGGCGTATCTGGAAGGAGATATGGAAAAAGGCGCTGCGGGATGAGGCATCGGACCGATGCATCGGGTCGAAATCTGCGATACATGACAACAGGGTTTGCGAAGCAGTTCCGGTTGGATGCAGGGGTATAAAAACGAAACGGGCGCTGATGATGCGCGGAAATGAGGAAGGCTATGTTGGAAATTATCAAGGCGATTATTTACGGAATTGTGGAAGGTATTACGGAGTGGCTGCCCATCAGCAGCACGGGGCATTTGATTTTGGTGGAGGAGCTGATACCGTTTCAGGGCACCAGCGAAAACTTTTTCGGAATGTTTGATGTGGTGATCCAACTGGGAGCAATCCTTGCGGTGGTGGTACTGTTTTTCGGGAAAATCTGGCCTTTTGCACTGACCAAAAAAGAGCGGGAAAAGTCGGGCAGCAAGTCTGTTATCAAGACGGATATTTTTGTTTTATGGTTTAAGATTCTGGTTTCCTGTGTACCGGCTGCGGTGATTGGCGTATTGTTTGACGATGTGTTTGACGCTCTTTTTTATAATCCTGTCTGCGTGGCGTTGGCATTGATTATTTTCGGTATCGCCTTTATTGTCATTGAAAATTGGAATAAAGGGCGTACTCCCAAGGTGACTGCCCTAAGTGAAATTACTTATCAAACGGCGCTGCTCATCGGCATTTTTCAAGTGATTGCGGCGGTATTTCCCGGAACCTCCCGGTCAGGAGCAACGATTGTGGGAGCTTTGTTGATCGGGGTGTCCAGAACGGTAGCGGCGGAGTACACTTTTTTCCTTGCGATTCCCGTGATGTTTGGCGCAAGCCTGTTGAAGGTGGTAAAGTTCGGTTTTGATTTTACTTCTCTGGAACTGGCGCTGCTGCTTATCGGCACGGTGGTGGCGTTTGTGGTTTCATTGGCAGTTTTGCGGTTTTTGATGGGTTATATCAAAAAGCATGACTTTAAGGTATTTGGCTGGTATCGGATTGCTCTGGGAATCGTGGTGCTGGCATACTTCGGACTGATGAGAAGGTAAAGGAACGCGGGAAGCGGGAAAACGGGAGAGAAAATGGAAGAACTGTGGGGGTTTTTAAAATTATATTCGCCTGATAGTCTGGCTGTAGAGTCTTTTTTGACTTCCGGGGGACCGCTTTTGTGGCTTGTGCTTTTGTACGGAAACGCCATTTTTTATATGGTAGATTTTTATAATCTGATGAAGAGAAAATCTACGGCGGAAACCTTTGCGATTCTGTCGGTTCCCTGCGCAATATCCTTTTTGGGAGCCGCCATGCTGCCACTCTGTGTCCATGTACCGGCGCCGGAACGGACGGGGCGGTTTGCAAAGGCGCTGGAGAGCAGCGAATTGAATCGGATGCTTTTGCTGGTGGTAGGCATATATACATTTCTCTGGGGCATATCTTTGATTTCCCAATTGGAATTTTTTCAAAGGAAGACTTTTTTGGGCAAGCTGTTTCGTGAAAGGCGCAGGAAGCGGGATGTAATACGGTGGGTGCTTTTCGGCATTCCCGATTATCTTTTTGCCGGTATGATGATTTTCTTTTCCCTGTGGCGCCTGATTGCGGGGGAGAGCTTTTTTGCCCGGGGAAACACTTTGCTTTTGTGGATTTATTTATATGCAGTGTATCTTTTGTGCTGCAAGATCATTCTGCTTGCGGTGGCGTTATTGGTGCGCCTGTATTCCGTAAAGATTACCGTTTTTCGATGGCGGGAGGGGAAAAATCCCTCGGCTTTTCTGTTCCGTTATTTTCTCTTTTACCAAAGCGCCATGGTCAGGAACCTGATGTTATTTGAATGCGGACTTTTGATTCCCATTACCGATGTGGGGCTCAGTGACACGGAAGGAGCTGACCCTTTTGAAATGGTAGGAATATTGGGATTTTTGTGGCTTGCCGCAATTTTTGTGGTTCTTTTCAGCGCCGCGCCCGGCATGAGAGCGTTGGAAAAATTTCAGTTCTGGGGAGATTCCCGCCGCATGAAAGAACTATTCTGCAGAGAATACTTTGCGGAAGAGCCGTTATTTCAAAACGATAAATATACCGTGACAAGGCATTTTCTGGTGGATGAATTAAGCCCCTGCACCTTCTATTATTGGCCTGCGCTGGAGAGCATAAGCGGGTGGGTGACGGACAAAAAGGGGAGCGTCAGGACAATTCGTTTTTCGGACAAAAGTTATTGTAATATTTCCAAAGAGGAAGCGGAATGTCTTGCTCCGGTATTTGAGTATGCAAAAAAATGGCAGGACAACAATATCGCGCAGGGTAATATAGCGCAGAAGAATGATACACAGGAGCAAGCCAAGATATATCTGCAAAGTCTGTTGTCTCAAGGGCAAAACACGCCTTATATCAATCAGCCCTGGTGGGCGAAAAAAATGGAGGAGCCGGGGGCTCCGGAAAGCGCATACGGAAATCTGATAAAAAAGCTGGCAATCATTGTGGTGTTTATCATGATGATGATGTCATGGTCTTTAAATTTCAAATGAGTTAAGGGGAATGGAGGTACCATATGTTTTGCATAAAATGTGGGAAAGAATTGGAAGACGGCAGTAAGTTTTGCAGTTACTGCGGTGAGCCGGTGCGGCCGGCAGAGGTAGCAGCACAATTTGGTGCAGAGAAACAGTCCACTTCGGCGCAGCCCGCGAGTCGGACGGATTCGCAGGCAAAGTCCAAGACAGGCAGGGGCGGTGTGATTGCCCTAATTGTGGCGGCAGCGGTTTTGCTGTTGTCCGGAGTGGGAGGCATATTATATTTTATCAACGGTGCTTATCAGACTACAGAAACTGCGGACACGGAGGAAAAGCATTCTCAAAAAAAGGAAGAGACAACAAAACAGGAGTCGGCGACAATATCCGAAAAGCTTTCGGAATATTTGGAGAAGGAGCTTGTGCCGCAGTACGGTTATGCGGACCTGAGTGCAAAAGTGAGAGAAGTCTCTATGGACGAGGCTTATGATATAACAGATTTTATGGCATATTTAAACGGCATTGCGGCCTCCGAAATTTGTGATTTGGACAGCGACGGGAGAGAAGAACTGCTTGTGTTGATTTATAAAGAAGGCAAGTTGTCCGTCAATGTCTATGAATTGGCGGGCGACGCCGTGGCAAAACAGGCGGAGACCGAGGTGGAAGGGCAGCTAGGCCTTATGACCATGGGGGATGAAGTCTGGGCGCTGACAGAGGGAAACGATGAAAAGTATGTGTATTTTGAACAGCACTATTCCACCAATTATTTTCTGGCGGACGGAGTTTATGACGCGGCAGGGCTGATCCGATATGACGGCGGACAGTTGTACACGGCGCTTTTGGTGGAGCATAGCTGGGGTTCCGCTAATTTTACCTATAGAGCGGTCAGATTTGACGGAAAGGAAACCACGGACGAAATCATCTATGACGGAGAAGGGCTTTTCGACCCGCAATATGACGAGGCATATTATTTGAAGCGTATGCCCGAACTGTTTGCGGAATATGGCATAGAGGTTGCGGCAAAACGGAATCTTCAGGTTGAGGTGACAACCGACGCCTATGAAGAAATCCTAAAGTGCAGCCAGTGGGTGGATGGACGCATCAATCATAAAGATACAAGCAGCTATTGTGATACCATAGTGATTCATTATAACGATGAAGACGGTCCTCTCAATGTTTATGAACGGTTTTTGCGAGGAGAAGAAAGCGTGTATACCGATAATTTTTCATCGGAGCGCACTCAGTGGACTTTGCCGGAACTCCTTGCGGAAATAAAAGAAACTTATGCATGGACCGGCGGGGAGCTGACGCCCCGTGTTACTTATGCCTATATGGATTGCGGTGGGGACGGTTATGAGGAGATGCAGTTGAAATTTACGGGATTGGATATCTATTCGCCGGGTGACGACAGCAGTCTGGTTATGGTGCTCACCGCCAAGCACGGACGCCTTGAGGTGATTGCCACAGGGGAATCGTGGGCGAGAGGTTATACGGAGATAGACTATTACGGATGCATTACCGACGGAGGCTCCAACGGTGCGGGCAGCTATTCCTTTGGGATGCAATATATAGACGGAAACTCGCAAATTCATACGGTTTATGATGCAAATCGTCTGGGAGGCTGGTGGCTGCATGAGATTTCGCAGAAGGCCTATAAGGAGGCATTTCCCACGGAAGAGCCGGGTCTGGGAATAACCCACTATGATATTGACGGTGATAGCTATTATGCCGTAGATAATGCCGACATCCGGCATCTTTCGAGGGAAGAAGAAACCTTTATTGCGCTGTGCGAGGAAGAAGGAATGGAATTTGTTTCGGAAGATAACATAGATACAGTGATAAGCGAGCGCAAAAAAGCCTTGGGCATCAAAGAAGAATGGGATACCGGAAAGGGGCTGTATTGGAATACCTGGTGGCAGGGAGAGTGAAGGGAGTTATGGTGTTTTTGAATATAAAAAGGCATATTGTGCATATAATAGGAATGCTATAGCGGATTGCCGGTTCAAAAGATTTGAAAAGATTTCATTTTTCAATTGACATTTGTGTCATGGCATGGTATATTTGCTTTAGTGATCGTGTCACAGAAGCTTGTGTGGCCTGTGACCGGAAAAGGCTCCTGCGGGAGCCTTTTCTATTTTGGAAATCGTACAATTAGCATCTATCAATGGGATTTCCTATAAATTGGCGGGATATTCAAAGATGTGCTAAAGCACCGTCCGCGGGAAATGCGGGCGAATAGAGTGAAGGGATTCTATACAAACCCCTTCATCTCCTGCATGAAATCTTCTTCGATACCGATGAGTTCTTTTGCCATGTCCTGACTTTCTCTGGATGCGTCGGGATACTTATTCACATACTCGCTGACGGACTGAATGCCCATATTGCAGCCGTCCATCATAATCTTTGCTACTTCATGGTCCGTAGGGTGCATAAACATTTTCACATTCATTTCCGCCCGTGCCATGGTTTCCGCCATGATGCCGGGTGAACTTTCCTGTTCCCCGCAGCTTTTCAGTCGGTCGGAAATCTTTCCCTCCAGCTTGCGGTGCTTTTCACCATAGGCTTCCAGCAAATGATTCAATTCAGAATCCTTGGCATATTCCCTCATTTTTTTCACGCTTTCCATTGCCATCCGGCAGCCGAAACTGCATTCTTTTAATAGTTGAATCGTGTTAGTGTCCATAGATATCCTCGTTTCTGCATGCCGTATATACCGCGGCTTTGTATCGGGCGTGCTCAGATACTAGTTTGTAGAGCCGCTATCTTGCAGTTTTCACCCTTTTGTGGTATGCTAAAAAGGTAAAAATAGGAAATCTGTGTATGAAGCGGTCAAAAAGGAGTAATGCTAATATAGACAGAGCCGCAAAAGAAGCGGCGTGTCTGCCCGGGCAGACGGAATGGGAGGAAGATTGAAAATTAAAATTTTCAATCCCGGAATTTGTGACGCTGTGCGTCCCAAAGTTCCCACTGATTAAAATGCCGCTTACGCGGCGGAATGGGAGGAAGATATGAATTTGGAACAGCAGTTAAATGAGATTACGGAAAAATTGTATGGGAAGGATATTGCAGCCTGCACGGACGCCCAGCTATATAACGGCGTGCTGCAGTTAGTGAAAGGCAAAATAGAGGAAAAGCCTGCCATCACAGGCGCCAAGAAGGTTTATTATATTTCCATGGAATTTCTGATTGGAAAGCTGCTTTCCAATAATTTAATCAACTTGGGAATTTATGAAGAATTGAGCGATGTGCTTGAGGCACACGGCAAGCATCTGTGCGATATCGAGGAGGCGGAGCCGGAGCCTTCTTTGGGAAACGGAGGCTTGGGGCGGTTAGCCGCATGTTTTCTGGATTCCATTGCTACGCTGGGACTTTCCGGGGACGGTATCGGTCTGAATTACCACTTTGGATTGTTCAAACAGGTTTTTGAGGACCGTCTGCAAAAAGCGGAAAAGAATGATTGGATAGAGGAGCATTCATGGCTGAAAGATACCGGAATTTCTTTTGAGGTTGCGTTTGGGGAAAAGAAAGTAAAGGCAGTGCTTTATGACATTGATGTCATTGGATATGACAATGGCGTCAATAAGTTACATTTATTCGATGTGGCTTCCCTTGATGAAAGTCTGGTGGAGGGCGGAATTACTTTTGACAAAGAGCAGGTGGAAAAGAACCTGACCCTTTTCCTTTATCCCGATGATTCCGACAAGGCAGGCAATCTGCTGCGTATCTATCAGGAATATTTTATGGTATGCAGCGGCGCGCAGTTGATTATCAGGGAGCAGAAAGAAAAAGGAAATGATTTGCACAGGCTGAATGAATATGCAGCGATTCAGATTAACGATACGCATCCCACTCTGGTGATTCCTGAGCTGATTCGTATTTTGACGACACAGGAAGGATTCACCATGGACGAGGCGATTGCGGTGGTGAGCAAAACATGCGCTTATACCAACCACACGATTCTGGCGGAGGCTCTGGAAAAGTGGCCTCTGGACTATATCGAGAAGGTGACGCCGCAGTTGGTGCCCATTATTCGGGAATTAAGCGACAGGGTGGCGGAGAAATTTAAGGACCCCAAGGTGCAGATTATTGATGAAGATGACAGGGTGCATATGGCGCATATCGATATTCATTACGGTTACAGTGTGAACGGTGTTGCGGCAATTCATACGGATATCTTGAAAGAGAGCGAATTAAATCATTTTTACAAGATTTATCCGGAGAAATTCAATAATAAGACCAATGGCATTACCTTCCGCCGCTGGCTTTTGTCCTGCAACAGGGAATTGGCGGCATTTCTGACAAAGACCATCGGTGACGGCTACAAGAAAAATGCGGATGAACTGCAGAAGCTGCTGGAAAAGAAGGATGACCGGAGTGTCCTTGACGGCATTTATCAGATTAAGCAGACTAAGAAAAAAGAACTGGCTGCTTACATCAAAGAAAAGGAAGGGATTGCCTTAAATCCCGACTCCATTTTTGACATTCAGGTGAAGCGTCTTCATGAGTACAAAAGACAGCAGATGAATGCTCTTTATATTATCCACAAATATCTGGAAATCAAGTCAGGCAAAAAGCCCTCTACGCCCATCACTTTTCTGTTTGGGGCAAAGGCGGCTCCCGCTTATGTGATTGCACAGGATATCATTCATCTTTTGTTGGTGCTTTCGGAGATTGTGAACAATGACCCGGAGGTAAATCCTTATATGAAGGTGGTCATGGTGGAGAATTATAATGTGAGTTATGCGGAGAAGCTGATTCCCGCCTGTGACATTTCCGAGCAGATTTCTCTGGCGTCCAAGGAGGCTTCCGGCACCGGCAATATGAAATTTATGTTAAACGGCGCGGTGACTCTGGGCACCAGCGACGGCGCAAATGTGGAAATTCATCAGCTTGTGGGAGATGACAATATTTATATCTTCGGAGAGAAGAGCGATACGGTTATTGCCCATTATGCAAAGGCTGATTATGTCTCCAAAGAGTATTATGAGAAGAGCCCTGTGATTAAGGAAGCGGTAGATTTTATTATCAGCGAAACGGCGCTTAAGGTTGGGCACAAAGAGAATCTGGAACGGCTGTATAAGGAACTGTTAAATAAGGATTGGTTCATGACCCTGTTGGATTTAGAGGATTATATCAAGGTGAAGGATCAGGCGTTTGCAGACTATGAGGATAAGCAGAAGTGGAAGAAGATGATGCTTGTGAATATTGCAAAGGCAGGATTTTTCTCCTCGGACAGAACCATTGCAGAGTACAATAGGGATATCTGGAAACTGGGGTAGAGCGAAGTGATTAAGAGAAGATTTATCAGTACGCGTTTATTAAAAAACGGAATGAAAATAGATCAGTCCATTGTTGACGGTACCGGTCGTGCGCTGATTGCCAAAGGAGCCTTTCTGGATGATTTTCAGATTGAATATCTTCAGGAGAAAGGGGTCGGCGGGGTTTATATTCAGGAAGGGGAGCTGGACCCGGAAGAATTGGAAATGAACATTTCCGAGCACACGAAAGAGGTTATTGAGAAAACCCGCGTGCAGGACCGTGCAAAGGTGACGCTGACGGAGAGTGTCCGTAAGCGTGTGGGAGAGGGTATCCAATATCTGTATAGCAACGCGGAGTCGGAAGGGTTTTTGGAGGCTACCAACAATGTGACCAATGAACTGATGAACGCTATTTTCGAGAATGATGCAGTGGCAGTGGATGTGGGTATGCTGAAAGTCAGTGACGAGTATACCTTTAAACATAGTGTGGATGTGGCAACCATGGCTATGATTATTGCCAAAAAGCACGGTTTGAAGGATGCGGAGATACGGGAGTTGGGGATTTCGGGGCTGCTCCATGATGTGGGAAAATCCAAAATTCCCAACGAAGTGTTAAACAAACCGGGAAAGCTGACGGACGATGAATTTGCCCTGATGAAGCAGCATTCCCTGTTCGGATTTGAAATATTAAAAAAGAGAAATCAGTTTTCGGACGGCATTGTCAAAGGGGTTTTGCAGCATCATGAAAAGATGAACGGCAAAGGCTATCCTCTTGGCGTGTCTGCGGAAAAGATACATAAGTATGCCCGAATCATATCCGTAGCGGATGTCTATGATGCGCTGGTGACGGAAAGACCTTACAAGAAGGCGTTTTCCAAGCGTGATGCCGTGGAGATGATTATGGCAATGACAGGAGATTTGGATATTGATGTGATGCAGAGCTTTTTGGGTAGTGTGATTCTCTACCCCGTGGACAGTGTTGTGGAGTTGTCCAACGGTGAGAAGGCAAAGGTGGTGGAAAACAGTACAGAGTACACCCTGCGTCCCAAGGTGGTGGGACTTATGTCCGGAAAGATATATGATTTGGCGGGGGATATCAACTGCGCAAGCATCATCATACTGTAGAGAAGTGAAAAATGATAACAGCAGGGAAGATATCTCCCTGCTGTTTTTATACAACGCAATCTTTATCGCTTTATGCTCCCATAGTAATCACTACATGATACTCTTCTTTCCCCTTTTCATAAGGAATCACATGCCCGTCTACCGCTTTTCCGTCCACGGTCATGGAGACAACACCTTTTTCCACATTATTCGGATTCTTCACTTCAATGTGATAGGTGCCCTCGCGAAATTTTCTGGTGAGGGTGAAATCACCGAATCCCTCGGGGACGCAGGGGTCAACGGACAAGCCTTTATGGGTGGGATATACTCCCAAAATGTATTGGGAAATATTCACAAAGGTCCATGCGGCTGTACCTGTGAGCCAACTGTTCTTGGCTTCGCCGTGGAACTTGGCGTCACGCCCGGCTATCATCTGGGAATACACATAAGGTTCCGTGCGGTGAATCTCGCTGATGTCCTCCGTATAAGCGGGACAGGTTTTCCGATAAATCTCAAAAGCGCGGCTGCCTCTGCCGATTACCGTTTCCGCAATGGATACCCAGGGATTGTTGTGGCAGAAGATGCCGGCATTTTCTTTGTATCCGGGGGGATAGGAGGAAACCTCCCCAAGCTCCAAATGGTACTCCGTGTAAGGGGGCTGCAAAATCATCACGCCATACTCGGTATCCAGCTTTTCCTTTACGGAATCCAATGCCTTTTTGGCAAGTCCTTCTTTTACGCCTACTCCTGCCAGCACGCAGAAGCCCTGCGGCTCAATGTAAATCTGCCCTTCCTTGCATTCCTTGGAGCCAACCTTATGGCTGTAGGCATCGTAAGCCCGGACGAACCAGTCGCCGTCCCAGCCGTCCTTTAAGATGGCATCGTACATGTCGGCAACCTCTTTGCGGGCGCGCTCGGCTTCCGCCACATCGCCCATTAACTCGCACAGTTGCGCATATTCTTCCCCGTATTTTACAAACATTCCGGCAATAAATACCGACTCCGCAACCGGTCCCTCGCTGGGTCCGAAGGTCTGGAAGGATTCGCCGGGATGCTCGGAGAAACAGTTCAGATTCAGGCAGTCGTTCCAATCCGCCCGTCCGATCAAAGGCAGCTTGTGGGGACCCTTGTGGTTGATAATATAATTAAAGGAACGCTGTAAATGATTCATAAGGGGAGTGGCAATGCTCTCATCATTGTCAAAGGGAACCATTTGTGTCAAAATGGAAGTGTCTCCGGTTTCACGCACATATGCGCTGGTGCCTGCAATCAGCCACAGAGGGTCATCATTAAAGCCGCTTCCGATATCGGAGTTGCCTTTTTTGGTAAGGGGCTGGTACTGGTGATAAGCGCTTCCGTCGGGGAACTGCGTGGAAGCAATGTCAATAATACGCTCCCTTGCGCGGTCAGGAATCAAATGTACAAATCCCAGCAAATCCTGACAGGAATCACGGAAGCCCATGCCCCTTCCGATGCCGGACTCGTAATAAGAAGCGGAGCGGGACATATTGAAGGTCACCATGCACTGATACTGATTCCAGATATTGACCATGCGGTTGACTTTTTCGTTGGAGGAAGAAACCGTGTATTTGGAAAGCAGATTGTTCCAATAATCCTTTAATGCGGCAAACGCCTTGTCCACACCTTCCTCCGTATTGTATTTGGAAAGCATCCGGAAAGCGGGTTTTTTATTGATAATGCCGTAGGACTCCCACTTGTCGTCCTCGGGATTCTCGATATAGCCCAACACAAAAATAAAAGTTTTGCTCTCGCCGGGATTTAAAGTAATATCAAGCTGGTGGGCAGCAATGGGAGACCAGCCGCTTGCAATGGAATTGGTGCAGACGCCGTTTTCCACCGCTTCCGGTTCGCCTGCCCCCCGGTAAGCGCCCAGAAAAGCATCCCTGCTGGTGTCGAAGCCCGCCACTTTTTCATTTACGGAATAAACCGCATAATGATTGCGGCGCTCCCTATATTCGGTTTTGTGGAAAATAGTGGAATCCACCACTTCCACTTCTCCTGTGCTTAAGTTGCGCTGGAAATTCTTCATATCGTCATCCGCATTCCACAGACACCATTCCACATAGGAAAATACGGAAAAATTCTTTACGGCATCGGAATTGTTGGTGAGGGTCAGTTTGGAAATTTCGCAGTTATCCTCCGCGGGAACAAAAGTGAGGACAGAAGCCTGCAAACCATTTTTAGAAGAAGTAAAACGACTGTAGCCGATTCCGTGGCGGCACTCATAAGAATCCAAAGGAGTTTTCGTGGGCTTCCATCCGGGATTCCATATGCAATCACCGTCCTTTATATAGAGATATTTACCGTTCATATCTGTGGGCACATCATTATAGCGGTATCTTGTGATGCGCAGAAGCTTGGCATCCTTATAAAAAGAATACCCGCCGCAAGTGTTGGAAATCAGACTGAAAAACTCGTTGGTTCCCAAGTAATTAATCCAGGGAAGAGGAGTTTTGGGGGTGGTGATGACATATTCCTGATTGGCGTCGTCGAAATAACCAAATTTCATGATTGATACCTCCTTGTCCGCTTCACGGACATAAATGAAATAATTTGAAAGTTTACTTTTCCTGTTTTTCGGTTTCTGCGCCGCTTTTTGTGTGATTTGGGCTTATGGGTGCGGCGCAGGCACAAACCCGTGAGCAAAAAATCAGATTTTATGAAAACGATTAAGGAGATGTCCTGCAATCTGACTCAAATTATACAGAATATCATGTGAAAATGCAACAAAAATATAAAAAAGCTAAAACACCTTGTAAAAACCAAGATATTTTATTGATAGGTTTATACAAAAATTTTACAAAAAGCCTTGCAAAATTATTCAAAATGATATATAGTAGTCTTGCGAAAACGATTAAGTAATTGGGAGAACTGCCATGGCATCACTGAAGGATATCTCCAAGATATGCGGAGTTTCAGTAGCTACTGTCAGTAAAGCGCTGAACAACCACAAGGATATCGGAGAAGACACAAAAAAGCATATCAGGCAGGTCGCCAAGGAGATAGGGTATTCTCCGAATCTTTCAGCGAGGGCATTAAAGACAAACAGAACTTATGAAATCGGCGTTTTGTTTATGGATGATGCGTTGAGCGGATTGACCCACGATTATTTTTCCCGGGTTTTGGACAGCTTTAAAAGAGCGGCTGAGAAGAGCGGATATGACATTACTTTTATCAATGCCTGCAGGAACAGGGAAGGGCGGATGTCCTATCTGGAGCATTGCAGATACCGTGGATTTGACGGTGTAATGCTTGCCTGTATCGATGTATCGGACCCGGAGGTTATAGAGCTGGTACAAAGTAATATTCCGCTGGTAACGATTGATTATCTGTTCAATAACCGAATTGCGGTGATATCCGATAATGTCACAGGCATGAGGGAACTGTTGGAATATATTTATGGAAAGGGGCACAGAAAAGTTGCCTATATCCATGGGGCAAAATCTGCGGTAACCGACAGCCGCCTTACCAGTTTTTATAATACGGCGGAAAAATTGGGAATGGAAGTCCCGGAAGAATATATCGGTGAAGCCGCATACCGAAATACGGAAGATACTTATCAAGTGACAACCGAGCTGCTGAATTTGCAAAATCCCCCCACATGTATTATTTTTCCTGACGACTTTGCGGCTTTTGGCGGAATCAATGCCATCCGGGACAGGGGACTGCGGATACCGGAGGATGTTTCGGTGGCGGGATATGACGGCATCAATGCGGCAAGGCATATACAACCCAGCCTTACCACCATCAGGCAGGATACAGAGCAGATGGGATGTGTGGCGGCAAGAGAATTAATCAGTCTTATCGAAAGACCGAAAACTACCATAGTAGAACAGATTGTAATACCCGGAAACCTGATAGAAGGGCAGTCCGTGGCAGAAATCAATTAGGCATTTATAGTGCAAGCTATGAAGATAAATGCAATACTAACAACATAATTTTCAGGAGGTATGAAAATGAAGAAAAAGGTACTTAGCGCTTTGTTAGCTGCAACAATGGTTGCTGCTGCGTTTGCCGGATGCGGAAATAAGGATAACGGCAAGGCAGGGGGAGTTTCCGACGGCGGCAAGGTGCTCAATATTTATGTCTGGAATGAGGAATTTAAGAGTCGTGTGACAGACCATTATCCCGGCTACACGAAAGTGGATGCAACCCATGGTACCATCGGCGATGTATCTGTAGTCTGGAACATTACACCCAATGATGATAACGCCTACCAGAACAATCTGGACACTGTTCTGCAGAAGCAGGCAAGCGCAAAAGCGGATGACAAGATTGATATTTTCCTTGTAGAAGCTGACTATGCGTTAAAGTATGTTGACACCGATTACACGGTAGCGGTAAAGGATTTGGGAATTACTGATGCGGATTTGGCTAACCAGTATCAGTACACCAAGGATATCGTTACCGATTCCAAAGGTGTTTTGAAGGGTGTTTCATGGCAGGGCTGCCCCGGCGTAATGTTCTACAGCCGCAGTGCAGCAAAGGAAGTATTCGGAACGGACGACCCCGCTAAGGTTCAGGAGTATGTTAAGGATTGGGATACCTTCTCAACAACTGCTGCTACCTTGAAAGAGAAAGGATATAACATTGTTTCGTCCGTAAACGATACATACCGTGTATATTCCAACAATGTAACTTCTCCCTGGGTAGTTGACGGCAAGATTAACATTGACAAGAACATTGAAAAGTGGGTTGAGGATTCCAAGAAGCTGGTGGACGCAAAAGAAACCGGAACTCACGAACTGTGGGGCGATGATTGGAAGAAGGGATTCTATCCCGCAGGCAAAGTATTTGCTTACTTTGGCCCCGCTTGGCTTGTAAACTTCTCCATGGATGCTGATCAGCCGGGTTCCATCGGCAACAACGGCGATTGGGGAGCAACCGAAGGACCTCAGGGATTCTTCTGGGGGGGTACTTGGATTTGTGCGGCAGCCGGAACAGACAATTCAAGCCTTGTAAAGGATATCATGCTTAAGCTGACTACCGATGAAGAAATCATGACGGAAATTGTAGTAGCCGATGATGATTTCGTAAACAACAAGCCTGCTATGGAAGCATTGGCAAGCGGCGAAAAGAAAGTAAAAGACCCTAACGATGACACCAAGGAAGTAGAGTATTCCAGCAAGATTTTAGGCGGACAGAACCCTCTGGCTATGTATTGCGCAGGCGTAGACGGACTTGACTTGAGCAACCTTTCCGCTTATGACCAAGGTTGTAACGAAGAGTTCCAGAACGCTATGAAGAATTACTTCGATGGCAACGCTACTTATGACGAAGCTCTTGATTTGTTCTATAAGGCGATTGGAGAGAAGTATCCTGATTTGAAGAAATAATCAGTAACAGGGTATTATGGATGGAATTGACCATGCCTGCTTGAATTATCGGGCAGGCATGGTTTTTATCTGATAGGAAATTGCGACAGTGTAAACCCATTCAGGAAGGTCGCTGCCGAGCGACGATTTTTTAAAGAGATTGCCGCAAGGCCGGCAGCAGATTTTAATACATGATATTCCTTAACAGATGGAGATTTGCTGCGGGCTTTGTAGCAAATGAGTCAAACGGAGGGCACCTTAATGAAAAAAGAAAAGAGAGGGAAGGTTGTAAGCTATAACAAGTGGGGGTATATTTTTCTGATACCTTTTGTAGTGGTGTATCTGGTATTTCAGTTTATCCCCTTGGTCAGCACCATTTACAACAGCTTTTTTGAAAATTATCGTTCCGGACTGAATCAGATAGGACCTAATTTTGTCTGGTTTGAAAATTATAAAGAAATTTTTTCCAACAGCGATATCTGGATGTATACCAAAAATACATTGATTATGTGGGTGATGGGATTTGTGCCTCAGATTATCGTATCCCTGCTTTTGGGTGCATGGTTTTCAGACCCGAGCCTGCGTCTTAAAGGGCAGAGATTCTTTAAAACGGTCATTTATCTGCCGAATCTGATTATGGCTTCCGCATTTGCCATGTTATTTTTTACCCTGTTTTCGGACAGCGGACCTATCAATTCCATGCTGATGCAGATGGGAATTTTGCAGGAGCCTTTTAAATTTATGTCCAATGTCTGGAGCGTCAGGACTTTGGTGGCGTTTATGAACTTTATCATGTGGTTCGGAAATACTACAATACTGCTGATGGCGGGCATGATGGGAATCGACACCTCCTTGTTTGAAGCGGCACAGGTGGACGGAGCAACTTCCACACAGGTATTTTTTAAGATTACCCTGCCCCTGCTGAAACCGATTTTGATTTATGTAATGGTCACCTCTTTAATCGGCGGTCTGCAGATGTTCGATGTTCCGCAGGTGCTGACAAACGGTAACGGCGACCCCATGAGGTCTTCTATGACCCTGATCATGTATCTGAATAAGCATCTGTTCAGCAAGAACTATGGTATGGGCGGTGCGCTGTCCGTTATCCTGTTCATTATTACAGGTGTTCTCAGCTTGATTATTTTCAAGTTTTCTAATGACCCGAGACCGAAGAAAGAAAAGTAGGAGGTGGCGACAATGAGTAAAGAGGGAAGTATGCAAACAAAAAAAGGTCTTGGCATCCACGCCAGAAGAACTATCGCATATATTGTATTAGTAGTTGTATCCTTTTTGTGCCTGTTCTGGTTTTATGTCTTATTTGTCAATGCCACCAGATCAAATTCACAGTTGAGTTCGGGTTTTACCCTGATACCCAACACGAATCTGTGGAAGAATTGGACGAACCTTCTGCATGGCAGCCTGCCTATTTTGTCGGGTCTGTTCAACAGCGTGATTGTGGCGGGGCTCAGCGCATTATTCTGTACTTATGTGTCCACCATGACAGCTTATGCGATTCATGCCTATGATTTTAAGTTGAAAAATTTTATGTTTACCTTTATACTAATGGTTATGATGATTCCCACACAGGTAACGGCACTGGGTTTCCTGCAGTTAGTAATCACAATGAGGCTGGAAGACAGTTTTATTCCGTTGGTGGTGCCGGCAATGGCGGCTCCCGTGACCTTTTTCTATATGAAACAGTACATGGATAGCGCCCTGCCCCTGTCATTGATTGAAGCGGCGAGGATTGACGGCTCCGGAGAATTCCGTACCTTCAATACCATTATCCTTCCGCTGATGAAACCGGCGATTGCGGTGCAGGCAATCTTCACATTTGTCAGCAGTTGGAACAATTACTTTACACCGGCTCTGATTCTCCACGATGAGAAAAAGAAGACTCTGCCTATTTTGATTGCCCAGTTGAGAAGTGCGGATTTCCTTAAATTTGACATGGGTCAGGTTTATGTGATGATTGCATTCTCGATTTTCCCGGTGATTCTGGTTTACCTGATTCTGTCCAAACATATCGTTCAGGGTGTTGCAATGGGTAGTGTGAAGGGTTAAGTGTGTAAAGAAATTCTAAGCCAGCAAAATACGCTGACTAAGAATTTCTAAGTTACACACTGAAGAACGCAAAATCAGCGTTCTTCGCACATAAAAGATTTTTTAAGCAGTCATAAAACGCCTGCTAAGAAAATCTAAGTTTCGCCTCGAAAGAACGCAAGGACAGCGTTCTTTCTGAGGGTTTATGGTAGTTATAAAATTTATAATATAAGGAGGACATGTAGAATGGATGATTTCGGAGAAGTGTTTTTGCGTTTTTTTAACAACCTGTTAAGCGGTATCCCCAATATTCTTTATGCGATACTGCTTCTGGTGATTGCCTTTGTGGCGGCGGCAGTGGTAAAATCCCTGCTGACAAAGCTGCTTAAGGCAATTAAGGTGGAGAACCTGATGGGCAAGGTTGGCGTGAGCGAGAAAGCCACCCAGAGTATGGTGGACTTTATCGGAAAGCTGGCTTATTTTGTAGTATTTTTATTATTCCTGCCGGCTGTGCTGGATAAGCTCGGTATGCAAAGCGTATCTTCACCTATTGTTATATTGGCAAACTCCTTCCTTGCATTTGTGCCGAAGCTGATTGGCGCAGGCATCATTATCACGGTGGGCGCATTTATTGCCAATATTATCAGAGAATTGTTGATTCCCGTTCTGAAGGCAGTCAAGGTGGATGCGCTTCAGGAAAAAGCCGGAATTGAGGCGTCAGAAACCACTTCTTTCTCTTCTATCATTGCCAATGTAGTTTATGCCGTGATTCTGTTAGTGGTTATTACTTCCGCGTTGGACCAGTTGGGCATTTATGCAATCTCCCAGCCTGCTAACGCAGTAGTGGAAAGCATTTTTGCAGCGATTCCCAATGTGCTTTGCGCTATTTTGATTATTGCAATCGGCGTGTTTATCGCAAATCTGGTAGGAAAGCTTTTAGAGGCTCTGCTTGCGGGCGTTGGCACGGACAAGCTGCTGGAAAAGATTACAGGTTCCGCTTCCAAGAAAATCGGACTTTCTAAGGCGATTGCAGCGGTGGTAAAATATGTGTTGATGGTTATTTTCCTTGTACAGGGTGTAAATGTTTTACAGCTTCCGATTCTGACACAGATAGGCGCGGCAATTATTTCTTATATGCCTGCGGTACTGAGCGCAATTATCATCATTGCAATCGGTATGTTTGCGGCAAATACCACGGAAGCGGCGCTGAGTAAGAAATTCCCCAATGCAAAGGCGGGCGCTTTGATTGCAAAGGTTATCATTTATGTGCTTGTGGCATTTATGTGCCTGAGCCAGCTCGGAATTGCAACCGCTATTGTGGAGACCACATTTATCCTGATTATCGCAGCTTTGTGCGTAGCGTTTGCGGTAGCGTTCGGCGTAGGCGGCAGACAGTTTGCGGCTCACAGATTAGAAGAGCTGGAAGAGAAGATTGGCGAAAATAAGAGCGGCAAATAAAGAACGGTAAATTTTTTAACAAGGGGCTGCCACAATGATGTGGCAGTCTTTTTTATATTTCTACGGTAATTCCATACCCGGTATTGGGATTCATGGTGCAATAGGCTGCATCCGCGGCAAAAATAAACAAAAGAAGGAGCATAAGGCTCAGACGCCATTTCTGCGAAAGCATATCATATATTTTTTCATAAATAGGTAGAAACAGGCAGACCAGCGCCGTTCCGCCAAGACCAAAAACCACTGCCCCAAGCAGGCAGATTCTTCCGCTGATATTTAGAAAATGTCCGCTATAGTCCCACCAGCGGATTCCCCATTGCAGTTCCAGAAAATAGCTGGTTACATATTCCAAGACGGAACAGACAATCAGCGACCAGAGAAACACTCTTAAGGGCTTCTTCCGGTAGGAATGCAAAAAAAGGCATAATAACAATCCGCCCACACCATAGATGGGGAGGTATGGACCCTTGTAGATTCCGCGGTTGATAAAAGTATGGTTCGTAACATAAAACAGTACAACTTCCCAAAGCCAGCCGATAAAGGAAATGGTAAAAAACAGCAGAGTATAATAGTCAAAATTCATTTTCTTGTTCATGTGGACTATGGTGCCCTGATAAGGAAAAGATTATGCAAGAACAGCCCTGCAGATTCAAGACATTTTGCGGTAGAATGTTATGGAATCGGCAGGGCTGTTTTTGGTGATAAGTATGAATAGCGGAGAGCATGGGATTCGAACCCACGGTGCCTTTCGGCACACGGCTTTTCGAGAGCCGCACCTTAAACCACTCGGACAACTCTCCGTGCTTCTGACTCTATCTATTTTAAAGGAAAAAGAAGATAATTGCAACTACCATTCACAAACTTGTGTAGTTTTTATGGTTGTATCAAAGAATATTTTAGGCTATAATAGATTTATGATTTTATAGAGAACGGGCTGTCTTAAGGGCGGCGGAATGGAGGAGCAGATGAAGAGAATTGGTATGTTGACCAGCGGTGGAGATTGTCAGGCGCTAAATGCTGCCATGAGGGGCGTGGTAAAAACCATGGACAACTCAAATGAAACCGTAGAGATTTACGGTTTCCTCGACGGTTATAAGGGATTGATATATGGAAATTTCCAGATGCTTACAGGCAGGGATTTTTCCGGTATTCTGACAAAAGGCGGAACGATTTTAGGCACCTCCAGAACTCCCTTTAAGACAATTAAAGACCCCGATGAAAACGGTTTGGACAAGGTGGAGGCAATGAAGCAGAATTATTATAAGCTGAAGCTGGACTGCCTTGTGATTTTAGGCGGTAACGGAACCCACAAGACGGCAAACCTTCTCAGAGAAGAGGGGCTTAACATAGTGACCCTGCCGAAGACCATTGACAATGACCTTTGGGGCACGGATATGACCTTTGGTTTCCAGAGTGCGGTGGATATCGCTACCAATGCCATTGACTGCATCCACACTACCGCGGCTTCCCATGGGCGTGTGTTTATCGTGGAGGTTATGGGGCATAAGGTGGGATGGCTTACCTTGAATGCCGGAATGGCAGGAGGCGCGGATATCATTTTAATCCCTGAGATTCCTTATGATATTGACAAAGTAGTGGAAAAGATTGAGGAGCGCAATAAGAGAGGGAGC
This sequence comes from Lachnoclostridium sp., assembly GCA_023665475.1. Taxonomy (GTDB): domain Bacteria; phylum Bacillota; class Clostridia; order Lachnospirales; family Lachnospiraceae; genus Acetatifactor. The sequence continues at coordinate 72,575 of JAMPEB010000014.1, forward strand.
TGCTTTACCATTATGGCAGTGGCGGAGGGCGCAATCTCAAAAGAGGATGCAAAGCTTTCCAAGAAAGAATATAAAGAGAAATTGAAAAAACTGCCTTATCCTTCCGTTTCCTATGAAGTGGCTGCCGATATCCAAAAAAAGACAGGCAGAGAAGTGCGGGTCACCGTTCCGGGTCATATGCAGAGAGGCGGAAGTCCCTGCCCTTATGACAGAGTATTCGCGAGCCGTCTTGGTTCTGAGGCAGGCAGGATGATTTTGGACAATCAGTACGGATTTATGGTAGGATATAAAAACCGTGAGATTGTAAAGGTGCCTTTGGAGGAGGTAGCAGGCAAGTTAAAGTATCTGGATCCCCATGCGACCATTGTGCAGGAGGCAAAACTTCTGGGCATCAGCTTTGGCGACTAAGTGTGAACGGAATGAAGATTTTCTAAGCCAGCAAAGTACGCTGCCCATAGCGCTGAAGCGCATGGAAAATCTAAGTCATTCCGAAATCTGTGCGGATTCACAGATTGTTTGTGCCTGCTGTGCAGGCATGATGGGAAGTGTGAAAAGGAAGGACACTGTTTCATGTCATATATGGCTCTTTATCGAAAGTTCCGCCCACAGACCTTTGCGGATGTGAAGGGGCAGGATCATATTGTAACTACGCTGAAAAATCAGCTTAAGGCAAACCGTGTCGGTCATGCCTATCTGTTTACGGGGACTAGGGGAACCGGTAAAACCACGGTGGCAAAGATTTTTGCGAGGACGGTAAACTGCGAGAATCCCACGGAGGACGGTCCCTGTACGCAGTGCCGTATCTGCAAGGCGATTGCATCGGGAGCCAGCATGAATGTGATTGAAATTGATGCGGCTTCCAACAATGGTGTGGACAATATCAGGGAGATTGTAGACGAGGTTTCTTATTCTCCCACGGAAGGAAAATATAAGGTTTATATTATTGATGAGGTTCATATGCTTTCCTCGGGAGCGTTTAACGCGCTTTTAAAAACGCTGGAAGAGCCGCCTTCTTATGTGATTTTTATTCTGGCGACCACGGAGGTGCATAAGCTTCCCATTACCATTCTTTCCAGATGCCAGCGGTATGATTTTAAGCGTATTTCCATTGAGACCATTACAGGGCGTATGAAGGAGCTCATGGCGCAGGAGCAGATGCAGGCACAGGAGAAAGCGTTACGGTATATAGCCAAGACGGCGGACGGTTCCATGAGAGACGCCTTGAGTTTGTTAGACCAATGTATTGCCTTTCATCTGGGAGAAGAGCTGACCTATGACAAGACACTGGATGTGCTTGGCGCCGTGGACACGGCAGTGTTCAGCCGTTTGTTGAGATGTGTGCTGGAACGGGATGTAACGGGATGTGTGGAGCTTTTGGAAGAGATTGTGATGCAGGGGCGTGAGCTTGTTCAGTTTGTCACGGATTTTACATGGTATTTGAGAAATCTGATGCTGGTGCAGTCCTCGGACAATTTGGAGGATGTTATTGATATGTCCTCGGACAATCTGGTTCATTTGAAAGAAGAGGCAGCCATGGTGGAGACAGAGAGGGTCATTCGGTATATCCGTATATTTTCGGAGCTTTCCGGGCAGATTCGTTATGCCTCCCAGAAGCGTATTCTGGTGGAGATTGCGCTGATAAAACTGTGCAGACCTGATATGGAGACCAAGCAGGATACGCTGTTAGACCGAATCAGACAGGTAGAGGATAAGGTAGAAAAGGGTGTGACGGTAGTGTCTGCTGCACCTGACAATAGTGTCAGTTCCACGGGAAATGCCCGGGCAGGAGCTGTTTCTCCTAAGCCTGTGTTGTCAAAGGCAGTACCGGAGGATGTCAAGGCAATTGTGGCAAAATGGGCATCTATTGTGGGAAATGCAGAGCAGCCCATGAGGACTTATCTCAAGTCCGCCAAATTGAGTCTTGGCGGCGATAACCGTTTGATGGTGGTGCTTGTGGACGGTAATGCATCGGATTATTTTACCAGACATGAGCAGAATAAAGAACAATTGGAAGCATTGTTATCCGATTTTTCCGGCAAGGAGATAGAGGTGAACATACAGACAGTGCGGGATGACGGAGAATTTGAACAAACCTATGTGGATTTATCCCAAGTGATTCATATGGATATTGAAGAGGAAGAAACGGAATGAAGATTTCGCATCAGTTCATTAATGGTTTGTGCATAGAAACATAAAAATGAGATTAGTAAGAAAGGAAGAGTAAAATGGCAAGAAGAGGTGGTTTTCCGCAAGGCGCAATGCCCGGCAACATGAGCAATCTGATGAAGCAGGCGCAGCGTATGCAGAGACAGATGGAGGAAAGTCAGAAAGAGCTTGAGGCAAGAGAGTTTAAGGCGACCACGGGAGGCGGTGCAGTGGAAGTGACTGTGAATGGCAAGAAAGAGCTGTTAAGTCTTAAGTTGGCGGAAGAAATTGTGGACCCCGAGGATATCGAGACTTTGCAGGATGCCATTATGGCGGCGATAAACGAAGCAATGAAGCAGGTAGATGATGTTAATTCTGAGATGATGGGCAAGATGACCGGAGGTCTTGGAGGAGGATTTCCCTTCTAATGGAACTGTATAGCGGGCATATCAACAAATTAATAGAGGAATTGGCTGCATTGCCGGGAATCGGCAGTAAGTCCGCACAGAGGCTTGCGTTTCACCTGATTAATATGCCGCAGGACAGGGTCAACCGCCTTGCCAATGTGATGATGGAAGCAAAGGCAAATGTGCGTTATTGTAAGGAATGCTATACCTTGACGGATAAGGAAGTCTGTCCTGTATGCGCCAATGCAAAGCGTAATCATGGAATGATTATGGTGGTGGAAAATGTCAGGGATTTGGCGGCATATGAGAAAACCGGGAAGTATGAGGGAGTGTATCATGTACTGCATGGCGCCATTTCGCCCATGCTGGGTATCGGCCCCGGGGATATCAGGCTGAAAGAGCTGATAGGACGCCTTCAGGGGGATGTGGAGGAAGTGATTATTGCTACCAACTCCAGTCTCGAAGGAGAGACCACGGCAATGTATATCAGCAAATTAATCAAACCTACGGGTATTAAAGTCACCAGAATAGCCAGCGGCGTGCCGGTGGGCGGTGATTTGGAGTATATAGACGAAGTGACGCTTCTGCGGGCGCTTGAGGGAAGGACGGAAGTCTAAAAGACGAGAAGAGGAGCAAATATATGGCTGTAGAGAAGAGTTTGTTTGGAAAGAGCCCGGAGGGGCGGGAAATTACCTTATATACCGTAACAAACAGCAGAGGAATGACAATGGCGGTGACGGATTTGGGCGCTATTTTGGTAAGGCTGTTGGTACCGGATCCAAACGGTCAGGCGGAGGATGTGGTATTGGGTTTTGACAAGGCGGAAAATTATTTTGGCAATCCCAGTTTTTTTGGCGCGGTAATCGGTCCCAATGCCAACCGGATAGACAAAGCGGCTTTTACGCTGGACGGCACGGAATATCAGTTGGATGTGAATGATGGTCCCAACAATCTGCACAGTCATATAGAATCAGGATACCATAAGCGCATTTGGGACGCCGGGGTTTCTGACAATAGCGTCACTTTTTCTTTGGCAGATGATGCCACCATGGGATTTCCCGGCAAAAAGCAGTTGCAGATTACTTACACCCTGAGTGAGGATAATAAAGTGGAGCTGCGCTATCACGGAAGCAGCGATAAGAGGACTATCTTTAATCCTACCAATCATTCTTATTTTAATCTGGAGGGTGAGGGAAATGGTATTATTGAGGAGCATGAGCTTTGGCTGAATGCCCGAGCTTATACGCCGGTGGTGCAGGGAGCTATTCCCACGGGAGAGATTCAAGCGGTTCTGGGAACTCCCATGGATTTCACGCAAATGAAGCGGATAGGTCTGGAAATCGACGCAGATTTTGAACAGTTAAAGCTCACCTCCGGCTATGACCATAATTGGGTGATTGACGGATGGGATGGCACACTGAAACATATCGCCACGGTAAAAGCTCCGAAGAGCGGAAGAATTATGAAGGTTTTCACTACTCTTCCCGGCGTACAGTTTTACGCAGGCAATTTTATTGACAGGCAGGAGGGCAAGGGAGGAAAGGTTTACGACAAACGATATGGTCTGTGTCTGGAAACGCAGTATTATCCCGATGCCATCCATCACGAGAATTTTCCTTCCTGCGTTATGGCGGAATATGATTCGGTGACGGTTTATGCTTTTGAGTGATTATTCGGAACTTTGCAAATAAAGTCGAACATTTTTTTGATTGTCCCGACAAAGAATGATAAAATACCTCGCATACCGATGCTATATTGTATAGAAACGATATGGGAGGTGTTTTTATGGAATTGCCAAAAAACATTACACAGGTTGGAGAAGTAAACCGCACTTGCAAGGTTTATGTGGAGGATTATGTCATTTCTTATTTGAAGCAGCTCAACAGAACTGCCGCCGATAAGGATATGGCGGTGGCTATGTACGGAGTCCGCAAAGAGGAAGGGGAGGTGGCCTACCTGTTTTTTTATGGTGCCTGCAAGTTGGATTTTTTGCAACGGGAGACCAGGCATCTCTCTCAGGCACAGCAGCAGGAGATAGAGAAAGCCAGAAGAAGATATTTTGCCGAATATCAATTTTTGGGATATCGGCTGTTGAACGGCGAAATGATAGAAGGATTTCATATATGCGAGCAGGGAATTTGCAGATACATAGGGGGGTACGCACAGTTTTATGAAAAAAATGATGCCATGCTTGCGTATATGTTGGAGGTTCGGGAGCAGGAAACAGCGCCTGAAGTAGTAGACAGCGAAAAGTATGATATGGTGAAAAGGCGTCAGGAGGAACGGAGGGCACAGACCGAGGGCCTGAGTGAAAAAGAAAGAGAGGATCTGTCAGAGGCATGGAAAAGCAGAAAGAGCTACCGAAAGCAGGAAAGTACAGGATTGCAAGGGATGAAGCTTGCTGTGGCGGCGGTGTTTGCCTTATTGTGTCTGGCGGGAATCTTTACCCTTCGTGAAACCGGCAGTACAGAAGATATACAGGTAGCTGCCAGAGATATTGTGAAGGGAGTCACGGAACAGAAGCTTCCGGACGCACAGGAGGCTGATTCTGCCAATGTGCAGAATTCCGACAATCATAGCGTGTTAGTGACAGAGGACAAGCTTTCGCAGGCATTACAGAAGGAGAATCAGGAGGCAGATAAGCAAAAAGAGACTCAGGATGCAGTCAATGACGGAGAAAATAAAGGTGAGGGCAATGTGGCTGATACAAATCAGAATCCTGTGGAAAGCAGTACAGATGACAAGCGTGACGAAGAAAATGCGACACAGATGTCGGATAAAACGCAGGCATCCGCTGGGGCAAAGCCGGTTTCTTATACGATAAAGGCGGGAGATACCTTAAATGCAATCAGTCTGCGCAATTACGGGACCAAGGAGAGAGTGGCGGAAATCTGCAAATTGAATGAGATTAGCGACCCGGATGATATTAAAGTGGGACAGAAGATTCTGTTACCCTGATGAAAAAATACCTGAAATGCGGCATTTTTCATCCAGATTTAAGTGGCAGAAAAGTTGCGACATGGGAGTTAGTGTGATATACTAATAAGAACAGAAGATATAAAGAGGTCATTGCATGGTAGATATTAGAAGCTATCTGAAAGAGAAAAAAGAGAGAGAGCAAAATCAGACCAATTTCAGGCAGAAGCTTAGGCTCCACAAGCTGACGGCGCTTTATCGGGTTATGTTGGTGGTGGTGGCAATCATTGCTTTGGCAGCATTGGTGATGCTGCAGTATCAGAGGCATATTTATACGGGCTATGATATTGTATCTTCCGTGGAGAGAGAAACCTCGGAGGCGGCGACAGATGTGCGCCTGTATGATTCTATTCTTACCTATAGTAAGGACGGCGCTCATTGCACGGATGCCAAAGGCAATGTGGTATGGAATGAAACCTATCAGATGCAGGATATTTTGATAGCGATGAACCGGGATGTGGTAGCCATTGGCAGTTATAACGGGCGGGAGATTTACATAAGCAATACAAAGGGACAGTTGGGAAGCATTGATACGGCAATGCCGATACGCAATATAGCCGTTTCGGCAACGGGCGATGTGACCGCAGTTCTGGCGGACACCAATGCAACATGGGTGAATACTTACAATTCGGAAGGTGAATTGCAGTCTTACGGAGAGACCCACATGAAAAACAGCGGATATCCGGCGGCAATCAGCTTATCGCCAAACGGAGAGCTATTGGCGGTAAGCTATGTTTACATAGATGCGGGAACTTTAAAAACGAATGTGGTTTTTTACAATTTTGGCGCAGTAGGAACCAATCAGAGCGATTATCTGGTAAGCACCGATACTTATACGGATATGCTGATACCGGAGATTCGTTTTATGGATAATGAAACTGCATATGCAGTAGGAGATGAGTGCCTGATTATTTATAAAGGCGGACAGGTGCCGAAGAGGCTGGCGTCCTATTATTATTCTCAGGAGGTTCAGGCTGTTTTTTCGGGAGATAAGTATGTAGGGCTTGTATTTACTTCTGATGAAGAGGATTCCAGATATAGATTGGAGGTATATAATACTTCGGGGGAATTGGTAGGGAAATATCCGTTTAATATTGAATACACGGATATTTTCTTTGGACATGATAACTTTACCGTTTATAATGAAAAGGAATGTGTCATTACGACTTTTAAGGGAGTAGAAAAATATAACGGTCCTTTCACCCAAGCCGTAAATGTGATGATTCCTGTGGGAACAGCCTACAAATATTTGTTGGTGACAAGTAATTATATAGATACAATACAGTTAAAATAGGGAGGACAAAGGAAAAATGAATCTTTTGTTGATTATTCTATTGGCGTTAATGATAGGATGCATGGCAGAGGGATACAAAAAGGGAATGGTTCATCAGATAATTTCGTTTGTTTCCATGATAGTGCTGTGTGTGACGGCGGCGCTTCTGGCAAACGGAGCCAAAAACTATGTGGACGGAAAACTGCTGAATGTTGTGATTGTAGTTGTGCTGTTGGTTCTTTTGGGAGTAGCCCGGCATTTTTTGGGAGTATTCTTTTTTTCCGCCAAGATGCTGTCCAAGCTGCCGATTATAAGCTGGCTGAATAAATTGGCCGGTATTGTGTTTGGCGCATTGGAAATAGTGCTGGTGCTTTGGACGGTGTACACATTTGTGATTATGATGGACTTGGGAGCGATTGAAACATGGATTATGCAATATACTGCCGAGAGCCGGATTCTGACATGGTTATATGAAAACAACTTTATTGCGCAGTTGATTGATAAGATAGCGGAGGATTTTACTTTTTATAAATCCTTTACCATCAGCGAGTTGGGGGTACAGTTTTTTTCGGGCAAAAATTAGGTAAACATGATTGACAATTCAAAACTCATAGTGATATAATAAAATTCCACCCATTGAAAGAGTCCTTTCTATGGGTGGAATTTAAGTGAAAACTCAAAATTTGAGAAAAAACTTAAAAAACCTGTTGACACCATGAAAGAGATGTGCTATTCTGATAAAGCTGTCTCAGGT
>JAMPEB010000015.1 GCA_023665475.1 Lachnoclostridium sp.
AAGAATTAGATAAGGAAATAGAAAAGCTTTATGAAACCATGAAAGACCAAAATAAGGGTGAAGTCAAGGAAAAGGTTGCAAAGCTGCCCGTGAAAATTCTCTTTTAAGCGTTACCCCTTCAACATCTTAATAACCGTCCTTACAGCTTCCATTGCATTCTTATGCTCATCCTTTTTAACCTTTCGGAAAGGATGTTTCTCACTGAAAATAATATAGCGGTCAACAATGACTTCATACCATTTTTGATATATTTCTTCCACATCGGAGTTTTTGATTTCCGCAAGCTCTTCAAGAGTTAAAACCGTTTTTAGGTTTTCTGCGATTCCCTGTTCGTCCAATGCCGGAACCTGTTTGGCGATATCCGAAAAGATGTAGAATATTCTCCGATAAAAAGAAATTCCCTGACTGCCTGATTGTGATTGTCAATGGCGTTCTTTAAACATTCGGTAATGCATGTTACAAGCCGGCAACTTGCACAAGCCGTGCGATATGCTATAATGGATACATCAGAAGCAGGGTTGCAAAAAGGGAAGGAAAACGAAAAAATGGGTTATCTGAAAACTGCAAGTGAAAAAAAGCAACTATGTTTTACCTATCTTGCCTTTATGCTGAATGGCGTTTTGGCGTTGTCTATCGGTTCCCTGCTGCCTTTTATACGGGAAACGAAAGGGTTGAATTATGCTTTTGCCGGAATGCTGGTGAGTCTGCATTCCGTGGGCAACCTGTGTTCCAGTTTTGCATCGGGAACCTTTGCCGTGTTCTTAGGAAGGAAAAAGAGCATTCTGTTGTTTGATGCCTGCTATGCCTTGTCCTATGTACTGATTCTTTTTGGAAACAGCAGTGCAGCGCTTGTTATCGCTTTTCTGATGACGGGCTTGGCAAGGGGTGCGTCCAGTAATTTTGCCAATTACACGGTGAACAGTCTGGCTCCGGGGAAAGCAGGATTTTTAAATGCGCTGCACGCCATGTTTTCCATCGGCGCCTTGGCTTTTCCCGTTTTTCTGATGCTGCTGACGCGGACCGATGCGGGCAGATGGGTGTATGCATGCTATTTTATGATTGCAATGGGAATCCTGAGTTGGATTTTATACTTTTTGATTCCTGAAGACAAACCCCGTACAGATACAAAGGAGAAGGAAGCGGATTCCGATAAAAAATCCGGTTTTACTGCCGCCGGTTTTGGATTTTTTAGAGAGCCTTTATTTTATCTGTGTACCCTTACGCTGTTTTTTTATCTTTGCGCCGAGCAGGGAGTGATTGGGTGGCTGATTACCTATTTTGAGGATACGGGCTTATTAAGCGCTTCCCTGTCCCAGCTTATGGCAAGCATACAGTGGATTATGATGCTGGCAGGGCGGCTTACGGCTGCAAAGCTTTCTGAAAAGTTCCGAAAAGAAAAGCTTTTGCTGATTATGGGAATCGGTTTTGTATGCTTTTTCTTTTGGCTGTTGTTTGCCGGAAGCACATTATTCATTATCATAGGGATTATGGGGTTTGGCTACAGCATGGCGGGGATATATCCGACAACAGTGTCATTTTGTGGGAGCCTGATTCAGAAATATTCCATAGCATGGAGTTTTATTCTGACCATTGCAAGTTTCGGCTCCATCCTGATGCCTGCAATTATAGGGAGGCTTGCGGAGAGTAAGGGGCTCGCCTATGGAATGAGCTCCGTTGTTGTGGTGGTCATTATTGATTTATTATTGATTATAGCATTGAATTGTTATGTGAAACAGAAAAGTAGATAAATTTCCCTCTATACATTTAAATTTTTTGTGGTATACTAAACAGAGGAAGGGGAACATACTTTCGATTTGCGGGAAGAATAAGCCGCAGGGAGGTGATTTTTAGTGAAACCGTTTGTGGAACCAAATACGGAATGTGCAGGCTCTGTTTTTAAGCTTCATTCGGAATATCAGCCCACAGGCGACCAGCCCGCGGCGATAGAGGCTCTTGTGAAGGGATTTCGGGAGGGCAATCAGTTTCAGACGCTGTTGGGCGTCACCGGCTCCGGCAAGACCTTTACCATGGCAAACATTATTGCGGCGCTGAACAAGCCTACCTTAGTCATTGCTCATAACAAAACGCTTGCGGGGCAGCTTTATGGTGAGTTCAAGGAATTCTTTCCGGAAAACGCGGTGGAGTATTTTGTGTCCTATTACGATTATTATCAGCCGGAGGCATATGTGCCTTCTTCGGACACTTATATTGCAAAGGATTCTTCCATTAACGACGAAATCGACAAGCTGCGGCTCTCTGCTACGGCGTCTTTGACGGAGCGGCGGGATGTGGTAGTGGTTGCCAGTGTGTCTTGTATTTATGGTTTGGGAAGTCCCGACGAGTACAAGGATCTGGTGGTGTCTTTGCGTCCCGGCATGACGAAGGACAGAGAACAGGTGTTGAGGGAATTGATAGATATTCAATATGACAGGAATGAGATGGATTTTAAGAGGGGAACCTTTCGGGTGCGGGGAGATGTGGTTGAAGTATATCCTGCGCAGGGCGGAGATTACATTATCCGCATTGAATTTTTTGGAGATGAAATCGATCGTATTGCAGAGGTGGAGCCGTTGACGGGACAGGTTCATGCCGAGCTGAATCATATTGCTATTTTTCCGGCATCCCATTATGTGGTTTCTCAGGATAAAATTAAGGCGGCATGCGATAATATAGAAAAAGAATTGGAAGAGCGGGTGCGTTATTTTAAGGGGGAAGACAAGTTATTGGAGGCGCAGCGCATTGCGGAGCGCACGAATTTTGATATTGAGATGCTGCGTGAGACGGGATTTTGTTCCGGCATTGAGAATTATTCCAGACATTTAAATGCCATGCCGGCCGGAGCGCCGCCCATGACATTGATGGACTTTTTTACGGATGATTACCTGATTATCATTGATGAGTCCCATATGACCATTCCCCAGATCCGGGGGATGTATGCGGGAGACCGTTCCCGCAAGACCACGCTGGTGGATTACGGTTTCCGCCTGCCTTCGGCTCTGGACAACAGACCGTTGAATTTTGAGGAATTTGAAGCACATATCGACCAGATGCTGTTTGTGTCCGCTACCCCTTCTGTCTATGAGGAGGAGCATGAGCTTTTCCGCACAGAGCAGATTATCCGCCCGACGGGGTTATTGGACCCTCAGGTGGATGTCCGCCCGGTAGAGGGACAGATTGACGATTTGATCGGGGAAGTAAACAGAGAGGTGGAAAAGCATAATAAAATTCTGGTGACCACTCTGACGAAGCGTATGGCGGAGGATTTGACCGATTATATGAAAGAGGTGGGAATCCGGGTCAAATATCTTCATTCGGATATTGATACTTTGGAGCGCGCGGAAATTATCCGCGATATGCGTCTGGATGTCTTTGATGTGCTGGTGGGGATTAATCTGTTGCGGGAAGGACTGGATATTCCGGAGATTTCGCTGGTGGCCATTTTGGATGCGGATAAAGAGGGATTCTTAAGAAGTGAAACCTCTCTGATACAGACCATCGGCCGTGCCGCCAGAAATGCGGAAGGTCATGTTATCATGTATGCGGACATGATTACGGATTCCATGAGGGTGGCAATTGAAGAAACAAAGCGGCGGCGTGAGATTCAGATGAAATATAATGAAGAACATGGGATTACCCCTCAGACCATTCAGAAGGCAGTTCGCGATTTAATCAGCATTTCCAAGGTGATTGCCAAAGAAGAAATGCAGTTTGAGAAGGATCCTGAATCTATGAACCGCAAAGAATTGGAGAAGTTAATCGGGGAGGTTCAGAAGAAGATGCAGCGGGCTGCGGCGGATTTGAACTTTGAAGCTGCAGCGGAATTAAGGGATAAAATGAGAGAATTAAAGCAGAAGCTGAATGAATTGAAGGAATGATAAAGGAGATAAGTTACAATATGGAAAAAGCGGCAAAAATGCATCCCAAAGAAAGAACCCTAGGGAAAATATCGTCAAAAGAATGCATTAAAATCAGGGGAGCCAGAGAGCATAATTTAAAGAATATAGATGTGGATATTCCGAGGAATGAACTTGTGGTTCTGACAGGAATGTCAGGTTCAGGGAAATCCTCTCTTGCCTTTGACACGATTTATGCGGAGGGACAGCGCCGGTATATGGAGTCTTTGTCTTCCTATGCCCGTCAGTTTCTGGGGCAGATGGAGAAGCCCAATGTAGAGCGTATTGACGGCTTGTCTCCGGCGATTTCCATTGACCAGAAATCCACCAACCGCAATCCTCGTTCCACGGTGGGCACGGTAACGGAAATCTATGATTATTTCCGGCTGCTTTATGCAAGAATCGGAATTCCCCATTGCCCTAAGTGCGGCAGGGTGATTGCCAAGCAGAGCGTGGACCAGATGGTGGACAGGGTGATGGCTCTTGCCGAGGGAACCCGGATTCAGCTTCTGGCGCCCGTAGTGCGGGGGCGCAAGGGGGAGCATGCCAAGGTGCTGGACCGTGCCAAGAGAAGCGGATATGTGAGGGTTCGCATTGACGGCAGTCTGTATGAACTGACCGAAGAAATTAAATTGGACAAGAACTTGAAGCATAATATTGAAATCGTAGTGGACCGTTTGGTAGTAAAGCCCGGCATCGAGAGACGACTGGCGGATTCCATAGAAAATGTGCTGGGTCTGACGGAGGGACTTTTGACGGTGGATATTATAGACGGAGAGCCTTTGCATTTCAGCCAGAGTTTTGCCTGCCCCGACTGCGATATCAGTATCAGCGAAGTAGAACCCAGAAGTTTTTCCTTTAACAATCCTTTCGGCGCATGCCCGGAGTGTCTGGGGCTGGGTTACAAGATGGAATTTGAGCCGGATTTAATGATTCCGGACAGAAAGCTGAGTATCAATCAGGGAGCCATCGCCGTGATGGGCTGGCAGTCCTGTGCGGATAAGGGCAGTTTTACCAATGCCATATTACAGGCTCTTTGTAAAGAGTATCATTTTGATTTGGATACTCCCTTTGAGGAATATCCGGAAAAAATTCAGAGCATGCTTTTGCACGGAACCGGCGGAAAAGAAGTGAAGGTGTATTATACCGGACAGAGGGGCAGCGGTGTTTATCCCGTTGCTTTTGAAGGAATTATCCGTAATGTGGAGCGCCGGTATAAAGAAACTTTTTCCGAAACCATGAAACAGGAGTACGAGAGTTTTATGCGGATTACTCCCTGTAGGGAATGTAAAGGCATGCGCCTGAAAAAGGATTCTCTGGCAGTGACGGTATGCAATAAAAATATTTACGAAATAACATCCTTGTCAATTTTGGAATTGCAGGATTTCCTGCAAAATATGGAGCTTTCCCAACAGCAGCAGTTGATAGGGAAGCAGATTTTGAAGGAAATCCGTGCAAGAGTCAGTTTTCTGGTGGATGTAGGATTGGAATATTTGTCTCTGGCGAGAGGAACGGCGACTCTGTCGGGAGGAGAAGCGCAGAGAATCCGTCTGGCAACCCAGATTGGTTCCGGGCTGGTGGGGGTCTGTTATATTTTGGATGAACCCAGTATCGGTCTGCATCAGAGAGATAATGACAAGCTTCTCAATACCCTGAAAAATCTCAAAGATTTGGGCAATACGCTGGTGGTGGTGGAACATGACGAAGATACCATGTTTGCGGCGGATTACATTGTGGATATCGGTCCCGGCGCAGGTTCCCACGGCGGTGAAGTGGTGGCGTGCGGCACGGCGGAAGACATTATGGCTGTGCCGGAGTCCGTTACCGGTCAGTACCTGAGCGGGGTAAAGAAGATACCGGTGCCGGAAAAGCGCAGAAAGCCTACGGGCTGGCTCAAGGTAATCGGCGCACGGGAAAATAATTTGAAAAACATTGATGTGGAGTTTCCTTTAGGAGTCATGACCTGTGTAACGGGAGTTTCCGGCTCGGGCAAGAGCTCTTTGGTGAATGAGATTTTAAACAAGCGTCTTTCCAGAGACTTAAACAGGGCAAGGTGCATTCCCGGCAAACATAAGGATATTCAGGGTATGGAGCAGTTGGACAAGGTGATTGACATCGACCAGTCGCCCATCGGCAGGACGCCCCGCTCCAATCCTGCCACATATACGGGAGTGTTTGACCAGATAAGGGATTTGTTTGCCTCTACAGCCGATGCAAAGGCAAAGGGGTATACCAAGGGGAGATTCAGCTTTAATGTGAAAGGCGGTCGTTGTGAAACCTGCAGCGGCGACGGAATTATTAAGATAGAGATGCATTTTCTGCCGGATGTGTATGTGCCCTGTGAAGTCTGCGGGGGAAAGCGGTATAACAGGGAAACATTGGATGTGAAATATAAAGGCAAGAGCATTTTTGATGTGCTGGATATGACCGTGGAGGAGGCGCTGCCGTTTTTTGAGAATCTGCCTTCCATCCGAAATAAGATTCAGACTCTTTATGATGTGGGATTGTCTTATGTGAAGCTGGGACAGCCCTCTACCACCCTGTCGGGGGGAGAGGCGCAGCGCATCAAACTGGCAACGGAATTAAGCCGCAGAAGCACCGGCAAAACGATTTATATTCTGGATGAACCCACCACGGGACTGCATTTTGCGGATGTGCATAAGTTGGTGGAAATCCTGCACCGTCTGGCGGACAACGGCAATACCGTGATAGTCATTGAACATAATTTGGATGTCATCAAGACGGCGGATTATATTATTGATATCGGTCCCGAGGGCGGAGACCGGGGCGGCACCATTATCGCCAAAGGGACTCCGGAGGAGGTTGCCAAAAACAAAAAGTCTTACACCGGGCATTATATAAAGAAAATGTTGGAAAAATAGATTTTGCCCTAAAGTTTTGCAGCCATTTATCCGATGCACTATATAGACTTTAATTATAAAATTTTATAAATTTTTACAAATCCCCTATGAAAATGGTAAAATATCAGTTATAATATACCATGTATGACTAGAGATAAGCGCCATAGGAAATGATTATAAATAGGATAGATACCGTTAGAAAGGGGTATAAAGGTTATGCAGGGTACGGATATAGGAATTGATTTGGGAACGGCAAGCATTCTTGTTTACATCAGAGGAAAGGGTGTAGTGCTGAAAGAGCCCTCTGTAGTTGCTTTTGATAGAGATACCAATAAAATCAAGGCTATCGGCGAAGACGCCCGCCTGATGCTGGGCAGGACTCCCGGAAATATTGTGGCGGTAAGACCTTTGCGTCAGGGCGTTATTTCGGATTACCGTGTCACCGAGAGAATGATGAAATATTTTATTCAGAAAGCGCTGGGCAGAAGAAGTTTCAGAAAACCCCGCATAGCGGTTTGTGTTCCCAGCGGCGTTACCGAGGTGGAAAAAAAGGCGGTTGAAGATGCAACTTATCAGGCAGGAGCCCGTGAAGTTTCCATTATAGAGGAGCCTATCGCAGCGGCAATCGGCGCAGGCATCGATATTGCAAAGCCCTGTGGGAATATGATTGTGGATATCGGAGGCGGTACATCCGATATTGCGGTGATTTCTCTGGGAGGCACCGTAGTCAGCGCTTCCATCAAGATTGCCGGAGATGATTTTGATGAAGCTATTGTAAGGTATATGCGTAAGAAGCATAATCTTTTAATCGGTGAACGCACGGCGGAGGATTTGAAGATTAAAATCGGATGTGCCTATAAAAGACCGGAAGTGGATTACATGGATGTAAGAGGTCGTAATCTGGTAACAGGTCTGCCCAAGACCGTAAAGGTGTCTTCCGAGGAGACGGAAGAGGCTCTGCGGGAGACGACGGCACAGATTGTCGAGACGATTCACAGCGTTTTGGAGAAAACCCCGCCGGAGCTGGCAGCGGATATTGCCGAGAGGGGTATTGTCTTGACAGGCGGAGGAAGTCTGCTTCGGGGTCTGGAGGACTTGATTTCTTCCAAGACCGGCATTAACACAATGACTGCGGAGGACCCCATGACAGCCGTAGCCGTAGGCACCGGAAAATATATTGAGTTTATTGCGGGATACAGAGAGTAACTTGCGGTAATGCGCAGTGAAATGATACAATAGATTGACGAGAATAGGAGACACATATGGTCAAAGGTTTATACACGGCATATACGGGAATGCTCAACGAGCAGAACAGAATGGATATCATGACCAACAGTCTGGCCAATGTTACCACGGTAGGATTTAAAAAGGAAGGCTCCACCAGCCAGTCTTTCAGTGATGTTCTGGCAGTCAAAATCAAGGACCCTTCGGTGGGGATCAGTAATGTACAGCGCATCGGCATCAATAATCCCGGCGTGAAAATCGGTGAGAATTATACGGATTATACCCAAGGCTCTTTCCGTATTACGGAGAATACTTATGATTTGGCGTTGGACGGAGACGGATTTTTTGCCATTGAGTTTACGAACAAGGCAGGAGAGACCAGTACAAAATATACCCGTGCAGGGCAGTTTACCTTGAATAGGGAAGGTTATCTGGTGACGCAGGAAGGGGATTATGTGCTGGATACCCAGAACCGCAGGATTCAGTTGGACACCCTGCAGGATTCGGTGATTGATACGGACGGAACCATCAGACAGAACGAAAGGGCGGTTGCTCAGATTCAGGTAACGGATTTTGAGAATTACGATTATCTGGAGCGGTATGGCGAGACCTATTTTCAACCCATAGAGGGCGCCAGAACCACCGCGGCGGATGTAGATATTTATTCCGGATATCTGGAAATGTCAAATGTGCAGAGCGTACAAGAAATGGTGAATCTGATTGCTATTACCCGCTCCTATGAGAGTAACCAGAAAGTGATTCAGACGATTGACGATACGCTGCAGATTGCTTCGACCCAATTAGGTAGACTGGGTTAAGGAAAGCGTAGAATATAAGCGGAAGCTTTGGAAAAGCATAAAGAAAAGTTTCGGGAGGAATACATATGGTACGAAGTTTATGGACGGCAGCTACGGGAATGATTGCACAACAGGTCAATCTGGATACCATCGCCAACAATTTGTCAAATGTAAATACTACAGGTTACAAAACACAGGTAAATGAGTTTAAGAGTCTGTTATATCAAACCATACAGACCAAAACCACTTCCGCAAACGGAGAAAATAAACCCAGCAGCGCACAGGTGGGACTCGGTGTACGCAATGCTTCCATTTCTTCCATTTTTAAAACCGGTCCCATGCTGGCATCGGAGAGCGATACGGCATTTGCCCTTGACGGAAAAGGCTTTTTTGCAATCAGGGGTACTGACGGCGGAACTTATTATACCAGAAACGGTAATTTTAAATTTACCCTTGCAACCAACGGCAATATGCTGGCTACCTCCGAAGGCTGCCCGGTATTGGACAGCAACGGGCGTCCTATTATATTGGGAGAGGAGTATTCTCCCAGCAAGATTTCAGTGACTTCAGATGGCAGCCTGTGCTATGAGGATGCCAATAATAATCCCCAGCCCATCGGCATTACCATTGGCGTATATCAGTTTAACAACCCTAACGGATTGGAAAGACTCAGCGAAAGCCGCTACCGCCAGACCGCAGCCAGCGGACCGGCGCTTAATGAAGCTACCAACAATAATTTAGACAAAACACAGGTGATTCAGGGCTATCTGGAAGGCTCTGGCGTACAGGTGGCGGATGAAATGGTAAATATGATTGTGACGCAGCGTGCGTATGAGTTGAATTCCAAAGCGATTATCGCATCGGATGAGATGCTGCAGCAGGCAAACAATCTGAGACGCTAAAGGTGTAACAAAGATTATGTTTTAAAAGGAGAAAAACAGAGATGGATATTGGCAGTATGAGTGCTTCCTATAGTGATATTTATAAGACTGCTTCCGATGCCAACGCCTCTAAGCTGCAAAATCAGCTTGGCGCGGATTATTCCAATGCAACGGATGAGGAATTGATGGATGTCTGCAAACAGTTTGAGGCATATTTTCTGGAGCAGGTGTTTAAGGAGATGGCAAAGACGGTTTCTTTCGTAGATACAAGCTCTTCCGCCAATTCTACCATGATGGATTATTATAAGGATCAGATGCTTCAGACTCTGGCAACGCAGTCCACGGAACAGAACGGATTCGGACTTGCGCAGACTCTTTATGAACAGATGAGGCGCAATTACGGTCTTGATGAAAAAGTCGTTACAAAACCCCAATAGATCAATTATGATAGCTGCAGGCTGTGCATCATGACAAATGTCCGCTGTCTGCAGCTTTTTTCTCAATATCACAGGATGTCATGTATTTCTTCTGTATTTTCTCTCTGTATCAAATATATTTTCCACACTTCTGTTTGAGCCGCCGAAGGCGGCATGGAGATTAATATGGAGATAATAAGCGGATATGTAGAACATATCATTTTTCAAAACCCTGAAAACGGTTATACGGTTATGAATCTGATGAAAGAAGGAAAGGAAGTCACTTGCGTCGGTATGTGCAAGGGGCTTAGCCAGGGACAGGATATAGAGGCACAGGGGGAGTATATAGAACATCCGGTATACGGTTCCCAGTTCAAAATAGCACAGTATCATACAGTAGCGCCCAAAGATAGCGCAAGTATGGAGCGCTATCTCGGCTCCGGGGCAGTCAAGGGAGTGGGAGCGGCTCTGGCGGCACGCATTGTGAAAAAATTCGGGGACGATACTTTTCGCATCATAGAAGAGGAGCCGGAGAGGCTGGCGGAAGTGAAAGGCATCAGCGAGAGGAAGGCCAGAGAAATTGCCGTTCAGATGGAAGAAAAAAAGGATTTGCAGGAGGCACTGGTTTATTTGCAGCAATATGGCATTTCCAACAATCTGGCAATAAAGATTTATGATACTTACGGCATGGATTTATACGGTATTATGCGGGAGAATCCATACCGTCTGGCGGAGGATGTTCACGGAGTGGGTTTCAAAATGGCGGACGAGATTGCCGCCAGAGTGGGGATTCACACGGATTCCGACTACCGTATCCGAAGCGGAATTTTATATACTCTTTTGCAGGCGTCGGGGGAGGGGCATTGTTATCTTCCCATGAAGCTTTTGCTGGAGCGTGCCGGGGCATTGCTTCAACTGCAGGAGGAAGCTGTGAAGCCGCAGGTGGATAATCTGATGATGGACAAAAAGCTTGTCATCAAAAACGACAGTGTCTTTGCATCCTCATATTATTATGCGGAATTAAATTGTGCCCATATGCTTTGTGAATTAAACTTGCGGATGGAATCTGAGGGGCTTCCCTCACAGGATGAAGCTGTGCGCAAACGATTGGAAAAAATAGCGGAAGATCTGCGGATGGAGTTGGACGAACTACAGATACAGGCAGTGCTTGCATGTGTGCACAACGGACTTTTTCTGCTTTCGGGAGGACCGGGAACCGGAAAGACCACTACTATCAATATGATTATCCGTTATTTTGAAGCGGAGGGACTTGACATTTATTTGGCGGCTCCTACGGGGCGGGCGGCAAAGCGCATGACAGAAGCTACCGGATATGAGGCAAAGACCATACACAGACTTTTGGAGTTAAACAGTACGCTTTCGGATGAAACCGCAAAAAAGGTAAAGTTTGAGCGCAATGAGGAGAATCCGCTGGAAGCGGATGTGATTATTATTGACGAGATGTCTATGGTGGACATCCAGCTTTTTCAATCTCTGCTGCGGGCTATGATACCCGGTACCCGGCTGATTTTGGTGGGAGATGTAAACCAACTGCCTAGCGTGGGACCCGGACAGGTATTGCGGGATTTGATAGACAGCGGGCAGTTTCCCATGGTGGTGCTGCAAAAAATATTCAGGCAGGCCGAAAAAAGTGACATTATTGTCAATGCACACAGAATCAACCGTGGAGAGCAGATTGCACTAGACAATAAATCCAGGGATTTCTTTTTGTTGGAAAGAAACGACATCAATGTCATTTATAAACACATGATTCAGTTGATACAGGACAAGCTTCCCGGATATGTGAAGGCGACTTCCTTTGACATACAGGTATTGACTCCTATGCGGAAGGGAAGTCTGGGATGCGAGACTTTGAACGGCATTTTGCAAAATTATCTGAATCCTTCCCATCCGGGCAAGAAGGAGTATACCCGGGGAGACCTTATCTACCGGGAGGGTGATAAGGTCATGCAGATCAAAAATAACTATCAATTAGAGTGGGAAGTGGTCAGCCGGTACGGTATCCCTATAGATAAGGGCGTGGGTGTGTTTAACGGGGATATGGGACGAATCCGCAAGATTGACGAGACGGCGGCATCGTTGACGGTAGAATTTGACGAACACAGGCAGGTAACCTATCCTTTTGCACTGCTGGAGGAATTGGAGCTGGCTTATGCCATTACCATTCACAAATCTCAGGGAAGCGAATATCCGGCAGTGATTATGCCGCTCTTGGGAGGACCGAAACTGCTGTTTAACAGAAATTTGTTATATACGGGAATTACCCGGGCAAAAAGCTGTGTGACGATTCTGGGAAGCAGCGCCGTTGTTCGGGAAATGATAGACAATACAAGTGAAAACAGGCGTTTTACTGCATTGGCGGAAAGGGTTTGCGAGGAAGGGAGGAGATTTTCAAATTCTTAAAAAGTGGAGAATCTGGTGGGAATTTATTTTACAATTGGTATTTCCGAGGAGATGTCCGGTCTGTGATGAAATTGCACGGCCCTTTGGAGCCAAAATCTGCAAAGATTGCGCGCCAAAGCTGAGGCGGGTTAGAGAACCCTGGTGTATGAAGTGCGGAAAGAAGCTGCATCGTGAGGAAGAGTATTGCACAGACTGCAGGCGCAGGGGGCATCGCTATATCAGGGGAAGGGCTTTGTACGAGTATGACAGTGTGGCAGCTTCCGTCTACAGGTTCAAATACGGGAAGCGCCGGGAATATGCGGAATATTTTGGAGAGGAAATGAGCAGGCAGTTGGGAGAGTTTATCAGCCAGATAAATCCGGACGCCCTGATTCCCATTCCCTTGCACAAAAAGCGTATGCAGAAGAGAGGATACAATCAAGCCGCATTGTTGGCAAAGCGGATTGGCGATTGTCTGGGAGTTCCGGTATATGATAAACTCTTGATTCGGGTAAAAAATACCATGCCTTTAAAGAGGCAAAATTTGGAAGAAAGACAAAATAATTTGAAAAGGGCTTTCAATATGGCTCAAAATGATGTAAAATTAAATACGATTATAATAATAGATGACATATACACCACGGGAAGTACCATAGATGAGGCTGCCTATGTTTTGCAGGCGGCAGGAATCAGCCAAATCTATTTTATTACCCTTGCCTGTGGCGCCGGCATCTGAGAGAACCTGTTAATGTAATCTTATCATGCAATCTTGCATAGAAATGAGGTAGACTATGAATGTAAAAAATTGTAGAGGTTGTGGAAAGCTTTTTAACTATGTGAGTGGTCCTTATATGTGTCCTGCCTGCCGTGAAAAGATGGAGGAAAAATTTCAGGAAGTGAAGGAATTTATCCGCTCAAATCCCGGAGTTCATATCCATGAGATAGCTGAAGCCTGTGATGTAGACCCGAGTCAAATCAGGCAGTGGCTGAGAGATGATCGTCTGGAAGTAACGGAGGATTCGCCCATTTTCTTAAACTGCGAAGGCTGCGGAGCATCCATCCGTTCCGGAAAATATTGCGATAAATGCAAGAATGCTTTAGCCAGCGGTTTTAACAATATATTGGCGGCTAATCGGCCGAAGACTGCGGAACCGGAAAAGAGACAGAAGGATAACCCTAAGATGAGGTTTCTGTCCTGATGTCTGCTGTCAAGTTCTTTCACCGGGAGGATTAAGATGTTAAATGAAGAGAGAATCATCTTGATGACAAAAATGGCGGCTTATGAGGCACATGAAGGCAAAAAGAACATGTCCATCGGCAAGTATTTCAGGAGTGACTATATAGCCATTCAGGTGATGAAGTCGGTAATCAGCGCAACGATTGCTTTTGCCATTGGATTTGCCCTGTTTATCTTTTATGATTTTGAGATGTTCATGCAGGATATTTATAAAATGGACTTGATTGTCTTTGCCAGAAATGTTTTAATATATTATGCTGTGGCGGTAGTGGGGTACGGAGGCATTTCCTATGTTATCTGCTCTTACCGCTATGCAAAAGCCAAAAAGAGCCTGAAGCGTTATTCACACAATCTTAAGAAATTGAACTCATTATATGATGAATAACGCAGTGCTTCTTATAGAAGCATGGAGGATAGCATGACTACTTTATTAGAATTAAGGGAAAAACTAAAATGGATATTCAGCAAAAATGAAGTGTTTATTCTGCCGGTTATTAAATTTTTGCTGGCATTTATCATATTTGGCACGATTAACGGTCAAATGAAATATATGACAAAATTGGATAACATTGCCATTGTGCTGGTAGTAGCGTTAGCATGTTCTTTTCTGCCGACAAGTGCAATGATTGTTTTGGCGGCAGTATTCACAATTTTGCATATGTATGCCCTCTCCATGGAGGTGGCGGCGGTAGGTCTGTGTATTTATCTGCTGATGTTCCTTTTGTTTTTCCGTTTTAGTCCCAAGGATTCGCTGGTGGTGGTGCTGACTCCGCTGCTGTTTTTGTTTAAGATTCCTTATGTGATGCCCGTGGCGATGGGACTTATCGGAGGTCCGGCGTCCGCCGTGTCGGTAGGATGCGGAGTTGTGGTTTATTTTCTGCTTTTGGCCGTAACCGGCAATGCCAGTATGATTAATACGATGGGAGAGGAAGATGCAGCCGCAAAAATTCGTCTGATGATTAACAGCGTTTTGGCAAACAAGCAGATGATGGTTGTGACAGCCGCTTTTGTGATTACTGTTATTGTGGTATATCTGATTCGCAGGATGTCTATGGATTATTCGTGGACAATAGCTATGATTGCAGGGGCTATGACGGAATTGGTGATTCTTCTGGTAGGTGATTTATTGTATGATATCAATATATCCATCGTCAACGCAATACTCGGCGGGATTGTGGCAATTTTAGTCGGGAAGACGGTGGAGTTTTTCCGGTTTTGTGTGGATTACAGCCGTACTGAGAAAGTACAGTTTGAAGATGACGAATATTACTATTATGTGAAAGCGGTGCCAAAGATGACGGTGACGGCACAGACCAATACGGTGAAGAAAATTAATACACAGCGTTCGTCAGGGACCCGGGAAGGCAGAAGTGTCACGACCGAGAGAACCGGAACCCGCACAAATTCTTCCCGGACACAGTATAGAACAAGAGAACAACAGGAACTCAGAAGCGCCGGAGGCCGCAGAAGCGTTACTATGAACAGTAATAATATGGCGGAATCGGCAGACGATGATTATGAAGAAATATTTTAGACGGGGAGGTAAGGATTGAGGCGGTATGCAGCAGTGGACCGACAGAATAAAGGATTATTTTAATAATTTCAGCATATATGTGCCAACGATGGATTTCGGAGATGTGGTAGAAATCTTCATTATAGCCATTTTGCTGTATTATATTCTGGGGTGGATGAAAAATACCCGGGCATGGGCTCTGTTAAAGGGTCTTATTGTTATCTGTATTTTTCTGCTGATAGCCAGCTTTTTCCAGATGAATACCATTCTCTGGATGGCGCAAAATGTTTTGAGCTTTGCAGTGATGGCGCTGATTGTGATTATCCAGCCGGAGCTGCGGAAAGCACTGGAGGAATTAGGCCAAAAGAATATTCTTGCCTCGGTGATACCTTTTGACACGACACGCAGAGAGGAACTTTTCTCGGAAAAGACCATTAGCGAGATTGTCAAGGCTGCCGTGGAGATGGGAAGGGCAAAAACAGGCGCTCTGATAGTGATTGAACAGCAGATATCCTTAAAAGATTATGAGAGAACGGGGATTGATGTGGATGGTATCGTAAGCAGCCAGTTATTGATTAATATTTTTGAGCATAATACGCCATTACATGACGGTGCTGTCATAATTCGGGGAAACAGGGTAGTGTCGGCTACTTGTTATCTTCCTCTTTCGGATAATTTGGGTCTCAGTAAAAATTTGGGGACAAGGCATCGTGCAGGAGTGGGAATTTCAGAAGTAACGGATTCTCTGACTGTGATTGTGTCGGAAGAAAACGGGAAAATCAGTGTGGCATATGAGGGAGAATTGTATCGTAATCTGGATGCAGACGCTTTAAGGGCGCATATGGCAAAGATTTTAAACGGCGGAGCGGAAGAATCCGCGAAGAGCAAGCATAAACGGAAGGGAAGGGGCCGGACTAAGAAATGAGAAAAAAATTGTTGCATAATTGGGGATTAAAACTGGCATCCCTTGTGCTTGCATTTGTATTATGGTTTCTGGTGGTGCAGAGCGACAATCCTAAAAAAACAGCGACTTTTAACAATGTACCTGTGAAATTGACAAATACACAGCTTCTGGAAAATGAGAATAAGGTTTATGAAGTTTTGGATAACACGGATGTGGTCAGAGTGACCGTATGCGCACCCAGAAAGACCATAGAAAAACTTCGCTCTACGGATATTGTTGCAGAAGCGGATTTTAATAAACTGACGGATATTAATACCATAGCCATCAGCTATTATATCAACAGTGCAGACATAGATTCTACTACAATTGATTATTACAAGGGAAATCATGAAGTGGTGCGTCTGAATGTGGAGGAGAAGGCGACCAGGTCAATTGCGTTGAAGCCGAATATTGCGGGGACTCCGGCTGACGGATATATGGTGGGAAACATTTCCTTGGATCAGAATATTATTGAGGTATCCGGACCGCAGTCTGTGGTTGAGACGCTTGCAGAGGCAAGAGTAGATATCAATGTGGCAAACGCTACCAACAATTTGTCCGCAAATGTAGAAATACAGCTGTATGATAAGGAAGGAAATGTAGTAAAGCAGGATAATATAAGGCGGCATGTGGACTATGCCCATATTTCGGTAGAAGTCCTCGCGGTGAAATCTGTGCCGGTTGAGGTGTTGTATTCCGGAACCGTGGAAGAAGATTATATGGTTACGGGTGTGGTGGAAAGCGACCTGCCTTCTGTGCAGATTGCCGGTACTATGGCAAATATTGCAAAGGTGACGCAGATTACCATTCCGGAAGAGGATATCAGTGTTGAGGGAGCAACCGAAAATGTTGTGACAACGGTGGATATCAGGGATTATCTGCCGGATAATGTGAGGTTGGCAGACAGTCAGTTTAACGGTAAGGTAACGGTAACCGTTTATGTGGAAGCGGTGCAGGAAAAGACCCTCCAGATTCCGGTGGAGAATCTGTCTGTTTCAAATGTGCCGGAGGGATATCAGGCGCTGCTGCTGGACGGAACGGAAACTTATGAGCTGAAGGTCAAGGGACTGAGGGAACAGCTTACACGGTTGCATGCAAATACCTTAAAGGGAATCATAGATGTACAGCAGTGGATGAAGTCCGAAGAGTTGACCAGACTGACATTGGGCGATCATTATATGCCGGTTACCTTTACTTTTGAGGATGGCATAGAAGAGACAGAGCCGGTATTGATTGCTGTAACCATTCAGGAAAATGAGGAATAGGAAATGCTGTAAAAGCAGAAATGAGGGTAAGAAAATGGCAAGATTATTTGGAACGGATGGCGTAAGAGGCATTGCAAATGAGGAGTTGACGCCGAATCTGGCAATGCAGCTTGGGCAGGCAGGCGCTTATGTGCTTACTAAGGAGAAAAATCACAAACCTACTATTATGGTGGGCTGCGATACCCGTATTTCGGGGGATATGTTGGCTAATGCATTGATGGCGGGAGCATGTTCCGTAGGAGCAAACTGTATTTATGTAGGTGTCCTTCCGACTCCTGCAGTTGCTTTTCTTACTCAAAAATATAAGGTGGATGCAGGGGTGGTAATTTCAGCGTCTCACAATCCTGTGGAATTTAACGGTATCAAATTCTTTGACGGGGACGGATATAAACTGCCGGACGCAATGGAAGATGAAATAGAGTCGTTGATTCGCGGCGGAATGCCCGGCATTAAATTTCCTATTGGTCCCGGCGTGGGCAAGATCAAAATC
Organism: Lachnoclostridium sp.; assembly: GCA_023665475.1. Lineage (GTDB taxonomy): Bacteria > Bacillota > Clostridia > Lachnospirales > Lachnospiraceae > Acetatifactor. The sequence continues at coordinate 17,924 of JAMPEB010000015.1, forward strand.
AGGACGGATGCCCGCGAAGAATATATCAATCATGCCATGCATGCCGTCAATGTGGAATTAAACGGTATGAAAATAGTAGTGGATTGCGCAGAGGGAGCATCCTTTTATACATCTGTTGAGACACTGAAGGAATTGGGCGGAAATGTAGTTGCCATTCACAATAATCCGGATGGCACCAACATCAATGCAAACTGCGGTTCCACGCATATGCAGGAGCTGCAGGCAAGAGTGGTGTATGAGAAGGCGGCAATTGGTCTTGCCTTTGACGGAGATGCCGACAGGCTTCTGGCAGTGGATGAAAACGGAAAAATTGTTGACGGAGACCAGATTATGGCAATCGTTGGCAATTATTTGAAAAGTCAGGGAAAACTGAAAAAAGATACCATTGTGGCAACGGTTATGAGCAATTTGGGATTTTCATTAATGTGCGACAGCCATAAAATCAATTTGGAGCGCACAAAAGTGGGAGACCGTTATGTGCTGGAGCGAATGAAGGAGATTGGAGCAAGTTTGGGAGGCGAACAGTCCGGACATATTATTTTTCTGGATGAGAATACTACCGGTGACGGGCTTTTGAGCGCCTTACATCTGCTTCAGGTTATGGTACAGACCGGTAAGAGTCTGTCAGAGCTGGCAGGCATTATGGAGGTGCTGCCTCAGGCGCTTGTCAATGCAAAGGTGGCAAATCATAAAAAAGAGCGTTATATGGAATACCCGGAAGTTGCATCTGCCATTCAGGCATTGGAGGATAAATTTAACGGCGAGGGAAGAGTATTGATACGTCCTTCCGGGACGGAGCCTCTGGTGCGTGTAATGATTGAGGGCAAGGATCAGCAGGTGATTCAGGAGGAAGCAACAAAACTGGCGAGTTTGATTCAGGATATTATGTTCTGAAACTTTTCCATAAAATGGCTTGTGATTGCTTCTGAAATCTGCTATTATAATAATTAAGAGAAGGGTACGGCACAAAACGATAGAATCAGCAGCATGGGAGGAAAGATATGGTAAGGCAGAAAGTAGTTATTAAAAATCCCACAGGTTTACATTTGCGTCCTGCAGGAATTTTGTGTAAGGAAGCAATGCAGTTTAAATCATTGATTACATTTACATTTCGTGACAATACGGCAAATGCAAAAAGTGTGTTGAGCGTACTGGGGGCATGTGTGAAATGTGGCGACGAGATAGAGTTCGTATGCGAAGGAGAAGATGAAGAGGAAGCTTTGAAATCTTTGGTAAATGCGGTGGAAAGCGGGCTTGGAGAGTAATATCGAAAGAATTAAAAAGGGACTGCCGCATGATATGCGCAGTCCCTTTTGATATCATTGCAAATCCATGAAAAAGCCTTGAAGCCTTTAATAAACGCAACGGAAAACAGGAAAAATCGCCTTGGCGATTTTGTGAAGATGAAAGAGGAAGCTTTGAAGTCTTTAATAAACGCAAGGAAAGCGGGAAAAATCGCCTTAGCGATTTTTCGAAGAATGATTAGATTTTCTTAGACCGAGTATTTTCGGTCTTAGAAAATCTTCATTCTTTACCAATAGGAAAAGTTATCCCCATCCCGTACAATGCATATCATCGTTTTTCCGGTGTTTAGCAGAATCTCTTCCCCGTTATCGTCATAATACCGGGTGGCGCCATAGTCGGAAGTTTTCTCCCATGTAACATGGATGCACTTACCGTTGGTAAAATACCAGCCATCCATGTCGGTATCCAGACATTGAAAATTCAGATAACCTTCCTTAAAGTCCAACTCCTCACATTTGACATATTGAATCAAAATATTTTTAAAGGACAGTTGTTCTCCGGTGGCGGCATCCATATGGGGACCGTCGGTATCCCCGGATATATGCTGGGAACGGTAATACAAACCGTCCGACTCGTTGTATTCAAAATAGCATCGGGTCAGCGGATAGCAGCCGGACATATCAATATAGGAAATATTTTGTGTATTTTCGCCATATTGCTCCAAGGTATTCGGAGCGCTCTCAGGAGCAAAAAGATAATGCTGTTCATCGGCAAGGCTCCGATATTCCAGACTATAATTTTTGCGGCGGACAATATTTAATATCATGGAACCTGTAGTGTAGGCGTTATGAGGAATTGACCGGTCAGAATCCCGGTAAAAGGCGTTCCTGTCAGGACTGCTGGTTTCGTCCACATTGTTTGTGTCGGGCTGCGCAAGCAGTTCGTCAATAAAGAAAGGTCCCCCTACATGAACGATAATAGCGTCCCATTCAAAAGCCCAATACATATAATAAGAACGGAGACTGCGGATATTGCCGATTTTGTCTAAAGACTGCCAGTCTTCGTAAATGCCCATAAGTCGTGTCATTTGGCCCTCTACATTGGCTTCGTACAAAATAGAAGCGGAGGAGAGGCTGTATTGCGGAAGGGCGTTCTTTTCGTTGGGAATCATCACTGCAATGGGTCTGACGGCAGCGGTCTGCTGCTCAATCCATTCATTGGTAAGACGGCTGCGCACCATACCCTCTCTGGGCGGCGGGTCATCTATACTGCCGGAGGAATCGGTTTCTGCCTCGGCTCCCGACTGTGTGGAGTTTGTAGTATGATCGGGAAAGAGCGGATAAACAGGATCCTCTCTTCTGGTACAGGCAGTCATTGTCATTACCATAAAAGCTGCCAGTATAAGTCCTGTAATACATTTCTTCATAGCTGTAAGCCGTAACCTTTCTAGAACTGATACATTATGACGGAAATGAAGATTCCTAACAGAGCGCCCATGAGAACCTGTAAGGGAGTATGTCCAACAAATTCCTTCAATTTGTCATGGGCAGAAACTTCACTGCGCCCCATGGATTCAAACACCTCCAGAATGTCATTTAAGAGCTTTGCCTGAATGCCGGTCTCCCTTCTGACCCCCATAGCGTCATACATAACAATAATGGCAAATATTAAAGTAATGGCAAATTCAAAGCCCGTAGCTCCGTATTCGTAATAAGCGGCAGTTGCCATGGCACAGACCGTAGAAGAATGGCTGCTGGGCATGCCTCCGCTTCCTACAAGGCGCTCCGCCACAAATTTTCCGGAGAAAAAGGTATGTATAATGGTCTTAAGAATTTGTGCTACAAACCAACCGGCGACAGCGGCCAAAAAAATACGATTGTTTAAAAGATCTTGAAAAAAAGGCATAATTCTACTCCTTTGTTAAACACTTACTATCAGTATAATCCAAAACGACAAAAAAGTCTATGCGGCAGTTATCAAATGTGGCATGAATTTTTTAACAGTTATCCTTGCGGAAGAGTGGTGAATCGTAGTATACTTTTTGCAGTAAGGTACTTTGTTGGAGGAAATGATGAGTTTATTGAGTGTTATCGTGCCCTGTTATAACGAAGAAGAAAATATCGCGCCTTTTTATGCGGAGCTGATGAAAAACGCTCCTGCTTTATGTAGCAAAGGGGTCGAATTAGAATTGCTTTATATTGATGACGGCTCTAAGGATGGTACTGTTGCGGAGATAAAAAAGCTTAGGGAAAAGGACGAACGCGTGCATTATGTGAAATTTTCCCGAAACTTTGGAAAAGAGGCCGCCATGTTTGCGGGGCTTGAGAAGGCAAAGGGCGATTATATGGTCATTATGGATGTGGATTTGCAGGATCCGCCTTCGCTTTTGCCGGAAATGTTTTCCTATCTGGAGCAGGGCTACGATTCGGTGGCAACAAGACGGGTGAACAGAAAAGGCGAACCGCCCATTCGCAGCTTTTTTGCCAGAATGTTTTACCGTCTGATGAGAAAGATATCAAAAACGGAAATGATGGACGGTGCGAGAGATTACCGGTTGATGACCAGACAAATGGTGGACGCTATCCTTTCCATGAAAGAGTACAACCGATTTACGAAAGGGATTTTCGGCTGGGTGGGATTTCAGACGAAATGGCTGGAATATGAGAATGTGGAGAGAGCACGGGGAGAAACGAAATGGAATTTCTGGAAGCTTTTGATGTATTCCTTTGAAGGGATTATTGCTTTTTCCACCGCGCCGCTTCAGATTGCATCTCTGATGGGAGTATTTTTCTGCATTCTGGCATTTGTGATGATTCTTTTTATTATCGTGCGCAAACTGATTTTTGGGGATCCCGTATCGGGCTGGCCGTCCCTTGTATGTATTATTTTGTTGACCAGCGGCGTACAGTTTTTCTGTACCGGTATTTTGGGACAATATCTTGCCAGCACTTATATGGAAGTAAAAAGAAGGCCTATTTATCTGGTGAAAGAGGAAGAGTAATAAAATATCGCATGTAATTTTTTGCATCTTCTTAACGGGTCAAACTCTATACAGATTATGACATATATGTTAGAATTATCGCGTTAGTCGCAGTAAGGGGCAGGCGCTACATGTGAAAGGGGATGTTGAATGGACATTGCTGCTGTAAAAGATTATGAATTAGAAAAGTATATCACTGAGATTATGTTGGATATAGGAGTGCCCGCGCACCTAAGGGGGTATCATTATTTGAGGGATGCCATCCTGATTACCGGAAGGGACATGGAAGTGGCGAGCAGTGTAACAAAACTCTTATATCCGGAGGTGGCAAGGCATTTTAAGACGACAGACCAAAAGGTAGAAAGAGCCATCCGCAATGCTATTGAAGTGTCTTGGACAAGGGGAAATACGGATACATTTGAGGAGATGTTCGGCTATTCCGCGGCATCCGGAAAACCAAGACCTACCAACAGTGAGTACATTGCAAGAATTGCAGACAAAATCCGATTGGATTATAAATCTATGTAAATTTTAAATCTCTTTAAAAGGTAATTTGGGAACTATTGTAAATGATAAGGTTCTTTGCTACAGACTGACCAAAGGACTGCTGCATTATAGTATCTACATAATGCGGCAGTCCTTTGTATTGTACACCGTAAACGGCGGGATTCTCATGATTGTATAAAAATGGAAATTATGGTATAATGTCCGTAAAAGCTTGCTTTTTCGGGGCTCTGCCCGGGACTTGCTATAATTATGGTACAATGAAAGGGTATCCGTATGACTTATCTGATGGGACTTTTACTGTTTCTCATTCCGCTGCTGGCGGGACGGGTAATTTTAAGTTGTTTTTACGGAAAAATAAAAGATTACGGATTTGAGCGTACAGACGCTTTGATAACAGGATGTATGGTTTGCATCGGTCTTGCCGAGACGGCACATTTAGCGGGCTTATTTTTGGGGTGGTCTTTTTCTGCATGCGCAGGATTTTTCGGAGCTGCCGCCGGTATAACGGGGCTGCTTGGAGGGGCTGTATTGTTGTGGGATACTTTTTCCCACAGTCCCCTAAAAAAACGGAGATTTCGGCAGAATAAAGAAACTTCTCTTGTCTGTCAAATACTGACAGCACTAGCGGTAATCCTGATTTTATTACAGGTGATTTCGATTTTTATGGAAACGGAAATATATGTGGCAGGGGATATTACCTTAGAGACAGTGAATAGTTTTCTGACCACGGACAAAATTTATCGGGTAAATCCATTGACGGGAGCAGAGCTTCAGGCGGATATGCCCCTGCGGATTAAGATTCTGGGACTGCCGGCTTTGTACGGAAGCTTATGCCGTTTATTCCGTCAGGACGCCCGTCAGGTGCTTTGGCATATCATGCCGGCTTTTGTGCTCGTGTGTGGGTATCTGGTATATTTTCAATTGGGGGGCATTCTTTTTCCAAAATCCAAAGAAAGACAGACTTGTTTTTTGATTATGGTTATCCTGTTAATGTGGGCGGGAGATTATCTTTACGGCATGGACGGTTTTAATATCCTGCACGGCGGATTCAGAGGGACTGCCCTGCGAAGTATGGTGCTGATTCCTTACACATTTTCTTTGATGCTGCGAAAGAAAAAAAGATTGGTGGTTTTGTGTATTGCGGCGGAGCTGTGTGTGGTATGGACTCTGTACGGTATGGGTATATGCCTGCTTGTGGCTGTGGGAATGTGGATGACGGATTTTGGAATGCGCCGGTTTGCGGAAAGGAAAAACCGGACTGCCGGGCTGGAAGTCGTGCAGAAGTGAAAATATTGTGGGAATAGATAACAGCAGTGACATGAAAATTTATGACAGGCGTGACGGTTTTTGGAAAGGAACTTTTTATGGCGGAAGCATATAAAAGCGCATGGACGGGATGGCATCAATATATTGATAACGGGAAATTAGCTGCGTTGCTTTTGGCGGTACTACTGTTTCTTGTATTGGGAAATTATTTGAAATCAGAATTGGAAAAGAGGCTTGTTTTCTATACGGTATGTTTGACGGTGTTATGCATTTGTCCTTTTACGGCAGCGGCACTGATGCGTTATCAGACGGGTTTTTATGAGTATCAATGGATATGGGCGGCAGTGCCGGTTACCCTGATGATTGCTTTTGGCTGTACGGTTTTTCTTTTTGCAATCTGGGAAAACTATAGGACGGAATATAAAAGGTGGGCGAGAAACTCATTGCGTCTGAAGGCAGCCATGGGATCCGCATTTTTGACGGTATTTTGTATTCTGCTTTTGTTTTTGAGCGGGAGTCTGGGCGAAGAACAATGGCTGCAGGGACGAAAGGGCATGGAGAAAGACTCCGTACAGACTAAGGAACAGTTTCAGGCACAGCAGATGCAAGTGGATGCCATATTGAAAACGGTTATGGATTCCTCGGTTTCCGCGCAAGATTTCCCTTGTATTTTTGCCCCCTCGGAAGTGATGGAGTCCGCCAGAATGTATTCCGGCGGCATCCGGCTTGTTTATGGCAGAAATATGTGGGATTCCGCGTTAAATATCTATACTTATGAAAATTATGATATCCCGGTTCGGAATATGTATCAATGGATGTGTGAAATGGAAGACAGGGCGGATAAGCCGTGGAAGGAAGCGGAGCCCATAGATGAGGCATGGGAGAAAAAAAGCAGGGAGTGTCTGCAAAATGCCTTGGACGCAGGAGTGAATATTGTGATTCTGCCCGAGGGAGTACCGAAGGAAGCCTTGGAAAAAGTGGAGCAGATGCTTGGAGCTGTGGCGCAAGAGGCGGAAGGGTACTATCTGCTTGCTGTTTAAGAATAAGAAAAAGCCTGTCCGAAAAACAGGGAGGGATTCGTATGGAAGAGCTGGTCAGCATCATTGTGCCGGTCTATCAGGTGGAAAATTATATTGTGGAAACTATGGACTGTGTATACGCTCAGACCTATGAGAATTGGGAGCTTTTGTTAGTGGAGGACTGCGGCGGCGATAACTGTGTGAGATTGATTGAGGATTATGCGAGGAAAAAGGGGGATTCCAGAATTCGGCTGCTTTGTCAGGCGTCTAATATGGGGGCGGCAAGAGCCCGTAACCGGGGGCTTAAGGAAGCGAAGGGAAGATATATCGCGTATCTGGACGCGGATGATTTGTGGGCGCCGGAGAAATTGGAGCGGGAGATTACTTATCTGAAAGAGAAAGGGGCAGCTTTTGTTTTTACGGGCTATGAGTTTGCGGACCAGTATGGAAACGGCACGGGAAAGGTGGTGAGGGTTCCGGAGCGCCTGAATTATAAGGAGGCGTTGAAGAACACCACTATTTTTACCAGCACGGTAATGTTCGATACGGAAAAAATACAGAAGGAAATGCTTGAAATGCCCGTGATGAAAAGCGAAGATACCGCTCTGTGGTGGCGGATTTTGAGAAACGGGTACACCGCGTGGGGGCTGGATGAGAATCTGGTAAAATACCGGAGGGCAGGCACAAGTCTGTCTTCCAATAAATTAGAGGCAGTGCGCAGGATATGGGGGCTTTATCGAAAGGCGGAAGGCATGGGAATCTTAAACAGCGCTTATCATTTCTGCTTTTGGGCAGTGCGGGCAGTGAAAAGAAGGGTCTGACATTGTCAAAACCCGGTATTAATGGTATAATGAAATATAATGGTCATTTTTCCCGATGCAGTACGGAGGAATTTTACTTTGAAAAACGGTACTAACAGAAATAAACTGCAAAAGATGGAATCTTTTAAACGCCTGATTAATCTGACCCTCGTAATGGGATGTATCGGGCTGGAGATTGCTGTTTTTGCCTATCATTGGTTATATCATTTTCAATATAGTCTGGTGGAAGGTCTGGCGGATGCTTTCTGGTTTAAAGGACACCTTCTGGAAATTGCCATCTATGGCGTTATTTTGTTCTTTTTTTCTAATATGTATGGAGGAATGCGACTGGGATACCTAAAGAACGCAGAGGTTATTTTTTCGCAGGTGTTTGCTACCCTAATGGCCAATATCCTGATTTATGCGGAGCTTTCCGTAATGGCATTTCAGCTTTTTGTGCCGAAGGTATTTATTATGATGATGGTGGAGCAGAGTGTAATCATCTTTCTTTATATTAATTTTGCCAATAAACTGTACCGCTCCATTTTCCCGCCCAGAAAGCTTTTACTGATTCATGGGGACAGACCGGTGCAGGAAATCTGCAGTAAATTTGAAAGTCGTAAGGACAAATACCGGGTCACAAAGAGCGTCTGCATAGAGGCAGGAGTGCCCAATCTGTGCAATCAGATTATGGAGGACTATGAGGCGGACAGATGTAACGCAGTTGTGTTGTGGGATATTTCCGTGGAGGACAGAAATCAGTTGTTAAAGTTCTGTTATACCAACGGGGTCCGCGTTTATATTATGCCTAAAATAACGGATGTCATTTTAATGGGAGCCGAGGAACTCCGGGTTTTTGACACACCCCTGCTTTTGACAAGGGAGTATTGTTTAACTATGGAGCAGAGATTTATCAAACGAACGATTGATATTGTATGTTCCGCTCTTCTTTTAATTTTGACTTCCCCTATTATGCTTTTGACTGCCATTGTGATAAAGCTTTACGACAAAGGTCCCGTTTTGTACAAGCAGACACGCTGTACCATCCATCAAAAGGAATTTCATATTCTAAAGTTCCGGAGCATGAGGACGGATGCAGAGAGAGACGGCGTAGCAAGATTGGCGCAGAAGAATGACGACCGTATTACGCCCATAGGCAAATTTATCCGAAAATGCCGTATTGACGAACTGCCCCAGCTTTTTAATATTTTAAAAGGGGACATGTCTTTTATCGGACCCAGACCGGAGCGCCCGGAAATTATTGCCCAATATGTGGAAATTATGCCGGAGTTTGTTTACCGGATGAAGGTGAAAGCGGGACTTGCGGGATTTGCACAGGTATACGGGAAATACAATACTTCGCCCTATGACAAGTTGAAATTGGATTTAACCTATATTGAAAATTATTCTGTCTGGATGGACTTGAAGCTGATGCTGCTTACCTTGAAGGTTTTGTTCTGGCCCGACAGCACGGAAGGTGTGGAAAACGAACAGATTACCGCATTGCGGGAGGAACAAAACCGAAAGAAAGGAAAGAACCAAGTTTAAACCCCGAAAGCAAACAGGAGAGGTATATGTGGGAAGGATGCTATGGCAGGGAGCCCTTTGATTTGAGACTGACAGTGCTCCGGCTGATAAGAAATCTGCATAAAATAATATTTGTGACTCTGGCAGGCGCATTGCTTTTTGGCGGCGGATATTATGTCAAAAATGTACTTTTGCGGGGAGCGCCGGAGTACGCCGTAACATCGGTCTATAAGCTTGTATATACGGATGAGCCCTCCAAATCGGGGGATTATTATATTAATGAGATGAGCTGGAATACTTATGTCCATTCCACGGATTTTTTGGATGCTGTGTGGAAACATCTGGAAGAGGCGACAATTACTTATGATTCCGTATATGTGACCTCCAGAGAGCAGCTTGCTTCCATGATAGAGGTGAAGGTGGCTTCGGATATCCACATTCCTTCTACCATTGTGACGGCGTATTCTCCGGGGTGGTGTGTATTAGTGGCACAGGCGGTAGAAAAAACAATGGTGTCGGAATTTGTACAGAGCAACCGGGAAATTTCTGACATTCATGTCATGACACCTGCGGAGGATGCGGTTTTGGTAGAGCCGGATGTGAGACCTGTAAGAGCCTTTATCTTAAGCGGTATTCTTTCCGCTTTTTTTGCGGTAGCGGTTTTCCTGTTGCGGGAGCTTTCGGTTGACAGTATCTGGCTTCCGGCAACACTGCGCATGAGATACGGACTTGTCCCGGTGGGTACGATAAAGAGCAGGGAATTGGAAAGCAATCTGGAATATCGTTTTCGGGGGAAAAAGAGGGTGGCGGTTTATGCCGTGGATGAAAAGACCGACCCTGTGAAGGTAGTGGAGAAATTGCCGGGTATAGCGGAGTGGATGGCTGTTCCTAAGTCGCAGGCAGGTAGCGAACCGCAGGCAAGCAGCGAATCGCAGATTTTACGCAGCGCAGATGCCTGTCTGTTAGTGGTCAGGGCGGGAAGCCATGCAGGGAAGCCCTTGGAGTGTTTGCTGGAATATTTTGCCGCACAGGATATTTCCGTTACGGCAGCCCTTTTATGGGAAGCGGATGAAGCTTTGCTTGCAGCTTATTATGGATGGAAGAAGCAAAAGGAGTGCGGTGGGGCGAATGAAGGTTGAAGTTCTGGCATCCGTGATGAACAGTTCCGTCGAAGACATTACGGCACAAATGAATCTGGATTCCGATGCGGTCATCATTAATCAATGTGACCGTATGAAGCAGGAAGAGGTCGAATACAGGGGACATAGAGTGCGCTTTTTTTCTTTTCCGGAAAGGGGCATCGGAAGAAGCCGCAATGAGGCGATTTTGCGGGCGGAAGGAGATATCTGTCTGTTTGCGGATGAAGATATCATATATGAGAAGGGATATGCCGAAGCTGTTTTGCGGGAATTTGCAAGAAATCCCAAGGCAGACATGATTCTCTTTAATATTATTGTGGAAAAGGAGAGGCGGACCTATCATATCACGGAAAGGAAAAGGGTGCATTGGTATAACTGCGGGCGATACGGAGCCGTCAGTTTTGCCGTGAAAAGGAGCAGTCTGCTGAATTCGGGAGTGACATTTTCCTTGTTGTTCGGAGGGGGCGCTAAGTATAGCAACGGCGAGGACAGTCTTTTTTTGAAGGAATTTATGAGTAAAGGATATCGGGTATATGCCGCTCCCGTTACCATTGGCAGGGAATGTGCCGGCGGCTCTACCTGGTTTGAAGGGTACAATGAAAAATTTTTTTATGATAGAGGAGTCCTTTATTGCTGCCTGTATGGTAAGGCAGCCCGGATATTGGCATGGAGATTTCTGCTGGCACATAAGAAGGTGCTGTGCCGGGAGGTAAGTGTCAAACAGGCATATGGATGGATGGCAAAGGGGATTCAGGCGTCCAAGGAGATTTAAGGCGATATTATTTGTGCCGCAACTAAAGGGCGGCGGAACGGAGGTTTATGGAACCAAGCGTCCTTGTTTATATCATATTGACCATTCTCACGGTTGCCCTTGCCATGTGTGTGGATAATCGGGAGTATGTGCCCGGACATATCAGCGGCTGCCGTCCGGCGGGAAAAAGAAGCTTTTTCAGGCGGGAGCAGGCGAGGAATCTCACGGCGGAATGGGCTGTCTTCTGCCTTCTGACAGGTGTGTCGGCTTGCCGTATTGCCGTGGGCAATGATTATTGGCCCTACCGTTTCAATTTTCGTCTGATTGCGCAGGAACGCCATGTGTCTTCGGAATTTGGATTTAATTTGATTGTCAAGGGAATGCAGGATTTATTTGGCTATGACAATTATCTTCCTATCTTTGCCCTGTTTTCCTTTCTGACAGTGTTCTTTTTTACAAAGGCGCTGCACGATCAGGGCGTAAACTACGCATTTTCTTTGTTTCTGCTGATGACGGGAGGATATTATTTCAACAGTCTCAATTCCGTGCGGTATTATCTGGCATTGGCAATCGCTTTGTATGCCATGAAGTATGTGATTCGGGGGGAGTATGGCAAATTCGTTTTGTGGGTGCTTTTCGGAACGGCATTTCATAAGTCCATTTTATTAGTGATTCCGGTCTATCTGGCGGCAAGATGGCTGGCTGTCTGCCGCTTGAAATGGTGGCATTACGGATTGGGCGGACTTCTGGCGGCCAGCTTGTTGTTTGGACAGGATGTTTATCGGGAGATTATTTTTTACTTCTATCCTTATTACCGAAATTCTGCATTTGACAATGGGGAGATATCCTATGTGAATCTGGGAAAATGCGCGGCGGTGCTTATTCTCAGTGCAATTTGTTACAAAAGAAGCCTTGTATTCCGGGAGGATGAGGAAAGCCTCAGAAAGCGGTTTTATTTTTTCTTGAATGTGGTAGGTCTGGCGGCCTATTGCTGTGGTTCTTTTATTCCGGAGGTATCGAGAGTGGGATATTACATGATTATTTCCCAGATATTTTTGCTGCCGGAACTGATAGGGGATATGAAAAAGGGATGGTTCCAAAACTTTTGCCGCATGGGGGTTATCGGAGCCTTTATCCTTTATTTCATCATGTTATTAAAGGGAATGTATGCGGTGGATGTGAGACTGCTGCCATACCTGAATTGGATATTCAACTAAGGAAAATCCGCGTTTTTTATCACTATTTAAACCGCCGAAAGCGGCATGGAGGATGGGTATGAGGGTTCTCTGGATATGTAATATCATGCTTCCTGTCATAGCAGAATATTTGAAACTGGAATCGTCCAATAAGGAAGGTTGGCTCAGCGGTCTTGCCTCCGCGGTGCTGGAGAGGGAAGAGGAGAACAAGATCAGATTGGGAGTGGCGTTTCCTTTCTCAAAATCTATCAAACTTACCATTCCTGTGGAAAAAGGCGAGCTTGACTGCTATGGGTTTGAGGAAAATGTAAATCGTCCCGAAAAATATGATATTGCATTGGAAAAGTCCATGCGTCTTATTACGGAGGATTTTAAGCCGGATATTGTGCATTGTTTTGGAACGGAGTATCCTCACACTCTTGCACTGTGCAGAGCGTTTCCGTGGAAGAACCGGATACTGGTGGGAATCCAAGGTTTGTGCTCGGTATATGCCAACGCCTATTTTGCGGCACTGCCTCAAAAAGTGACGGATTCCGTAACATTCAGAGACTTTGTAAAAAGAGACAGCATACGCAGGCAGCAGGAGAAATTTGTCTGCCGTGGGACAATGGAAATAGAGGCTGTGAAGCTGGCGGGAAATGTCACCGGGCGCACGGAGTGGGACCGCCATTATACGGCGGAGTGGAATCCTGCCGCCGCTTATTTCCACATGAATGAAACCTTGAGGGGTTGTTTTTACGAGGGCAGATGGGAAGAAGATAAATGTATTCCACACTCCGTGTTTTTAAGTCAGGGGGATTATCCCATTAAAGGGCTTCATTATATGCTGCTTGCCCTTCCGGCAGTTTTGGAAAAATATCCCGATACCAAGGTTTATGTAGCCGGAAACAGCCTTGTAAATTACAAAACATGGAAAGACAAATTAAAGTTATCCGCCTATGGAAAGTATCTTCGCCGTCTGATACAGGATTACGGATTGGAGGAACATATTGAATTTTTAGGACGCCTGAACGCTGAACAGATGAAAGAGAGGTATTTGAAGAGCCACCTTTTCGTATGCTGTTCAGCCATAGAAAATTCTCCCAATTCCCTGGGGGAGGCAATGCTTTTGGGGATGCCCTGCGTTGCCGCGGATGTGGGAGGAATCGCCAGCATCTTTAAAGACGGTGAAGACGGCATTCTCTATGAAGGCTATCGCACAAGGAAGAATTCTTTTGACAGGATGAAAGAAGATTTATCGGATGAGCAGGATTTATGGCAGAATGCAAAACTGTTGTCGGAATCCATCCTCAGGATGTGGGGAAATCGGGAGCAGATGCTTGTCTACTGTCAAAATGCACGAAATCATGCAAAAAGCACTCATAACCGGGAGACAAACTACCACAAAATGACGGAAATTTATGCAAAAATAAGTTCGCAAAGATCCTGTCCCCAATTTTTGTTTGTGTCCAATTATATCAACCATCATCAGATTCCCTTCTGCAATGCCATGAGGCGGCTTTTAGGGGAAGACTTTGTTTTTATACAGACAGAGGTCATGGAAGAAGAACGCAGGCAGATGGGGTGGCAGGAACAAAAGCCGGAGTATGTGCATTACTTTTATGAAGAGTCCGGGCTTTGCAGGCAGTGGATTGCGGAATGCGAGGTGGTACTGTTCGGAGGCAGTGACGACGAGAGCTATATTTCCGCCCGGCTTGAGGCGGGAAAGCCTGTGGTCCGTTATAGTGAGAGACTGTATAAATCAGGACAGTGGAAGGCGGTTTCTCCCAGAGGGCTTTTGAAAAAATATCATGACCACACCCGATATCGAAAGGAAAATGTTTACATGCTCTGTGCAGGCGCTTATGTGCCATCGGATTTTTCCATTGTCAGGGCATATCCTCATAAACTTCTCAAGTGGGGATATTTTCCGGAAACGGTACATTATGATGTGGATAAGCTGATGGAGAACAAAAAGCCCGGAAATATTTTATGGGCGGCAAGATTTATCGATTGGAAGCATCCGGAGATGCCCCTGCGCACGGCAAAATACTTAAAAGACAAAGGCTATGTGTTTCATATGGATATCATTGGCGGCGGAGAGTTGGCGCCCATGATGGAAAAGCTGATGACGGAATACGGTTTGGCTTCCCATGTGACCCTGCAGGGATATCGGACACCGAAGGAAGTGCGTTCTTTTATGGAGCAGGCGGATATTTTTTTGATGACCAGCGACAGAAAAGAAGGCTGGGGCGCCGTGGTGAATGAAGCCATGAACAGCGGATGCGCCGTGGCAGGGAATCATATGGCGGGAGCGGTTCCTTACTTAATCAGGCATGGAGAAAACGGAATGATCTTTGAAGACGGCAGGGAAGAACAGCTTTTTTCCATGGTGGAGACGCTGTTAAAGGACAGAGAGCTTTGCGGGCGTCTTGGCAGGAATGCCGTAGAAACGATTGTGGGGGAATGGAATGCGGAAAACGCCGCCGCATGGCTTAGAGATTTCTGTGTGCAAGAGGGCTTTTTAAAACGGAAAGACATAATGCCGGACGAGGCAGGGCAGAAAACGGTTTTGACACTGCCCAAAACAGGTCCGGGCTCTCCTGCGCCTGTTATTTCCGAAAGGCGGATGTACGGACTGTTAACGGAAGGAAAGACACGGAAAATATGGAAAAACCTTTAATCAGTATTATTATTCCTATCTATAATATCAAAGAGTATCTGCCCAGATGCGTCCGCTCCGTCACTGTCCAGACATACAAAAATCTGGAGATTCTTTTAATCGATGACGGCTCTACGGACGGCACGGGGGAGCTTTGCGAAGAGTTGGCGGGAGAGGACCGAAGAATCCGGGTTTTCCACAAGGAAAACGGGGGCTCCTCCTCGGCGCGGAATCTGGGAATCGCCAAGGCACAAGGAGAATATCTGGGTTTCGTAGACAGTGATGATTATATTGACAGCCATATGTATGAGCATCTTTATGAAGCCATAGAGAAATATAATGTTACGGTGGCACAGATTGGCAGAGATGAATTGGACGAGGAAGAAAAGCGGCTTCCCAATATTTGTGAACCGCCGCAGTTTGCCATCTGTATGGAAAGTGTGGATTTTTTGCGGGAACTTCTGCTTCACAGGGGGGATTGTTCTTTTTGTACGAAACTGTTAAAAAAAGAATTGTTTCAAACAATGCGGTTTCCGGAGGGGGTATTGAATGAAGATTTTCATCTGTTGGTGCAATTACTGCCGCAAATAGGAACCATCGCATCCCTGCCGCAGCAGGAATATCATGTGTTTTGCAGAATGGGGAGCAATACGAGAAAACAGGCGGGGTTTTCGAGAGTCTTTGCGGATAATGTGGACAATGCGGATATGGTTATGGAAATAGTGGAGCAGAGCTGTCCGGAGCTTAAGGAGGAGGCTTTTCGCTTCGGTATTTTTCAGAGGCTGGATTATATGCTGCACATTCCTATTGACCAAATGAATAAAAGAAATGAAATGTATGGGAAAATTGTGAAATATTTTCGGAAAAACTGGCTGCGGAGCATGGCAAATCCCATTCTCACAGCGAAAAACAAATGTTATCATACCATTTTTGCCATAGCGCCGAAAAAAGCAAGACAGCTACATCAAAAAATTACCAATCGAAAGAAGCGGTGAAACATAGTATAATAGTTTTGCGTCTATATAGTAGAGAGGCAACGGACGGCAGATGCTTAAGATACAACAAACTCTTTATTAGTAGCAGTATCGTAGGCAGAAGCCTACGATATGCGGGGGTATACAATGATAAATTACAAAGCGAAAAAAATAGCAGCGTTCCTAATGGCGGCGTTTCTGTTTGCGGGCTGTTTCCCGGAAAAGGCATATGCTTCGGAGGAGAATTTTGCGATTCCTGCAGAAGTCAAAGAGAGTTTGTCGGAGATTGTGGAGGAACGCCCGGTTATGGCGTTGGTATATCTGGCTGCGGAGTACCCTGTCAGAGCGGAAGCTTCTTACGACAGTGAGGAGCTGGTGTCCGTACCCAGCGGACAGACAGTGTTTATTCAGGATGTCAGCGTTTCCGTTTCGGAGGAAGGTTATGAAGTGTGGGAGTATGTGAACTTGTATTACCGGGATCAGGAATATTCCGGTTATATCCCCAGACACTATCTTGCCTGCTCCGACCAAAGGTTTCTCACATGGGAAGCGGAGTACGGGATGAACCCTGAGGCAGCGGTCAACTATGCGGCAGAGGATGGCACGGTAAGGGTCAATTACAGCGATGTCGAGCAGTTTCCGGCGAGTTATCAAGAAAAACTCCGGCAGTTAAAGGAGCTTCATCCGCAGTGGGTTTTTGTGCCCATGGAGACGGGGCTGGATTGGAATGAAGTCATTGCCAACGAAATCACAGGGTCAAAAAGTCTGATTTATTATACCTATGGAGATTGGATGAAGGAAGGCTTGTATGATCAGCACAATTGGTATTTCGCTTCGGAGGATGCCTTAAAATACTTTATGGATCCCCGGAACTGGCTGACGGAGGATAATATTTTTCAATTTGAACTGTTGACCTACAATGAAGAATATCATACAGAGGCGGCAGTGGAGGCTTTTTTGAACAACACCTTCATGAACAGCAGCAGTAATGCTCCCGGTACGGATATGACCTATGCGCACATTATATGGGCAGTGGGCGCGGAGGATATCAGACAGGTGAGTCCCTTCCATCTGGCGGCCAGAATCTATCAGGAGCAGGGACAGGGCACATCCCCGTTAATATCCGGCACTTATCCGGGATATGAGGGATATTATAATTATTTTAATGTGGGAGCTACGGGCACCACCAATCAAGCGGTTGTGGAAAGCGGTCTGAACTATGCAAAGAATCAGAACTGGAATTCCGCTTATTATTCCATTCTGGGAGGGGCCAATGTGATTTCCGCCAACTATATCCGAAAAGGGCAGGATACCCTATATCTACAGAAATTTAATGTGAATCCCGCAGCGCAGAATCCTCTGTATACACACCAGTATATGCAGAATATTTCGGCGCCTTCCGGCGAGGGAAAAAGCGTGAGAAATCTGTACAGGCAGGCGAATTCCCTTGAGGGCTCTTTTGTGTTTAAAATTCCGGTATACCGAAATATGCCGGAGAACGCCTGCGCCCAGCCCACCTATTCCACCAATGTGGTTCTGCAGATTCCCGCGGGATACAGCAGTGAGGTGTATCTGGACGGCGTAGCATATCCTTCCGCAGCCCGTAACGGCAGATATATCATTACGGCAAAGGATGGCAGCGCCAAGAGCGCAGTGGTATATCAATATGACGGAAGCGGCGTCCCCACAGGTATGTATGTCTGGACATTAACCTATCAAAACAACGCATATACGGCGACGCCGCAGCCGGAAATGGAAAATCTGCTGGGGTATCACGGTTTTTCCATCCGCATCACGGGGAAGTCCGGTATACGGTTTAAAAGCAGTATTTCCCAAGAATTGAGAAGCAGACTTACCGAACAGGGCGGTGTGAACGGATATACGCTGAAAGAATACGGAACCTTGGTTATGAATAATGCAAACCGAAGCACTTATCCCATGATAAAAGACGGACAGAAAGTAGCAGGCGGGCTTTCCTACGGGGTGAATGATAACGGCGTTCTGGAGGATAAGGTATATGAAACCGTGTCCGGCAGATACCGCTTCACTTCCGTGCTGGTAGGTCTGCCGGCCAGTCAGTATCGAACGGAATTTGCCTTCAGGGGATATGCGGTATTGGAAAAGGATGGAGCGGAAACCGTAATCTATGGGCCTATAGTGGCAAGGAGTATTTATAGTCTGGCGGAACAGGTGTTAAATATGGGGCTGTATCAGGAAGGTTCTGATGCGGATAGATTTATCAGACAGTTGATTGCGGACGGTTGAGTTTCGCAAACGCCTATTGAGATACAAAGAGAGAAGAGGAGTGCCTATGAAAAAGAGGATGTCTATAACAATGGTTTGTGCCTTTGCTATTATTGCATTTGCGGGATGCGGGCAATTCAATCCGGGGCAGGAAACCATTCCGCCTGAAACGGGAGAAATTTCTGAAGAAGCCGGGGGGGCACAAAACCGGTCCTCCGCGGAAGAAAGTGCATTTTCGCAGGAAGAATCGGATATTATGCGGTATGAACAGAAGTATTATTCCGGAGAATTTACGCCGGAAGATTATCACATTCTGGCAGATCTTTACGGCGGACAGGGCAAAATCAGAAAGCAGAGGGATATGCTGGAGCAATGTTTTAGGCTTTACAATGACAGGGAAGCTTTTGAACTTTTGCAGAATCTGTGCGTCAATTTGGAGGAAGAGGATGCGGAAATCAGGCAGCAGGCTATGCTTTTATACCAGAATCTGAATACGCCGGAATATCAAGGGGAAGCGATTCATGTGATGGAAAGTGAATTCTGGTTTGAGACTTTGATGCCCAAATTGGGAGAGGGTGTAAGGAACTATTTTTTACAGCAAAAGGGACAGCCCGAGATTTTTATTTGTGTCGGTTATGATGAGGACCAGAAGAGCTTTTCCAATGTCTGGTATCTTGAAAACGAAAATACACTTACTTTGTTAAATTATTCCAAAGGCGTGGTACAACTGCTGGAAACCACATTAAAGGACGGGAGCTATGACGGAAATTTCTCTTTATGGATTCTGGACGGTACAAGCGGCAGTATCTTAAATGAGCGGGGGACCTTCGACGGAGGAGTTTACAGCGGCGAATACAGTCTTAAAATCTGCAGGAAAGATACGGCAGGAGATCCTTTTGATTTATGGAATAACCGTGACAGTATGAAATATACTACCTATACGGTTCAGGCAAATCAGCAGGGACAGGGAGATTTGGAGCAGTTTGCGGCAAAACTGATGCCTTATCCGGACTTTCAGACATATGAGGTGGAAAGCAATGCGGCAGAAAACTTATCCCAGCAGGCCACAGTGGAGACGCAGCCGGAAATACAGGTTCGTGTTTTTGACGGGGAGATACAGGTGTTTCAAAACGGAATCTGGGTAGATATGGGTAAATTGGAACAGTATGCGGAACAAGATCCTTTTCAGGCTTATGAGGACAAAAAGGCGGAACAAAAGGAAGAGCAGCAGTTATCACAGGAGAGTGGAATTGACCTTGACCAGATAAAGCTGCCGGCTTCTTCCAAACCAGGTAATCAAAAGGAACCCGTACAAAAGCCGGCTGCTCCCCAGACGCCGGCAAAGCAGCCTGCCGTACAGACTCCCGCACCACAGCAGCCACAGCCTGCAGCACCGGATAATTCCGGCAGTAGTGACGATGATTCTGATGATGACGGCGGCAGTGGGAACAATTCTGGCGGCGGAAGTGATAACAGCAGTTCCGGCGGAGGTGACAGCGGTTCTGATGATGGCGGTTCCGGCGGAGGCGGCAGCGATTCCGGTGACGGCGGTTCTGACAGCGGTAGTGATAATGAAACAGATGTGGAATGGACTCCGGATTTGATGTAAGAAGACAGATTGAGGATAAGCCCGGTATTGCCCGCAGGATACTTCCCCAAGCAGTACCGGGCTTGAGTTGACATTTGCGGACAGATGTAGTACATTGATAAAATGATGTAATTATTTAAAGTCATATAAATTGATAAATAGTTACAAATAATAAAGATAGGATTCAAAACAGATGAAAGATGCAAAGAATGAAAAAATTGATATTCTAAAAATACCCCTTACCAGAATGATTTTGCTGGTTCTGTTTGATTTACTGTCTGTTCTGCTGGCGTCCATGCTCAGTCTGTATGTCAGGTTTGACTTTAAATTTGTGAATGTGCCCAGGGAGTTCTGGGATGCGGCATTGGAAAATTATGCGTTGAATGCGATTATCATGCTGTTGCTGTTTCGTCTTTTCAGGCTTTACAACAGTGTATGGCGTTATGCATCCGACACGGAACTGATGAACTGCGGGCTGGCTGTAACTTGCTGCGCCGTAATGCAGCCTGTAATCTGCCTTATCATGAAAACTCATCTGCCTGCAAGCTTTCCTCTCTTCTACGGATTTTTTCTGCTGTTTTTAACTTGCGGTTCCCGCTTCAGTTACCGTTTTCTGAGACTGTTTCAGAGAAAACGGACCGACCGTCTGAGAGGTCTTACCAAAATTAACTGTATGATTATAGGTGCGGGCGCGGCGGGAAACGCTATTTTGAAGGAGATAGAGTCTAGCAGCTATTTAAATATGCACATTCTCTGTGTGATTGACGATAATCCCGGCTGTCACGGAAAATATCTCAGGGGAGTTCCCATTGTGGGCGGCAGGGATACCATTATTGACAATGTAAATAAATATGCCATCGATGAAATTATTATTGCCATACCTTCCGCCGGCAGACAGGAATTGCGGCCCGTTCTGGAAATCTGCAAGGAGACGGGATGCCATCTTCGGATACTGCCGGGAATGTATCAGTTAATTAACGGGGAAGTGAGCGTGTCCCACTTGAGAGAGGTTCAGATTGAGGACTTGCTTGGCAGGGATGCCATTAAGATTAATGTGGACGAGATAGTGGGATATGTCTGTGACAAGGTCGTTTTGGTCACGGGGGGAGGAGGCTCTATCGGAAGCGAGCTTTGCCGGCAGATTGCAGGACATAACCCGAAACAGTTGATTATTTTTGATATTTATGAAAATAATGCCTATGAGATACAACAGGAACTTCTCCGGAATTATCCTGATTTGAATATGAAGGTGTTGATTGGCTCTGTGCGGAATACGATTCGGGTGAGGGAAATTTTCAAGACCTACCATCCGGATATCGTATATCATGCTGCCGCCCACAAACATGTGCCTTTGATGGAAGACAGTCCTAAGGAAGCGATTAAGAATAATGTTTTGGGCACCTTAAAAGTAGCCATGGCGGCGGATGAATACGGTACGGAGCGTTTTGTTATGATTTCCACCGACAAGGCGGTGAATCCTACCAATGTGATGGGAGCCAGCAAGCGTATTTGTGAGATGATTATCCAAAACCTGAACCGTAAATCACAAACCAATTTTGTGGCTGTGCGGTTCGGCAATGTCTTGGGAAGCAATGGCAGTGTGATTCCCCTGTTTAAAAAACAGATTGCCCAAGGCGGACCCGTAACGGTTACAAGTCCTGATATCATCCGATATTTTATGACGATTCCGGAAGCGGTATCTTTGGTGCTGCAGGCGGGGGCTTATGCCAAAGGCGGGGAAATTTTCGTGCTGGACATGGGGGAACCCGTAAAAATCGCAGACCTTGCCAAGAATCTGATTCAGCTTTCGGGTTATCGTGTGGATGAAGATATTAAGATTGAATATATCGGACTCCGCCCGGGCGAAAAAATGTATGAAGAGCTTTTAATGCAGGAAGAAGGATTAAAGCAGACCGCAAACAAAATGATTTATATCGGAAAGCCTATTGAATTTGAAGAAGAGAAATTTGAAAAGCAGTTGGAGCGTTTGAAGGAATGCGCCGAAGGCGAGGGAGACAACATTAGGGAGTTGATCAGGGAAATGGTACCAACCTATCATACGGGGGGTTAGGTCATTGTTTCAACAAATAACAAGCAGGAAAGGTATGCTGATATGATGAAGTATGATTATCTGATTGTGGGCGCAGGGCTGTACGGCGCGGTTTTTGCCCATGAAGCCGTTAAAAAGGGAAAGTCCTGTCTGGTGGTGGAAAAGAGAAATCATATAGCCGGAAATATCTATACGGAGGAGATAAGCGGCATCCGTGTTCATAAGTACGGGGCTCATATTTTTCACACATCCGATGAAGAGGTCTGGAACTATGTAAATCAGTTTGCTAAATTTAATCATTATGTAAATTCTCCCATTGCAAAATATAAGGGAGAATTATACAATCTGCCTTTTAACATGAATACTTTCAGCAGAATGTGGGGAATTTCCACTCCCAAGGAGGCTCAGGATATCATAGCGGGACAGATTGCAGACCTTCATATCAGCAATCCGCAAAATCTGGAAGAGCAGGCGCTTTCTCTGGTAGGGCGCGATGTGTATGAGAAGCTTATCAAAGGATATACGGAAAAACAGTGGGGGCGTTCCTGCAAGGAATTGCCTGCTTTTATTATTAAAAGGCTGCCCCTGCGTTTTATTTATGATAATAATTATTTTAACGACTCCCATCAGGGGATTCCGATAGGCGGTTACACGCAGATTGTGGAAAAAATGCTGGAAGGCTGCGAGGTACGCCTGAATGCCGATTTTTTGGAGCATAGGGAGGAATTGACGAATCTTGCGGGAAAAATTATTTATACGGGCATGATTGACCAATATTATGATTATCGGCTGGGAGTGTTGGAGTACCGTAGCGTTCGCTTTGAAACGGAAGAGCTTGCCATGGAGAATTATCAGGGGAATGCTGTGGTCAATTATACCGAACGGGAAATTCCCTATACCCGCATTATCGAGCATAAGCATTTTGAGTTCGGCAGGCAACCCAATACCATTATTTCCAAGGAGTATTCTTCGGAATGGAAGCAGGGGGACGAACCTTACTATCCGGTGAACAATGATAAAAATAATCGGTTGTATGAGAAATACAAAGACTTGGCCGGACAGGAAAAGAAGGTTATTTTCGGCGGGCGTCTGGGCGGATATCGATATTATGACATGGACAAGGTGATTGCTGCGGCATTGGATTTTTGCAGGCAGGAACTGAGCGGTAATTAGGACTTAGATTCAATTTGTTTTTTACTATGGAATATGATATGATGGTATAGAAAAATTTAGAAGAGGTAATAAATTTTACACAGAAACGAGGATGACAATGTTAAACAATAAAGCTATTTTAGTTACCGGCGGCACAGGAAGTTTTGGTAAGGCTTTTACAAAGTATGTTATGGAACACTATGAGCCTAAAAAGATTATCATATATTCCCGTGATGAATTTAAACAGTTTCTTATGCAAGATGAGTTGAAGCAGTATGCAAACAAACTGCGATTTTTTATCGGAGATGTGCGCGACAAAGAGAGGCTTACCAGAGCTTTTGAAGGGGTGGATTATGTGGTTCATGCGGCGGCATTGAAACAGGTGCCTGCCTGTGAGTATAATCCCGCAGAGGCCATTAAAACGAATATTAGCGGAGCCCAGAATGTCATTGATGCGGCGCTGGATACCGGTGTGGAGAAAGTAGTTGCGCTTTCCACGGACAAAGCCGTAAATCCGGTCAATCTTTACGGAGGCACGAAATTAGTTTCAGACAAGCTATTTATTGCTGCCAATGCTTATAGCGGAAGCAAGAGTACATGTTTTTCCATTGTGCGTTACGGCAATGTTGCGGGCAGCCGCGGCTCTGTGATTCCCTTTTTCCATAATATCATTCAAAACGGGGGAACAGAACTTCCTATTACCGATTATCGCATGACCCGTTTCTGGATTAGCTTAGAACAGGGTGTGGAACTGGTGATCAAGGCTCTTGAGCAGGCAAAAGGAGGAGAGACATTTATCTCTAAAATTCCCTCTTTTAAAGTGACGGATTTGGCACAGGCAATGCTACCCGGATGTCAGATGCCGGAGATAGGTATCCGGGAAGGGGAAAAACTTCACGAAATCATGGTGACGGTGGAAGATTGCCGCAATACTTATGAATATGACAAGCACTTTATTATATATCCTCAGATTGTGTGGAGCAACAGCAAAAAAGCGGTGCCTACGGGAAAACCGGTTCCGGAAGGATTTTCCTATAGCTCCGAAAACAATACGGACTGGCTGTCCGTAGAGCAGATAAAAGAACTTTTGCATACGGTGGATTTGGGAAAGTAAAGCCGTGAAAGAAAAAATTCAAATAATAAGAGAGGGAAGGCGGCATGAATATTATACTGTTGTCCGGCGGAAGCGGAAAGCGTTTATGGCCTTTATCCAATGATATTCGTTCCAAGCAGTTTATTAAGCTGTTTCAAACCGAAAACGGAGAACACGAATCCATGGTACAGAGGGTATACCGGCAGATTTGTTCTGTAGACAAGAATGCGGTGGTGACCATTGCCACATCCAAAACCCAGATACCTTCCCTGTATAACCAATTGGGTGAAAATATCGGGATTTGCGCAGAACCTTGCAGGAGAGACACTTTTCCCGCCATTGCCCTTGCCACGGCATATCTGCATGATGTGCAGGGTATTTCCGAGGAGGAGGCTGTGATAGTCTGCCCGGTGGATCCTTATGTGGAAAAGGAATATTTTGAAACATTGGCGGAACTTGGAAAACTGGCGCAGGCAGGGGAAGCAAATCTTCTGTTGATGGGGATGGAGCCTACTTATCCCAGTGAAAAATACGGGTATATTATTCCGGAGAGCAAGGAGCGCTTAAGTACAGTAAACACCTTTAAAGAAAAACCGGATTTGGAGACTGCCCGGGAATATCTCAAAAATGGCGCTCTTTGGAATGGTGGCGTTTTTGCTTACCGGTTGAAATATGTGCTGGAAAAAGCCCATGAAATCATAGACTTTACGGATTATTATGATTTATATGAAAAATATGATACCTTGGACAAGATTAGTTTTGACTACGCCGTGGCAGAAAAAGAGAAGGATATCAAGGTTCTCAGGTTTGCGGGACAGTGGAAGGATTTGGGAACATGGAATACTCTTACGGAAGCCATGGAAGGGGCCAGTATCGGTAATGTGACATTAAACGATACCTGTCACAATGTCCATGTCATTAATGAGTTGGATGTACCGGTGCTCTGCATGGGGTTAAAGGATATTGTGGTATCCGCCAGCTCCGAGGGTATCTTAGTGTCCGACAAGGAGCAATCCAGCTATATCAAACCCTTTGTAGATAAAATGGAAGGGCAGATTATGTTTGCCGAGAAATCCTGGGGAAGCTTTCGGGTTTTGGATATAGAAGAGGAAAGCATGACCATTAAAGTGACGCTGCATCCCGGTCATAGCATGAATTATCACAGTCATGAGAGACGGGATGAGGTCTGGACCGTTCTTTCGGGAGAGGGCAGAACTATTGTGGATGGCATGGAACAGCCGGTAAGGGCAGGAGATGTGATTACCATGCAGGCGGGCTGTCGCCACACTATTTTTGCGGATACGGAGTTGACTGTGATGGAAGTGCAGTTGGGCAAGGAGATAAGCGTGCATGACAAACAGAAATTTGAACTGCCCTAATAAGCCCTTTTTATTACAACCGGCAGGCAAAGATTATCTGTGGGGCGGCAAAAGACTGAAACAGGATTTTGGCAAAGAACTTTCCTTGGAGCCTCTGGCCGAAACCTGGGAATGCTCCGCCCATCCTGACGGACCCAGCATAGTGGCAAGCGGTACACAGAAGGGGAAGAGCTTAAGGAATCTTTTAAAAGAACATCCCGAATATCTGGGGACTCATCCCCGGATGGGACAGGAGACGGAAGGAGAACTTCCCATACTGATCAAGCTGATTGACGCCAGAGAAGATTTATCGGTACAGGTACACCCCGATGACGATTATGCAAGGGAACATGAAAACGGTTCTCTTGGCAAGACGGAAATGTGGTATGTTCTGGACGCTTCAGAGGATACTACCTTGGTGTATGGCTTTTTGCACGATATGAGCAGGGAAGTATTGAGAGAAAGCTTAAAGCAGGGTACTGTGGAAAAATATCTGCAGAGAGTCAAAATTAAAAAGGGTGATGTATTTTATATTGAAGCGGGAACGGTACACGCAATCGGAGCGGGAGCCTTGATTGCGGAGATTCAGGAAAATTCCAACCTGACATACAGGATGTACGATTATAACCGAAGGGATAGAGACGGCAGCACCAGAGCCCTTCATGTGGAGAAGGCTTTGCAGACAGTAAATCTAAAGGGAAGCGCAGAACCCAGACAGCCTATGAGGATTTTGAAATATCAACCGGGATGCGCAATGGAATTTTTGTGCAGATGCAAATATTTTCAGGTGGAGAGAGTCTTGGTCAATACAAAAGAGGGACAGAAGATTCCCTTCAGGACAGGAGAAAATTCCTTTCAGGTACTTTTGTGCATTGAGGGGAGCGGAAAGCTGGAAGAAACGGAAGAAGCCATAAATTTTAACCGGGGCGACTGCATTTTTATTCCGGCGGATTCTGTGCCGCTGATGCTGGAGGGGCGGGCGCAGTTGCTGCGGGTCTGTGCCTAGCGTGAAGAGATTTTCTAAGGCGCCGGAAAGACAGCGCCTAAGAAAATCTAAAACTTCACGCCGAAAAACGCAAAAGCGGCGTTTTTCATAAGTTAAATCGTGGTTTTAATATTTGTGCTGCCGGATGAAAGAAGGCGGAATAGAAAATAGTGCAAAGAAATTTTCTAAGACGGTGGAATGGAGGTTAATGTGAAAAAAGCATTGATTACAGGAATTACGGGGCAGGACGGCTCTTATCTGGCGGAGTTTCTCTTGGAAAAGGGTTATGAGGTACACGGTATTACCAGAAGGGCTTCCCTTTCCAATACTGCCCGCATCAATCATCTGATTGCGGCAAATACCGTAACGCTGCATGACGGGGATTTGACGGATTCCTCTTCTCTTATGAACATTATCGGGAAGGTGCAGCCGGATGAAATCTATAATTTGGCGGCGCAGTCCCATGTACAGGTATCCTTTGATGTGCCGGAATATTCCGGAGATGTGGACGCCATCGGCGTTATCCGGATATTGGAGGCGGTAAGGATTCTGGGGCTGGCGCAAAAGACCAAAATCTATCAGGCGTCCACTTCCGAACTTTATGGAAAAGTGGAGGAAATTCCCCAGAAGGAAACTACTCCTTTTCATCCTTACAGCCCTTATGCGGTGGCAAAGCAGTACGGTTTTTGGATTATCAAAGAGTATAGGGAAGCCTATGGGATGTTTGCCGTAAACGGAATTTTATTTAATCACGAATCGGAGCGCCGGGGAGAGAACTTTGTCACCCGAAAGATTACTCTGGCGGCGGGACGCATTGCGGAAGGGATTCAGGAGCATCTGGAATTGGGCAATCTGGATTCCTTGAGGGATTGGGGATATGCCAAGGACTATGTGGAATGCATGTGGATGATGTTACAGCATGATGAGCCGGAAGATTTTGTGATTGCTACCGGCGAGCAGCATACCGTAAGAGATTTTACGGAGAGAGCATTTAGGGCAAATGGTATGGAAATCCGCTGGGAAGGCAGCGGCGCCGACGAAAAGGGATATGATAAGAATACAGGCAAAATGCTGGTATGTGTCAATGCCGCATGGCTGCGCCCTACGGATGTGGATAATCTGCTGGGGGACCCGACTAAGGCAAAGACGGTCTTAGGCTGGAATCCCAGAAAGACGAGTTATGAGGAATTGGTGCGTATTATGGCGGAGCATGACAGAGAATTGGCAAAACGGGAAGCAAAGATAAAAAATGTACGAATGCGTGAAGGAGAATAATGAAAAGGACAGGCAGGCGTATATCGATGCGGAGGCAATAGAATGGAACAGACTAAAAAAAACCAATGGATAGACAGAATTTTTTTTGTGGGGTTACTGCTGGCAGCATCGGCAGTAACTTTGCTTTTGTTTCACCGACAGACATTGGAAAGTTCGGAAAGCTATCATTCGGACATGGAAGCGTATATTGAAGAGATTCTGGGATTGAATGAAAAATACAGCTATCCTTATCCGATTTTCTTTAAAATTGCCAGATGGATTCATCTTTTTGCGGCACCGGAACTTTCCGTGGCATTAGCAACCATGCTTTTAAACAGTCTGGCAATGGTAAGCATTAAATATTTTTTCAATAAAATTTTGTTAAAAAATCTACAGGATGGTCTGCCGAAATGTAAATGGCTGGCAGGCGTGCTGATCAGTCTGGTCAGTATGTCCCTGTTCTTTATTTCCATGCTTTATCCGCCGAAGGGTATTTATCTGCCCGGCATTCTTTATAATTATCTGGGAGTATTCACGGCCAATCCCTTTCACAATGCAACCTATATGGCGGCAAGACCTTTTGCGGCGGTGACCTTTTTCCTGTTTGCCAAGCTTCTGGGTTGTTACGAGCAGGGATATGGAGGAAAATGGAAGAACCCACAGACGGGAGTAGCAATGAAGGATTATGTGCTGTTTTCCCTGTTTTTGCTGCTTGCGACTATGACGAAACCCAGCTTTACCCTTGTGATGGTGGCAACGGCAGGGTTCATTATGCTGTATCGTCTTTTTCGGTCAAAATGCAGAAATATTGTTCCGACGATACAGTTGGGTGTATGCTTTGTGCCAACCTTTATTGATCTGTTGTATCAATACAGGGGGGTGTTTGTGCCGCAGGAAGGAGAGGAAGGCGGCGTCGGATTTTGTTTTGGGGAAGTGTGGAGGATGTATTGCAGCAACATTCCCCTTGCCGTTGCTTTAGCCATTGGCTTTCCGATTCTGGTTTTCGTCTGTCACATCGGACAGATGAAAGAGCTTTGGAAAAAGAATTCTATATATCGGTTTTCCTGGCAGATTTATCTGATGGGATTTTTAACTGCCTTTTTCCTGTATGAGAAAGGATTCCGCAAACAGGATTTTAATTTTTCCTGGGGATATATGTACGGTATCTTTTTCGGTTTTGTGGGGGCGCTTCTGCTTTTGCTGAAAGACACGGCGGATGTCGCTGCGGCTCCCAAAAACAGCAGAGTCCTGAAAGCGAAACTGCTTTTGGGAGCGCAGTGGACTGCCTATCTGTGGCATCTGGCGTGCGGGTTGTATTATTTTAAAGATTTGATGCAGGGAAAAATGTATTACTGATTTTGTATGGTCTGCAGGATATGCCGTCCGATCAGGTAACGCCCCCATTCGTTAGGATGGCAGCCGTCATCCAGATATTGTGCATGATTGGCGGCGTTTATGCCGAGGTTGTGATAGTTGTCCAGACAAGGAATCTCAAGTTCCACGGAAAGTTCCAATACCGCATTCACATAATCGGTTAACTGACCGCCTACATCGCTTTGCGGTTCCGTTCCGTCTTTGAAGTAGGTACAGAAATTAGGAGTCATCAAAAGAATCATACTGTGGGGATAAGCCTTTTGCAGCTTGGTTACAGCACTGCGAAGGCTTCCTCTATAAGTATAGATATCAAACGGCTCTTTAGAATCAATACACCAGCCGGAAAAATAATCATTCAGCCCGTAGTTGATGACGAAACAGGTTTTCCGATTCTCTTTCGCATTTTCGGATGAAAAATCATTTACATAGGTCTGTAAGCCCATATAAGGCTGTGTGGCCGGGTCAAGGGAGGATAAATCTTTTGCAAGAAAAGCGTCCAGTATTGTGTGGAAGCTTGTGGCAGAAGGCTCATGACTCATGGTGGCGCTGCTCCCGCCATATCCCATGTTATAAGTATGAGCGCCGCTGAACCCTTGTACCACACCGGGGATGGACAGGCTGTTGGTGTAGTTCCCGATAACACTGTCACCGAAAAAGACAATGTCATAGCCGGATAAATCCACAGAAAATTCTGCAGAAGATTCTGTGGGCTGAGCATAATTTGTCAACAGGGATTTCAGCGCCGCGAACCGCTGTTCCATGTTATCCGCGGTCAGGCAGTAATGATCATCCCGAAAAGTGAGAGCCAGCAGAAAAGAGGTAATGTCCGGATTGCAGGAATCGGGGGCGTCATAATTTCCGGGATTGCAGATCAACCATTCTTCATAGCCGGGGAAATAAATCGTTACATTGGGGTATTCGGAAAAAATATTGACAAAGTTTCGGTATGCATTCAGCGACTCCTCCTGTTGTTTATCCGACAGAGTCTGCCAATAATTTAAGGAATAGTACGGCAGCAGGATTTCAAAGGTAATCTGCGGATGAGCGGATATCAGCGGCAATATTTTTTTTTGATATTCCCTATGGTACAGGGAAGCATGAAAATAGTATTGGGCGCCGATGGCAGAAGCGTCCAGACCGATATAGATGTTGGTGAGCTGCTCATTGGCATCTATGGCGGCGTTTAGATAGCTGCCGATATCATTCAGGTTTTCAAAACGGTGATTTGCCTTTAGTGTGGATGTGCCCCGATAATAGGAAAAGGTTTCTGAATTAAAGGATTCCGTGGGATACATGGACAGAAGCAGGCATTCATAATCTCCTGCCTTCAGAGCGGCAATGTCATTTTGTCTTGTCCGGTCGGAATAATAGTAGGCAGTGCGGAAATATCCGAATAAAGACAAACCACAGAAAAGTAAAATACATAATGACAGGGTAGAAACCAGTAAAAAGCGAAAAGGATTTTTTTTCATGATACTCCTCATTTCTGCGTTGTTTTTGGCGCACAATTCATCTTTCTTATTCCCTTTGCAATCAGTCCGGAAAGCCCGTGAGCGGCATACGGAATCAGTAACAGGCTGTATGAAAAAATATAGCGGGAATTTGCTTCCCATACCATATGAAAGAGAAAGCCCCCAAAAGCGGCAATGAGTCCCAGATACAGGGGCAGACCGTCTAACGGATTCAAAACGACCGGAGGGGAAGATATGGCAGAATCCCGGTGTTTTTTTCGACGGAAACCATGGGGGAGCCAATGGGATATCACATTTCCCAGACAGAATAGAAAGACGCCGAGATAAATCAGGTTTTGATAATGATTGCCATATTCAATGAAGTATTTACTATGTTCTCCGGCATACAGACTGTTAAAAAATGCATGCCTGCCTCCAAAGGTGGCAAGAGTCGCCTGCCTGCAGGCATAGGTGCCGTCCGCCCATTGGCTCAGATATTTTTTCCAATAAAAATCTGCGGCATAACCGGGATGAACCTTAAAGTAATTCCTTCTTTCTTCGATGGCAGTGCGGCTGACGGCGGCTGCCGCCTGTGCATCCATGCCAGCCTCCTGATAGGTATTAAAGTTAAAGCCGTTGTACCAGCCATTTCCCCGGGAAGATTCCTGCATGCCCATGGCAAGATAAGAAAGAGGGGGTACGCCGGAACTTAAGGTATTGCCGGCACGGTATTCATATATTTTTTGTACACAAGGAAGAACGGATAAGCTGCAGACGGCGCACAGTACGGCAAACAGTAAAAGAACCGGTTTATGCTGTCTGAAAAATTGAAATAATGCCACAATGCAGACGGCAATGATAAAAACCAGAGAGTTTTTGCGCAAAAGGACGCTCAGAGTAAGAAACAACAGGCTTAGCAGAAAATAGCGTCTGACTGCGGAAGATTGTTTCGAGTCCGCAGCCACAGCGCGAAACAGACAAAACAGATAATACATGCCTGCGCTCATCGTGGCAAAAGAGGGGATTTCCCCATAAACAAAAGAAGTATACATGAAAAAAGGCAGATTGAAACCGATTAATAAAAGATAACAACAATTTGTCCGAAGGTCATTCCACAAAAGTTCAACCATGCGGTATTGAAATACAATGATAACGCACCCTAACAGAACATAGATACACTTGATGATGTGGTAGGCAGGCAGTCCCAAAGGAAACAGTTTCCAAATACGGATAATTAGTTCAAAAAAAGAAAGAAGCCCTATCTGCTGGGGATAATAGGATAAGTAGGAATCCGTAGGATGTATGACGGAAGTATCGCCGTAAGCGAGATTTTCGGCCGCCGCATATACGGACATGGCATCGGCGGCAGGAACAGTCTTGCTGAACAGCACAAGAAGAATGCCTGTCAGTATGCACCACGCACAGACCAGATGAAGCAGCAGAGGAAGTCTTTTTTTGACATTTTTGCCGGTCAGATGCTGTATTGCGGCAAGGAAAAGCAGAAAGAACGCGAGCCCCGCCAAATTCCATAGTACGGAATCTTGTCTGGTGAGAACCTGCTGGGAGGTCATGTCAGAGGCATAGCAGGTGGCAAAAAAGGCGCTGATGAACAGACCTCCGGTGAATATCAGGGAGAGAATCCGGACAAACCATAGAGAAAAAGAATCTATTTTGTGAAACAATAACTTCATGTTCTCCTCACATTCTGACTTGAATTCTGCGGTAGCAGAATCATTATACCATGTGCGCAGAAAATCAAGCGGCTGCGCAGCAGACATTTGATTTTCAAGCCATGGATTCGTATAATGCCTCACAAAGCGTTTCCATGCTTTGTGAGGGCAAGGCAGCGCAAGCTGACTTGAATTCTGCGGTAGCAGAATCATTATACCATAAATTCTTTTATAAAAATAGTGGATGATAAAGTATAATCATGTTAAAATGTAAAAAATGGAAAATTTATCAGCTTTGAGAGATGCCGACATGGCAGAATGAGAGGAAAGATGGATAAAATAGCGGTACTGATTCCCTGTTATAATGAAGCGCAGACGATTTCCAAGGTGGTCAGGGATGTGAAAAGGACTCTGCCGGAGGCAGTAGTCTATGTTTATGATAATAATTCTACGGATGATACGGCGAAGCTGGCGGAGGCGGAAGGCGCCATTATCCGTCATGAGTATAAGCAGGGAAAAGGCAATGTGATTCGCAGAATGTTTCGTGAAATTGACGCGGAATGTTATTTGATGCTGGACGGGGATGATACCTATCCTCTTGAGTGCGCAAGGGAAATGGTAGAAGGTGTGCTTGAAAAAAATGCCGATATGGTAGTGGGGGACAGGCTTTCTTCCACCTATTTTACGGAAAATAAGCGCCGCTTCCACAATTTTGGCAACAGTCTCATGCGTATGGGGATTAACAGCCTTTTTCATTCCCATATTAAGGATATCATGACAGGGTATCGGGCTTTCAGCTATGAGTTTGTCAAAACCTTTCCTATTTTTTCCCAGGGGTTTGAAATCGAGACAGAGATGACGATTCATGCGGTAAATTATAATATGCAGGTGGAAAATGTGGTAGTGGAATACCGGGACCGTCCGGAGGGAAGCCAATCCAAGTTAAATACCTACAGTGACGGAATGCGTGTGATACGCAAGATGCTGCAATTATATAAGAATTATAAGCCTTTGCGTTTCTTTGGGGCTTTGTGTGTTTTGCTGGTGCTGATTGCGGCAATTCTGATGATTCCCATTGTCGGGGTATATTTACAGACGGGGCTGGTTCCCAGATTTCCCACATTGATAGTCTGCGGATTCATGGTGCTGGCAGGCATTCAGTCTTTTTTTGCAGGGATGATTCTGGAGGTTATGGCGGCGAAGGACAGAAGGGATTTTGAATATCGTCTGAACCGTGTTCATATGGAGAAGTACGCAAGATGAAAAGATTTTCTAAGGCGTCAAAGTACGCCGCCCAAGAAAATCTAAGTTTCACCTCGATGAAAAGATTTTCTAAGGCGTCAAAATGCGCCGCCCAAGAAAATCTAAGTTTCATCTCGATGAAAAGGTTTTCTAAGAAAATCTAAATTGATGGGGGCAGTCATGAGGAGAAACGGACTTTTTGTTCTGTTAGGATTCCTCTTTGTGTTCTTTCAGAAAGCGGAGAGGGATTTGGCTCAAAATGGAAATATTGTATGGAACGGGAAATATCTGCTTTGGATTCTGCTCATCAGTCTGGCGGCAGGGGGACTTTTGGGATATGCGGCAGGAGAGGCGGTTCACCGTATTCCGACTTTGCTGTCCAAGAAGTTTTTGCATGGCGAAAAGAGGGTTTTACCGGCGGGAGCTTTTGCGATTATTTTTTTGTTGATTGTGCTCAGTTGGCTCCCTTGTTATCTTGCCTATTATCCTGCTATCTGTTCCTATGATACCGATGTGCAGACCGGTCAGATAGAGAGTCATTCTTATAATGACCACCATCCCATAGCCCATACCCTGTTGCTGGAAGGCGCCATGAATATAGGAAAAAATATATTCGGAGATACGAATACGGGAATCGGCATTTACGGATGTCTGCAGCTTTTATTTTTAGCGGGAGCTTTTACTTACGGAAACTATTTGGTAAACAGGACGGGGTCGTCTCCCATCCTGCAGCTTTTGCTTTTGTTGTATGAGATGTTTTATCCTTTTCATTGGTACATGAGCATTAGCACAATTAAGGACACGGTATTCAGCGGCTTTTTTTTGTTGCAAATGCTGTCGATATATGCTATTCTACGGTCAAAAAGAAATTCTCTGCGGCCGGCGGGACAGGATGCCCTGTTTTTTGTCAGCACTTTGGGAATGATTCTTTTTCGCAATAACGGAAAATATGCTATGCTGGTATTGTTGTGCATTTGTCTTTTGGGACTCTGGCGGGATAAAGAATATCGTAAGTGTCAGGGAAGACTGCTTGCCAATGCATTTTTGGCGTTTGTTGTGGGAAATATCTCTCTTACATTGCTGTTTAGCGCAGTGGGGGCCGAACAGGGAGACAAAAGAGAGATGCTCAGTATGCCTATTCAACAGCTTGCCCGCTGCATGATATATCATGGCGGTGCAGGACTGCTTCCGGAGGATGACAATAGCATGTCGGAAGAAGATAAGGCATTGATTCGGGATTTTCTTCTGGATGAAAGTTATCTGGAGTATAGACCGGATATCTCAGACCCTGTGAAACGGCATACCAACACTTATGTGGTCAGATATCGGACAGAGGATTTTATCAGGACATATCTGCATTTATTGGCAGAGTATCCGGGAGATTTTGTAAACGCCGCGCTGGCGGTAAATGCCGGATATCTGGCGCCCGGGGATGTGAGCCATGCGCTTATCAATGTAAACGGCGCGGAAAGAGGTCTGGGATATGTGCAGACCAGATGGGTGGAGGATGTTTTACGGGAAAGAGGCATTTATAAGGATTCCAAATGGGAAAGTCTTCACGAAGCATTGGAATCCTGGGCGGACGGAAACGGATATCTGAAACTGCCCATCCTAAAATACCTATTTGTGCCGGGCACTTATTTGTGGCTGTATTTATTGTTGGCGGCAGTGCTTCTTACACAAAAAAAGTACCGGATGCTGCTTCCGCTTTCTCTGGCGCTGGGATATTATGTCACGCTGTTTCTGGGTCCTACCGTTCAGCTTCGGTATCTTTATCCGATAATGATTGCGCTGCCTTTTGCGGCGACGCTTGCCCTGAATCCTCAAAAGGAGTAGTAAAACAATGACAGATAAATTAATTATCGGCGCGGGACTTTACGGTCTTTATTCCGCCCTGTACTGCGCAAGGAAGGGACAGCAGGTCACGGTGCTTGAGATAGAGGCGGCGCCCTTCACCAGAGCTACTTATATCAATCAGGCAAGGGTGCATATGGGATATCATTATCCCCGCTCTCTGGCTACGGCGATGAAATCCGCCGGATATTTTAAGCGCTTTGTGGAAGATTATAAATTTTGCATTCATTCGGATTTTAAACAGGTATATGCCACGGCAAGCCACTTTTCATGGACAGACGCGCAGGAATTTAAAAAATTTTGTAAGGATGCAAAGATTCCCTGTACGGAACTTCCCGTAACGCAATATTTCAAAGAAGGAATGTGCGACGGGGCATTCCTGACAGAAGAATATACCTACGATGCGCAGATTTTAAAAGACTTTTTCATAAAAGAGCTGGAACAATATCCGGGTGTGCGGATTTGTTATGAGCGCAGGATTGAAAGGATTGAAAAGAGGGAAAGCGTTTATGAAATTACGGCGCTTTATCAGGGAAAGGAAGAGCGATATCAGGCTCCCTTTGTGCTGAATGCATCCTATGCCTCCGTGAATCAGATTCTAAGGAAAGTGGAGGGAGTTTCCGCAGAGGATTTCGGATTGAAATATGAGCTTTGCGAGATTATTTTGTGCAGGGTGAGTGAAGCTTTTAAGGAAATCGGGCTTACGGTGATGGACGGTCCCTTTTTTTCTATTATGCCTTTTGGAAAGACAGGCTTTCATTCCCTGACTTCGGTGACTTTTACCCCGCATCAGACAAGCTATGAGAAAACGCCCTATTTTTCCTGTATGGAAAAGGGACTGTGCAAAAGCGGATGGCTGGGAAACTGTGATTTCTGCGAGGAGAAACCCGGGAGCGCATGGGAGTATATGGCAGCTCTGGCAAGAAAATATATCCGGACGGAATATGAATTTTTTTATGAGAAGTCATTGTTTTCCATGAAGCCTATTTTGAAGGCTTCAGAGATAGATGATTCCAGACCTACGGTGGTGAAAGTGATTTCAAAAGACCCGGCTTTTGTAAGTGTCTTGTCGGGAAAAATTAATACGGTGTATGACTTAGATGAATTTTTAGATTAAAATTCAAGAGCCGGAAAGAAAGGTCAATGTAGGCGGAAATCAGATAAACCGAGAAACGGAGGCAGTCATGGAAAAGGAAAAAAATTTTGTATCCTGTGTCCTTTATCTGCATAATGAAGGCAGGACGGTTAAGCAATTTTTGCAGGCAGTCAGCGATGTTATGCGGGAAAGGTTTGAAAAATTTGAAATCGTATGTGTCAACGACGGCTGTGGGGACGATACCGTTTCGCAAATACAGGAATTTTTGGCGGAGCAGACGGCTTCTTTTGTAGTCAGTATGATTCATTTGAGTTATTATCAGGGAGTGGAAGCTGCCATGAATGCGGGAAGAGATTTGGCGGTGGGAGATTTTTTGTTTGAATTTGACAAATGCCAACTAGATTTTGATTCTTCCCTGATTATGGAAGTCTATTACAGGGCGTTGGAGGGATATGATGTGGTAGCGGCGGCTCCCGCTCATGGCGTATCCCTTTCGTCAAAAATGTTTTATACTATTTACAATTTAGGGAACCGGCGTATGGGGCAGCTGCGGCAGGAAAGATTCCGCATTATTTCCAGAAGGGCTGTCAACCGGGTGAATCAGATGAACGCCTATATTCCATATCGCAAAGCAATGTATATGAATTGCGGACTGAAAACGGACACCATTGTCTACGAAAATAAAAAGACTGCCACAGGATGGCGCAATCAGGAAGAAAGGGGGAACCGCAGCGCCCTTGCCATGGATACCCTGATTATTTTTACGGATGTTCTGGAGAAGATATCCCTTATCACCAGCATGATTATGTTCGGGGCAATGATTTTTATGTTTGGCTATATTATCTATTCTATTTTCAGTACCGTACGCCCTGTGGAAGGCTGGATGTCAATTATGACATGGATGTCATTTGGATTCTTTATGATATCTGTCATGCTGACATTGATATTCAAATATCTTTCCGTGATTTTGAATATGAGCTTTAAACGCCAGCGTTATATCATAGAAGGAGTGGAAAAACTGACAAAATGACGGTGACAATTATTTTTCCGGTATTAAATGAAAAACTGCGTTTGGAAAGCGGAATTACTCGCACTGTGGAATATCTGAAAAAGATTGCTTTTGAAGATTACGAGATTATTATTGTGGACAACGGCTCCACGGATGAGACTCCACAGATTGCAGCGGCGCTTGTGGAGAGGTATCCGAAAGTGCAGTATGAGCGTATTGACATCCGCGGAGTGGGCGCGGCTTTCCGGCGGGGCGTGGAATTAAGTCACGGCGATATTGTGGGATATATGGATATAGACCTTTCCACCAATATTAAGCATTTGGGGGAGGCAATCCATATTTTTGATACCCAGAAGGAAATTGCCTATATCAACGGAAGCCGTTTTGCGAGGCAGTCCCATACCGAGGGGCGGAAATGGTATCGTAAAATTACTTCCAAAGGCTTGTTAATTCTGCTAAAATTATTTCTGGGCATGAAGTCCACAGACGCTATCTGCGGTTTTACTTTTGTGCGCAGGGAGCAGGCGGTTTCCCTGATAGAGGGATGCAGTGATGACAACGGGTGGTTTTACATGATAGAGTTTTTGCTTCGCGCCGAAAAAAGAGGAGTCCGTATTTTGGACTATCCGGTGGAGTGGCAGGAGGATTATAATACCACCGTAAAAGTGTTTCGGACGATTTGTAATTATCTGGTGCAGATAGCAAGGCTGCATCGGGAATTTTATGGAAAAGGAAGAAAGAATTGAGCCGCCGAAAGCGGCATGGAGGGTTAGTATGGCACATATTAGGCGTATCGATTTAAGCCGGGATTATCTGCGGCATCAGGAAGAATACAGGCAGGCAATCGAAAAAGTCTGTATGGAAACTGCTTTTTCGGGAGGGAAATATGCGGATGCTTTTGACCGGGAATTTGCGGCATATGTAGGCAGCAGATTTGCCTCCGGCGTGAACAACGGAACCTCGGCGCTCCATCTTGCCATGCTTGCCTTGGGAGTGGGACCGGGAGACGAAGT
Source organism: Lachnoclostridium sp. (assembly GCA_023665475.1). Lineage (GTDB taxonomy): Bacteria > Bacillota > Clostridia > Lachnospirales > Lachnospiraceae > Acetatifactor. Next base: position 56,402 of record JAMPEB010000015.1, read on the forward strand.
TATCGTGCCCGCCAACACTTATATTGCTACTGCATGGGGCGTTTCTTATACGGGCGCAACGCCTGTATTTGCGGACTGCACCGGGGATACCTGGGAGATTGACGCAGAATGCGCCGAAAAGCTGATTACGCCGCACACCAAAGGCATTCTGGGAGTTCATCTCTATGGGCAGCCCTTTGATTATACCCGTATTCAGGAGGTTGCGCAGAGACATCATCTGTTTGTAGCAGAGGACTGCGCACAGGCGCATGGAGCGCAATTCGAGGGTAGAAATGTGGGGACGCTGGGAGAATTGGGGTGCTTTAGTTTTTACCCGGGTAAAAATCTCTATGCCTTCGGAGAAGGCGGAAGCGTTACCTGTGACAGGGAAGACTATTATAAGCGTATAGAGAGGTTGAAAAACCAAGGCTGCGATGTGAGATATTATCATGATGAGATAGGTTACAATTACCGTTTGGAAGGAATGCAGGGGGCGGTGCTTTCCGTGAGCTTACAATATCTGCCGCAGTGGACAAAACGCCGGCAGGAAATCGGCGCAAGATATTTACAAGAGATTAAAAATCCGCTGATTACCATGCAGAAACATCCGGAAAATACCACACCGGTATTTCACTTATTTGTCATTACCGTACCGGATCAAAAAGATTTTATACAATATATGGCAGATGCGGATGTGGAGTGCAATATGCACTATCCGGTGCCATGCCATCTTCAGAAAGCCTATGCGCATCTGGGATATCAAAAGGGAGACTGCCCCAATGCGGAATATTTAGCTGCCCATTGCGTGACTCTGCCGCTGTTTCCCGAGATGACAGAGGAAGAGATTGAGCGTGTCATTCAACTGTGTAATCAATATGAAATTCACTCATAAAGAACTTGCGAAAAGGGCGGAAACATTGGATAAGACAATACAAAAAAAGTGGATAAAGGAATGGAAGGAAGACAGCAGGGCGGATAAAGTTGTATTTCTTCTCTTGCTGCTTATTTATACAGGAGTAATGCTGTATCTTTTTATGATGCAGTGCTATGGGGTGCCGGATTTTGTGTCCGACATGCCGGATTATGTAAATAAAGTCAGGGGCATTGAAGGCAATTATGAATTTCCCTATCCCCTGTTTTTTACCATGGCAAAACTGATTGCCTTGCTGTGCGGCGCGCCTGCGGCGGTGGCGATTACCACTGCGGTTCTCAATTCTTTGGGTTTGTGGATTGCCAGAGTATATATGGGGCATGGCATCAAAAGTCTGCTGCCGGAAATAGAAACCTGGGGAGAACGAGGAAAAGGCAGGCGTCTGTTTCTGGATTTGACAGTGACCTTTCTGACCTTCGCATTATTTTTGCTGGGAAATCTGTATTCTCCTAAAAATACTGCGTTTTTCGGATTTGACTATGCATATCGTTGTATGGGGATTTATACCCCCAATCCTATCTGGAACGCTACCTATCTGGCTACCAGAGCCTTTGCGGTCATTTGCTTTTTTGAGGGCTGCAGAGCGCTTGGATTGGTGGAAAAACTGTGGAAGGAGAAGGTCTCCCTTGCCGATGAAAAAAATACCTTGTGGAAGGAATTTATTCCCTTTGCGGTGAGTCTTTTTCTGACCACGATTACCAAACCAAGCTTTACTATGGTCATTCTTCCCGCCATGGGAGCGTTGCTTTTCCTACAGCTTATCCGCAGCAGGGGAAAAAGTTTTCCTTATGCTTTTTTCCTGTGTATATTTATGATTCCCACGGGACTTGATTTGCTGTATCAGTTTTTTGGCGTATTTACCGGCACCAATGTGATGGGAGAAGAAACAGGAATCGGTTTTGCTTTTGCAAAGGTCTGGAGTAATTATTCCAAAAATATTTGGCTCAGTATCCTTATGGGAATGGCGCTGCCCATAGGTGTGCTGATACTCAATGCCCGGGAACTGCTGAAAAATGCTTATTATCGTTTTGCATGGACGATTTATCTGGTGTCAACCCTGATGTTTTTGTGTCTGTATGAGAAGGGATTCCGTATGATGCATGCCAATTTTTCCTGGGGCTATATGCATGGCATGTTTTTTGTCTATCTGCTCACGCTGCTTTTGATGTTAAAAAATACCGTACAGTGGCGGAAAAGCTATAAGGTGGTATTTGTGCTGGCGGAATGGGCGGTGTTTTTCTATCATCTGGTCTGCGGCAGTTATTTTTTAATCTATGCGCTGCAGGGAAAGGAATTGGCAGGGTTTTAGGAAAAGAGCAATGCAGACAATTATGAAAATAAGAGGAGGCTGCTTATGGATGTGGAACAGAAATACAGGGATGAGGAGGCTGGGATTTTTTTGCGCCCTATGACCTATGCGGATACAGATTTTGTGGTAAAGTGGCGCAATCAGGATGCGGTACGCAAAAATTTTGTATATCAGGAGCTTTTTACAAAAGAAAGCCATGAAAACTGGATTAGAACTCAGGTGGAAACAGGACAGGCAATCCAGATGATTATTTGTCTGGCGGATAATAATGTGCCGGTGGGCGCCGTGAATATCCAGCATATTGACAGAGAGCACAGAAAGGCCGAATATGGTGTCTTTATCGGGGAGGAATCGGCAAGAGGACGGGGAATCGGAACGGCGGCGGCAAAGCTGATGCTTCGGTACTGTTTTGAAGAAGAAAAGCTGCACCGCGTTTATCTCAGGGCGCTTGCCGGAAATGCTGCGGCAATCCGCAGTTACGAAAAGGCGGGTTTTGCGCATGAGGGGTATCTCAAAGAAGATGTCCGTATCGGAGAGGAATATATTGACCTTGTGTGGATGGCGGTATTAAATCCCGCAGAGAGCGGCGTATAAAACGGAAGCATATCAGAGAGGTAATTTTAGAAAGGTATAGAAATTGGAGAAATTTGTAAATTGGTGGAAAAAGGAAAATAGGATTCAGACATTGGTAAAGGCGGTTCTTATGGCGTTATTGCCTGGGTGCTGTTGTCTGGTGCATTGCGCCATGCAGGGGCGGAGTATTGGCGAAGTCTATCTGCCTGCTTCCCAATGGAATGATGAATTATTTTATTTTAAACAGACCGAAGCCATTGTAAATTTTGGTTATCCCAGAGGATATTTTGGCTTTAATGAAAGCCATGCCCTGAAACTTTCCTTTGCGGCATGGAGTCCGGTGCTCTTGCTGCCGTGGATTTTGTGGGGGCTTGTTTTTGGATGGAATCTGATGTCGCCTGTTATCTGCAATATTGTATTGCTGACAGCGGCGGTTTTTTGTTTTGTGTGGCTGGTGCGTCCTACATGGAAACAGATGGGAGTGCTGACTCTTTTGTTCTGCCTGTATACCCCCTTTGTGCGCTATATGCTTTCGGGGATGCCGGAGGTCATCTGTTTTTCCCTGTTGATTGTCTTTTACGGTCTGGCAGTCAGATATTTGGAGCAGGAACATACTCTTTATCTGGTTCTGCTGTTTCTGGTTTCGGGGCTTCTTGTGCTGATGCGGCCTTATATGCTGTTGTTTTTGATGCTTCCGGTATGCTTGTGGATGAAAAGGGACAAATGGAGGGGCGCTTTGGGAGCCGCATTTGTGACTTTGGCGGTACTTGGATGCTATGCCCTGATTAAACATTATCTGGGGGCGGAGTATTTTGCCCCCCTGTTTTTTACGGATTGGATTACGGCATTCGTGGAAAAAGGAATCTGGGGCGGGATTCGGAACTTTTTCAGCACATTGTATTGGATGGGAAAAGGATTCTTAGGCATGGCGGTGGAAGGATTCCGCAGCGGGCTTGCATCAGGAGCGTTCTTCGGCGGATATCTTGTGGTAATGGCGGTGCTACTTTGGCAGAGTATAATGGATTTTATGAAACTTCGCCGAATTTCCGGACAAGAGAAGGAGCAGCCGGGAAATGCGCGGTTTAAATCCCTGCGGAATGCAACATTGATAGAGGGGCATCTGGCGTTTTGCTATGTGGGGATGCTTTTTGCCCTGCTTCTTATGTATAAGCTGACGGAAGGAAGCAAACATCTTTTGACCTTTCTGGCAGTCGGAGTTTTTGTGATCAGCCTGATGGAGACTAAGACTTATAAAAAAGCGGTGCTTGTGGGAGCCGTATTTGCCTATCTGTACTCATACAAAGCGGTTGCCTCCTATGATTATCAGATACCCTTTGCGACACAGGAAGAAGTGGCAAAGCATGAGGAATGGGCAGAGATTTTTGACAGAGAGATTTCCTTTGCGGAAGAGGGGATTCCCAACTATGATAATGTGATGATCTGGATGTTTAATGATACCGTGGCGGAGAAAAATAACACAGAGCAAAATCTTGTCAATACTAAGTGGCAGCTTTTGTATGCCCTGCCGGAAGGCATGGGAATCAACTGCTGCGAAAAAGATTATGTGGCAGACCATATGGGAGAACTCAAAAGCCGTTATATAGCCCTGCCTGCAGGCGGAGAGACGGACGCCGCGTGTAAAGACGCCGGTTACCGGGAATTGGCGCGGGATCAGGACATGGCAGTATATCAGATGCGTTCTTCGCCTTAATTGTTGACGGGAAGTTTGAAAGTAAATTATAAATATTTTGAAATGGGGCTTGAAAAAGGGCACGGAATATCGTATATTATTCATATACATTAACTTGCTAGATGATGGAGGACAAAAGTATGAGAAAAGCAGAAGTCTTAAAAAAGGAAATTTTGAAGCAGTATCGCAGTGTGCGTCAGTTTGCTTTGGAGATGAATATTCCTTACAGCACGCTGGTAACGGCATTGGAGCGCGGCATTGAAGGCATGGCATATGGCACCGTGATTAGGATGTGCGAGAAATTAAGTTTGAATCCTGTAGATTTCTCTTCTCTGGAAAGAAATACTTCTTTGAGTGAACAGTTGCTGGAGAACCGCGTAATGCAGTATTATGTAAAGCTGAATCAGACCGGAAGAGATAAGATTATGGAGCTGATGGATGACTTTGTCCAGATTGACAAGTATAAGGCAAAAGGAAAAAAGAGTAAGTAAGTTTTCATAGTGTAGGAAATGTAAAAGGGCTGTTTTACAACAGCCCTTTTAAATCGTGATTAACAATATCCGTTAAACATCATGCCGCTATAAGCGCTGGTGGTATAAGGACTTGCAAAATTATGTCCGGGATTCTTGTAGGCAACCATGATACGGTCTACATAATCCATGGGGTTTAAAGATACCTGATTGCTCTTGTTCATAAGAGCGTTGGAGAAATCCGTCAGATATCCGAAATCCTTTGAAATATCTTCCGATTGGGAAGCAGTCTCCAGAAATTGACCTTTATCAACCTGCAAAGTACCGTCCTCCTGCAAGGTAAAACCGGTGGACTCCAAAGAACTGTTGTACAAATCGGCAATACCGCTCAGTTCCTTGACTAACTGCCTGCTTCTGGTCTGAGAGTCTAAATAAGAAGAAGCTGCTCTCAGAAAATCATTGTAACCGCCAATCAAGTGTGACACATTATCGGCAAGAGACTCTACATCCGTCTTCAAACCGATTTCAACGGCTTCGCCCTCCGCGGTAGTTCCGTGGAGCTGTATCTCAAATAATTTGTCTACGGTAACATGATTGGAGGAAGAGGAACGCTCCTCTCCGTTTATTTTAAACACTGCATTGGAAGCATTTCTGCTGATATAATCCAATCCTAAATAATCCACTGTTCCGGAAGTTTTGCTGGTCCGGTCATCACTGATATTAAACTGGAAAGACTTTCCGGAGGGAAGTCCCGTGGATTCGGAAACCAACCGCAGAGAAGTCTGTCCGTCCGATTCCGCAATGGATGCTTTCAGTCCGATATCGGAATTGTTGATCAGGCGCATAAGGCGTTCCTGTATTTGCTGATTGGTCTCATCACCGTTAATGACAAATTGAAACTCATAGTTCATGTCATTAATGAGGACATCAAAGGAATAAAGATCCGCCGGCAGATCAATCTTGGAATTGGGGAGAAAACGCCCCAGATTCTCCTGAGAGGAAGCCAAGGAATCCACTTCTACCAAAAAAGAGGGAGAAACTTCATCTGATGTCTGTTTGCCGATATAAGTAGCGGAAACAAGGTCGTCATTGCTGGAAAAAGCGCTTTTTTTGTCCAAAAGCCCATTTTCCTCCAGACCGTCCAACTGTGCAATAGTATTGCGCAGCGCCCGTGCCCGCTCCTTTAGTGTAATTGCATAAAGCTGAGTATCTTTGCTGGTGGTGGGAAGATACCAAGGCGACTCTCTGTTTATTTTGACAATGGAATTATATACATTGCGAAGCTCGCTCTTTTTGTGAGTGTCATAACGGGACATGCTCATCGGAGCGTATGCTGTAAGATAGTTATTATAAACGGCATTTAAAGCTGCACCCATTGCCACGCCTCCTTTCTTCCGTGAAATATGTGACACCGTGCAAAATTGACTCAAAAGCGGGATTGAAAATCCGTTTCCAATTAAAGAGAGTAACCCACTTTTATAAGATAACAATAGCACAGAAATAAAAAGAATGCAAGAAGAATTTTGGAAAAATTGGGAGAAAATTGCACTTTTAGGAAGAAAGCAACAGCCATAAGGATAAAAACTTTGACTTAATGAAATATCTATCTTATAATCATAGATGAAGCAGGGCCGATACAGGCTGTAGCGGCAATCTGGCGCTTTGATACAGGAGGAAAGCATACACCATGGAGAAAGAGTTGGTAATCGTAATTGACTTTGGCGGTCAATACAATCAGCTAGTGGCAAGACGCATCAGAGAGTGCAATGTGTATTGTGAAATTTATTCTTATAAGACGGATTTGTCCAAAATAAAAGAAATGAACCCCAAGGGCATCATTTTAACAGGAGGTCCCAATAGCTGTTACGAAGAGGGAGCGGCAGCATGCTCCAAAGAACTGTTTGAACTGGGAATCCCGGTGCTGGGACTTTGTTATGGCGCACAGCTTATGATGCATTTGCTGGGCGGGAAAGTGGAGCATGCGCCGGTCAGAGAATATGGCAAGATTGAGGTCCATGTGGACAATGATTCTCCTTTGTTTGCCGGGGTATCAAAGGATACCGTCTGCTGGATGAGCCATAACGATTACATATCACAATTGGCACCGGATTTTAAGACCGTGGCGGTTACGGCGGACTGTCCCGTGGCTGCGGCAGAATGTCAGGAACGAAAACTTTATGCCATTCAGTTCCATCCGGAAGTGCTACATACCGTGGAGGGCTCCAAAATGCTGGCAAATTATGTAAAAAATGTCTGCGGTTGCAAGGGAGACTGGCGAATGGATTCCTTTGTGGAAGAATCCATTCAGGAGATTCGTGGCAAAGTAGGAAATGGAAAAGTGCTGCTGGCACTATCCGGCGGGGTGGACAGCTCCGTTGCGGCAGGGTTGTTATCCAGAGCCATCGGTAAGCAGTTGACCTGCGTGTTTGTAGATCACGGACTTTTGAGGAAAAACGAAGGCGATGAGGTGGAGGCTGTCTTTGGCGAGGGCGGACAGTTTGATGTGAATTTTATCCGCGTCAACGCGCAGGAGCGTTATTATAGTAAACTGGCGGGAGTGACAGAGCCGGAGCAAAAGAGAAAGATCATCGGGGAAGAATTCATCCGCGTATTTGAAGAAGAGGCAAAGAAGATAGGCGCAGTGGACTTTCTGGCGCAGGGAACCATTTATCCCGATGTGGTGGAGAGCGGTCTGGGAGGCGAAAGTGCAGTCATCAAATCTCACCATAATGTGGGTGGTCTGCCTGATTATGTAGACTTTAAGGAAATTATTGAACCCTTGAGAAATCTGTTTAAGGATGAGGTCCGCAAGGCAGGGCTTGAACTGGGCATTCCGGAAAATTTAGTGTACCGCCAGCCTTTCCCCGGACCGGGACTTGGCATCCGTATTATTGGCGAGGTGACGGAAGAGAAGGTAAAAATTGTGCAGGATGCCGATGCTATTTACCGTGAGGAGATTGCTAATGCAGGATTGGACAGAAGCATAGGACAATACTTTGCGGCCCTGACCAATATGCGCTCCGTAGGCGTCATGGGCGATGAGAGGACTTACGACTATGCCATTGCGCTCCGCGCAGTGAATACGGTGGACTTCATGACGGCGGAGTCGGCGCAGATTCCCTGGGAGGTACTTCAGAAAGTGACCAGCAGAATTATTAACGAGGTGGGGCATGTAAACCGGGTGCTGTATGATGTGACCAGTAAGCCGCCGGGGACGATTGAGTTCGAGTAACGGACATTTAGGTTGGGAATCCTGTAAAACAAAGGGTTTTCTGCCTTTTTGTTTGCGGTGTGACACTAATATGACACTGAAAATTTAATGCCCATACTTTTCCTACTCCAAATCGGATGATGTTGAAATTCCCGTCGAAATATGGTAATATCTCTTTGGGACTACCAGGATGGTAGGCGGTTAGCCCTCTCCGGAGGGACTGTGACCCTCCGTGTACATAGAAACCCGAAAGGGAATAAAGAGGGTGTTTACACCCCTCTTTGGGAAAGGAGGGCTGAGTGGATGTTGACGATTGAAGGATTGATAGCAGTAATCAGCCTTGTGCTGACAGCGTTTGGTCTCGGATATGCCATCGGAAGCAAGGATAATCATAAAACACAGAAATAGCCGCCCCGGTCTGACAAACTGAGCGGCCTTTCTGGCTTAACATATGTTGGGCTAACCGTCTATCGGTGGCTCCTGTTGGGCGTCTGTTGGAGCAGATGCCCTTCTTTATGTTTAATATAACACAATCCGCGGTAGGTTTCAAGTGGTTTCTTCTGTCGGCACCGCTGCTCTCCGGAATTGGTTGAGCCTGTCGGCCAACTGCTGATCCTTATCTGGGTAAAGGTGGGAATAGGTGTCTAAAGTCGTTTTTACGGATTCATGCCCCAGCCGATCTGCTATCTCCAGTGGAGCGAAGCCCATCTCAATCAACATACTGGCGTGAGAGTGCCTCAGATCGTGGACCCTTATGGGCGGGAGCCCTGCTTTTTCGGCAACCCTCTTAATCTCCTTATCCAGAGCAGATTTTGTGAAGTAGAATATCCGATCCCCCTTCTCAATCCCATAAAGCTTTGCCATATATTCCTGAATATCGTCATATAGGAAATCAGGAATGGATATGCACCGTTTGGCTTTGGATGTCTTTGGTTCCAGAAACAGCTCCTCCCCATTTACCTTGGCATAGTTTTTATTTATGTCTATGCGTTTTGAGGGGAGAATGTCTGCAGGGGTGAGAGCAAGCAACTCCCCGGAACGCATCCCCGTATAGAACAGCACATCAAAGGCCAGCTTTACAGAAGATTTTTGTATGGCAGCGGCAAACTGCTCATACTGCTCCTGCGTCCAGATGTTCATTTCCTCGGCCTTGCTCTTCCCCATGCTGCCGGCGGCACGGCATGGGTTGGCTGAGAGCCGATAGTGAGCCACTGCGTAATTCATAATGGCGGACAGCTGATTATTAACCGTCTTGAGGTATGTCTGGGAGAATGGATTCCCTTCGGCATCCCGGTAGGATATCAATTTATTCTGCCACTTCCGGATTTTTATGGTATCAATGTCGCATACTTTCAGATTCCCAAAATAGGGTAGCAGCTTTCCGCTTATAATGAAGCGCTTATTTTCCATTGTGGTAGGCTTCAGCCGGTG
>JAMPEB010000016.1:0-56031 GCA_023665475.1 Lachnoclostridium sp.
GTGCATGAAATCTTGCTATTTTAGTGCGAAAAGTTTTTATTCTTCAGAGCTGTATGTATTTGCTTTGCCTTTTGGGGTAAGATGTGTTATAGTAACAATACAACCGCAAATTTGATGTTGCAATCCTATTGAGGAGGTATCCATTCATGGCGTTTTGTATTATCACGGATTCCGCATCCGATGTTTCCCAAAAGATAAAAGAAGAATATGGATTATATGTTATGCCCACTCCCGTCACCATTGACGGTGTAGACTATTTCGATGAAGAAACAATTTTCCCTGATGAGTTTTATGAACTGCAGGCCGAAGGACACGATATCAAAACTTATCATATCAGCCAGTTTATGTTTGAAGAGCATTTCAGACCCTATGCCAAGCGGGGCGATGAAGTATTGTACATCTGCTTTTCCACCGGTATTGCAGGCACTTTTCAGGCAGCAAATCTTGCCCTTGATGAAATCAAAGAAGAATTTCCCGACTTCCAAATGACAATCATTGACTCCAAATGTGCCTCCATGGGATACGGTCTGGTGGTAGAGCGTCTGTTAAAAATGCAGCAGAACGGCGCACCCAAAGAGTTAATATTGGAAGCGGCACATTTTTTCTGCGAGCATATGGTGCACATTATCACCGTCCCTGAGTTGGAATATCTGTTTAAGGGCGGGCGGTTGAGCCGCAGCTCCTTCATGGCGGGCACCATGCTTGACATTAAGCCCATTATTATGGTGGATGAAAACGGTTCCCTGAAAGCAACGGAAAAAGTGCGCGGCTGGAAAAAAGCACAGAAACGCCTGATTGAACTTGTGGGCGAAAAAGGAAAGGATTTGGATAAACAAGTGATTGCCGCCTGCTACGGAACGGACAAGGCTTCTTATGACGCCCTGACGGCACAGATTCGGGAAAGATACCATGTCAAAGATATTTTGGACGGGCGTATCGGCTGCGCTATCGGAGCCCATACCGGTCCCGGCATTGTGGCCGTGGTATGTCTGGATGAATATAACGACAAATTTGATCCTTATTTAAAATAATATCAAAGATGTCCGGCATTATGGAACCTTATTCCTCCTTCTGTGCATTTTGCATAAGCTTCTCGATATTGACACATATGTCATTTTTAAACACGGATGTACCCGACACGATAATATTGGCGCCTGCCGCTGCCGCCGAGTGAATATTTTCAAAGTTAATACCGCCGTCCACCTCAATATCCGTTTTCAGATTTCTCTCTGTCACCATACGGCGGACTTCCTTCACTTTGTCCAGACATTCCGGCATCCATACCTGTCCGCCGAAACCCGGTTCCACCGTCATCACCAGCACCATATCCACCAGCGGAAGATACGGTTCTACTGCCGATATCGGAGTGCCCGGTTTAATGGTAATGCCGACTTTCTTTCCTGTCCCGCGAATCTGCCGGATGACTGCCTCCGCATCCTGCGTGGCCTCTAAATGAAAATTCAGCAAATCCCCTCCAAGCTCCGCAAATGTTTCCACATACCGCTCCGGCTTATCGATCATTAAATGTACATCAAAAAAAAGAGAGGTCTTCCCTCGAATGGAAGCGATAATCGGCATTCCATAGGAAATAGCAGGGACAAACACCCCGTCCATCACATCTATGTGCAGATATTTTACTCCTGCCTTTTCTACTTCCCTGATTTGTTCTCCAAGTTTCCAAAAATCTGCTGCCAAAATGGACGGTGCCAAAATACTCATATTGATTTCCTCACACTAAACGCTAGGGTACCTTTTTTATTTTATCAAAAGAACGCGGGAATGGCAACTTGTATATTTCCCTATCTGTCCGCCACATCCTTTTTCAACTGCTCCCACTCGTCGGGATGCTCCGTATAATAAAGAGGACATTTCTTGCCGCCGCAGTCGTAATGACGCAGGATATCTTCCGAAGTCAAATCATAAGTCTGAATCAGCCATTTTAACAGTGTAATCAGCGAATCATAAGTTTTTTTGTTAAAAGAGCCGTCATTTGACTGATAGCAGCACTCAATCGAAACGGAATCATAATTCCGGGTTTTTACGGCATAGCCGATTTCATCAAGGGGAATACATTGTATGATTTCCCCCTCATATCCGATGATAAAATGCGCGCTTGCCGCCCTCTCATGGCTGTCCTTCAAACCTTCAAAATAACTGCGGTTCTGAGCGGCACTGGTATTTTTGTTTGCCGTGTAATGTACAAAAATATTTTTGATTTCCGGCAGTTCTTCTCCCGGTCTCGCCCACTCGCTTATGGACAAAAAATCTTCCGTCCAGGAAGGATGGGTATAAAATGTCGATTGGGGCAGCCCCTGTATTATTTCTCCCTGATAAACCTTTGCAGGCTTGGAAATTTCGGACTCGTTCACGGACACCTGCTTGTCCGTCTTCCGGGTTTGGGGCTGTTTCGTAAACTGTACCAGCAGGCAGAGCAACGCCAGCAAAAAACATCCTGCCAATCCGCTGAGAATCAGCATCCTTTGTCTTTGCTTCCGCCTCTTCCTCGCCCTTGCTTTGTTTCTCCGAATTCTCTCAAGTTCCTGCTGTCTGACTTCATAGGAATCAAATTCTTCATAATCATCTTCTATGTAGCCGGGGTGCGCTGCGCTGCGCTGTACTTGCTGTCTCTGAGGTCTCCCCATATCGTCCATGGCTTCCCGATGAGACCGCTGATTTGATACAGGCTGCCGCCTCCGGGTCTGCTGCCTTGGCTCCTGTCTGCGCCGCGTGGACTGTCCGCCCGCTCCATATGATATATCCGACCTGTTTTCTCTTTTGACTTCCATAACTATACTCCTGACAACCGATAAGAAGAATGCCTGTCCAAAGCGAACTTGTTCTCTTGGCATTCTTCAGTGTGTAACTTAGAAATTCTTAGTCAGCGTATTTTGCTGGCTTAGAATTTCTTTACACACTTTCATCCAATCCGGGAACACACTATTGCATCGAATGCGATTATGCTCCTCCCTTAAAGAATACCAGAAAACCCTCTAATAAATCTTTAAATATTCCTTAAGATTGTGATGTTTTTTCTTTTGAGTCTAGTTTCCGAAAATCTCTTTTGCCTTCTGCATATGCTCTATAATTTTCACCCCGAAAGGACAGCGTTTTTCGCAGGCGCCGCATTGTACACAATCCCCCGCCTTCGCTGTCAAGGTATTGTAATGCTCCCGCACGGTTTCCGGAACCATGCGCTGTGCCTCACAGAGATCGGCAAATTTATTCACTGACGCAATATCAATTCCCGCCGTGCAGGGCGCACAATGTCCGCAGTACATACACTTATCCATAAACCTATGCGCCGGAGTATTGCTCAAAAGGGCCGTAAAATCTTTCTCATCTTCCGACAGTTCTGAATATGCCGCCGCCTCCAAAAGCTCTTCTTTTGTATGGGCGCCGGCAAGCACGCTTGCCACCCCGGGACGGGTCAGGCAATAATGCAGGCATTGGGCAACAGTCATTGCCACTCCGAAAGGGGATTCTCCCGCGTCCAACAAGGCGCCTCCGCCATAAGGTTTCATAACCGTAAGCGCCACACCCTCGTCCTCACACAGCCCATAAAGCATCAGCCTTTCCGGGTCAGTGCCGGAAAGCACATCCGGAGCTTCATAGGTTGATTTTTCAAATAAAGTATTCACATCCTCATCGGGAGGCAGAATATCATAGGCGGGATTGATGCTGAACATAATCACATCTATCTCACCACTCTTTACAGCCTGAATCGCCACTCTGGGGTTGTGGGTACTCATGCCGATGTGGCGGATTTTCCCCGAGGTCTTCAATTCCTTTGCATAGGCGAGCACCTGTCCCTGAAAAACCCTGTCAAAATCCTTCTGCTCATCCACATAATGTATCATACCCACATCCACATAATCCGTCCCGAGCCGCCGGAACAAATCGTCATAGGCCTCTTTCACCGCCGCCATCTCTCTGGTGCGTTTATATTGACCGTCCATCCATGCGGAGCACAAATGCGCCTGAATCACAAACTTATCCCGGCGTCCTTCCATTGCTTTTCCGAAACCGTCCCTAATATAAGGCTCCGGGTTGTACAAATCAAAATAATTAATGCCCGCCTCCAAAGCGGCATCCAGAAGCTCTTTTGCAAAAGCTTCATCCTTTCCTACAAAGGCTTCACTTCCCAAGCCCACTTCACTGACCTTGATTCCGGTTCTTCCCAATATTCTATAGTTCATAAAAATCCTCCCTGACGCTTTCGGCAGACTCAAAGTTTATCATTTAGAGAATTCCCTTTATGGAAGCGTATACACCTTTTGCATCCAGCCCGTATTTTTCTACCAACGCCGCTGCCGAACCGGACTCTCCGAACACATCCTGCATCCCCAATTTTGTCACCAAAGTAGGAAGCTTTGCACACAGGCAGTCACATACTGCGCTGCCCAGACCGCCGATGACGGAATGCTCCTCCACCGTCACGACTCTTCCGGTCTTTTCGGCGCTCCGCAAAATCAACTCTTCATCCAAAGGTTTAATCGTACAAATATTGATAACCTCTGCATGTATGCCGTCCTGCTCCAACATTGCCGCCGCTCCGATAGCGGAATCCACGCAGATTCCGGTTGCCACAATGGTTAAATCCGTACCTTCTTTGACAATCGTTCCTTTGCCGATTTCAAAATGGTAATCCGGCCTGTCATTGATTACGGGAACCGGCGCACGCCCGAAGCGCAGATATACCGGACCGACATATTCCAATGCGGCGCGCACTGCCGCCCTCGCTTCCACTTCGTCGGAGGGACACATTACCACCATACCGGGAATCGTTCTCATCAACGCCAGATCCTCGTTGCACTGATGGGTTGCCCCGTCTTCTCCCACGGTAATGCCCGCATGCGTTGCCCCGATTTTTACATTCAGGTGGGGATATCCGATAGAATTACGCACCTGTTCAAAAGCGCGCCCCGCCGCAAACATGGCAAAAGTGCTGACAAAAGGGATTTTGCCCACCAAGGACAAACCCGCCGCAACCCCCATCATATTAGCTTCTGCAATACCACAGTCAATATGGCGCTCCGGATACGCCTTTCTGAAAATATTGGTCTTGGTTGCCGCAGCCAAATCCGCATCCAGTACCACCAAATCGGGAAACTCCTCCGCCAGATCTTTTAAAGCATTCCCATAGCCTTCTCTTGTAGCAACCTTTTTTACCGTACTGCCTTCTGCCATCACGCCTCACCCGCTTTCTCTAATTCCTTCTCAATTCGCTCCAAATCAGCCATTGCCACCGCATACTCTTCATCATTGGGGGCTTTTCCATGCCAATCCAATGCATTTTCCATGAAGGATACATGTCTCCCTTTTAAGCTGTGAGCTACAATACAGGTGGGCATCCCTTTCGTCTGCCTCGCTTCCCGAAACGCTTCCCTCAAAGCGTCAAAATCATGGGCGTCCGCATTGATTACATGAAAGTTAAATGCCTCAAACTTTTTGTCAATAGGATAAGGTGAGCACACTTGATCAATGGGACCGTCGATCTGCAGATTATTGTTATCCACAATGACGCAGAGGTTGTCCAGCTTACGGAATCCCGCAAACATAGCAGCCTCCCAGACCTGTCCCTCCTCAATCTCACCGTCTCCCAACAGAGTATATACACGAAAATCCTGCCGGTTCATCTTGGCTCCCAACGCCATGCCCAC
This sequence comes from Lachnoclostridium sp., assembly GCA_023665475.1. Classification (GTDB taxonomy): domain Bacteria; phylum Bacillota; class Clostridia; order Lachnospirales; family Lachnospiraceae; genus Acetatifactor. The sequence continues at coordinate 5,661 of JAMPEB010000016.1, forward strand.
CGCAGCGGAAATCCCTTGTCCCAAGGAGCCGGAGGACATATCCACGCCGGGAATATTAATGCAGGGGTGCCCCTGTAGATAAGAACCTAATTTTCTGAGTGTTTTCAAATCCTCCACCGGGAAAAAACCTCTGTTTGCCAATGCCGCATACAGCCCCGGCGCCGTATGTCCTTTAGAAAGCACAAAACGATCCCTGTCCTCCTTCTTCGGATAGGCAGGGTCGATATTCATCTCCTCAAAATACAAAAAAGTAAAAATTTCCGTTGCGGACAACGAACCGCCCGGATGTCCCGCCTTAGCGCTGTGAACGCCTTCAATAATCCCTTTGCGGACATCGTTTGCATGCTTTTGCAGTTCTAAATTATTCATGGGTTCCTCCATCTTCTGCCGTAAATGACACAACTTACACCGAATATCATCATAGCACAAATTGGCGGTGGAGTCTATAGAGCAATTCCATGAAAAGCAAATTTAAATCAATTTTTCCAATGGCTTTCTTAAAACCGGCAGTTCATCAAAAACATCATCCGCAATCATTTACACTTTAAATCGGTAGCCCACTCCCCAAATGGTTTCGATATACTGGGGCTTTGCCGTGTTCTGTTCAATTTTTTCACGGATTTTTTTGATATGCACCGTGACAGTAGCGATATCTCCGATAGAGTCCATATCCCAGATTTCCCTGAAAAGCTCCTCCTTGGTATAAACATGGTTGGGATTCTCCGCAAGAAAGGTCAACAAGTCAAACTCTTTGGTGGTAAATGTTCTTTCTTCTCCGTCCACATAGACACGCCGCGCGGTCTTATCAATGCGGATTCCCCGGATTTCCACAATGTCGTTCTGAAGCTTCTGATTGGTTCCTACCAGTCTTTCATAACGCGCCATATGTGCTTTTACCCTTGCCACCAGCTCGCTGGGACTGAAAGGCTTCGTCATGTAATCATCCGCTCCCAGACCTAACCCACGGATTTTGTCAATATCATCCTTTTTGGCGGACACCATCAAAATAGGAATATTCTTTTGTTCCCGAATGCGTTTGCACACTTCAAACCCATCCATGCCCGGCAGCATCAAATCCAGAATCACCAAATTATAATCTTCGGCTAATGCCGCCTGCAGTCCGGCGTCTCCGGTATTACAGATATCTACCTTGAAATCGCTCAGTTCCAGATAATCCTTCTCTAAATCCGCAATCGACTCTTCGTCTTCCACAATCAAAATCTTACTCATATGCCGCCTCCCATGATAATTGTTATGATTCTCTCAGTAACTCGCTTCCGCTTTTTCACACTTCCAAACATGCCGCTTCAGCGGCACAAACAACTAATGAAGTTGTACAAATTCGGAAGAATCCGCTTGCGGATTCTTCTCGGAATGACTTAGATTTTATTAGGTCAGGTTCTTTCTGACCTTAGAAAATCTTCATTCCGTTCACACTTTTTCCTGCAGTTCCATATATTTTCTCAACACAAAATGAATACAGGTTCCTTCGCCTTCCTTCGCGGTTGCCCAGATATAACCGCCGTGGTCCTCAATAATCTTTTTCACAATGGACAGCCCGATTCCGCTGCCGCCCTGAGCGGAATTGCGGGAAGCATCCGTTCTGTAAAAACGCTCAAAAATTCGGGGTAAATCCTTTGCTGCAATTCCTTTACCGTTATCCTCCAGCTCAATCCGAATGGAATCCTCCTCGTCCAAAATACGGATGTCTATGACTCCGTGCGCCTTATCCATATATTTTACGCTATTCCCGATGATATTATTGATAACCTTTTTCATCTGCTCCGGGTCTGCAATGACAACCGTGTCACTTTCTACCATATTAGAATAATTCAACTGAATATTTTGTGAATCCAATTCCAGCCCTACCTCTTCCACACAGTCACCAAAATAATCCGCCACATTAATTCTGTGGAAGTTATAGGGAATACGGTTGTTGTCAATACCGGAATAGGTCGTCAGCTCATTAATCAGCTTATCCATGTCATTTGCCTTATGGTAAATGGTTTTAATATATTTATCCATCTTTTCCGAAGTGTCTGCCACGCCGTCCATAATGCCCTCCACATAGCCTTTAATGGCCGTGATAGGAGTCTTTAAATCATGGGATATATTGCTGATTAATTCTTTATTGGTATTTTCCTGCTGTATTTTCTCCTCAAGGGATTCCTTAAGCTGCATCCGCATATCTTCATAATTCCGATACAAATCTCCTATCTCGCCCTTTTCATTCGTTTGAAGCACATAGTCGTAATCACCTTCCTGAATCTTGCGCATGGCTACATTCAGCTCGTTGATGGGGGCAAATACGCCCTTGCGAATCCATTGGGTCAGCATAACGCTGGTAAAAATCAAAATCACCACAATCGCAATCAGCATATCCACCAGCAGATGTTTGGAAATCAAAGAATTCATTTTGGTGACCACAAAAATACTGCCCCTGCTGCCATCTTGAAACGCAAAGTCAATCTGCTTTACATAACTTTCCAACTCATCAAAATAATAACCCGAATCTTCCGGCAAATCTTCATTTCCATAAGGAGGAAGCTTCTCAAAAAGCTCCTGTGCCGCATTGTACTCTCCCGCATAGTAGAGTTCATCGTTTCTGCGTACAATCAGGCAGGTAGATTTACGGGACACTTCCGTATTCATCTTTTCCAGATATTCCTTATCTTCCAGTTTGGAAGGGTCTTCCTTCAATTGGTCTAACAGCACAAAATAAACTTTGTCCGTCATATTGATAAACTGTTGTACATTCTCTGACATCATGGTGTAGTCCAATTCATGAATGCCAAAACCTTGCTTTAAATTCATCAGATAAACCATGATAACCATAAACGCTATCACAGTGAGTATCAATGGCAAAAGTATGATGCTGATAAATGTTACTTGCAGTCTGGTCTTAAATTTCATGGTGTAACCCCTTATTTATAGCAAGTCCCGGGCAGAGCCCCGAAAAAGCAAGCTTTTTCAAAGAATGCAGAGCATTCTTTGTCGCTCTCGCTCGTCAAATGTCCGAAGAAACATCTGCTCGAGCAAGCTCGGCATCTGTTTCTCCGGTCACTTGACTCTGCCCTTTGCGGACATTATACCATAAACCCCCCGGTAATTCATAAAAACTATGGAAGAATATCATTAAAAAAATATAAATTGCATTCTTTATACGAAAATGGTTGACAGCCGCCCGAAAATCTTTATAATTAAAAATAGGAATTGTTACTATTTTAGAACGGAGGGGTCTAATGGCCTTAAAGCGAAGCAAACAGCGGGACATGATTAAGGCTTTCCTGATGGAAAGAAAAGATCATCCCACCGCCGATGTCGTATATATGAATGTGCGGAAGCAGTACCCCAACATCAGCCTTGGCACGGTATACCGGAACCTGACACTCCTGTCAGATTTGGGCGAAATAAAACGCCTGCGGGTAGGGGATGGCGTGGACCATTTTGACGCCGATACTTCTCCCCATTATCATTTTGTATGCACCGAATGCGGCAGCGTAACGGACTTGGATATGCCCAGCATTGACAGTATTGTGGATATTGCCGGCGCCGATTTTGACGGCTCTATCACAGGCCATGTCACTTACTTTTACGGTACTTGCGGCAACTGTGCCCATACTTAATTGTTTTTTACAATCAACAGATAATTGCGAGGCTTCGCAAATATCAAAATAAAATCAACCAGAAAAGGAGAAAAGATTATGAAATTCGTATGTCAGGTATGTGGTTATGTACATGAAGGAGACGAGGCTCCCGCAGAGTGCCCTCAGTGCCATGCTCCGGCTTCCAAATTCGCAGCGCAGAGCGGTGAAAAAACTTGGGCTGCAGAGCATGTTGTAGGAGTTGCTCAGGGCGTTCCTCAGGATATTCTGGACGATTTGAGAGCAAACTTCCAGGGCGAGTGCTCCGAAGTAGGCATGTATCTTGCAATGGCGAGAGTCGCACACAGAGAAGGCTATCCCGAAATCGGTTTGTATTGGGAGAAAGCCGCTTATGAAGAAGCAGAACACGCAGCTAAATTTGCAGAGCTTCTGGGCGAGGTGGTAACCGACTCCACCAAGAAAAATCTGGAGATGAGAGTGGATGCGGAAAACGGCGCTACCGCCGGTAAATTTGATTTGGCTAAGCGCGCAAAGGCTTTGGATTTGGATGCCATCCACGACACCGTACATGAAATGGCAAAAGATGAGGCGAGACATGGAAAAGCTTTTGAAGGATTATTAAAGAGGTACTTTGGTTAATTAAAAATACCGTAAAATCAATGTTTTTGAGGGTTTAAGGGTATGTTGGAGTAATCTGACATACCCTTATTTTTGTGCAAGTGGTTGTGTCTGGATGTGGGTTTGGATTTTTATTTTTTGTTTTCTTTATAGAAACACACTCTTTAAAAGGTGGGTTTAAAAAAGAGATAAGTTAATACTTATCCCTTTGAAGTGCTTTAATAGACAAATTTGAATTGTTATTCCTCTGTTAATCCATATACGATACTGTTTGCAAGCAGATTACACAAATGAACCTCAAAAATATCTTTTAGGTAATTGGATATAATTTGTGTTGCATTATCTGCGTCTTGCCTTTTAATTATTGTTAGAGGCAACAGCAAGAAGAAAATCCGATTATCATTTATTTCTTCTGCATATTTCAATAAGTTTGTGAATGGGAAAATTTGAATGCTGTAATGCCCTCCTGTACAAGCAATCTGTTTGTCATTCACATAATATACAGTATCTCCAGGGTGAAACTCTATTTTTAAGGTTTGCGTAGCAGTCAAATTACAAACAACTATTTCGGGATTATCAATATAACCATCTGTTTCATCCAAAACTCCATCATAATATTTTGTGAAATTTTTCCACCACTCTATATCAGTCGAACAATTTTCGTCTATCATTTCGGATAATGACATATCCGTTTCTTCATCCAAAGAGGTTGGAAAAGATGTTGCAAAAAAACTTGTCCAGAATTTCTGGTTGGAAAATTTCAAATCGTTTATGGTAAGCATTATATTCCTCCGACAAATTCCGATTTATAACATGTAGTATAGCATATTTCCTTTGATAATACCACTTTTTTGAATGATGCCTTTATCCGTGTATATAATGTAATGTATCATAAGATCCATTAATATTCTCCTTGATACGGATGGCATAGTATGCAAAGAAGATGCTCATAGCAAGTTCTTGGTATTTATTCCCAACATTTAAATCATAACATATTGGGAATAAAGTTGGAATAAAAATTTGAATAAACTTACGAAACGAAAAATCTCGCCCCTTTGTCTTTACTTTTAACCGTCCTTTGATACTGATAATCCGTTGTTTTATTTGGTGGATTCTTTAACTGCTCATGAACACTTTTTTATTCTGCTTTCGATTATCCTTACTGTATCTCTTATTGGTTTGATTTTTACAGCAGTTTTATATTTCAAGTCGGCAGATTGTATATTGCGGCCAACAAAAGGAATCGTGATGAACAAGCCTAAGCGGTTGAACAAAAACTTGCAAAAGAATTCCTGTTATGCTAAAATCCTTATGTGTAAAGACAAACTTGTGTAATCAGTAGATGTAAGTCCGGCATGAATCATGCGTGCAATCTATAGTAGTAGAACTACTATGGTTGCACCTTTTATGTTTCGGGAGGAGATACGAATATGGCGGAAAAATATGTGACGGATTTTACAAGCGGCAGTGTACCTAAGAAAATGGCGCTTTTTGCTATACCTTTATTTGTCTCCAATTTGTTTCAGGCAGTTTACAATATGGTGGACATGATTATCGTGGGGCAATGTGTCGGAAAAGCAGGCTTATCGGCAGTATCGGTCGGAGGTGATATTTTAAATCTTCTGACCTTTTTTGCTATGGGTTTTTCTAACGCAGGACAGGTAATTATTGCACAGCACCTGGGCGCCGGGAAAAAAGAGAAGATAGGACAAATCATTGTAAATCTGACAATATTCTTATTTAGCGGCGCAGTGATTTTGGGAACCTTTACCTTTTTTAACAGAGGTAATCTGCTCAGGCTGATGAATACTCCGCCTGAGGCGTGGGAGCATGCCTTTTCTTATGTTACCGTATGTACGCTGGGATTGCTGTTCGTATACGGCTACAATGTGGTCAGCGCTATACTGAGGGGTATGGGAGATTCCAGACATCCGTTTATTTTCATTGCGACTGCTGCGGTCATCAATCTGGTATTGGATATAATCTTTATCGCAAAACTTGATATGGGGGCATTTGGCGCGGCGCTTGCAACCGTTATCGGGCAAGGGGTCAGCTTTTTGTGCGGAATATCTTTTCTGCTGTTCAATCAGAAAAAGCTTGGAATTGTCATCAACAGGAAGTATATCAAATTAAATAAAGATATCTTGCGCAATCTGCTTACGCTGGGTTGTCCCATGGCAATCAAAAGCGCAGCCGTTATGTTTTCAAAACTGTTTGTCAATTCCTGGATTAATTCGTATGGGGTTATCGCATCAAGCGCAACGGCAATTTACAGCAAAATTAATGTGATCAGTAATTTGTTCTCTAATGCCATAAATATGTCTGCAAGTTCCATGATTGCCCAAAATATCGGAGCCGAACGCTATGACAGAGTTCCAAAAGTTTTAAGAACGGCTATGAGCATTACACTATCCGTAGCAGTTGTTTTAATGCTTACCATCCTGACAATGCCAAGGACCATTTTCGGAATGTTTACTCCGGATCCGGAAGTCATCGAAGCCGCCATGCTTTTGATACCGATGCTGTGCGCCCTTTTCTTTGGAAGCGCATGCAGAGCGCCCAGCAACGGTTTGATTGATGGAAGCGGAAATTATAAATTGAATTTCCTTGTGGCAATTTTAGATGGGATTGTCAACAGAATCGGCTTTTCGGTGTTGTTCGGTCTGGTGCTTCCTTTAGGCTGGTCCGGATTCCTGTGGGGAGATGTGATTGCCGGTTTTACTCCCTTTGTCATAGGTATGATATATTACCGAACCGGCAGATGGAAAAGGAATTATGTCAGTCATAACGGGACATCCGATACGCATAAACCGGCATGAGCGGGCTGTTCCATATCCCTATTTTCCTTTCCGGTTGTTTCCGTAAATAGTATGCACTATTTATCGGCAAAAGGAAATGGCATTTACTTGTAGTCCACAATCAACTCCGAAAAGATTCCGGAAATACTGAGCACATTTCCGCTGTCGGCAATCCTCTCGCTGTCAGCACCACTTTCATGCTTGACGGCATTTCCGTCTTTTACATAATAAATATTGCACTTTCTGCCTTTATTTATCACATTGACCCTATTGTCTTCCGGAATATGAATGATTGCTTTTGCCTTCCATTGGTTGATATCCAATCTTCCCGTAATCTTATCAACCGTAATTTCGTAATCGGTTTTCGCCGTAAATTCCAGACTTCCGCTGCTGTCCGAAATCAAAATCTGTTCGGCGTCACCGTCATACTCTAAACGGTTCAGGTGAAGATTGTTTATTGCAAGAAGCTTAACGCCGGCTGCAATCTCACAGGTATCGGAATATTTATTCGGCAGGACAATCTCAACCGTCAAGGCTTCCTCCGCTTCATAACGGCTTAACTTATCCTTATTAAGGCAAAGTACATCAAGCTTGTTTTTCTTTTCATCCAGCTTTATCTTAAACATGGAACCTAAATTCTCAAGGGTCTCAGAGGAAAGCTTAATATGCAGTTTCTCGTCATCGCCCGATGACAGCAGGATTGTAGCCGCGCTGCCGATATGGACATCAAAATGTTTCTCACAGTCAATGTCATAAATGGTTTCGCTGGTATATACCGATGCCTCCGGGGTTGTTTTTGCGACGGAATCCATAAGCAGTTCGTCTATGGTGGTCTTAAAAATTTCTGCTATGATTACCATATTTTCAACATCCGGAAGCCCTTTTCCCGTTTCCCACTTGGTGATGGCCTGTCTTGAAACACCGATTTTTTCGGCAAGCTGCTCCTGTGAGATACCTTCATTTTTTCGTATTTCCTTTAATTTTTCTGAAAAATTCATAATAATCCTCCTTAATCTTTTAAAAGCGAATATGCAGTAATTTTTTTAATCGGTGCCGAAAGCAATATGCTGATTACAAATGCCACAGCAGTGAACATTATGGCAAATAAAATCAATATCCCGAGAGATATTTCAAAATGATTTTTTACAGCCCCAATCAGGGAAAAAATGACATTGTCGATTGAGGGAAGGTACCACAGGCCGGCTATTGCCGAAATAACAGAGGCTACAGCCACAAGGGGTATAAATTCCAGCGCTGTCTTGATGGTGAGCTGCCCGTTTGTGTATCCGATTGCTTTATATATGCCGAATTCCTGCCTGCGCCTGCTTATCATGGAGTTGATGATGACATACATCACAAGCAGCACCATCAGAATAGAAATGATAAACAGGATAATTACGATGACAGAAACGATTCCTGTATACATCATTCTGCCGTTTTCACTCATCTGCTCAAAGTTTACGGATGATTTAACGATGGCATCATGGGTTTTTTCATACTCCTTGATAAATTCATCGGCAATTTTATCATATAAGTAAACATTGATAGAATTAGTCTTTTCCCCGATTTTTTCATATCCTTTATCTGTCATCTGGCAGACTGCTCCGGCGTTATTCACACTCTGGATATAGCCGGTTACCTTGTAAAATTCGGACTCGGAGCCAACGGTTATCTCTATTTCACTACCGATGGGATAATTCTTTGAAATCGCATTTCCTACTGCAATTTCGTTGTCTTTCACAGGACTATTGCCCTCGTAACAGATATCGTTTGTTACCTTGGAAAAATCTTCGCTCACAAAAGCAGTAAGGCTCCCGTCCTCATAGCTCACAGGAACAGAGGCATATTCCATAAAAATCTGTACGCGGCTGTCATTTTGAAGAAGCTCTTTAAGTTCCTCCATTTTCTCGTCCTCCGCCGTAAAAATAACGGAAGGCAATTCCTCCGAAAGCGTATTCATAAAATTATCCGGCTTGATAGTTACATTGTACAGGAGCGTTCCGGCGAAAGACAACAGCACCATGATACCAAAGGAAACAATAAATAATAATATATTTTGTCCCGCCGATTCTTCCCCGGTAATGCCTCTTATGGCATGTATCGGCTCTAATTTATGTATTTTTCCCGCCGCAAGATAGGAAAAAAGCGATATGGCAAAGGTCAGTATCAGTATTACCGTAAGCGCAGCCGTTATGTCAAAAACAGGCGTGTAGGAAAATCCTGACTGGATTGCTAAAATGCCCGCCACCAAAGGCAGAATCAAGTAAGACAGGGCTATGCCGATTACGGTGGAAACAATGCCCACAAGCATATAGGGCATGACTGCCGAAGCAATAATCATATTGCTTGTATAACCGATTGCTTTTAATACTCCCATCTGCGCCAATTCGTCTTCGATTGCGCTCCGTATCCGGAAGTTGCTGAGGAAAATGCTTACTACCAATATAATTGCCGCCAGCGCCAGAAAGATAACGATAAGCAGGGTGCAAACCATGGTTCTGGTCTGCTTTGCGGTGGTTCTGTCATTGATATTCAATAATGCAGTCCCTTCCTCTTTTAAGACTTCGGATATGGTATTTTTCATTTTGGTTAAGTCGGCGGTGCCGGTTGTTTTTAAGGAATACTCTGTGATGGCTTGATTGCTGTATTCATCGGCGAAGTCCTCATAGACCGCTTCAGGAAAATATCCGCAAATAAGTCCTGTTCCATAATTTCCATACTGCATTTCTGATATAATTCCGCCAATGTCATAGGTATGCTCTTCGCCGTCTATGGAATAGACAATGCTGCCGCCTTCTGTAAAGCCGCCCAATTCTTTCATATATAGGGGGATGTAAACAGCGCTGCCGCTCTTTTCGGATGCGTTTGTAATCTCATGCAGATTCAGCGTTCTTTCTTCATCCAGACTGTAAAAAACAGTGTTCATGTCAAAATCAGAGCCTGCAAATTCGCGGACCGTCACGGTCATAAATACCCCGTGATGCTTTTCAACGAAGGATACCCCGTCGACTTCCTGTATTTTTGCCAGCAGCTCTTCCTTATCCTGCATCTGTGGAATGATAAAGTTGATGTCCGCCGTGTCAAGCTTATCAAACAGGCTGTCGTAAGCGCTGAATGTCTGAAAAGCAAGCACAAGGGCAATATTTATAATAAATGCGGTCAGACAGATAAACACCCCAAAGGATATATACTGCCCCTTTGCTTTCTTCAAATTATGTATGATGAGCGTGGATAATTTTTTCATATTAACCTCCATGTTGCCGCTCTGCGGCGGCTCATAATCCTAAAGCCAACAAGTTGGCTTATGAAAAACGCCGTACTTTTGGCGTTTTTCGGCGTGAGATTTAGTACTTCTTCACGAAGCAGCCTATGCTGCGAGTGAAAATTGCCAAAGGCAATTAGAAGTACTTCTCACGCTACCAGCCCATTTCTTTAATGAACTTATCAAGTTTTTCGGTTCTATCCGCATTGTCCGGCTCAAATTTCCCCAAATCGCACTCGCCGAAAATTTTTCCATCCTTAATATAAATGATACGGTTTCCCCGCAGGGCAGATTTTTTGTCGTGGGTTACCATGACGATACTCTGTCCTTTATTATGAAGAGAAGTAAACACATCAAGAACTGCCGCCGAATTTGCAGAGTTTAACGCACCTGTGGGTTCGTCCGCAAAAAGCACATTAGGATGATTGATAACTGCCCTGACAATGCCTGCCCTCTGCGCTTCGCCTCCTGAAATTTGGGAAGATGTTTTTTTCCATGTGTTTTCAGGAATATTTACCAAAGAAAACAGCTCCTTTGCGCGGTTCTTGATGTCCTCCCTGTCTTTGCTTGTCAACACCCCTGCCGCAATAACATTATCCATAAGGTTCATCTTATCAATCAGATAAATCTGCTGGAATACGAATCCGCACTGCTTGCGCCGGAACACGGCTAACTTGTCATTATTTAACTTGGTAATGTCCGTTCCGTCAAAGCAAATCTCCCCGCCATCCGGTTTATCCATCCCCGAAAGGGAATACATCAGGGTGGATTTGCCTGCTCCCGATGAACCCATGATAACGGTAAAATCTCCCTTATAAATATCCATATTCAAGTCCGAATAAATAACCTGAATGCTTTCACCCTTGCCAAAAGCTTTTTTCAAATGCTTTGCAGAGATAACTGTTTGTCTGCTCATAATAAAGTGCAGCTCCTTTCTTTTTTGTCATGCGACAACTATAACGAAAAAGTCTGTGCCGCACCACCAACAGTTGTATACATTTACAATTTTTATGCTACTTTCCGTTGCATCCGGGATATGCTGCAATGCTTTGGGCGCAAAAATGTATCAAATAACTTATTGTTCCTTGTAAAATAGCTAATAAGTGATATAATAAAAATAGCTAATATAAAAGGGTGTGCAAATTCAAACCGCACACCCTTAATGTTATGAAAGAAGTTATGTAATTCTGCGTATATATTTCACAATACTTATTCTACAATAATATTCTGCCCCGGCATGATGCGGTCCACATCCGTAATCTGCGGATTTTTTGCTTTCAACTGATTCAGTGTCATATTGTTGGCTTTTGCAATCTTGCTTAAGGTATCTCCCGCTTTTACAATGATGGCCGCTTTACCGGATGCGGAAACATAGGAATTTCCGACTCTGTAATGCTGTGCCAGATACAGAGGTCCGTACCAGGGGATATCGTTATCCATGGCTGCGCCTGCGGGAATGCGAATCTTGTAGTCCACACCTTCATAGGTGTACTCCATCTCTAATGCCACATCACCGCGTGCCAAGAGTTCTTTCATATCCGCATTGGACAGGGTGGTGATATTCTGTTCCTTGGTTATTTGAATGACTTCACCCGGCTTTGCTGCTGCAATCTGGTTCTCGGGGAGAGCCGTGTCAGCAGGCTGTCCGGAACCTGAATCGTTGTCTGAATCATCCTCATCATCGGAATCAGAAATTCTTGTGAACTCAAATACATCTGATTTTTCTCCCTCGGGACCATTGGCAACCTCGTCTAAGTTATTGCTTAATGCTTTCACGGTAACGGCATATTTGCCCGACCCTATATACCTTGCATTTCCCTCACCAAAAGTATCTGCAAAATCTCTGGTCCTGTCCTGACCGCCGGCATCCGTCCCGCTGTCCGCCGTAATCTTACTGAATACAGAGAGATGTCCTATGGAATTATATTCATCAGCCGAATTCGCCAAGGTTACACTGGGGTTCCATTGGTCGTTCTCTTCATCCAATCTGTACAGCACAAATTGATATCCGGCTGCTCCTTCCACGGAAGTGTAATGGAACAAATAGGGCTGCTCCGCATCCCAATAGCCCACGGTAGTGCCTAATTCTTCATCCGGGCGGATATACTCTATCTCCTCGGAAACATCGAAATCGCTCTCAAGTTCTATTATAGTATTGCTGCCGCTGCCTCTAAAAAGTTCTGCCCATACCTCAAAATAATAAGTGCCCGACTCCTCCAAATCCTGAGAAAACGGAAGATTCCAATGGCAAACATCAGTTCCTCCAATAAGAGCCTCTTTCACATTATCTGACACATACATCTGAGTAGCCGGATTTGGGTCATTCGGGTTCCTGCTTGACACAAATCTCCAAGGATTACTGTCATCTCGAAAAGAATCATAGTCCTTAAACAGTTCACCATCCTTATAAACCCTTACATGCCAGCTCATTGGACCCCCGGTAGTTCTGTCTAATGTCCAATTAAAGGAACAGGAATATATCTTGTCTGAAAATTCCGCCTTTCTGGGAGCATTCAAAATATACTTTTGTGGTGTATTGCTCTCTTCCGCAGCCGCAGTCATGCCGCTAAATGGCGAAACCATCAATGCCAGAGCCATAGCTGCTGCCAATATTGCTTTTTTCTTCATATTGCTTTTCTTCCTCCTCTGCTTAAAAATAGTTACTAACTATATATATCACAGGTTTTAAGGAAGTTGGTCTGCTGGCAGCAGATTTTTATTTCACAAGCAGCCACGGGCTGTAATATTCTTCCGGCACAGGGTCCGGCATAGGGCTGGAGCTGTATTCGTTAGGCCGTGAAGAATATGCCTGCACAGTAAAACGGTATCGTTTATTTTCTCCCGGTATTAAAAGGTATGGTCTGATAACGATTCCGCCATACCCCCGTTCCACAACCTGTTCTTTGCTCCAGATATTATTTGTCACATATTCGCCGGCTTCATTATAAACCGTCACATTAAAGCTATCCTTGTCTTCATAATCGTCCAGATTGCTCCATGTGGCATAACTCGTATAATCATTATCCTCATTATACATCTTCCACTCAAGCCCTTCGGGCAGAGGCAGTGGAGGCGCTGATTCCCCCGTATATTCAAAGGCATCCGACATCGCATAAGCGCTGTCTGTATAATGAATCCCATCTCCGACCGCAGCCACGGAAAAATAATAGAATCCATTCTCTGTGAACTCTTTCGCCATATTTTCGCTCAGATACTCTAAATCTCTGAAAGTAGATCCCATTCTGATTTTATCTTCAAAAAAATAATCATCGTCCTCTACATCCGGGGAAGTCGATATATCTCTTCTATACACTCTTATATAAAACTGCACTTCATCCCCCACACCGGATTCCGGCACATTCTGCCATGTTGCGTTGCCGGTATCGCCGTCCCAATGAACATCCTGTGGCACAGGTAAAACAGTTAAGCCATTCTCTGCCCCGGCATTATAGAATGGCGGTGTGCCCCCCCGCAGAGCCGCCATCCGCATGATGCCATAGCCTGCAAGAGCCAGCACAAGCAGTACCGCGGCGCCGCACAGAACCGTTTCTTTCGTATGGAAAAATGCTCTTTTCACCTGTTTTACGGACTGATATCTCTTATCCGGGTCCAGATTCATGCATTTTCGGATAATCTTTTTATAACGAGGGTTCCGGTTCTTTTCCCCCATAATCTGATTCAAAGTCACCCCCAGCGCATAGATATCCGTGCGCTCATCGGTCTGGGCAAAACCATACTGTTCCGGCGGCGCAAATCCTCTGGTGCCCAGAAGCTTGGTATCCTTCTCCACCTCTTCCTTCGGCATCCGGGCGGCATCAAAATCAATCAAGTACACATGCCCGTCCTCTGTAAGAATAATGTTGGAAGGTTTGATATCGCGGTGGATAATGCCTTTTCCATGTATAAATTCCAATACAGAGCACAAACTTCTTACCACATTCAAAAACTGCTCTTTGGACAGGTCTAATACATCGGGGAGCTTTCCCTCTATATACTCTTCCATAACCACAGTGGAATCTTCCAAAACAGACACTTCGTATAATTTAGGCAGATTTGGGTGGGGATACTTTTGCAGAATTTCATAAATGGGATGGCGTCCCTTAAGGGTTTTCTTTATAAATAGCTGCTCCGCCTCTTGGTTTACCCCCCCGAGCGGCTTTTGGCGTACCAGATACACCGTGCTTTTGTCACTTTGCTTTAAAAGCTTAATCTCTTCATACTCCATGATAACAACCATACCCTTCCGCCGCCTGCAAATACTTGACAACTGTATTCTGCCGCCCGTACACCGACTTTAAGTAATCCCAGATTTCTCTTGTCATATTATGGACAATTTGGTAAAATTATAGCACATGAATTATGGGAGATGCAAGTGTGAACGGAATGAAGATTTTCTAAGGTTGGAAAGTACCCCGCCTAAGAAAATCTAAATCATTCCGGGAAGTGTGAGAAGAAATTCTGAGAATATCTGCTTAGTATCGGAGGTACCAGCATGGAAATTATGGCTGCGGAAAACAAAACGACCATTGAGTTAGAAAATGAAATCAAAGAGGCAACGGACATTGAGGACTATCTGCAGACCAACCAAAAGTATCTGACACAGGACGGTTTCTGCGAGTATTTGAACACACTTTTATCCTCAAAGGGCATCCGTAAAGCGGATGTGGTGCGGGAATCCCTGCTGGACAGGGCATATGTGTACCAGATATTTTCCGGTGAGAGAACGCCTTCCCGTGATAAGCTGATTGCTCTGGCATTTGGAATGCATCTTACGGATGCGGAAACACAAAAAATGCTGAAATTGTCCTGCAACAGGGAACTGTACGCAAAGGATGAAAGGGATGTGTTGATTTTATTTGCCCTACAGCATAAACAAACCATCATGGATGTCAACGAATCATTGTTCCGGCATGGTTTTCCTGCTTTAGGCGCTCCGCCGGAATAAAAGTTTCACTAGACAAGCATTCTGTATTATGCTACATTTGTTTATAGAGTGAAAATCATTCTAATCACCATATTAAGGAGGGATATACTATGGGTTTTCTGTCAGGAAAGACAGCAATTATTACAGGCGCCGGGCGTGCAGTTTTGAGTGACGGCCGCTGCGGCTCCATCGGCTACGGTATTGCAACCGCTTATGCAAAAGAGGGCGCAAATATCGTAATTACCGGACGAAATGTGAAAAAACTGGAAGATGCAAAAGAGGAATTAGAGCGTTTATACAACATTCAGGTATTGACGGTTGCTGCGGATGTGAATGCAGGCGCAGACAATCAGGCCGTGGTAGAAGAGGTAGTGCGCCAGACCATGGACAAGTTCGGAAGAATTGATGTGCTGATCAACAATGCACAGGCATCCGCTTCCGGCGTGACCTTAATTGACCACACCACAGAGCAGTTTGATTTGGCAATATATTCCGGTCTTTATGCAGCTTTCTATTATATGAAGGCCTGCTACCCTCATCTGGTGGAAACCAAGGGCACCGTTATCAACTTCGCTTCCGGCGCCGGATTATTCGGTAACTTCGGACAGTGCGCATATGCTGCTGCCAAGGAGGGCATCCGTGGCTTAACCCGTGTTGCTGCTACCGAGTGGGCAAAGGACGGCGTAAATGTAAATATTATCTGTCCGCTGGCATGGACCGCACAGCTTGAGAACTTCTCTATTCAGTATCCGGATGCATTTAAGGAAAATGTAAAAATGCCTCCTGCAGGACACTATGGCGATGTAGAGCTGGAAATCGGCCGCGTATGCGTTCAGTTGGCTTCTCCCGACTTCAAGTATATGACAGGCGAAACCCTCACCTTGGAAGGCGGTATGGGGCAGAGACCGTAAGGGCGTATTCATATTAATACACGAAATAAAATATCAAAAGAACTGTATGCCGCTTAGCATACAGTTCTTTTTTCCTTTGAAAAATTTCTTCAAACTCACTGCAGCATATCCGAGATTCCATAATAGCAGGCATTGCACCATAGTAAGAATGCATCCATATTTCAAAGCGTGGATTTGACCAGCCCACTCTTATGCCAAAAGATTGGGCTTATTTGATAATCTAATCAAAATCTTTTACCTTATCCCTGTCAAACACAATCCATGGTATGCGATATTGCGCATCATAAGCAGTCATTGATTACTAGTTTATTTTGTATTTCTTTTGGCAGTTTTTTATGCAATCCCTGAAAATAACATCTCTCCGTAGCCTCTGTATATAAAACTAATCTTTCTCAGCTTTAATAATCTCTCCACTCACGGCATTAATCTCATACTCATATTCCGTCCAGCCCTTGTGAAACTCTATCTCATAAACCTTGATGCCGTCCTCTAAATCAAGCTTAATCTGCTTTTGGCTGATTTCGCTATCTTTGAGTCCTGCGTGAGTGAGTACAATGCTCCAAGCGGATTCCTCACCAATGTAAGAATCCGATGCTGTCTGATTCGCTGGCGTTCCTGAGCTTTCTGGTATTTCTAAGTTTGCAGCATTTCCTGAATTGCCAGAATGCACTTGATTCGTAACTGCCCTGTTGTCTGAATCCTTCTCTATGCTCTTTGCCAGCACACTGCCAGAATACAGGTCGATTTCATATTCATATTCGGTACTGCCTATCATAAATTCTACATCGTAATGCTCTGCTCTTCCATCATCATAATCAATAATGCAGCTTATATAGGATATGTCGCTTTCCTGCACTCCGGCATCGGCAAGCGCCGCCGCCTTTGCAGCTTCCTCCCCGATATAAGAATCCGATGCCGCCGGATTCACCGCATCTCCTGCATTGGGTGTGGGCGAAGTCTGGGACTGGCTCGGGTTTTGCGACTGGTTTGGCGTTTGCGCCGAGGCTTGCCCTTGACTTTGGTTTAATGCCTGACCTTGGGCTGAATCTTGGCTTGGAATCTGTGCCGCAGCTTGGTTTTGCCCTTGCACCTGACCTTGGTTTGAAAGCTGCTCCTGCGTATTGTCTGCTTTGTCTGTGCCAGACAGTTTCCCGGCTAAAGCAAACATGCCAAAGCTTAACACGGAAGCAGCTGCCGCCGCGCCGATTATAGAAAGAATGAAGGTCTTTTTTCCTATAGTCACTTTTTCATTTTCTGACATATAAATATCTCTGCCTTTCTGCATCATGCCTAGCCAATCTAGTTTTCAGCCAAATTTCTTAGCTGCTTCAACTTTTATTATATCTGTTTCCTCGAACTCAATCAATTTTCCGTCTTCCGTCTTTAGAATTATACTTTCTTTTCCGGAATCATTATTTTCGGACTTCATATCACTTATTCTTCCTTAACTATCCCTGCAGTCCTCTTGCCTGCCTATCCATATCCTCCACTACGATGTCATAAATTTCCCCCAAGGTAGCGCAGTATTCTAACAGCTTCCAAGGCTCATTGGTATGATAGTGAATCTTTATCAATTCATCATCCCCCACTGCAAGAAGACAGTCACCTTTGAAATTTTCTGTGATATAATCATTAATCACATCCTCGTCCAAATCCTTTCCTTCAATTAATAACTGGGTATCATAGCGAAATTCTAACATATCACTCCGTCTCCTTTTATTCATCATTATGTTTGTGGCTGACTTTATTATACTACTATCTCGTTATTTTTTTCAACTAAACAATAGCATTTGTTTACGCTTTGTGGAAATTCCGTTGGCATGACTAAAAAGGAGTTGTATGGTTATGGGATTCAGATGGATTCTGTGTGTGAAAAACCTGTTGACGGAAATGCTGATAAGTGCTAAGATACTTTATAGAAAAGGTGTTACCATAAAGCAACGGTTCGCCTTGGTTAGTTGAATTTCAAAAAAGCAACCTAACTTTGGTCGGAGCGGTTGCTTTTTTGATGTTTCTTATTTCTTTCGGTCTGTCGGATACTGATCATTGTGACGATGATACTGATTACTGTCACTACAATACCGACAAACTCCAAAATCATTCCGAACATCAATAGTGCTTACCTTTCACTTTATTTTCCATATATGTATCCCCTCCTTTGATACTGGAAGCTCTCAAAATGTACTCATTTTGGCAAAAGGCGAACCGCTACCCGTTTTGGTAACACCTGTATATATTCTAACATGATGGCAGCGTTTTACAAGATGCGGCAACAAATATTTTATTAAAATAAAGTTTGTGGATTCTGCCTTCATATCGCATGAAAAACCTGTTGACGGAAGTGCTGATAAGTGCTAAGATACTTTATAGAAAAGGTGTTACCGTAAAGCAACGGTTCGCCTTGGTTATGTGCTTATCAAAAAAGCAACCTAACTTTGGTCAGGGCGGTTGCTTTTTTGATGTTTTTTATTTCTTTCGGTCTGCCGGATATTGATTATTGTGACGATGATACTGATTATCGTCACTACAATACCGACAAGCTCCAAAATCATTCCGAACATCAATAGTGCTTACCTTTCACTTTATTTTCCATATATGTATCCCCTCCTTTGATACTGGAAGCTCTCAAAATGTACTCATTTTGGCAAAAGGCGAACCGCTACCCGTTTTGGTAACACCTATATATATTCTAGCATAATGGCAGCGTTTTACAAGATGCGACAACAAAAATTCCACAATCACCTATCATTTCCTATACTTTTTATTGCTTTCTGAAACAATATCGTTTAAACTAATCCTATAAAGAATCGTCGCAAACCACCATTACAAAGGTAATTATCATATCATCTGCGAGCTTTGAAAAACCGGAGTATCGTAGCCCGAT
This sequence comes from Lachnoclostridium sp., assembly GCA_023665475.1. Taxonomy (GTDB): domain Bacteria; phylum Bacillota; class Clostridia; order Lachnospirales; family Lachnospiraceae; genus Acetatifactor. Next base: position 24,663 of record JAMPEB010000016.1, read on the forward strand.
ACATGAATATTATAAAAGCAAAGAAACGGCAAAATAAGAAACTCTCAAACAATAGAATGCACGCTTTGCGGAAATCTATTTTCATGAACAAGAAAGAAGGAGGAATTTCACATGGAAAAAATTGCAAGCTTCACCATAGACCACATTAAATTGCAGCCCGGTGTCTATGTGTCCAGAAAAGATACAGTGGGGGTGGAAGTCATTACCACCTTTGACCTACGCATGACCAGCCCCAACGAGGAGCCTGTCATGAACACGGCGGAGGTGCATACCATCGAGCATCTCGCCGCTACTTTTCTGCGCAACCATGCCGCATACAAGGAAAAAATCATTTACTTCGGTCCCATGGGCTGCCGCACGGGATTTTATCTGCTTTTGGCAGGGGACTATGCATCTAAGGACATCATTCCTTTGATGATAGAAATGTTTGAGTTTATCCGCGATTACAAGGATGAGGTGCCCGGCGCTTCCCCCAAGGACTGCGGCAACTATCTGGACATGAATCTGGGCATGGCAAATTATCTGGCTGACCGTTACTTAAATCAGGTACTGTATGGAATCGGCGAGGACAGGTTGATTTATCCGCAGTGACGGACATAGAAGCAAAGCTGCGAACTGCAGACCTATTGTGACATAGTGGCGGATATGGTTAAAAAAGAGAATTTTTCAGATATGAAAGCCGAGAGGTATTATTTTAGAAAAAGAAAGGAAATTGACACATGAAAAAAGTAGGAATTATTGGCGCAATGGATTTGGAAGTGGAAGAGTTAAAGGAAAAAATGACCGTTGCAAACATTACAAAAAAAGCAAATATGGAATTTTTTGAGGGAACCTTAAACGGCGCAGAGGTAGTCATTGTAAAATGCGGCATCGGTAAGATTAACGCTGCTTTATGCGTGCAGATATTGGCGGATGTTTTTGCCGTAACCCACATTATCAATACCGGAGTGGCCGGGTCCTTAAACGCAAAATTGGATATCGGTGATATCCTGATTTCCAGGGACGCTCTTCATCATGACATGGATGTCACAATTTTCGGATATGCCTTGGGCGAGGTTCCCCAGATGGGCTTCCGGGAATTTAAAGCAGACGAAAATCTGATTGCTTTGGCTAAGGCTTCCTGCGAGAAAGTCAATCCCGATTTACATACTCTGGTGGGGCGTGTGGTCAGCGGCGACCAGTTCATTTCCAGCAAGGAAGTGAAAGAAAGGCTGATTTCTACTTTTCAGGGAGACTGTGCCGAAATGGAGGGTGCCTCCATTGCCCACGGCGCATATTTAAATGGCATTCCTTTCGTTATCATCCGCGCTATTTCCGATAAGGCGGATGACAGCGCAGAAATGGATTATCCCACCTTTGAAAAAGAAGCCGCAAAGCACTCCGCAAGATTGGTGGAGGACTTGGTGGCGGCTATTTAGTGTCTGCTGAGATTAATTTATGAATTTTCGGATTATAACATGAGGAAAAAATGACAGCCGCTCAATCAACTTTTTGCTATGAAAAATACACAGGACAGGAAAAGGAAGTCCATCTGCCGGAGTCGGTGGATGGGCGCTTCCTTTCCGCCATCGGTGCAAAAGCATTCTTAAGCTGCAAAAGCGTGGAACGCCTTGTGCTTCCCTCCACCTTGGAAGCCGTGGGTGATTGGGCTTTTGCCCACATGAAAAACTTGCGGGAAGTTGTACTTCCGGCAAAGAAAATTGCCTTTGGAAAAAAGGTATTTCTCGGATGTGAAAATCTGCAGCGCATTCTTTTTTGTGACAGGGAGTATGATAATATATCGGAAAACCGAATTTACGAAGGGATTCCCCATTTTCTGGCATCTGCATTTTGCTTTTTCGCAGAGGAAACTTTGCAGAGCCTTCAGAGCGCAGATCTTATTCCGAAAGATTTATTGGAGAAATATCCTAATGATATTTTGTTTAACCTGAAAATGGCGGGTGACTGCCGCGACCAATGGAAATGGCTCTTTTTATATGACAAATCCCTGAAAGCCTTTCTTTTAAGAAATGACGATAACGGATTTGTGCCTGCCTTTATCGGCTGGTTCCATGTGGAGGATGTGGATGACCAAAGACAGGATTACATCCGCAAAATACGGGGTGAAAAACTCCGTCTGGTTTTTCAGCGTCTACTATACCCGGAACATTTAGAGAAAGATATGTGGCATTTTTTCCATGCATATTTAAAAGAAAATTCTTCTTTTGTTGCAGAGCTTTTTTTGCAGTCCCCGGAATTTGGCAGGGATATCCGTTATTACAAAATCTGGCATGCAAGCGGCGGCTTAACTTCTATCTATGCGGAACAATTTCTTGCCAAATTGCCCGAAACGGAGCCGGAAATCCGTAGCTATCTGCTGGAATGTCAGTTAGAAAATGAAATGGACAACGAAGGATTTTTTACCGAATTGGAGCTGTAAAAATATTCTATCACTAATGGCGCCATACAAATAACCGTTCCGCGATGCAAACACAGAAATGAGGATTCCTATGAATGAAAAATCTACCCCAAAAAATATCAATGAGCAGGACTTAGAAGCAATCATTTCCCTCCTCGACCGATACAGCGAAGCCGGCGGAAGCCGGATGAAACTCAATGTGGTAGAGGGTGATGGCGAAATCGTTGACCGCCAATACCATCACGGACGCTGCGATATCGGAAGCCCCTGGGCTATGGGGCAGGCATTTGATGTGTTGGAATAGCTCAGGGAGCCTGCCGTCTAGTTATTTTCTAGCTGTTTTAACGCCACATAGCGGGAAACATTAAAGGTCCGCCAAGAGAAACTCTTCTGCATTTTCTGCAGTTGCTGTAAATAATAATATCCAAAATCGGACTGTTCGCTTCTCTTTAAGGAAGCGCGACTGCCTTCTCTTTCTCTGTCCATACGGATAATGATATCATTTGAGATATCTTCCCGCTCAAGGAGCGTCATATCATATCCCAGCTCCTCCAAATAAGGAATCAGCACCGGCGCGGCATCCGCATTTAATCTGCTGAGGTAAGTATAATCATGGTAAAGTGTGCTGCTTTGGAAAAAATCATCCTCCGTCCTTGTGATTTTTGTGCTTTCCCCTTTGGGAGCATTTGCCACATTAATTTTGGCGATAATGTAATCGGGATGGCTGAAAGACAGCGCCAGATACAACACCGTCACCACTACCATACTATAACGGAACAGCGGAAATTTCTCCGCAAAAATATTTGCCACCACACCCAGAAATAGGAAAAATAAAAGTCCCAGACCCCATAATACCAGAATTCTCAAAAAGGTCATATAATAATATCTGATATAAATTATCATGCGGAGAGCACTGGATGCAATCATAATAAAGGTACAAAATGACATAACTGTCAGTACCGCTTTTAACAGTCTGCTCTCTTTAAAAAAGCTCATTGCCAGCAACACAATAATTAAATTTAAAATACTCACTGCAAGCAATTGGAAGAACCCTTCTCTTGCATAGGAAGCGTAAGTATATCCTTCCGGAAGCTGCATCTTCCCCAAAAATAATCCTGCAATCTGAATCACGCTAAACACCAGATACAATGCGGACAGCATTCCCGTAACGGTAATTGCCAGAACCGGCTCCCCGTTCCTTTTGTCCTTTACCTCTTCTTTTATTTCATGCTTACACAAATATGCCGTCAGCAGATAGGTAGCAAGATACAAAAAACAGATGCGGAATGCAATGCTAAAAATAGTTTGCAGATTGATATGTCCGAAAAGCCTGCTGCTCATATCCCTGAATACCGCATCCGCGCTGTTCAATAAAAGCCATACAACCAACAGCAGCGGAAGCGCAATTATGACACCCAGCACCATATACCAAAATTTGCTGTCCTTCCTTTTCTCTTTCTGCGCCATATAAACCGATGCATCCGAAAAAGGTCTGCCCAACTCGCCCATGCTGGCAAATATCAGTTCCAGAATGGCTCCCATATATTTGCCGAATTTCCATTGGGAAGTATCAAAAAACTGCTGTAACATTAAGCTTATCATCAGCAGAAAAATGCCCAGCTTGTTGAAAAAGATAATGCGTCCGTCGTCCGTGCAAAAGGTGGACACCGCAAGCAGCATCACGCTAATCATGTAAAACCAGCTTCCTTTTTTCAAGGAAATCTCTAGTTTTGACAATGAGAAGCACAAATACAAGAGACTTCCTGCCATAAAAAAAGGAAATGTTACTCCCGAACCGTTGCGGAACATACAAAACGCGTAGAATATAGCATATACTAAAGTAACGCCGCCAAAAAAGGGAAAATTCCGCTTCATGCGCCCTGTCGCCTCGGTATCTGTCCTTTGGACTTTGACCGGCACAGGGCTTGGATTCGGAACCGCCTGTAACTGCGAAGGCTGATCCCAAGTGCTGTTGCTGCTTACATTTACTTCATTTCTAACCGTTTCATTCATTTTTTCTCTCCTTTCGCCGCATAAACGGCATTTTAATCAGTGGGAACTTTGGGACGCGCAGCGTCACTCTTTTCATCCTCTTTATCCGGTACATATTCCAAAATATCGCCGGGCTGACAGTTTAACGCCTTGCAGACTGCCTCCAAGGTGGAAAATCTCACTGCCTTTGCCTTATTGTTTTTTAAGATGGACAGATTTGCCAGCGTAATGTCCACTTCCCCCGCCAGCTCCGTCAATCCCTTTTTCCGCTTTGCCATCATGACATCAAGATTTACTACTATCGGCATTTATATTATCCTCTCTTTTTATATCGTTAAGTCGTTTTCTTCTTTATAACGGACCGCTTCCTCAAAAACCATTGCCAATACTTTGCTGAATAGTCCGGCAATGGCAAAAACCAAAATCACCACCAAAATTACGATTGTGGTAGCGGTCGCCATATAAACAATGCTCCGCACTACGCTTACGCCTACAATAAAGAAACTCCAATTTCCCATTTTCCGGAGGCTGACTACATTTTCCATCACAAAACAATTTTCATCCAGCACCGTCTGAAAAATCCTTCTAAGTTCCCGCACCAGCACTACCGCAGCCACTCCCAACACAAAATAAATAATGACCAGTTCTTCGTAATGCTCCTTCACATCCGCAAAATAATTTCCTATCCACTTTATGCTCCAAGGCAGGCTGAGTGTCACCACAATTCCCGCATAAAACATAAAATCCAGCAAATATTTCGTTCCTCTGGTAATTGCCTGCTTCCCTATGGCTCTCTCTTTTTTCTCACTCATAATTTACTCCGTTTCTATGCCGTCATAACCGACATATGGTTTCCTGATATTGCCAATATAACACCTGACAAAATGTTTGTCAATATATTTTTATCGTTTTTCGATATTTTTATATTGTTTATAGATATTAAAAAGCTGAACGCCCTGTAAAAACCACAGCGGTTCAGCTTTTTTCGGAGTCTTCCTACTCTTCACGCTACTCTTCAAATTTTAGCTCTTCCTGCTTGTTCTCCTCCTCAATCAGTCCAATGCCCATAAAGACTGCCCAGATATAGGGCGCGCCATACATATTCAGGCTTTTGGGACCGGCTATTTTGTGAGGAGGATTATCCCCTGTGCAGTCCTGTTTCAGCTTTTCATAGGCTTTGTCGAAGGTGCTTTTTGTTATGGAACGCTCCCTTCTGTCCGTGAAAAGCTCCCCGCCTTTTATACTATAAGTAAAAGGCAGTCCCTTCTTGGTCACAAATGTTTTCCCCTGATGTGCTACAATCGTTCCCCACAAATCCCCTTCAGCAATCACTGCTGTATTAATTATCATAGTATAAGCACGATTCCTTTCGCACGGATTCAGAGGAATTTTATCTTTCACAGAATTCCTCTCTTATTATTATCATGTTACTCGTATCATACCCCCCTTGTCAACTATTATATCCGCCGCAGTTATGATATTTTATCCCACTATAGGATTTCTCCTTTTGTCTGCATGAAAATGTAGCATTTTAGTTTTCGTAAAATTTCGCATATGTAATGCTTTCTACCGTTATTGCATCCGATCTCATATCGTGATATCATGGTGTGAGAACTTCATTGGCAACAGTATCACAGGCAGAGGCCTGCGATATGTGACAACAGGGTTTGCGAAGCAGTTCCCGTTGTATGCAGGGGTATAAGAATGAAGATAGCGATTCCCAAAAACGGAATCATGAGAGTTAGGGTGAGAAAAGCATGGGCGACAACGGTTTTAAAATTACCTACCTTTTTCACAGCGGGTTCTTAGTAGAATGCAGCCGCTGCTATTATTTATTTGACTATTACAGGGGCGCTCTGCCGCCGTTAAATCCCGGCAAGCCTATTCTGGTCTTTGTCAGCCACAGTCATCCCGACCATTACAACCCTAAAATCTTTGAAATGCTTGCGGAAGAAAAAATGACACAGGTGACAGCAATTTTCCCTAAGGAACTCTCCAAAAAAATTGCCGCAAAAAAGGGGAACTCTAAAATGACGCCCCCCGCAAATATAAGTGTTGTCACCGTGACCTTTCACAACCGATATGAGCTGCCCTGCGGCACCCGTCTGGAAACCTTGCAATCCACGGATATCGGAGTTGCCTTTGCCTTACAATGTCCCGACGGCATACTCTATCACGGGGGAGATTTAAACGATTGGGTCAGGAGCGAACAGAGCCTGCAATATAATAAACAGATGACCGGCAGTTACCGTCATGAGATTGATCTTCTGGCCGCCTCCCTTAAGCAGGCTTCCGAGGCTTCTATAGATACCGCCGATGCCATCGATGCGGCATTTCTGCCCTTAGACCCTCTCCTGAAAGAAAATTATGCCAGAGGGATGCTGTATTTCTTGCAAAAAATTCCCGTGAAAAAGGTCTATCCCATGCATTATTGGGGAGAGCCGGGAATCATTGAAACATTTTTGCGGGAATACCCCGAATATCAAGGGATTATTCAACGCACGGAAAGTTTTGCCTCCTCCACATAAGATGCCGCATTTTTTAAATTAGCGGCAATGTCCTCTTCCGTGGTACGGCGCACCACTCTCGCGGGACTTCCCACTGCCACGGAATTGTCGGGAATCGTCATTCCTTCCGTTACCAGCGCGCCTGCTCCCACAATGCAGTTTTTTCCTATTACGCTGCCGTTCATCAGGATTGCCCCCATACCAATCAGGGAATTATCTCCAATGGTACAGCCATGAATAACTGCGCTGTGTCCGACGGTGACATTTTCCCCTATGGTTAAAGGATATCCCGCTCCCGTATGTGCCACACAATTATCCTGAATATTGCTGCCCCTTCCGATGAAAACAGGTTCCCTGTCTCCCCGGACCGTTGCATGATACCAGATGCTCACATCTTCTTTCATCTCCACATCACCCAGCACCACCGCCCCCGGCGCGATAAAAGCTGCCTGCGGATTCCAATGCAGCCTGTGAAGCTCTCCCTTCCTCTGCATTCCGTCAAATCCGTTTTGGCGCAATGCCTCATAAAGAACGATTGCCACCGAATTGGACAGATTCAGGGAACGGATGGAAGGCAGCATGGGAATCCGAATGCAGGACTCCTCATGCTCCACCAAAATTTCCTCCGGAATACCGGCGCTTTCTTTGCCGAACATGATAAAATCATCTATGCCAAAAGAAACCTCCGTATAGGAGCGCTTTGCCTTGGTGGTTGCCATCCAGATTTTCGCCCCCGGATGCTGTTCTTGAAATTCCTGAAAATTCACATACCGGGTCACATCCAATTGCTCCCAATAGTCCATGCCCGCGCGCTTGATTTCCTTTTCGTTTAAGCGAAATCCTAAGGGCTCTATCAGATGCAGCCCCGTCCCTGTCGCCACACAGGTACGCCCGATATTTCCGGTGTTTGCCGGTATCTCCGGCTGATGCAGTACAATGTTCATGCTAACCTACCCTTCCTCTAAAATCTTCCTCCGAGTACACCGCAATCGGCACAAATATGTCGGAATAAGTCGCCGTGCCGAGAGTCTCCATGTCCCCCGTAAATGCAATGGTCTTTTCCAAGCTTCCCAAGTCCCTTCCGGCCGCCAGCATTGTGCCATCCTTTAACTGCGCAAACACATTAAAATCATACTTTGCCGTCAGTGTACTTGTATCATAAATTCCCTGCCCCGTCCCTCTGGCGTCTATCCTTTCCGTCCATACCATCCTGACTCCGTCCAATACCTTGGTGGGACTGCGCACATAATCATCCTCTCCCATTTCGACTCCGCAGTCCCCATAGATATTCAATCCCCAGGTATATAACTCTCCGTTCGATGTGATGGCTGCCCCATGCCAGTCTCCCGTTACTGCATAAACGCAGTCTTCCAGAATCATCTTGGGGGCATTATATAACATTTTAACAGGGTTCTTCTCATCCTCCTCGCTCTGCCAGTAATACTCCGAAGCGTATTCATATGCCTTGGTGGAATAAGTGGTGCGGTACTCTCCCCACCACCATACGGTTCCGTCCTGCTTCAGTGCTAAAATCGACTCCATTCCCGCACTTGCATAAGCCACATCCTGCATCAGCAGCACGGGTTTTGTAACCTTATGGTAATTATCATCAAAGTAGCATGTCTCATAGGGCTGTCCCAAAAGCCCGGATCTGTTGGAACCCACACCATAGAGCTTTCCGTCTTCCGTCAGGTAAATGGTAAAGAAGCCGTTGCCGGAAGCATCCACCGATACTACATTCTCCGCCATCTTTACAGGCTCCGTATAAACAGTTCCATTCGCATCTGTCTTCCCGTTTCCGAGCTGCCCGAAATCATTGTATCCATAACCCCAGAGCACTTGGTTTTCATCGATAATATACTGATTCGTCGGTGTTTTGCGGTTTGTGCAATAATAGTTACTGATGGCAAAGCCCCCCGGGAGGTTCGCTCCGGAAGTTTCCGTTGCTTCTTTGGAATCTGCCAAAAACACGGGTAGTTCTGCCGCAGAAACACCTTCCGCAGGCATCTTTGCTTGATATTCTGCTTCGGAAGAATTTTCTCCCGGCTCCTCATCCATCCTGCACCCCGAAAGGAAAAGGCACAGGAAACCCACTAAAAGAATTGCTGCTTTCCTTGTGTCCATGTACGCCCCCTAAATAAATTATCTCTAATAAAAACATTCTTTTTTATCAGTAATGATAATGTGTCTTGTTAGTCAACTCACAAATTAGCCATATATTATCATGCACTTTTCCGCTTGTCAACAATCTCCATCTTCTCTTTATACTAATTTCAAAATTATGTTTACACTTTGAGGAGCTGACAAAGCAGAGGAGATATGGGGTTTACAATTTTAATGTAAAGGAATATAATGGCAGAGGTAAAATGAGTGGGAACTGTTGGCACAATTTGCCTGTCATGCAGCGGAAGGTGTACTTAATGAATTTGATGAAGCTGTCAAGGAATTAGGTGCTAAGCCGGAGGATATAGTTGGTAATTTGTATATTTATCAGTCAAATCCAAGAGGGGTGTGTTATATAGCCCCATTTAAATATAATTGTTACTTCACAAACGGAAAGAAATGGAAAAATTATAAAAAGTCGGAAAGGAATATGCATGGAATTGAATGAATTTAAGGGTAATATGAAGGTGGTTTTAGGAATTGTTATTTCTGAAAAGGTTTTCAAGGTTATAGATGAGAATGATAATAGATATGCAAAAGGAAGAGAGGCATTAGATAAGTGTTGGGTGTGGGTTGAAGATAGAGAAATTGGGGGAGATGATTTATACGAAATAATTGATAATGCAGAATGTACAGGGATATCTGAATTTTCAGAAAAGGAAAATCATTTGAATATTGCAAGAGTGTGGTCGCTGTTAGTGGATACAGTTGCATATACATCATGGGCAGCATATATGAAGGAAAATGCTAAATATTTGCCACAGATGTTAGACGGGATAGAAGAAGAAAGTATAATTGGTCTTATTGAAAGCGCATTGGAAACCAGGTTTATATCTCAAGAAGAAGTTAACATAATTATGAAACAGGTATTTCAGTATTTTAAATTGGCAATGGGTAATTCAGTTGATAAAAAAGAAATAATGAAAAATATTATTTAATATATATTAAGATATTAGAAGATGCTTTTCGATAATCAAAGAGGGCAGCGCAAAAATATCTCCCCAAAATCACTAGGGGGGAAATGATATGTTGAATCAAAAATTGCAGGCAGTAAAAGAAATGAATGCTCTTTTTGGAGAAGAGATCAATGATGGAGCTACCGAGAAAGAGATTCAAGTTTTTTTGCAGAATATAAGTGATGAGAATAATGATAAGTTTTTAGAGCAATATGTTAAATTTTTAAAGATAGTAAACGGTTTAGAATTTAATGGATTTATTATTTATGGAATTGACAAATATTTATTGGATAAGGAACCAAAGCAGGCAATTAATGGCTTTATTGATAATAATGAAGTATGGCATGAGAATGAGTGGCAAAAAAATATTTATTTATTGGAGACAGCAGTATAAGCTGGTATGTTTATGATTTGGATACCAATAAATTTTGTGAACTGGATAAACCGGGAGGAAAAGTTATAAATGTATTTGAAAATATGGAATTAATAATTATTAAGATATTAGAAGATGCTTTACAATAATCAAAGGGGTGCCGCAGAATTGCCGGATAAGTAATTTTGCGACACCTCATTTTTATATAGACAGTTGGAGTTGTGTTGAATCGTTCACATATGGGTGAAACCAAAATGTTCAGAAACAATGGAACGACTTCTCCCCCAAACTCTCCGCATTTATGGTTCATAATCTTCCTCTGTTCAGCATGAAGAACGCAGTTTATCCACAAAATGCGCCAGTCTGCTCATGGCTTCTTTGAGCTGTTCTAAGGAATAGGCATAGGAAATCCGCAGATATCCTTCTCCGCAGTCTCCAAATGCGGTTCCCGGCACCGCCGCTACATTTTCTTCCTCCAAAAAACGGTTGGCAAACTCATCACTGGTCATGCCAAACTCCTTAATACAGGGAAATACATAGAATGCCCCGTAAGGCTCAAAGCAGTCCAGATTCATTTCCCGAAAAGCGTTCAGCAAAAATCTTCTGCGCTGATTATATGCCGTGCGCATTATGTCAATATCCGCATCACCGTTTTTTAAAGCTTCTACCGCTGCATATTGGCTGGTGGTAGGAGCGCACATAATTGCAAACTGGTGAATCTTAATCATCTGCTCCAAAATCTGTTTAGGACCGCAGGCATAGCCCAATCTCCAGCCTGTCATGGCATAGGCTTTGGAAAATCCGTTGATTAAAACAGTTCTCTCCTGCATACCGGGAATACAGGCAATGGAGACATGCTTTTCCTTATAAGTCAGCTCCGAATAAATTTCATCCGATATGACAAATATGTCATGTTTTATAATAACCTCTGCAATCGCCTCCAAATCCTTCCGTTCCATAATAGCTCCCGTAGGATTATTGGGAAAAGGCAGTATCAATATTTTTGTCTTGTCGGTAATGGCTTCCTCCAATTCCTGTGCCGTCAGCCGGAATTCATTTTCGGCTTTCAAATTAATAATCACCGGCACCGCTCCCGCCAAGATGGTACATGGCTCATAGGAGACATAGCTGGGCTGGGGAATCAGCACTTCATCGCCGGGATTCACCATGGCGCGCAGTCCTATATCAATGGCTTCGGAACCTCCTACGGTCACGATGGTCTCATGCATAGCATCATAGGTAAGTCCCTGCTTTCTCTTCAAATAGGCGCAAATCTCCTGCCGCAGCTCCTTCAGTCCTGCGTTGGAGGTGTAAAAGGTTCTGCCCTTTTCCAAAGAATAAATGCCTTCGTCCCGGATATGCCACGGTGTATCAAAATCCGGCTCTCCCACGCCCAGAGAGATAGCATTTTTTCTCTCGCTTACGATATCAAAAAATTTACGGATGCCCGATGGTTTTATGTCAACAATTTTATCTGCCAAGGGATTTCTCATGGGGTAATCATCTCCCTTTCGTCATTTATTTTTAAATTCAGAAAAGTACCGTGGTCTTTGTACTTTTTCAGAATAAAGTGCGTTGCCGTGCTCAACACGGTATCCAATGTGGACAGCTTATCGGACACAAATGTGGAAACCTCCCGCAAGGTCTTTCCTTCCAGAATCACCAATAAATCATAAGCGCCGGACATCAGATAAACGCTGCGCACCTCGGGATATTTGTAAATGCGCTCCGCAATGCTGTCAAAGCCCTGTCCCCTTTGGGGAGTCACCCGCACTTCAATCAATGCGGAGACTTTTTCAATGGAAGTTTTCTCCCAGTTAATCAGGGTATGATATCCGCAGATAATACCTTCCGCTTCCAAAGCTGCCATTTCGTTGACCACATCAATTTCCTGTACGCCAAGCAGCACTGCCAGCTCCTTCAAATCAATACGGCTGTTCTTTTCGATAATCGCCAATAATTCTTCTCTCATATTTTCCTCCATTTCTATACTGCTTTCCATCTTTCAAAATTGTGTCATGTGCCACTCTCAACCGGCTCTTTATAAAGAGCGTCCGTTTGAGGGCGGTTCATATAGCGCACTTCCTCGCCGTTATGTAAAATACGGTCGTTACTGTCCGTGGTTCTTCCCACCATTGCGGCCGGAATCCCTTCCGCTTCCAAAGCCTCTATGAGCCTTTCCCCATTTTCCGTAACCATAATCAGGCAGCCGCCCGACAAAAGCTCATAAGGATTTACGCCGCAGCACTCACATATTTCCACAGTCTCCTGCCGCAGGGGAATCTTTCGTAAATCTATGTCAAGTCCGATGCCTGCACCTTCCGCCAGCTCCCAGAGAGAAGCAAAAATACCTCCTTCCGAAGCATCATGCATGGCGCACACGCCGGACTTCATGGCGGTAGCGGCCTCCGGTATAACGGAGAGATATTTGTCAAAACCTTTCGCCTCTTCCGCCAGATAAGCGGGATATCTCGCCCCCAGCCTATCCTTGTATTTTCGGGCTAAGATTGCCGTGCCTTCCAGCCCCGCCCATTTGCTGAGGACGATTGCCTGCCCCGGCTTTACCGCTTTCAAGGCGGCATAATTCTGTCCGGATACCGTACCGTAGCCGCTTACCATAGCCAAAGGCGCCGTCACCGCCTTTGACACTCTGGTCTGCCCGCCCGCAATCTGCATGGACAATCCGGCACAGGTCTCCTCCGCTTCCTCCATCAGTTTTTTCACATCCTCCGGCTCCGCCGTCTGCGGCAAAAGCAGAACTATCATGGCAGCTATGGGTTTTGCTCCACGGGCTGCAAGGTTGTTGGCACATTTTTGAATCAAATGTGCCATGCTGACCTTTTCCGTGTCCGCAAAATCCAGAGCCGCCTTTGTCGCGACTGCTGCCTCCCTGACACTCACTGCCACCGCTTCTTCTTTAGAAAACGCAAAAAGGGCACAGTCCTCCCCTATGCCTGCGCCCTCTAAAACTTCATCATTTTTTGTATGAATCTGATGTAATATGGAATGTTTTAACACACTTTCTGATATTTTGCCAATATTCATAAAGCCCCCAAATTCAGGTCTTTTTACTCTTCATCCATCTCCTGCACTATCGGCGTAGTCAGGCGTGCGATCACACCCTCTACATGCTCAATGTTAGCGGTTCCTATAGCCGCCATAATTTCTTCATAAGCATGGGAATCCGCTGTGGCAACGCCAACCACTGCGCTTCTGGGCGACATTTTGTAAGTGCTGCGGTTCACCTGTGTCCTGCTGACCTCTACGCCATTCTCTGTCACAATCTTCCACAGTCTTGCCTTATAACCGATATGCGCCCCCTCTTTGGCAATATAGCCAAGGGGCTGGGCGGGGTCTGCAATAATTTCATCCGCCTGAGGCATCGTAGTTTCCAGAATCTCGCTTTCATAGCGTACGGAACGCCCCGGATCTCTGGTTTCCTTACCGTAAATATTAAAAGTAATTTCTTTGTTCTTGGTATAACACTCTATGTAAATGGGCGCTTCCGTATTATTCACAAATTTGAAATCCTTTCCCGCGCTGCTGGCAATCGCCGCGTCAGCAGATGGATCCACATAGGACACGGTCATGGAATGACTGTAGCGCATCGTGACTTCCAGCTCCGCCAGCAATACCGCATTATACAGCGTAGTTGATACCTGACAGATGCCTCCGCCTATACTGTCCACCACTTTACCGTTAATATAAGAGCTTGCCGCGTAATACCCGTTTGCTTCCGTAAAAGGAGCCATGAGGGGCTGGGAACAAAATTCCTCTCCGGGATATACGGTAATTCCGTTCATCTTCTCTCCGGCATTCTCTACATTGGCTGCCCTGCCGCCGGTGGAGGACTTATAAGAAGTAGTATAACTGCCCAATACATCCTTTACCTGCGCCAATTCTTCCGCGCTTCCCTTGGGCTGCGCCGTCACTATATTGAGGGTAATCCGACAGGGCTTTCCGTCCCATTCTTCCGTCAAATAGTTATATACCTCGTCAATGGAGGTCTCCACATCCATGGTATAACCAACCTGACCCCGCACTACCTCAAAGGTATCATTCTCTTTCTTGAGGGAATAATTCATAGGCTTCTGGTCATATTTGGAACACTTTTCTATCAGCACATCGTTGATTGCCTGCATATCAAACGCCAGCTCAATGTCCAGAACCTTTCCTTCCTGCTCTATTTCCTTGATGGCTTTGTATCTTTCAATGACATTCCCCTTCGTTCCCAGATTTAAAGCTTCCGTTACTAACTCCGGATTCCCCCAGCTAATCTGAAAATCTCCCGCCTTAACCGTAACTTCCTTATTGTTGGCGGCAACCAAGGTGATGTCCACATCTTTAAGACTTTCCACATATGCCGCAATAGCGGACTCCGCCTCCATGCCCGTTTTGCCGGACAAGTCAATCTCTTCCGCATAAACGCCGGTTTTTATGACAGCCGCTTCCTCTGCCTGCGCCGTCAATCCGAAAGACAGCAGCATACCGGACAATAACATACTATAGCAAAAATTCCGCATCCCTTTTTTCATAACTTTACTTCCTCACTTAAACTTTAATCCTTACACCATTTACTTTTGTATATTGAATTACTAGAAAATATATGCTAAAGTAGGTACTATCATAGCAATCACCAGAAAAATAATGATTGCCGCAGATATGCGTTGTTTTGCTTTTTTGTTGTGCAAGTTAAACATAGCGCCTCCTATCCGCCCTACGGCACACCGCAACGCGGCGCACCCGAAAACGGCATATAAAATATATTTACCTTGAAAGGATATTATATATGAAATTTCCCTTTTTGGCAAGCTTTTTTATTTTTATCATTGTCCTCTCCCGCAGAATCCATCTGCTGCGCAACCGTCAGGAATCGGAAGAAAAAGCTTTTTGGAAACGGGAGCAGCAGGCTAATACCGTCAGACGAAAGTCCCTTGACCATTTAGACTATATTCAAATTCCTTTAGAGAAGCTTCCCACACACCTTATGACGGATGACCCGACTGTCTGTGACTGCCTTGCTATTTTAGAAAACCTGTCCACCCTTAAAATCGTAAACCTGACCGGTTATACCAACACGGATTTGAAGCTGGAATACGGCGCTGCCAATATTTCCGCCCTATCGGAATATGACCAAAATTATACTTTATTGGCAAGCACCCTTCAGAAATGGGCGGATGTGCTCTGGAACGCCGATTACAGGAAAGAAGCCGTGTCCATTATGGAATTTGCCTTAGAAACCCACACGGATGTCAGCGCCTGCTATTATAAATTGGCTGAATATTATCATGCCCGGGGGGAGGATTCCCGCATTTCCACGCTGATAAAAACCGCGGAAGACCTACGCTCCCTCAACGGGAATATCATCGTCCGTACTCTGAAAAAATCTTATCCGTAAGACGGCTCGCCTCGCTGCGGGTAAGCTTTTCCACATCCCTGTCCAAGATTATTTTATGCTGCTTTATCAGACGGTATAATGCTTCTTTTTGCCTTGCCGTGGCAGGAGTATCCCTCTTGACCGAAAAAATCAACGGCGCCGGACAAAACAGACTTTCTTCTTCCTTATAAAACTGCTCTGCCAGCTTACCGTACAGCGTACAGGTAGCCTCCGCATCTTCCAGCGCCCTATGTGCCTGATGGGGAATCCCATAATATTCACACAAATAATCCAGACTCCTATGCTCTAAAGAAGCCAGATATTTTCGGGCAATCTTAAGTGTGTCGATTCCTTTCTTTTCAAAATCCAGCTTTCGGTCTACCGCCGCCTTTTTTAAAAATGAATAATCAAAAAGAATGCTGTGTCCCAGCAAGGGAAAATCTCCCAAAAAATCAATTACCTTCGGCAACACTCCGCCGATATCCGGCGCCTCTGCCAAATCCGCATCCCGGATTCCCGTCAGCTCCACAATGCGTTCTTCCAACCTTCTGCCGGGGTTTACAAAAGAAGAATAGATTTCCTCCTTTTTGCCCCGCACCACCTTCACTGCGCCGATTTCTATAATTTTGTCCTTTTTGGGATTCAAACCCGTAGTCTCCAAATCAACGCAGACATATGTATCTGTCATTTCCGCCTCCCTGATGTATTTCTTTGCGTAAACCGGACTGTGTAGATTGTGCGTCTGCTTTGAGATACACAATCTACACAATTTTCTCCTAAGACCGGTAAAACTGCTTCATGATTCCCTCTGTCAGCATATCCGCTATCTTCATCAACTGCTCGGCATTTTCATCCGTCGCTTTGACAAATTCTTCATGATTGCCGTCAAGGTCCGTCGTCATCTGCTGCTTCATCAAATCCAAATGCATCTGCAGCATTCTCTGCAATTCCTCATAATCATAGTTGGGATTTGCACTGGCAAACATTCCCGCAATTTTATCCGCATTCTGCCGCCACTCCTGTTCGAGCCGGGCAGCCTCCTGCTCATTCCCTTCCTTGATGGCTTTCATCAACTCTCCCGCAATCTCTATATGTTCCGTAAGTAAAATCTTCAGTTGGTTTTCCATGGTCTTGGAATAAAATTTCCCAAAGACTTCCGCAATATCCCCTGCGGTCTGCAACAGGCGTTTCTGCACCTCATCCTGATTGGGCAGAGCATGATACAGACTTACCAGATACAAAGTACCCCAGAATCCGTGCTGCGTCCACGCCTTCCTCATGTCCCTGTTTAAATCGATTTCATCCTTCTGCATGGATTCTTCCAGCCCCGAACAGATGCGAAGTCTGGTTCCTATCTGTAAATTATAGGGATTCACTCCCGGATTGCGCAGTATGATGTCCGGCACCGTGGTCTGATAACGCTGTGCCAATCGGTAAAAGGTATCTCCCTGCTGCACGATGTGTATGATAGTTTTGCAAAAATCCATAGTTGATTTTCTCCGGTTTCCGTTACCCTATCATATGCATCTGCGTGAAATTCCGTGCCCTTGGTTCATCTCCTGCGCCTGCTCCTTTACTCCGGCACAGCGACGCTCTACATTGCGCCGTTATCTGCCGTTCAGACTTTCCAAAAACCGAAGGAATCCCTGCTTCCCTTCTTCGGTTCTCTTGTACACACCGGCGTCCTCCAAAACTTCCATAAAAACCAGCCCGATTTCATCCCGAAATATCTTGTCGATATTGGAAGCGTCTATTTTATCATACTTGGGCATAAATTCCTCCACCCAGTCAGCATGTTTGGCAAGGTCCTCTTCGGCACGCAAATCACCGCCCCGCAAAACCGCCTCTTTCAGCCGGGCAATCTCCCCCTTCAGCCGGGCAGGCAGCACGGCAAGCCCCATAACCTCTATCAGTCCGATATTTTCCTTTTTGATATGATGCAGCCTTTCATGCGGATGATACACTCCCATGGGATGTTCCGCGGTAGTGATATTATTGCGCAGCACCAGATCCAATTCAAAAGCGGCGTCCCGCTTTCTGGCAATGGGCGTAACGGTATTATGGGGTTCCCCCTCCGTTTCCGCATAAATAAAAGCCTTTTCATCCGTGTATTCCCGCCAGTGGCTTAAAATCAGATTCGCAAAATCTATCGCAGCTTCCTTATCTTCACTGCGCAGACGGATAACAGACATAGGCCATTTCACAATGCCCGCCTCCACATTCTCAAATCCCCGCACAGAAAAAAAATGCTCCGCGGGAGCCTTTGCCATGGCAAATTCATAACATCCTCCCTGAAAATGATCATGACTTAAAATAGAACCTCCCACAATGGGCAAATCCGCATTGGATCCTACAAAATAATGGGGAAATTGTTCCACAAAATCGCAAAGCCTGCAAAAGGTGGCACGATCTATCTTCATGGGAACATGCCGGAAATTGAACAGAATGCAATGTTCGTTATAATACACATAGGGAGAATACTGAAATCCCCATTCGCTTCCGTTTAATGTCACGGGAATTACCCTGTGGTTCTGTCTGGCAGGATGATCCACCCGCCCCGCATAACCTTCGTTTTCCCGGCAGAGCAGACATTTGGGGTATCCCGACTGCCCGGCATTTCTTGCGGCGGCAATCGCTTTGGGATCCTTTTCCGGCTTGGACAGATTAATCGTAATATCCAAATCGCCATACTCTGTGGCAGCTATCCACTTTTCATCCCTGCGGATACGATACTCCCTGATATAGTCCGAACTGCGGCTCAACCAGTAATAATAATCCGTTGCCTCCTTGGGAGAAAAGGTCTCATACAATTTGCGGAAATGGCGAATCACTTCACTGGGTCTGGGCATCAAAAGCCCCATGATTTTCGTGTCAAACAACTCTCTGTAGATGATACTGTTTTCTTCTATCAATCCCTTCTCACAGGCATAATCCAGCATTCTTTTCAGAATATCCTCCAAGCTGTCGGGATTGGCATTTTCCGCCTCTTTTTTTACTGCCTGCTCCAATCCGTTTTCTTCCCACGCATCCTGCAAAAAAAGCTCCAAAAGCCGGTTCACGGTATAAACGATGTCCTCTTTTGGCACCAGCCCGGTCCGCACCCCATACGCCGTCAGCTTCTTAATATCCGCCTGAATCATAATCCCTTCCCCTTACACTATTATGCTATTCTGGGACCGTCCCCGATTTCCACTGTATAAAAATCTGCGGCATAACCGATTTTTTCCCGATATGCCCTGCCTACCTGAGCAATAAAGGCGGGGATTGCCCCGTCTTCCACAATGCTCACCGTGCAGCCTCCAAAGCCCGCTCCCGTCATGCGGGAGCCAATCACTCCTTCCACCTTCCAAGCTTCTTCCACCAAGGTATCCAGCTCGGTTCCGGTCACTTCGTAATCGTCCCTTAAGGATATATGGGAAGCATTCATCAGCCTGCCAAAAAGCGGAATATCATTTTTTTGCAGAGCCTCTACGGCATGAATGGTGCGCCGGTTCTCATAAACCGCATGTCTTGCCCGCCTTTGGCGCACCTCGCTCTTAATACAATCCTTATATTTTTCAAAAGTTTCTTCATCCAAATCCCCCAGAGAGGCAATCCGCACTTTCTGCTGTAGCTCCGCCAGCGCTTCCTCGCATTCGCTGCGGCGCTCATTATACTTAGAATCCCCCAGACCCCGCTTTTTATTGCTGCAGGCAATGACAATTTTCGCATTTTTCAGTTGAACGGGAGCATACTCATAAGACAAATCGGCGGTATCAAGGAAAATAGCATTGCCCTTTTTCCCCATAGCAATGGCAAACTGATCCATAATACCACAGTTTACCCTATTAAAGCGATTCTCCGAAAACTGACCGAGCAGCGCCAAATCCTGATTGGTCACATCAAATTGAAAAAAATCCCGCAAAATAAATCCTGTGAGAATCTCCACGGAGGCGGAAGAAGAAAGCCCTGAACCGTTGGGAATATTGCCGTTTAACAAAAGGTCCATTCCACAGGGAATCTTCATGCCCTTTTCCTCAAACGCCCACATCACACCCTTCGGATAATTGGTCCAGTCCGCTTCCTTGCGGAAAACTAAATTTTCCAATGAAGATTCAATGGTTCCTAAATCCTCGAAATTCATAGAATAAAAACGCAGTTTACGGTCTTCTCTTTTTCTTGCCACGCCATAGGTTCCTATGGTCAGCGCACAGGGAAATACATGCCCCCCATTATAATCCGTATGCTCACCTATCAGATTCACCCGTCCCGGCGCAAAATAAACATTTGCGCCGTAGGCGTCTCCGAATACTTCCGCAAACTTTTCCAAAAGCGTTTCCTTCATAAAGACAAATTAATCCTTTCAAACTTTGTACCTAAAGTTTTTGAATTGCAAATACCATCAACGCAATAGTCACTATGGGTCTTACCAGAGTCAGTAATCCGCTGCCCACAAAAGGAATCATCGAAAACAGTAAAGCTATCAGGAACATGGGAACCTTTGCATATACCGCCACCCTGTACAAAGCGCCTTCCGAAACCTTTTTCCCTATAGCGGAACAGATAATAAGCCCCAGCAGAAGATAGGCGGCCGCACAGATGAAATACCAAAATATCCTGCCCACAAAGTAAAAAACATATCCTATAGCGCAACATATCCAGACAATGGGCGGCAACTCGTTAATCGCCCAATCCTTGTCAATGGAAAAATCGCTTCCTAAATCCTTATAGGATATCTGCGAAAAGTACTCATTCTGCATGAGGGCAAAATTTTTCTTTCCCACCAGCATCACCTGAGTATAACCTTTGTCAATCAGGGCCTGTACTTCATCGCGTGTGAAATAATCCTGTTCATCCGTAATATAAATCAGCATCGTTGCCTGATCCAACACCACTTCTTCGCTGATGGAAAGTTCTCCGTTTTTGAGGGAAAACTCCGGAATATACTCTTCCAGCGTCTCAGGCTTTGTAATGAGCGCAAATCCTACAGAAAAAATAATAAACTCCACAATCGTAACCACCAAAGCCAGCAATGTCACAAAACCAATCATGGAGCCGGTCTTTACTTTTGTCAGTCGCTCATACTTGGGCGGCACAAAAGAAAACGCAAGCTGCCGAAAAATATTCGGCGCTTTCTGCGGCTGCTGATACCCGCTGTTGTCGTTAAAATACGGATTGGGCTGCTGCCCGTTGTTAAACTGATTACTGTCCATTTTATTATTTCCTTTCTTATAAAAATTATCCATGCAACAATACGAATTCAGTAACATATTAGCATAAAAAGCATCGGTTGTCATCCGCGCGTCGGTTCCGTAAAGCTTTCGACATCAAATTTGTTCGTTCTGGCGGTGAATCAAGGGGTCTTCATAGGCATCCATAAAATCCGCCCCCAGACATACCACCTCATCCGCAAAACGGATTGCTTTAAGCTCCGTAAATACCGCCACTACCTTTTTAAATCGAAGTCCCGGGAAAAAATTCAGGATTTCCATGGGAATCGTCCCGTCAAACTGGGGATATTCGGCAAACAGCTTCTGATAGTCAAGCTCGTCTCTGGGATGGGGTTTTAAAAATATCGTACCTTCCGGTTCATACCTTTGTATAATATCCCTGAAAATACGCTCCCGCACATCCAGCGTACACAAGGGGTCTGTCAGAATCAATATTTTATCGCCCAGCCGGCTGCTCTTTTCTATCTGCTTCTGCAGCTCCTCCTTATTGCGGACAAACATCCTCAGAATCAAATCTTTTTCCTCTTCGGTCAGCCGGTCCACCAAAGCCTGCCTCGGTTCGTCAATATACTTGGGACAGGGATACTTAATCAGTGAGCTGTCGTTCACTTCCATATCCAGACAATATTTTCCGTAACCGTTCTGTACAAAAATCAAATTACACCGCTGGGACAAAAACGCCTTTAACTTGAAGTTTCCCCTGTTGTCATAACGGGCTGCGTCAAAATTTTTCAGGCAGTTCAAGCCGTCCTCAATGGCATGATAGGGTATTCTGTATTGATTCAGATAATAACCTATAGGGTCTGAATCACAATAGACATATCTCTCCTTATATTCCCGAAAATCCACGGGAATATAGTCCGCTTCCAATCGGGCATACATCTTTGTAAAGCGAATCCGGCGCCACAGGCTGGTAATCGGATTCCTGCTCCCTCTGCGCAATTTTTGAAGCTGTGGAAAGAAGTCTTCTCTCTTTTCGTCAAACGCAATCACTTCCCGAAAAAACCCCGTACGCTCCACCCGCTCTTTCAAATTTTCAAAATCCGTAGACATTTGGGACAGCACTAAAGTAGCGTCCCCTACACCTCTCTGTGCGACCGCTGCCCTCAGTTTCAGTTCTTTCAAAACGGTAACATAAACATGATAATAAGTATGGCATACATAAATTCTGTCCTTCACAAATCCGAACTCCTTTTCTCACAATCCGAATCGGGCATATTCTCAAACACAAAATCCGACAAAAGATACTGCTCTTCCTTTGTTGTAACATTATAACAGGTCCTGCACTCGCATCGGCAATTCCGCATTGTGATATGACTTACCGTGGACGGTGGCATATCCTTGCGCCCTTTTAAATCAAAAAACTGCTTCCAAGGATTGAGGTTTAACACATTATTTACATAACCCTCAATATCCTGCACCAGCACATATTCATACTTCTGAGGCGTGTCCGGCCGCATCTTGAGCCATAAAAGATTATTGGCATGGGATACCTTGATGCGCCTCATAATAATATTTCTGTTGTGAACAGATTCCGACCCCAAAGTCAGGCATCCATGACAAAAACCATATTCGCAGTCTTCTATGATAATCCTTTCATTGGAGCCGTTTTCCTTGGCTTCGTCCGCCCACGGACCCTTGCCTCCCTTTAACGCTACGGCATCGTCATTGACCTCCATATAGCAGTTTTTGATAAGAACATCCTTACATACATCCAAATCAATAGCGTCCGTGCTGGGCGCTTTTACCGGTTCTGCCGGAGAAAAAATATGACAGCCGATATACTTGATATGGTCCGAATAATAAACATGATTTGTCCAAAAATGAGAATTTTGCAGATGAAGTCCTGCCACTAATACATTCCTGCAATGAGAAATAAAAATAAGACGAGGCCTTTGCTCATCTTTGTTGGTGCATTGCGGATTCCACTTCCGTCGGAGCCAGAACGCTTTCCATGATTTCAGACCGTTTCCGTCAATGGTTCCGGGACCCGCCATCGTAAAACCGTCCACCCCTTCCACATTGATCAACGCCGCAAAATACCGGCAGCTTTCTCCTTCTATACGAGTCTCGCACACAGGATAATCGCAAATATCATCACTGCCCTGTAACACGCCGCCCTCAGACACATACAGTTGCACGCCTTGAGGGAACCAAAGCGCACCTGTAACATAGGTTCCGGCAGGCACCACAACCACCCCTCCGCCCTGTGCGGCAGCCAAATCAATTAATCTTTGTATCTCTTTTGTATAAATCCGCCCGTCGTCACAAATACCGTAATCGGTCAGTACATAGGGCGTCCCCAGCTCGGAAAGACTCGGAATCTCTATATCATAAAACCATGGGGCAATTAGTGTTTTATCCGGAAAATATTCCTGTTGAAAGGACATCTTGTTTTCTATACTCATCATACCCGGAATTTCCTTTCATCAGTTTTGATAAGCTCCGAACAAATCCTCACCCATATTGTTCAATGCATTTTCCACTTCCTCGCGGATACCGCAAAAGAGCTTCGCAAGTACAGGGTCAAAATGACTTCCGGCGGATTCTTCGATAATAGAAAATGCCTCGTCCATGGACATGGGCTCTTTATAGCAGCGTTTGGAAATCAACGCGTCAAAAACATCCGCCACTGCCATAATCCTTGCGCAGATGGGAATGTCATTTCCGCTCAGTCCGCCCGGGTAACCGCTTCCGTCCCATTTCTCATGATGCCGCTCCGCAATCTGCGCCGCTATATCAATATAATCCTGATTTTCTATATTTGCCAATACCTCTGCTACCATTTGTCCGCCTGCAGTTGTATGACCTTTCATAACCTCAAACTCTTCCGGGGTAAGCTTTCCGGGTTTTTGTAAGATGCTGTCGGAAACCGAAATTTTTCCGATATCATGCAAGGGAGCCGCCTTGACAAGCAGCTCTGCATAATCGTTTGTAAGAATATCCTTGCAGTATCCTGCCTTTTGCGCTTCTCTCGCCAGAAGCTCTACATATTTGCTGGTACGCTTCACATGCTCGCCCGTATCCTGATCCCGGTTTTCAATGAGATTTGCCATACCGATAACCGTACTGTCCTGAATGGCAAGCATCCTCCGGCTATGTTCCATTAATGTCTGTGTCTTCCGCTCATTCTCTTCCTCCAACTGATTTTTATACTTTTCCAGCCGTGAAGTGATGCTCACGCACAGGACGATACAGACTGCCGCCACAATACCGATGCACAAGATGCAGACAATTTCACTGATTTGGGCAATTTCGATGCTTCTTTCCATCTTTTTGCTGACTACATCCACCTCTGCCGTAATATATTCATCCATCGTGTTCGTATCAGCATTGATATTATCGATGTAATTCGCAAGATAGGAGACAATATAATACTTCACCGTGCCGCTGCCGCTCTCGGAATCCATCTTGAAAACATTTTCCGCATTGTTGAAATAGTTAATGGTATTAGAGTATACCGTATGGAAGAGTTGTTCCTTTTCGTTTCCCGAAATATTCTGATTCAGCGCCTTTACAATCTCCAGAATTTCTGCCTTAAGCTCCGCCGCATCCTCTTCATAGGCATGCTTTTCTTCCTGAGAATCCGAAAGGGCATACCAGGAGATAATCATATTGTGCCTGTTCATCAGTCTGCACAAATCATACATGTCAAGCCTTTCCTGCAAACTTCCCTCTATAATCAGTTCGTAATTTCCCACAATTTCGTTTAGATTGCGTTGCATAATAAGCATGCCTGAAATTCCTGCGATTCCCGCACAAAGAATCAGCACAAATATCTGAAACGGAATTCTCTTCATCAGTTTCATCGGCAATCTCCCAAAAGCATCCTCGCTTTATGTCAAAATCACACTACTGTTACTCCGTGGGCTGGGCGGTAACACCGTTCACCATAATATCCAGCAATGCCTGCAAATCCTGATTATCCGCATTTTTACCGGCAATGGTAATGCCATAAATATAAGCCGGATTCCAGAATGTATTGGCAATGCGCTGGGTGTCCGCATACTGCGACTGCTCCGCAAGCGCCGCAATCACCGGAGATGCCTGAACCACCGAAGAGGCCGCCGCATTCACATTGGACGGGCACTCTCCCACAACCTCAAATCTCTTTATCTGCATTTCCTCGGAAGAAAGATATTCCGCAAGCTTCATTGCATAGTAAGTATTTTCGGAATAAGGATTGATGCCTAACAGCTTATATCCCGAAAAACTGCACATCTGCACACTGTCCCCCGCAACCGTATAATGGGGTAGCTTTGCCGCCGCAAAGTTCTCTCCCCATGCCTCCTTTACAGTCTCGGCATTCCATGCGCCGTTAATACCCGCAATGATGCTTCCGTCCTTCACGCCGTCTAAAAAACCGGTATCGTCACAGTGTACAAAACCGTCATTTGTTGCAATTTTCAACATTGCTTCGGCAACATCCACACCCTTGTAATGTGTATCCGTTGCATTCCAATTACAATGATTGGTAACTCCGTCATCATTCATTCCCAGCTCCAGATCCGCTCCGCGGAAAAACGAATAAATATACCAGCCGCTGGAATAATCAATAGTTGTTTTCTTTCCGTTCTTGGCAGATACCTCCAAAATTCTGTCCAGTTCTTTAATATCTTCTTCTGTCAGATATGCCGAATTATAATACAAAAAATAACCGTTTCCTGCCGTTACGGGATAGCCGTATAATTTCCCATCATGCATTGCCGCCTTGCAGGCTCCGTTATCTACGCCGCCGTTGGCAGCTATCACCTCATCCGCATTTTCCGTTATCTCAAGCAGCACATTCTCCTGCCTTAAAACCTCAAACTGGTCGTCCGCAAACATATAGACATCCGCTGCTGCCTGCGGATTTGCCAAAATGGTGTCCCGCGAAGTCAAAACGCTCTCCGTGCTGATTGTGATCTCAAAAACAGCTTCATCGGCATATTCCTTTTTAAATTCCTCAATGGCCTGATTCAACAGGTCTCTGTCACCCTCATCACTCCACCAGACGGAAAGCTTAACCGTCTGAAGCTGTTTGGGCTGCGCCTTGGAGCAGCCTGCCAAGCATATAGAAACTGCCGTCAGACAACATGCCGCTAAAAAAATCTTGGTTTTCATAAATCTATGTTTCATAAATCATCCTCATTTCTATGTTTTCTCTCCGGATATTTTTCGTTAAGTGTGATTATAGCACAAAAAAGTTCCAAATACAATCATTCCCGCATTTTTAACAAATGTATCACACAAACTCTCTGGCATGACTACAGGTAAAATAAAGAATCTGGTATTTTTCTGACAGCGCTTCCAGAAAATCTTTACAGGCAGCCATTTTTCTGTCATCCAAATTGGCAAAAGGGTCATCCATGATAAGAATCGGAGCTTCCTCCCGATACATGGCGTCCACAAAGGCGATTCGTAAACAAATGCCTATCAAATCCCGGTATCCGGCGCTGAACACGACGGTATCTCTTTGTTTTCCGTACTCATTTGCCGTAATCACTCCATGGGCATCCACATGAAAATGGTCTGCCACACTTTGGACAATCATTTCATAGTATTTTCGGAAACCCTGCAGTATAGGGTCTGCGTATTTGGCAGTCATGGCTTCCTTTGCCAGCCCCAGCTTCAGGCGCGCCTGTACTATGTACCAGTGTTTCTGCTGCTCTTTTTCCTGTAGAGTCTTTAACTCCTCCAACCTTATGCCGTTCTCTTCCCAATCGTCATATTCCTTTTGAAGATTCTCCAGCCTGCTATTATAATCCCGTATGATGTCTTGAACCTTCTCCATCTCCTCCGTAAGCTGCTGCATCCGACGGCTCAATTCTTCCGGTCCCGGCAATTCTTCCCCGTCCTGCCTTTCACTCAACAGAGACATTTCCCTCAAAAGGGAAATATCATTTTCCTCCTCAAACCGGGCAAGCTCCTCCCTCGCATCCGTCAGGGCACTTGCAGCATTTTGGCAACTGTCCGCCAAATTCTGAATATTATTTATTTGTGGGGAAAGTTCTTCGTCAGGGGAATATCCGTATTGCTCCAGAAAAGCCAGTACACTTCGCTCTATCCCGGCATATTCATCCTGTGCTTTCCTAAAATTTTCCCGTTTTTCCTGTAAAATGTCATACCTCTCCGCTTTCGCTTTCAGTTCATACAAGGAATCCACAAATTTAAGCTCTGTAGACACCATCCCATAGGCTTCCAGAAAGGTCTCCAGAGACTTTCGCAAAATGTCCAGATTCTTCGCCTTTTTACTTTCTTCCGCCCTTTGACATTTTTTCTTTAAGGCAAAATACTCCACTGCTTCTTCGGTAATTTCCTGTAAAAGGGCGGATACGGTATTTTCGTCAAATACTTTGCCGTGGGCTGCCAGATAATTCGCCGTTTCCTTATCGGTTCTTTCCATAAACTCCATATCTTCCGCTATCATCTGCTGCAAACTTTCCATCTCCGGAGAAAATGGGGAGGGCGCCGTCTGTCTCTGCGCAAAAAGCCATCCGCACACGGCCAGAATAACGCCTGCCGCAAGCAGGGGAAGTCCCACAGTCAAGGATACGACCGCTGTCAATACCGCACCTGTCACTCCAAGTAAAAGCCCAAAAATAAGCAGGAGATTTCTCTTTGCATCCACGGAGGCTTTCGCTTCCGCAGAGGCTTGCCATGCGGTAAGGGCAGCGCGGTTGGAAGGCAGCGCCGCTTTTTTCAAATTTCTCTGGTTCCAATTTGCCACGATGGCAGTGATATTCTCCGACTCCTCATCAAAGTAAGGTTCTAATTCCTTCAGCCGTTCCCGTTCGGCGGAGCTGATTTGTTCCGCCCGGTATTCCTGGCTGATGGCTCTAAGTTCCTCTGCCTCCCGCAGCTTTTCTTGAATGCTTTCCACAGACGGCGCACCCTTCTCAAAGGATGCCTCCAAAGCCGACAACTCCGCCTCCTCCTCTGCCGAAATCCGGTATAACTGCACTCTCTCCTGCAATTTCTCCGTTTCACGACACTTTTGAATGGTTTCTTTGATTTCCTCCGAAAGCGGAATCCCCTTGGGAAATTGATTTTTCAGCTTTTCTTCCGTTTCTTTTTTTGCAGTGATATCTTTCTTAAGCCTGTCCCATTCCGATTTCTTGACAAGGACAGACTGCATCGCGGAAACCTTGGTCTGTTGTTCCTTTGTTTCCTGCATTTTATTCTTCAAATCCCGCAGAGTGTCCTCCTGCTTTCGGAGATATTGCTGACATTGATTGATACTGTCCGAAATGCCTTCGCCTCCCACAACCAGCCTTTGGCATCCGGCAATCTCTTCTTTTCTTTTGGCGAGGGAACCGCTTGCCCTATCCGGATTTAATTTATTGATTATCTCTGTAAGTCTGGCGTTTGCCGCTTCAAAATTATTTAAATCATTGGAATTGTCCGCTAAATTTCCGATTTTTGCATTGATATCGTCCGTGGCGGAAGTCTCACATTCCTTCTGCCCGATAAAAACCGTTCTCTGAAAGGATTCTTTGTTTATCCTGAAAATCTCTTCCCCTATTCTGCTGCTGTATTCCTTGGAAAGGAGATTGGTTTTCACATCCCTGATTTCAAACTCGTCCTTGGCTTCCTTATCCCGAAAAATCCGGGAAATCTGATATACCTTTCCCTGTGTTTCAAAAACAATCTGTCCCCCGAAAACACCCCCCTGCCACGGCATATATCTTTTGCGCTCGTTTTCCTCCAAACTTCTTTTCCGCTCGCCCTCAAATCCGTAAAACATGGCTTGGATAAAGGCGGCAAGGGTGCTTTTTCCCCATCCGTTTTCCTCACAGAGCGTATTGACTCCCTGAGCAAAATTTATGGAATAATCGTGAAATTTCCCGAAATTTTCAATATGACAGGACAAAATTCTCATGCTAATCCCCATTTCCGAGCGACTTGTCGCGAAGGCGATTTCTCGTCTGCCATCAAGGCTATTTGTTTTCGCTCAGAAACAAATAGCCGATTGAACAACACCGGTTTACACTATTCTACATACTCCCCGGCAAGCGCCTGCAGCCCATAGCGGATAATGATCGCTTTATCCTCCTCCGAGAGGGAATCATCCGACATCACCTGCCGCACATATTCGCCTTTTAAGGATTCGTCAAGCAGATAATCCTCACTGTCTATTTTTAGCACGCTTTCATCGTACACTTTTACAAAATAAAAACGGGAGTTCAATCGGGATTGAAAATAAGCGATATCTTTTTCGCACTCCACATCCAGCATACCCTTGAGCACAATTTTCACCAGACTGCTGTTTTCGCAGTCCGCTCCCTGCAGCGCCGTTTCCGCTTTTTCCACCATTTCCGCCGTAGTTTCGCAATCCGTCACATCCACATTTACTGTATATAGCTTGCGCCGGGCAAAGGGAATGAAGGTATGGGTATACCGCCCGCTTTTTTCATCTATGTCAAGCAGTACAAAACCATGTTCGCCGCATTCATCAAATCCCCTGCCCTCCAGACAGCCCGCATAACAGTATTCCGCTCTTGTATCCAGCTTCTCTTTTTTATAGGTATGGATATGCCCCAGAGCCAGATAATCAATGCCCTTATTTCTTAAAGCCTTGAGCGGGATGATTTCCGCCTTATCCTTTGCGGCGCTGCTCGCCTCCTGCCCATGGAGCATCACAATATTAAATTTTTCGGCGTCCGTCATCAGCGTATGATATGCCGATTCCGCATTTTCCGGAGACAGCTCCAATCCCCAAATCTGCACTTTGCCCCCGGCTTCCTCATAGACAGTCCACCGGGAACCGAACAATTTTAGATTTTCAGGAATTTCCTCCAGACCGGAAAGAAAATTGTCGCTATCATGATTGCCTTTCAGGTAATAAAAATTTATCTCCTGATGGCTTATTATCTGATGTAAAACGGTGTTTTTTGCGGTTGCGGAAATATTTTTCGTATCAAACAAATCCCCCGCTATCAAAATCGCCGCAACCTGATTCTCCGCGGCATACTCAACCATTCTCTCAAAGGTATGCAAAATTTCCCCTTTTCTTTCTTTTGCACGCTCTTTATCCAGATTTGCATTCATCTTAGAATCCAAATGCAAATCCGCGCAATGAATCATCTTCATATTGCCTCTCATTCCGCCGCACAAACGGCATTGACACGCTTAAACGGATTTCCTATATTTCAATCGGATTTAGAATTAAGTCCGTCTTATGGGACACTTCTCATGGGATAATGGTTTTAACACAAAAACAGAAATACAAATTACTATGGAGGTGTTTGTTATGACATTTTATGACTGGAATCATAACGGAGCGGGAGAGATCAGTGAGCCCGTCCCCTGCAGCGGCGGAATTTCAATATTTGGCGCCGTTTCTGCCATAATTCTGGGGTTATTTTCAGCGGCCGGCATATTGGCATTTCTGGGCGGAGAGAATGATTTATCCATGATTCTTGCCCTTCTGCTGTGGCTTATCTGCAGCGGAGTCCTCAGCGTATGGTTTGACAACATAGGACTATAGGAAAAGGCTGCCGCATTTCTTTATGCGACAGCCCATCTCTGTCCGACAAAATTTTGATTCACCGCCGCTTAATAAAAATAGTCCAAATCCATACCATTTGTCAAATAATAAAGCATGCTTAAATCAACATCACTCAGATCATCATCAAAGTCCATTTGATAGAACAGCGAAGACATATTATAAATGCGCCACTTACCGTTCACCTTGATAACCTCAATATCAATCTTATCTGTCTTATCCGTCTCACCGTCATATTTGCCATAGAAGCGGACCGTCACCTCATATCCCTTGGTCACTTTCATTTTGCTCAGATTCTTCAGATAGGATTTGGTCTCCTTGGCAAACTTCTTGGCGTCACTTTTGGAAATGTCCAAATCATCCGCCATATCCTCATAATCGGCGTTGTCCATCTCATCAATTTCTTCAATGAGATCCTCGATATAACTACTGCTAACCGAATCTTCAATGGAGCGCAAATCCTTCTTCTTCATTTCCTTAGCAGCTACAAAATCGCATTTGGTAATCTTAAATCCGGCTATATCCTCATAAAAGTCCGCTAAATCATTTTTGAGGTCGTCAAATTCCTCTTTTATATCGTCGTTCTTTTTCAGGATATTATACAAACTCCGGGTATAATCCGTAGTCATCGGATCTGCCAGCTTCATATAAGCAAACACATCGGTGCTCTGCTTATTAATCAACTTTACCAAATCCTTTACCGGTGTCTTATAACTGCCGGAACCCATAAGGCTCGCAACAAGAACCACCAAAAGAACTAATACTACTGCCGCTGCGCCTGCAATCAAAGCAATAGGACCTTTTTTCCCGTTACTGCCCGTACCCGCATCAGAAGCAGACACCGTCTGACTGTAAGGCGCTGTTGCTGTATTGGGTGCCGCTGTTGCATCGGCGCCGGCTGCTGCC
>JAMPEB010000016.1:56131-65229 GCA_023665475.1 Lachnoclostridium sp.
GCTCCTGCATTGGGTGCTGCTGTTACATCGGCGCCGGGTGCTGCCGCTCCTGCATTGGGTGCTGCTGTTACATCGGCGCCGGGTGCTGCCGCTCCTGCATCGGCTGCCGCCTCCTGTGTCTTCTGGCAGTCACAAACTTCATCGGGTCCGAGCTCTCTGCCACAATTTTTACAAAAACCCATAACTATCTCTCCTCTTATGTTTTATAATAACAAGTAATTATGAAATTCTGATATTTAATTACTTATCGTAGTCATTATACTGTTTCTGCTCCTAAATGTCAATTATATCTTTAAATCCGACATTTTTTGCCATTTCAGACGCTAAGCATCCTGTCAAATCCCATCTGCTGTGTTTAGGGCATATTGCATCATAGCGGAAAAAATTTTTCCTACTTGACAACAGACTGCTGTTTCAGTATTATGATAAAATTATAATAATAGGCGGCGGAATGGAGGTTATAGTGTGAAGAGAATTTCTAAGTCTGCAAAGTACGCAGACATAAGAAATTCTAAAGCTTCACACCGAAAAACGCAAAACCAGCGTTTTTCATTCAGATTTGTACCGCTGGCGGCATAGAGGTAGTGTGAAAAATAAATTTTTCACACGCAAATTTGTGCTTGAGGGCACAAATTCGCAGGTTGAGAAAGGAGCATGGTTATTAATATGAGAAACGCAATTACAGACAGACAATTTGATGAAGAAAGAGCCTTATACAACCTGACCGATTCGGATGTGATAAATTGCATTTTTGCGGGACCCGCAGACGGAGAATCCGTTTTAAAGGAATCCCGGAATGTCAACATCCGAGACTGCCGGTTTTCCCTGCGTTATCCCTTATGGCATGTCAAAAAATTTGAAATGTCCGGCTCTTCCATGGACGAACTGACCAGAGCCGCTATCTGGTACGCGGATGACGGAACAATTGCGAATTGCACTCTGGAAGGCATCAAAGCCGTGCGGGAATGCTGCAACATTTCCTTGTGGGGCTGTAAAATTATCTCTCAGGAATTCGGCTGGAAATCCAAGAAAATTACCCTTACGGACTCGGAGATTACATCGGAGTATCTCTTTTTGGACAGTCGGGATGTCACTCTTAAAAATGTAAAAATGAAGGGCAAATACTCCTTTCAATACATGGAAAATCTCGTGATAGAAGACTGTGAGCTTGACACCAAGGACGCTTTCTGGCACAGTAAAAATGTGACGGTTAAAAACAGCATTGTAAAGGGTGAATATCTTGCCTGGTTTTCCGACGGACTCACGCTTATCAACTGTACAATCATCGGTACACAGCCTCTCTGTTATTGTGAAAATCTGAAGCTGATAAACTGCACCATGGAAGATGCGGACTTATCTTTTGAGTATTCCGATGTGGAAGCCGATATCAAAGGAGATATCTTATCCGTTAAAAATCCCAAATCGGGAAAAATCGTTGCGGACACCGTGGGGCAAATTGTATGGGACGACCCGGTTATGGAATGCAACGGGGAGATTATACAGCGCAAAAACCCTACATAGTTCCGGAATTTTCGGAAGCCGCGGAATCCTCTTCCTGCTTCAGGTGTTTGAGATGGAACCAATCTTCCAGACGGCTTCTGGAAAACCAGTAATTCACTATCAAAGCAATGAGCACGCCTATGCCTGTGTCAAGCATGCGATAAAACGCATAGCCTATGTAGTGGGGCGGCGTATTGAAAAGAATAATGCACAGCACCACGCCCCCCGGCTGTACACCGCCCGGCCAATGACAAAGCACACACATAATAATCAAAAGAATAATCCCTAAAAACACCAGCGGAAGCCGCAGCCAATAACAGCCCTCCGGATAAACTACATGCTCCAGCCAATAAAGACCCAAGCCGATAAAACCGCCGATAATCGTACCAAAAAACCGGTTTCCCCCACTCCGACGAGAAGTCTCCATATCCGGTCCCATGCCAAACACGGCGCCGATACAGGCAAATGTGGGATTGCTTCCCGGAAAAAAGGCATACAATAACGCCGTAAGCATTGCCGCAAACGCCGTTTTCAGACTCCTCAGTCCCAACCCGGGAATAGGAGCGTGTACGGGACTATGCTCATTCTTTTGATGATTCTGCTCCATGTCAATCATTCCTTTCTCTGTTTTGGCAAAGGTTATTATACTCCTCTTTGGTGGAATCGGCAAGGGAAAATGGGCGAAAGGACGCCAACCGCACAAAAGAATCGGCAAATCTTACGACAGAAGAGCAGACAAGGATGAAAGGAACCGAAAAAGAGGATTCCCATAAGAAAGAGCGGGTGATGGGAATCGAACCCACGTATCCAGCTTGGAAGGCTGGTGTTCTACCATTGAACTACACCCGCATAAATCAATATTGTTCCTGTAATATATTATTTACGAATTACAGGGTTCGCAAAGCGGTTCCTGTAATATATTATTTACGACTTACAGGGTTCGCAAAGCGGTTCCTGTAATATAACATCCAGAACGAATTATATGATATCATAGAAAAATCGAAAAGTCAATGCTAAATTTTTCATTTGCACCCAAAGTGCCCAGAGCCGGAATCGAACCAGCGACACGAGGATTTTCAGTCCTCTGCTCTACCAACTGAGCTATCTGGGCTTGTGCCTGTCCATGCCGTCCGATATCGTCTCCGTCTGATTTGGCAAAGACTTGACCGCATTTCCACTGTCACACTATTGGATATTTTACACAGAAGTATAAAAATTGTCAAGAGATTC
This sequence comes from Lachnoclostridium sp., assembly GCA_023665475.1. Taxonomy (GTDB): domain Bacteria; phylum Bacillota; class Clostridia; order Lachnospirales; family Lachnospiraceae; genus Acetatifactor. The sequence continues at coordinate 58,862 of JAMPEB010000016.1, forward strand.
CCCAAAATTTATCATTTACAAATTCCACCTTCTTGACCTGTTGGTCAAGAAGCATCGCTCGCAAGACAGCTCGCTCAATTTCCTTTTCAAAAAGCCTGCTGCATTCTATAATACTGCAGCAACAGTGTTACGACTCTTGTATAACTGATGGCGCCGTCCGAAACCCCGTGAATTTTCAGGTTTGCGTCCAAAAAGGTATCCGTCACCTGATTGACGGTTTCCGTATCTATCAACGCTTTGCCGTTGATACGCTCCCACTCCTCCTGTTCCACAAAAACATCGTCCTGCCATACTACAGACGACACCTCCACAAGAGCGCTCTGCTCCCTTGCCCGGGAAAAGGCTTCGGGACTACTTTTACTGATTCTATATAAATCGTTTTCCAGATAGGTCAGAACGCTTAAATATCCGCTATATTGAAAGTAAAGGTCATCTGATTGGATGCAGGCGAGATAACTGATAAAGCTTGCCTCATCCTCATAAATAAAACCCTTCAAATGCGCCAGCTCATGGCACATGGTGGCAGGCTTGTTCAGATCCATCATGACATCATTATAATTTGCCTCCATGGAAAAAGGGAAGAAATATCCCTGCATATACTGCTGGCACATGAAATCGGAGCAGAAGAGAGGCTTGGGTTTCGGATAATAGCTTCTCAATTGAGGATAAGAGACTCCCAGATTCTGCATCACTTCTCTTGACTTATCCCTCATATCCACTATATCACCGAAAGCGCTGACGCTGCCCCGATAGACCACTCTGCCCGCATCGTCCCTTTCCATTTGTTCCGCCAGAGAATTGCACTGCCCCGCCACATAATTGCGCACGGTAAAAAGTTCCTCCAAAGTATAATCTCCGGAAACCTCGCCAAAGTATTTTTGTGCAAAAGTGGACGCATGATACAATATGACACAATTCAGCGTCATAACCAGCCATATGCCTAAAAGCACCCATGCAAAAAATTCATAAAACTTCCCGACAAAATCCCGAAATCGAGAGGTTTTATGATAGACCGCAAAAACAAGCCCTATACACACTGCCACAAATACCAGCAAAAGTCCTGCCGCAATCAGGCACTCACCCACGGAAAAAGGAAACAGTCCCGTAAATCTGCCGTAAGTTTGAACCCAGAGCGGGAAAATATATGCAATATAAGCGTCACTGAAAGATCTGCTGCACCATGCCAGCAGATTCAACAGTAAAACAAAACCTGCAATTCCCAGAAATACAATCTGTCTTTTTTTAGTCAGTATTCTTATTTTTTTCTTTGGTTTCAAAACATCCTCTTCTCTCTTTTATACATTGGTTTCTGCCAAATTTTTCCAAATTTATATCAAAAAGGGAACCAATCGTGTATACACCGCCATGGTCCCCTCTTCGTTCCTTTTATATCGTTACTATTATTTGTAAGAAATGCAATCCTCATAGTCAGCCCAAATAATGCATACCCAGGTCTTGCCTTGATTCATCACAATTTCTTCACCTTTTTCATCTTTATATATCGTAGGGTTATAATCGCCATTCCTGTCTCTGGACCATGTTCCCTTAATCACTTTACCGTTGGTAAAGACATAAGCGTCACCCTGTCCGAATACATCAAATTCCAAATAACCGTGGTCATCTCTCGCATTACCGTTACAGACCTTGAAGATAACATTGCTAACCGCAAGCTGTTCCTGATTGCATTCATCCGCCTGAGGCGCTCCTAGCTGGGAACGGTAATACAATCCGTCTGTTTTATTATATTCAAAGACGGGATTTGTGTGATGATAACCGCCGGAAGCCTTAGCGTCTCCGCCGGGCTTAATCACCGTTGCATCCGGATAATCCGCATATTCCGCCGTACAGCCTTCATCCGCAAAAGTAAATGCCTGATCAAAACGGTTGGTATATTCCGTCTCATATTTATGGCGCTTTACAGCTTTCTCATAGCCGTCTATAAACAGGTATCCTGTAAATTCCGTCGCATATCCCTGACCCCTGCTTACGCGTTCAAAGGCTTCCGAGGAGGGTGAGTCTATGTACTGCACAGCCTGACTGACATTATCCACCTTGTCCGTATTGATCACAGGAGCCACATAGGGTACTGCCAGACCCCAGTTACAATAAATGGAGTCAAAGGACATGGCTTCAAACATAAAATAGTCGCGGGCGCTGCGGACGGGTCCAATGCGCTCCAAGTCATCATAATCCTCAAAAATCCCCATCAGACGCGTACAGGTTCCGCTCTCCATCGGTGCTTCATAGATAATGCTGGCATAGGAAACACCATATTGGGGCAGCGCCGGCTTGTTGTTGGGAATCATAACCGCCATGTTTCTTCTCTGAACAACATCGGCATCCTTCCATTCCCCGGTTAAATAACTCTGCATTTTGCCGTCCACAATGGTTCTTTCCGTGATAACCTTAAATTCCTTGGGTGCTTCATCTATTGCTGTTGTGGGCTGTGATTCCGTTTGCGTGGGTATGGTTTCCGGCGCAAAATCCTGAATAGGGTCAGAGTTTGTCTCCTGCTGTCCACAGCCTGCTAAAATTCCTACCGCAATGATAATAGCTGCCAGTGCTTTCTTTTTCATTCCATAAATCCTTTCTTCTGCTTATTTATACTTTCTAACCTTCCGCATTTTCTTATTTTACTGCTGACGGTAGGTTTTGTCCATGCATTCCTGCAAATTGCCGATGGTAAATTTAGGAAATCTTGAAAGCATTTACTGCCTGCTCTAATTCCTTTGCCCGTACTTCCAGTTCCGTGGTAGCCCGGTGTAAATCATCCACCATGGTATTCTGATGCTTCAAAGAGTCATCTACCATGGAAACGGAGGAAGTATTTTCTTCCGATACGGCAGAAATACTTTCGATAGCGGACAGCGTATCATTTCTGTGTCTCTCCATGCTCTCTATATTACTTTCCAGAGACGCCAATTCCTTGATAAGGTTTGCCAGGTTATCGTTGATTCCGCCAAATACCTTTATGGTATCATTTACCGTAGTGGTCTGCTTGGATACAATCTCACCCGCCGTCTCCGCTACATTTACCGTTTCGCCCGTGTAACTCTTAATCTGTTCCATCACGCTTTGAATCTGGCTTGCCGCTTCAATAGTGCCGTCTGACAACTTGCTTACGGACTGTGCCACTACCGCAAATCCTTTGCCTGCATCCCCTGCTCTTGCCGCCTCAATAGAAGCGTTCAACGCAAGAAGGCTGGTCTCCTCTGCGATGGAATTAATCAAATCCACAAATTTCTCCACTTCCAAGAGACTGTTCTCCAGATTCTTAATATTATCAACTACCTTTTTGGTAATATTGGTGGTATCTGTAGATTTCTCCCTCAGGTCATCCATGGTAGTCATACCGCCGGCAATAATATCTTTCGTATTATCCGTAACGGAATTCATATGATGAACCGTATCTACCGCCCTGATAATCCTTTGGGACAAATCTTCCATAAGGGTCAGGCAGTTCTGTGCATCTTGTGCCTGCTGGTTCAAGCCCGTGTCGATTTCACTCATAGCCGTTGCTATCTGGCTGTTGGATTCCGTCAAAGCTTCGGATGCCTCTGTCAGTTTCACCGTAGAACCGGCTACATTCTCCGTCGTCTTCAAAACCTGTACCACCAAATCCCTGGAATGTCGAATCATCTCCACCACATGGATAATCAGACTCCGGAATTCATCCTTGCGGTGAACATTCATGGTAACGGTCAGGTCTCCGCCGGACACCAGCTTCAATTTGTTATTGATTTGCTTGATGGTAGAGGTAATCGCTCCCACCACCAGAATACACACAAATACCGCAATAATGGTAGATGCTATCAAGGTAAACACTGTCACATATTTAATGGTATCGGCGCTTGCCTTTACCGCACTGACCGGAACCATCGCGCAGATTGCGGAGCCGTTTTTGTGGCTCTTACTGATCATAAACAGGTATTCTTTGCCCTTATGGGTTACATAATCGATTACCATTGCGGCATTGTCTTCCTTTGCCTGCGTATAATAACTCTGGGTCAAAAATGAAAAATCGGTGTCAGTTGTTACCTGATCATCCTTTAACAATATCTCCCTGCCGTCCGCCGTAACAAACGCGGAAATGCTTCCTTTGCCCAACTCCAGATTCTGCAGGATATCCGCTATGGCGGCGCTGCTGTAATCTATTACAATGCAGGCGCGCTTGGTAGTCATGGGACGGATATAAGAACAGGCATAGCTGGATGCCGAATACCCATCATAATTTGCCCCCAGCACTTCATCTATGTACTCATGGGAGCCGATCCAGCTACCGCTCAGGCTCTGCAGACAGTTTTTCTCTTCCTTGTCTTCCAGCTCCGTATAAAATCCCGACACTGCCTCGCTATTTTCGAATGTAGAGATAATGGGCATATTTTCTCCCGGAATAATATACATATTGGCAACAAAGTTATTGCCCGCTCTCTTTACCCTCAAATCAAGGGAAACACTTTCTTCGATTTCTTTCTTGCTCCAATCATTGTAGATAGCGCCTGTCGCCCATTTCGTCAGGTCTGTGTTATAATACAACTGCTCTGACTCCGATATTGCAGAATCAAAGCCAAAGTCCAAATAGGTCATGGATGTGGACATTGCCTTAATCATGGAATCTTCGTAATTGGATTTCATTCCCGAAGCAGCAAGGGAATAGGCAACGATTCCCACCAGAATCGTACAAATCAAAAGAATGGCAAAGCCCACAAACAGTTTCCCTTTGATGCCAAATGCAAATGTGCTCTTTTCTTTCTCATTATTCCGTGCTTTCTGCACCTTTACTTCTGATTTTTTATTTTCCACTGTGTTTTCTCCCACCCGACATTATTTAACTTTACGAATCATTTCAAGATATGTCTGCAAACCGTTTTCACTAGCATAATTATCCTGAATAGCAATTGCTCCCTCTTTAAAACTGTCAATATCAATGTCCTCGTAATCCGTAACTACAGCTCCCTCTGCAATACACTGTGCTTTGGAGCCGTCCATCATGTCATAGGTAACCGCCCTTTCCTGCAAAGTTGCCGCCAAGGCTGCCGTGTTGACCCAATTCTTCTGCTCGCTGGTAAGATTGTCATAATAATCCCCGTTTATAATAAACAAGCGGGTCGTATAATCATGATGGGTTTCACAGATATATTTGCCGTTTACCGTCTTGTGATGCTCTTTCAGCATCAGATTGGTGTAATCGTTCTCGGCGGAATCCACCTGATTGTTGTTCAGCGCGTCGTATAAGTCTCCCCAGCCCACTGTCACAGGCTGCGCTCCAAGCTGTGTCCAGAATTCCGATACTACGCCGGATGTCTGCGTGCGGATGGTAAGCCCTTCCACATCCGCAGGGGATGTAATGGGAATTTTGCCGTAATAGTCCCTGACGCCTGCAGACCAATATCCCATAATGCGGTATTTATTCTTGGTTCTGTCCAAAATGATATCCGTCATTGCCGCACCGAACTCTCCGTCCATGGCGGTCTCCCAATGACTGAAACCATCAAAGAGATATAGCAGGGAAAGCATATCCACTTCTGCCACTCCGGCAGATGTCATATGACCGGGGGAGCATACCACCATCTGAACTTTTCCTTCATCCAACATGGAAATCAATTCCGCCTCGTCCTCCGACATATCGCCGTCGCTGCAGATGACCTCAATACTTCCTCCGGACAATTCTTCCAAAACTTCCTTAAAGGTCTGCAAGCCAAAATGATACGGATTTTCCTGGGAGGTCTGATTGGATGCAATGGTCATGGTCAGTTCCACGGCTTTGCTGCCGGATGTACTGTCTGCCTCTTCATCAACAATAGAACCGATGGTTCTTCTCTTAGAAGCATTTCCGCATCCGCACAGACTTCCAATCACCAAAGTGACAGCAAGCGCTGCTGACAAATATCTAGAAGCCTTCATAAAACTTCTCCCTTCCTGTTCTTTCTGCTATTGAAATACATCGTGCCTGCCTGTGCTTATCCATGATTACACTGCGTTCTGTCATGGCCTTCGCACACATTCGCCAAATGTCTGCTTCGCAGCCGCTTGGCTCATTGTGTCTGCGAACATTATACCACTTTAATAAAGTCTTGGCAATATTTTTCCCATGAATAAAGACTGCCACATTTCTCAGCCTGCGGCAGCCCTATCTCTTCGTTATTGAGTATAAATAATGCTGGTGGCCGGACTTGAACCGGCACGGGGTTGCCCCCGAGGGATTTTAAGTCCCTTGCGTCTGCCTATTCCGCCACACCAGCAGGCAGATGAGCCATATGCGGACACTTCCTGCATATGACCTAATGGGTGGAGGTGGATTCGAACCACCGAAGCAATTTGCAGCAGATTTACAGTCTGTCCCCTTTGGCCACTCGGGAATCCACCCA
>JAMPEB010000017.1 GCA_023665475.1 Lachnoclostridium sp.
GTGCGAACCCCCAGATCAAGAATGCAAACCTGATCCTTCCGGGCCAGCAGATCAATCTCCAGTAAGGAGAGAATGCATTATTAAGTTTTAAAGGAGCAGCCGCCCATCGGGTTTCCGGTGGGGCGGCTGCTCTTTTAAAGCATCGAGCTATGAAGAACAAAAACTTTTTAAAACAGCAGGATTCAATACGGTCGCTGTATAACGATTATATGAGTTGCCAGAAGCAGAAGAAAATGTTATACTGATAATTGGAGCAACCGTGTTGCAGGGTGGGCTGACCTCTCATTTTTGATAGAATGGGGGTGATGCCTATGAAAAATCATTTTGATTTTAAGGATTTGCTGACTTTTGGCTTATTCCTTTTGGCATTGCTTACATTTATTTTTACATTTTGTAAGTAAACTACATAGAAAAACCACCCCAAAACTTTGACCGAGCGAAAGGGTGGATTTTTCTATCTGATTAATTGGTCAACCCACCTTGTGGGCGGTTGTTCCTTTTTCTATAATATAGCATAGTGACAGGATTTATGCAAGTGCTTTCTGTTCAGCGGTGGTAGTGTTTTCAAGCCTATTTGAGCCGCTGGAGGCAGCATGGAGGTTGGTATGAGCAGTGATACAAGAACGGCAATTTTTGAGGAGACCCCGATTCCGGCGGCGGTGGCGAAGCTGGCAATTCCCACGGTATTGAGCTCCCTTGTAATGATATTGTATAGTATGGCGGATACTTATTTTGTGGGCATGTTGAATGACCCGGTGCAAAATGCGGCTGTGGCATTGTCCGCGCCGGTGCTTTTGTCCTTTAACGCCGTGAACAATCTTTTTGGCGTGGGCAGTTCCAGCATGATGAGCAGGGCTCTCGGCATGAAGGAGTATGACACGGTGAAAAAGAGCTCCGCTTTTGGCTTTTACTGTGCGTTGGCATGCGGATTTCTGCTATCCCTTGTCTGCACGGTATTCCGTCCTGCGCTGTTAAATATTTTGGGAGCGGACGCGGTCACGAAAGCGGCAACGGAGAGCTATTTAATCTGGTCCGTGACCTGTGGCACAGTTCCCTCGATTTTAAATGTAGTGTTGGCATATATGGTGCGTTCGGAAGGAGCTTCGCTGCACGCCAGTCTGGGGACTATGAGCGGCTGTCTGTTAAATATTGTGCTGGACCCTATTTTTATTCTGCCCCGGGGATTTAATATGGGTGCGGCGGGTGCGGGACTTGCGACATTTTTATCTAACTGTGCCGCCTGTATTTATTTCTTTATTCTGCTGTTTTATCGGAAAAACAGCACTTACATCAGTCTTTCCCCAAAGGATTTCGCCCTGCAGAAGTCTGTTGTCATGGGTGTTTGCGGTGTGGGAGTGCCTGCGGCCGTTCAAAACCTTCTCAATGTGACGGGAATGACAATCTTAAACAATTTTACTTCCGCATATGGACCGGATGCGGTAGCTGCTATGGGAATCGCACAAAAGGTCAATATGGTGCCCATGCAGATTTCCATGGGAGTGTCTCAGGGAATTATGCCGTTAATCGGATATAATTATTCCAGCGGAAACCGTAAGCGCATGAAATCGGCATTGGTTTTTGTGTTGAAAATCATGCTGCCGGTTGTAGTATTGGCAACCATAGGGCTTTACCTGTCATCGGATGCCCTGATTGGATTTTTTATCGATACTAAGGATGTTATTGCGTACGGCTCCCGGTTTCTGCAGGGATTTTGTCTCGGCTTGAGCTTTTTGTTTGTGGATTTCCTTGCCGTGGGTGTTTTTCAAGCAATCGGTTTTGGAAAGGCGTCCTTTGTGTTTGCACTTCTGCGTAAAATCGCATTTGAAATCCCGTTTTTGTATATTTTGAATTACTTCTTCCCTCTGTATGGGCTTGCCTACGCCCAATTTTGCGCGGAGTTTCTTTTGTCCATAGCAGCGGTGGCAATGCTTGTCCGGATTTTCAGAGGTAAAGTAAAACAATAAATATGCCGATATATTTATAGAAAACAGATAATGTAGATATGCAACAAACGGTGGTAATTTGCCAAGATGGATCTTGAAGAATTACCGATGGACAAAACAGTGGAAAACATGGCTGATATCAGGGAGGATAAAGGCATGGGCATAGGAATCGGAGCGAATTATTCAGGCAGGACTGTATATACGATAAAGAATGCGGACGGGACTACCGCCGCAACTTTCAGTGTTACCAAAAGGACTTCAAAGAGTAAACAGAAGCAGAAAAAGAAAAAGCTGCAATACAATTTTAAGCAGCTTTCCAATCAGATTTTGGCGTCCAAGACATCGAGGGGCGCAAGGCGGGTTGCGGCGAAGGCAAGGGGCATGATTGCCTCGCTGGTAAGTAAGCTGAAAATGGGAGAATATGACGATCAGGAAATAGCGAATGCCATTATTCATGCAAGGAAGATGGAGCGCATAGCCAGAAAGAAAATGAGGCATATGCAGGAAGAGGAAATGGCGAAAACCGGCGGTTCCTGTTTGGAAGAATTAGAAGAGCGGGAGTCGGAAGATAAGTTTGACGGGATGGAAGAGGTTGCCATCATCACGGAAGATGGGCAGGAACAAACCATCAGCAGGGAAGAGTGGCAGGCTCTTATGAAGGAAGTTGAAGAACTGATGGCATCCCTCATGGAAGAAAGCATGGAGGAATTTTCGGAGGCTATGGAATTGAGCGATCTCTCGGAGGAAGTTATGGGCGCGGCGCCCAGAGAGATGGACCCGGAGGATTTAAAGAGTTTAAAGAGGAAGCATAGGGCCAAGGAACTTCAAGAAATTACGGAAGCCGATATGAAATATCTGCAGGCGTTGTTCCAAAAACTGGAACAGGAAAAGAGGGAGGTATCCAATGGGAGTTCCTCTTCTTTTGACGGGGTTTCTTTAGAACTGGGAGGCGTGGAAATGCCGGTGCAGACGGTGGTTCCCGTTATGGTAGAGGGTGCAAATATGGACACCTCGGTATAGCTGCCATGATTCGGAGCAGCATTTAAAAGTTTTGATATTCGGTGGAGAAATCGGTAAATTACGGGAAGGTACAAGTTTACAATGGACGGTAAATCGGAAATTATACTCAATAAGGAGCAATTAGACAAATTTCAGGATAATATAGCGGGTTTCCGAAACCTGATGATGGAATACAGATGTGCCATGCTGGAAGTGCAGACAAAGCTGGAGGTATTGAATAAGGAGCTTTCTCTTCTGCACAGCAGAAATCCTTTTGAATCCATTAAGAGCAGATTGAAATCGCCGGAGAGCATTATGGAAAAGCTGGACCGGAACGGGCTGGAGTACACGGTGGAAAATATCGAAAAAAACTTAAATGATATCGCCGGAATCCGCGTTATCTGCTCTTTTGCTGAAGATATTTATATGCTGGTGGACTGTCTTGTGGCGCAGGATGATATTATTCTGGTGGAAAAGAAAGATTATATCAAAAATCCCAAGCCCAACGGATACCGCAGTCTGCATTTAATCTTGGATATCCCGATTTTTCTCACAAAAGAAAAAAAGCATATGCGTGTGGAAGTGCAGTTTCGCACCATAGCTATGGATTTCTGGGCGAGTCTGGAGCATAAGCTCAAATATAAGAAGGATATTGAAAATGCGGAGAGTATTTCTGAAGAACTGAAATACTGCGCCGATATCATCAGCCAACTGGACCGCCGCATGGAGCAAATCAGAAACCGTATTGACAATCAGGTAACTTATTCGTAGTCGGGACTCCAACCCTGCAATACTTTTTCAAGGGTATATTCTTTTGATTCTTCTTCGGTGAGCCGGTGGGAAAAATCCGCTCTGGCGGAGGGGTTTGCTCCCGGACCGTAGGAATCGTATTCCGCATAATAAAAATGTCCGTGGGGCTTATTCCAATCCGCCCATCCCAAAGGATGAATATGCTCTCCCATTTCACAGTGGAGAAATACAGTCTTGGCAAATTCCCTCCAGGGTCTGCCCAGATAAACGCTGGCAGGAGGGCAGTCACTGACCAGATGGCAGTCCCGAAAGACATATCCGTAGGGAAGCCCCTCAAAGGTAGAAGCGGCGGTAATATAGCCATAGATAACCTCTTCATCCGGGCTTTCCGGCGGTTTGCGGTCTCCCGGCTTCTGTGAAAAGACAGTGCAGTTTTCATAATAAACAATGCCGCCGCCGAAAAGGAAATCAACATCTCCCCTGAGATAGCAGTTTTTGAAATAATGCCGCCCTAACACTCTGGGACTATGTTCGCCGGGACCTTTAAAGCCGCCGGGCTTTGCTTCTTTGAGAGGCAGCGGGGCGGTAAATACAGTGTCCTGACTGGAAAGAATGGCACAGTCTTCAAAGGCGTTTCTGTCACCGTCCACATAAAGAGCGATAGCCTGCCCTACGGTGTGACCGAAACCGGCATCATTTTGAACGGTCAGATGCCTTGCGGTGAAATCATGGGTATTGATTCGCAGGGACGCCGTACGGAAAGTGCCTCGGTTTGTACCGTCCGGCATGATTTCCTTTGCGCCCTGTCCATATACTAAAACTGTTTTGTCGCGACCGGCGCCGAGAAAGGTCATGTTTGGCCGGTTGACTACCAGCTTTTCCCGATAGGTTCCCTCGCCGATGTGAACTACCACCGGCGGCATATCCGAGTATTCCTCAGGAAAATGTTTTTCGGGCGAGGATAGTTCTTTCACTGAATCTAACTCATCCGCAGCGTTCGCAGCGTTCATGCCGCCTTCGACGGAGACGAGAGCCTCGGCTATAGTGGCATAGTTCGGCGTTTTGTCAGGAATGTTAACATAGATATGGATTTCTTTTTCAGACATGATATTCTCCTTGCGATTGCTTTTTGGATTCCCCATATTTCCATGTTATCACGAATGGGCGCTTTTAGCAAGCAGGGAAAGGAGCTTTGGAACATGGAAACAGAAGAATTTAGAGAGCATTTGGAAAATCATCTGATTCCTTTTTGGAATCGGTTAAAGGATGAAGAAAACGGCGGATTTTACGGTTATGCGGACAGTGTGGGAAAACCGGACAAAAAGGCTGTCAAGGGAGCGATTTTAAACAGCAGGATTTTATGGTTTTATTCTTCTGCTTATCTGACGCTCAAAAAACCCGAATTACTTGACATGGCGGATCATGCTTGTGATTTCTTGCAAAAATACTGCTATGACAGCCAAAGTGGGGGAGTTTATTGGTCCGTAAGCTTTGACGGGAGCGTATGCGACGACACAAAACATACCTATAATCAGGCATTTGCCCTTTATGCGCTGTCCGCGTATTACAGGGCGGGCAGAAATAAAAAGGCATTGGAGTCCGCCCGGCTGATTTATGCTCTGATTGAGGAAAGGTGCCGTGACACAGAGGGTTATCTGGAAGCCTTTCTTTGCGATTTTACGCCTGCATCCAATGAAAAGCTCTCGGAGAACGGTGTTTTGGCGGAGCGTACAATGAATACTCTCCTTCATGTATTGGAGGCATATACGGAGTTTTACCGGATAGAAACATCTAAAATGGTGGGTGATTCCATCCGGCGTATTCTGGACATTTTTAAGGAAAAAGTGTATTGCCCCGAAAAGAAGATCTGTCAGGTCTTTTTTGATAAGGCTTACCATCCCTTATTGGACTTAGAATCCTTCGGGCACAATATCGAGGCGTCATGGCTGATTGACCGTGCCTGCGATATTCTGGGAGATGAGAATTATAAAGAGGCAATGGTTCCTGTGATAAAGGGTTTAGCGGAATCGGTATATCGGAATGCTTTCGACCGAAAACAGAACGCGTTAAATAATGAGAGGGAAGGGGTGCGGATTGACACGCAGAAAATCTGGTGGGTACAAGCGGAAGCGGTGACAGGTTTTTATAACGCCTATCGGAAATTTCCCGAAAAAAAGGAATATTTAGAGGCGGCGGAACGGATTTGGAGATTTATCAGGCAGTATATGGTGGATTCTAAAAGCGGCGAGTGGTTGGAATGCGTTCCACAGAGCGGACAGCCCGATCTTGGTCATCCCTTGGTTCATCCTTGGAAATGCCCCTATCATAACGGTAGAATGTGTATGGAAATGATGTGTCGGCTGAGTGAGTGACAAGCCTTACATTTGTTGCGTTTTGAAAGCCGGTATGCTATAGTGGAATGTAGCTATAAGGTCCGCGGAAAGCGGATTGCGGCGGAAGCGAGGTCTGTATGAACGGAAAAGGCAAAATGCGTTTTATCCTGTGGGCGGCAGTGGGAATCCTGACAGTGGTGTCCGTTATTGTGATGTATCGGACTCACAGGGCGGTTCCTTTTATGATGGATGATTTGTGGTATTCCACAAAACTGTCCTCAGAGGAGCCAATTACTAATCTACACGACATTATTGAAAGCCAGATATGGCATTATTTGAACTGGGGCGGACGGAGCATGACTCACGGTATTCTGCAGTTGACCTTGCTTGCGGGAGAGGGCGCGGCGGATATCTTAAATGTGGCGGTAACTTTGCTGCTTGGGGTTGTTATCTGTATGACGGCGGGAGTGCAGGGGAAGAAAGAGAAATTTTTCGGACTCTGGGCGGCGGTCAGTATGCTTTTGGGTCTTAACGCCAATTGGAAGATGAGTATGTTCTGGCAGGCGGGAGCCGCCAATTATTTATATATTACAGTGTTTGTACTGTTGTTTTTGTGGTGTTATCTGAGGGAAATCCCGGAGGAAGGACAAAAATATTTCTCACTGCCATGTATTACGCTCTGGATCATCCCTTTGGGCATTCTGGCGGGTTGGAGTAATGAGAATATGGGACCTGCGGTCTGGCTCATAAGCCTTGGCGTGATTTGGCTGGCGGCGAGAGAACACAGGCGGATAGCGCCGTGGATGATTCTGGGAAATCTGGCATGCCTTTTCGGAAGCGTTATGATGATTCTGGCGCCGGGGAATTTTGTGAGAAACGCACAGGTGCCGGAGAACCAATACGGGCTTTTATGGCGGGTGTTTTTGCGGTGTTATGGAGAGAGCAGGGGCGCGCTGGAATATTTGTTCCCTGTCCTGCTCTGTCTTGTGATGACGATTTTTATCGGCAAAGGAGTGTTAAAGCAGCCGCTGGGAAGGAAAAATCAGTTGTTGTTACTCTGTGCGCTGCTGTCGTGGGGAGCCATGCTGTTGTCGCCCCATTATCCGGACAGGGCTACATTTGGCACCATGACGCTTGTAATCTGTGTGATAGTGTCCCTGTGGCGGAAAATATTAAAAGAGCGGGAAAATCTGCTTTTCCCCGTTTTTTTTGCAGGAACCTTGATTTGGCTTAGGGGAATGTTCTATTTGGGAGAATTCCTTGCCATTAGCTGGGGTTGGATAATGTGAAGAGATTTTCTAAGGTGTCAAGAGGGGTGTAAACACCCCTCTTTAAAACGCCACCTAAGAAAATCTAAAGCTTCACATCGAAAAACGCAAGGGCGGCGTTTTTCATTGGGATGGGGGCGGAGTGAGGGCTACTTCGTGAAGAAGTTCTAAGTCTCACGCTTGGAATGGGGGCGGAGTGAGGGCTGCTTCGTGAAGAAGTTCTAAGTCTTACGCTTGGAAATGGGGCCGGAGTTCTTCTTTGACGATTTCCAGCAGGCGCTCCAAATTTTCTTCGGAGTTAGCTGCCACTAAAGGAGTGGGACCTTGAAAAAGCTCCTGATTGGTAGGAACGGCGGTATAATGGCCTCCTGCTTCTTTTAAAATCGCCAACGCGCCGCAGTAGTCCCACGGAAACAGCCGGATTTCAAAGTACAGCTCCGTGCCGCCGCTTGCCAGAGTGCATAATTCCAACGCCGCCGAGCCGAGCCGGCGCATATCGTCACATTCTTTATAGACTCTTTCCAGAATGCGGAAACAGGGCGGCGCAAGTTCTTTTTTGTAAAGGCTGAATGCCGTGCAGAAATGCCCGTGCGCAAAATCCCGGTCCGAAACATGGATAGGTTTGTCATTTAGAAAAGCGCCCTGCCCTTTTTGGGCGGAATACATATCTTTTGTAAAGGGATTGTACACGACGCCTAAAATCGGCTCCCCATTATGAACTAAGCCCACGGAAACGGCACTTAATTTCAATTCTCGGATAAAATTTGAAGTCCCGTCAATGGGGTCCACAATCCACAAATATTCGCGGTCATAAAGATTATGGTCGCTTTCTTCTCCGATAAAACTGCTTCCCGGAAGAAGCGGGGGGAGTTTTTCTTTTAAGAAATTTTCCACATTGATGTCTGCCGTGGTGACGAAATTGGAGTTGCCGCCCTTTGAGTATATGGCAAGCTGCTCTCTGCCACAGAATCTGCCGGCTTCTAAAACAAGGGATTTGACTTGTTCCAGTAAATGTTTTGACATAGGAAAGCCCTCCTTATTTTTTGAGAAGATATGTCAAATCTGTCACATTGCTGATGATGCTGATATTCAAATACAATAAATTTCCTTTTCCTAATGCCAAATTGGCAATTTCCTGTCCCAATTGGGCCATTTCTTCTTCGGATAATTCTCTGTCATTGACAAAGCCCAGGGTGCGGGAATATTGAAATCCCCATTCTTCTAACTTTTGGGTGATATCTACGACAATATTGTACCATTTGGCGCCTGATTTTTCGATTTTTTTAATATTGGGGGCAAAGGTAATCTGAGTCTGATTTTTATCCATAAATGCTCCTTTCGAGTCTGTTTGCCGCAGCAAAGATATTTATAGCATAAATATTATACCATGTGCGCAGAAAATCAAGCGGCTGCGTCAGCAGACATTTGATTTTCAAACCATGGATTGTCGGTATAATGCCTCACAAAGCGTCGCAAGCCGACTTGCATTCTGCGTAGCAGAATCATTATACCATAGAAAGAAAAGGTATGTCCACCGGTGCCTATTTTTCTCATTGCGCTGATTGGCGGTGGTTGGTATAATCAATATAACTCGTGGAATATTTTCAAGATGTCGGCTTTTGCAAGCTGAATGGCAGAAAAAGGAGATGCCGGTGGGCAGGATGGATGATGAAACGGTGAAATATATCGAGATGCTGGCAAATCTGGAGCTTTCCGATGAGGAGCGCAGGCAGGCAAAGCAAGATATGGACCGCATGTTAAATTATATTGATAAATTGAATGAGCTGAATACGGATGGAGTGGAGCCCATGTCCCATGTGTTTCCCATGCAGAATGTGTTTCGGGAAGATGCGGCTGTCAACGGGGATGACAGCGGGAGCATGTTGAAAAACGCCCCCTGCAGCAGGGATGATATGTTTGTGGTGCCGGAAACTTTTTAAAGCGGGGATAAGGATGAATATTTTGGACAACACGGCAGTAGAGCTGTCGCAGAAAATCAAACAGGGCGAAATTAAGGTTTTGGATGCCGTGGAGGCAGTGTTTGCTGCCATAGAGGAAAAGGAAGGGCAATTACACTGCTATATTACTCTGGAAAAGGAAAAAGCAGTGGAGAGGGCATGGAAGGTGCAGAAGCAGATTGAGGAAGGCAGCCTGACGGCTCCCCTTGCAGGAGTGCCCTTTGCCATAAAAGATAATCTGTGTACCCGGGGCATAAAGACTACCTGTGGCTCTAAAATGCTTCAGGATTTTGAGCCGCCTTATAATGCGGAGGCAGTGACCCTATTGGAAAAAGCGGGCGCAGTGATTATCGGCAAGACCAATATGGATGAATTTGCCATGGGAAGCACCACGGAAACTTCCTATTATGGGGTGACGAGGAATCCTCACAACACAGAGCATGTTCCCGGCGGTTCTTCCGGCGGCTCCGCCGCGGCGGTAGCAGCGGGGGAATGTTTTGCGGCGCTGGGTTCCGACACAGGCGGCTCTGTCAGACTGCCCGCATCCTATTGCGGTGTTGTGGGTATGAAACCCACTTACGGAACGGTGTCCCGTTACGGATTGGTGGCTTACGCCTCTTCCTTAGATCAGGTTGGCGTTATCACGAAAGATGTAACGGACTGTGCGGCGGTTTTGGAGACAATTGCCTCGTATGACGCCAAGGATTCCACTTCCGTGAAAAGGCAGGACACGGATTTTGCGTCCGGACTGACAGAGGATATAGAGGGTATGCGAATCGGGATTCCGAGAGAATATCTTGGAGAAGGACTGAGGGAAGAAGTAAAAAAGGCTGTTTTGGAAGCGGCGGAGGTTTTTAGGGGATGCGGTGCCATTGTGGAGGAATTTGATTTGGGATTGGCGGAATATGTGGTTCCTGCCTATTACACCATTGCCGCAGCAGAGGCAAGCTCTAATCTGGGGCGTTTTGACGGTGTAAAATACGGCTATCGCGCCAAAGAGGCGTCAAATCTTGAGCTGCTGTATCAAAAAAGCCGTTCGGAAGGCTTTGGCAAAGAAGTAAAAAGGCGCATTATGCTGGGCTCTTTTGTGTTGAGCGCCGGTTACTATGATGCCTATTATCTGAAAGCTCTCCGTGTCAGGACCTTGATAAAAAGAGCTTTTGACAAGGCGTTTGCGAAATATGACCTGATTCTGGGACCCACCGCGCCTGCCACAGCGCCCAAACTGGGGGAAAGCCTTGAAAACCCTA
Source organism: Lachnoclostridium sp. (assembly GCA_023665475.1). Lineage (GTDB taxonomy): Bacteria > Bacillota > Clostridia > Lachnospirales > Lachnospiraceae > Acetatifactor. The sequence goes on from JAMPEB010000017.1 coordinate 10,502, forward strand.
TCAGAATGTATCTGGGAGATATTTATACGGTTCCGGCGAATCTTGCAGGGCTGCCCGCAATCAGTCTGCCAACAGGCACTCTGTCTGGGGGCAGACTGCCTGAGAAAAGCCATGCCCCGGATGGACATAGCAAATTGCTTCCTATCGGCATCCAACTGATGGGGGATTGTTTTCAGGAAAAGAAACTGCTTGGGGCGGCATACGCTTTTTTTCATCATTAGGAAATGCATTCTCTGGAGCGTTGCTGCAGAGCGATGCTTTTTTCCATTCCGTACAAGGAGTTCACTATGAATACGCAGAATATACAAATACCGGGGGAAAAACAGTATGAAACTGTCATAGGATTGGAAGTTCATGTGGAATTAGCCACTAAAACCAAGATTTTCTGCGGATGTTCCACCGCATTCGGCGCTCCTCCGAACACCCATGTCTGCCCGGTGTGCATGGGGATGCCGGGGGCTTTGCCCGTGTTAAACAGACAGGTGGTGGAATATGCCGTAGCGGTAGGTCTTGCCACAAACTGCAAAATTGACCAAATCAGTCAATTTGATAGGAAGAATTATTTTTATCCGGATAATCCACAGAGTTACCAGATTTCACAGCTATACAAACCCCTATGCCGGGACGGTTATGTGGAGACAGAGGCATCGGGAAGAATCCGCATTCACGAGATTCATATGGAGGAGGATGCGGGAAAACTGATTCACAAAGAGGAAGAGGGCTGTTCTTTGGTGGACTTTAACCGTGCCGGAGTGCCTCTGATTGAAATTGTGTCCGAACCGGATATGAGAAACGGAGAGGAAGTCATTGCCTATCTGGAGAAACTTCGCTCTATTATACGCTATCTGGGGGCTTCCGACTGCAAAATGCAGGAGGGCTCCATGAGGGCGGATGTGAATTTGTCGGTAAGAAAAATGGGGAGTAAGGAATTGGGTACCCGCACGGAGATGAAAAATCTGAACTCCTTCAGGGCAGTCCGGAGAGCAATTGAATGGGAGAGCAGGCGGCAGATTGCGTTATTGGAGGCAGGACAGAGCATAGTGCAGGAGACCAGAAGATGGGATGAGGGAGCGGATTGTTCTTATGTGATGCGTTCCAAGGAGGATGCGCAGGATTATCGTTATTTTCCGGAGCCGGACCTTTGGCCGATACGGATTTCGGCCAAATGGCTTAAGGATATCAGGGCAAGGCAGCCGGAGCTTCCGGATGAGAAGAGAAAGCGTTACAAGAAAGAATTTGTTCTTTCCGATTATGACATTGCAATGATTACGCAAAGCAGGCATCTGGCGGAAATTTTTGAAGAGACCGCGGCGCTTTGCGGACAGCCCAAGAAGGCGGCGAATTGGATTATGGGAGAGACCCTGCGTCTGCTAAAAGAAAGGGAAATGGAGCCGGAAGAGATTCGTTTTACGCCAAAGAATCTGGCGGCGCTGATTGACATGACAGAGAAAAATGTCATTAACTCTACCATTGCCAAGGAAGTCTTTGAGGTCATGTTTGACCGTGACATGGATCCGGTGCAGTATGTGGAGGATGAGGGACTTGGGACGGTATATGATATGGATGCCCTGCGGAAAGCTGTGACAGAGGTTATCGCATCCAATCCGGAATCAGTGGCGGACTATCGGAACGGCAAGGAAAGAGCCATAGGATTTTTGGTGGGGCAGACCATGAAGCTTATGAAAGGAAAAGCGGACCCCGCAAGCGTAAATCTGCTTTTGAGGGAGTTATTACAGGCTTCCCGATGACATAAGTTACACACGGAAGATGATTTGTGCCTGCTGAGCGGAATACCGTTTGTGCGGCGCAATAAGAGGAAAGATGCAGTTACCGGACAGAAAAACTACTCGGATAAAACAGCGCTCATAAGATACTCCGCATATTGCGCAGCCATCTCCGGATGGGGGGCATTGGAAACCATGCCCATTACCACATGCCCTTCTCCACGGATAAAAAAGCTTTGCGTCAGTTGTTCGTTGTTTTCCACATAAATGCCCACGGGAACCGGCTTCTCCATAAGTTCCGGCTTGGTCGGGTCCGGTATTTCGGGGTGAAAGGTATTGTCCATGCGAAGTTCCGCCGCGCTTATCTGCACCACTAAAGGCTCATCCACATAATAAAAATACGGTTCATAAGCTTCGAGCTGCTCGGGTGAGAAGTAGGGTCTTAAGTCGCAGAAAATGCCGGAGTTGGCAAAGTGGCTAAATAACTCGTCATTGGAAATGACGGCGTCCAATTCCCCCACTGTTACCATGAGATTGAACTTTTCACGGGAAGTATAGTAAAGGTCTTCACGGGCTTCCGGGCTGTCCGCGTCAAAAGTAATGGCGAGAGAGGTGTCAAAGCTGATATTTTGTTCGGAAGGATTCAGTCCCGCATATTCCATGAAAGCAGAGGCATATTCTTTTGAAGACTGCAGCTCTGTGCTGTTTAAGAGAGCAACGGAAAAAGTCGCTTCTTTATAAGAGACAAAATGATAGATCAGGGAGCCTGCGCAGAATGCGGCCGCAATGCCTCCGATGACATACCATTTGTAATAATCCATGAAATACTGCAATTTTTGTTTGAAAGTCCCCTGCTTCAAGGATTCTCTCTCTTCCTTAAATTCATCCATTACCGGCATATATGAAACCTCCTGCTTTTTCTATATCATAAAAGTTTCCGGTGACAATGTCAATGAAAGCATTCTAAAAGTATTCTAAATTCATAATGAACATAGAAACCGCATCTTATTCTTGCAACTTTACAAAAGTTGGTATATCATAAAATGAAGCAAGGGAAGTTCCCGCTAATCAAAATGCCGCCTGTGCGGCGGAATGAGAGGAAATATGAGCGAGGTTTATGTGGAGTGTCTGGTGAAGGCGAAGCCTTCGGCAGCAGGCAGATTTTTAAAAATATTTTTGACAGCCCTCACGGTATTGTGTGTCGCGGCGTTCCCCTTTTTGGGACCGGCAGCCCTGCTGCTTGCCGTTGTGACCGGCATGGGTGTTTATTTTGTGGGTGTCAATACGGATTTGGAATATGAGTATTTATATCTGGATAAAGAGCTTTCCGTGGATAAGGTGATGGGAAAGTCCAGACGCAAAAAGGTGGCGGTTTATTCCATAGAAAGCATGGAGATATTAGCGCCGGTGAATTCTTATCACTTGGATGCCTACAAGAACCGCAGCGTACCCGTAAAGGATTATAGCATCGGGGAAGAATTAAAGCCCGATAAGCGTTATGCCATGTATTGCGGCGGGCAGAGGATTCTTCTAAGTCCTTCCGAGGAACTGGTAAAAGCAATCAAAAATGCCGCCCCCGGAAAGGTATTTTCGGAATAATGAAAAATCTTTAAATTTCTTACAAATTGTGTGTTGACAGCACATCTTAATTTTGATAAACTCATTGGAAATCATACACATAAAGACAACATAGGAGGAAAGAAAATGGGACAGATTATTGGCGAAGGCATTACTTTTGATGATGTGCTGTTGGTTCCGGCATATTCACAGGTCATTCCCAATCAGGTGGATTTGACTACTTGGCTGACGAAAAAAATTAAGCTTAACATCCCTATGATGAGCGCAGGAATGGACACTGTTACGGAACACCGTATGGCGATTGCCATGGCAAGACAGGGCGGTATCGGAATCATTCACAAAAACATGTCTATTGAAGCGCAGGCGGAAGAAGTGGACAAGGTTAAGCGTTCCGAAAACGGTGTTATTACAGATCCCTTTTCTTTAACTCCCGAACATACTCTTGCGGATGCAGATGCCCTGATGGCGAAGTACCGCATCTCCGGTGTGCCCATTACCGAAGGGCGCAAGTTAGTGGGTATTATAACCAATCGCGACTTAAAATTCGAGAAAGATTTCACCAAGAAAATCAAAGAGTCCATGACCAGTGAAGGGCTGATTACCGCACCGGAAGGCACGACTTTAGATGAGGCAAAACAGGTTCTTGCAAAGGCAAGAAAAGAGAAGCTGCCTATTGTGGACAAGGATTTTAACCTGAAAGGGCTTATCACTATCAAGGATATTGAAAAAGCAGTAAAATATCCTTTAGCGGCAAAGGACGAGCAGGGAAGGCTTCTCTGCGGCGCAGGGGTGGGTATTACCGCCAATGTGCTGGACCGTGTGGAAGAATTAGTAAAGTCCAAGGTGGATGTGATTGTGCTGGATTCCGCACACGGACATTCCCAGAATGTGTTGAACTGCCTGAAGATGATTAAAGAGAAATATCCGGATTTACAGGTTATTGCAGGAAATGTGGCAACGGGCGCAGCGACCAAAGCTTTGATAGAATATGGCGCAGATGCGGTAAAGGTGGGCATCGGACCCGGTTCCATCTGTACCACCCGTGTGGTGGCAGGAATCGGCGTACCCCAGATTACTGCGGTTATGGACTGCTATGAAACTGCCAAACAGTATGGCGTACCTATTATTGCGGACGGCGGTATCAAGTATTCCGGCGATATCACCAAGGCAATTGCGGCAGGAGGCAGTGTCTGCATGATGGGAAGTATGTTTGCCGGCTGTGAGGAGAGTCCCGGAGAGTTTGAATTGTTCCAGGGCAGAAAATATAAGGTGTATCGCGGCATGGGTTCCATCTCTGCTATGGAGAACGGCAGCAAGGATCGTTATTTTCAGGAAAATGCCAAGAAGCTGGTTCCCGAAGGCGTGGAAGGCCGGGTGGCTTACAAGGGAAGCGTGGAGGATACGATTTTCCAGTTGATGGGAGGACTGCGTTCCGGCATGGGTTACTGTGGAGCCCAGAATATTAAGGAGCTTATGGATACGGGCAGATTTGTGAAGATTTCCGCGGCGTCCTTAAAGGAGAGCCATCCCCATGATATTCATATCACAAAAGAAGCTCCTAACTATAGCGTGGATGCATAATAAAAAGTCATGAAAAGTCTGACATCGGGAAAACCCTTAAAAATCATACTTGCATTTGCCCTTCCCCTGTTTATAGGGCAACTGTTTCAACTGTTTTACAGTCTGGTGGATACGCGTATTGTGGGGGAGACATTGGGGGAGACCTCTCTTGCGGCGGTTGGCGCCACCACCACCTTAAGCGATATGCTTATCGGGCTTTTAAACGGATTTACCAATGGGGCGGCGATTATTATCGCCACCTATTTTGGTGCAAAAAATGAAGGAAATTTGAAAAAGGCGGTAGGCGGCACTGTTTTGCTGGGAGCGGGTTTTGCGATTCTGGTCAGTGCCGTCTGCCTTTTGTTCCTGAATCAGATTCTGCGTTTTTTAAACATAGAAGATACGCTGCTGCCGGAGGCGAAAAGTTATATCGGTGTGGTGCTGGCAGGCCTTCTTTCGTCCGCTCTTTACAATATATGCGCGGCGGTTCTGCGCGCCATGGGGGACTCTGTGACCCCGCTTATCTTTTTGATTGTGGCGTCCTTTTTAAATATCGGGCTGGACTATGCCTTTATTTTGCATTTTCATATGGGAGTGGCAGGAGCGGCATATGCCACGGTGCTTGCCCAGACGCTGTCGGCATTTTTCTGCTTCATCTATATGAGACGGAAATATCCTTTGCTGGCGCTTTCCAAGGAGGATATGCGGTTTTCCCGCGAGTTGTACGGGAGGCTTTTTGTTACGGGAATCTCCATGGGATTTATGGTATCTTTTGTGAATCTGGGAACTTTGGCGTTGCAGACCAGCATCAATACTTTTGGGGAAAATATCATTGTGGCTCATACGGCGGCAAGAAAGGCAACCTCTATCTTTATGCTGCCCTTCGGCGTATTGGGCACAACCCTTGCCACTTACTGCGGACAGAATCTGGGCGCCGGGAAGTATGACAGAATCAGGAAGGGCATCCGGGATACGGTGCTTTTTACCTTTTTATGGTGCGTGGGTGTGATTTTGGTGGCCTATACCCTGTCGCCTATGCTGATTCGTATGATTACCGCTTCTTCCCAGCAGGAGATTGTGGATACGGCGTCCCTTTACCTTAAGGTTAACACTGCTTTTTACTTTGTGCCGGCTGTCATCTGTCTGTTCCGCAACAGCATGCAGGGCTTCGGGGATACAAAAACCCCCATATTTTCAAGCTCTCTGGAATTAATCGGAAAAGTGGTAATCGCTTATTTTCTGGCTCCCCGGATAGGGTATGGGGGAATTATTGTGGCGGAGCCTATTGTATGGATGATTATGGTAATTCCGCTGATTGTGAATATGGCGAGGAACCCTCTTTTTCGGAAAAGGTCTTGAAAAAAAGCATGGAAGCGTGTAAGATGAATACAGTCAAACAAAGGAGGAAAACCATGTTATCATTGGAACAGGAACTGAAAAGCAACGCCTATCCCGGCAGGGGTATTGTTATCGGAGAATCCCCCAACGGAAAGTATGCGGTAACGGCATATTTTATTATGGGACGCAGCGCAAACAGCAGAAACCGTATTTTTGTGGAAGAAGGACAGGGTATCCGGACGGAAGCTTTCGACCCTTCCAAGCTGGAGGACCCCAGCCTGATTATCTACGCGCCGGTGCGGGTGCTCGGAAATAAAACCATAGTGACCAACGGAGATCAGACGGATACGATTTACGAGGGGATGGATAAGCAGCTTACCTTTGAACAGTCTCTGAGAAGCCGGGAGTTTGAGCCTGATGCGCCCAATTATACTCCCAGGATTTCCGGAATTCTGCATGTGGAGGCGGGTAGATACAGTTATGCCATGTCCATTTTGAAGAGCAATCATGGCGACGCCTCTTCCTGTCTGCGTTTTACTTATGCTTATGAGAATCCCGTTCACGGGGAAGGGCATTTTATCCATACTTATATGCATGATGGCAATCCCCTGCCAAGCTTTGAGGGGGAGCCTAAAAATGTGGCGATTCCCGATATGGACATTGACGGATTTACGGATTTGCTCTGGGGAAGCTTAAATGAGGATAACAAGATTTCCCTTTTTGTCAGATATATCGATATTGCCACGGGCAAAGCGGAAAGCCGCATCGTCAACAAAAACAAATAGGGGAGTGCCCACAAGGAGGAAACGGTATGAAGGAATTGGAACTGAAATACGGCTGTAACCCCAATCAGAAGCCGTCAAGAATTTTTATGGAGAACGGAGAGGAGCTGCCCATCGAGGTATTAAACGGCAGACCCGGCTATATCAACTTTCTGGATGCTTTCAACGGCTGGCAGTTAGTCAGGGAATTAAAGCAGGCAACAGGGCTTCCTGCAGCCACATCCTTTAAGCATGTATCTCCCGCGGGGGCGGCGGTAGGTCTTCCTCTTTCGGAGACTCTGGCTAAGATTTACTGGGTGGACGATTTGGGAGAATTATCCCCTCTTGCCTGTGCTTACGCGAGAGCCAGAGGCGCGGACAGAATGTCTTCTTTCGGAGATTTTATCGCTTTGTCCGATGTGTGCGACGCAGATACGGCAAGGCTTATCAAGAGAGAGGTGTCGGATGGCGTTATCGCTCCGGGTTATGCGCCGGAAGCGCTGGAATTGTTAAAGGCAAAGAAGAAGGGCGCTTATAATATTATCCGGATAGATGAGTCCTATGTGCCGGACGCCGTGGAAAAGAAACAGGTTTACGGCATCACCTTTGAACAGGGCAGGAATGAGCTTGATGTAAACGGGGATTTGCTGTCCGATATCGTTACCGTAAATAAGGAGATACCCGAGAAGGCATTGATTGACATGAAAATTGCCCTGATTACCTTAAAGTATACCCAGTCCAATTCCGTGTGCTATGTAAAGGACGGGCAGGCAATCGGCATCGGTGCGGGGCAGCAGTCCAGAATCCACTGTACCAGACTTGCGGGGAGCAAGGCGGACAATTGGTTCCTGCGCCAGTCTCCTCAGGTGATGGGGCTTGCATTTGTGGACTCTTTAGGCAGGGCGGACAGGGACAATGCCATTGATGTATACATGGGCGAAGAATATATGGATATTCTGGCTGACGGCAAGTGGGAGAATATCTTTAAGGTAAAGCCCCCGGTATTTACGCAGGAGCAGAAGCGGGAGTGGCTTGACAAAATGCAGGATGTGACTCTGGGCTCCGATGCGTTTTTCCCTTTTTCCGATAATATCGAGAGAGCGCACAAAAGCGGCGTAAAATATATTGCGCAGCCCGGCGGTTCCGTGAGGGATGACGCGGTAATCGAATGTTGTGACAAATATGGTATGGTAATGGCATTTACGGGTATCCGCCTGTTCCATCACTGAGATGAGATGAAAACTGTAAAAAACTATTTATAAAAATGTTTTTGTGTGATACACTTATGAGTAAGGGTAAACGGAATGAAGATTTTCTAAGGTTAGAAAGTACCCAACCTAAGAAAATCTAAGTCATTCCGAGAAGAATCCGCAAGCGGATTCTTCTAAATCTGTATGGATTCACTAATTGTTGGAGCCGCCGGAGGCGGAATGGAGGATTCTATGGTTGAGAATGTGGTCAATCCTGAAGCTAAGGCAGAAAATAAGACTGAGAGCAAGAATTTCATAGAGCAGATTATTGAGAAGGATTTGGCGGAAGGCGTATATGACACTGTTCATACCAGATTTCCTCCGGAACCTAACGGGTATCTGCATATCGGACACGCCAAGAGCATTCTGCTGAATTACGGACTGTCCAAAAAGTATAACGGCAGCTTTAATCTGCGCTTTGACGATACGAATCCTACCAAGGAAAAAGTGGAGTTTGTGGAGTCCATTGAGGCCGATGTAAAGTGGCTGGGGGCGGACTGGGAAGACAGATTGTTTTTTGCCTCCGATTATTTCGGACAGATGTATGAGGCAGCGGTGAAGTTAATTCAAAAAGGGAAAGCCTATGTGTCGGATTTAAGTGCGGAGCAGATTAGGGAATACCGCGGAAGCCTGACGGAACCGGGCAGGGATGACCCTGCAATTTCAAGGAGCGTTGAGGAAAACCTCAAAATGTTTGAAGATATGAAAGCGGGAAAATACGCGGATGGCGAGAAAGTGTTGCGTGCCCGTATCGACATGGCTTCTCCCAATATCAATATGCGTGACCCTGTGATTTACCGTGTGGCGCATATGTCCCACCACAATACGGGCGACGAGTGGTGCATTTATCCCATGTATGATTTTGCGCATCCCATCGAGGACGCCATTGAAGGAGTGACACATTCCATTTGTACTTTGGAATTTGAGGATCACAGACCTCTTTATAATTGGGTGGTGCAGGAATTGGAATATCCCCACCCGCCCAAGCAGATTGAATTTGCAAAGCTTTACCTGACCAATGTGGTGACGGGAAAGCGTTACATCAAAAAGCTGGTGGAAGAAGGCATAGTGGACGGTTGGGATGATCCTAGGCTTGTATCCATTGCGGCGCTTCGGCGCAGGGGATTTACACCGCAGTCCATCAAGCGTTTTGTGGAGTTGTGCGGTGTGTCCAAGAGCAATTCTTCTACGGATTATGCCATGTTGGAGTATTGTATCCGCGAGGACCTTAAGGTGACAAGACCCCGTATGATGGCGGTGCTTGACCCTGTTAAGCTGATTATTGACAATTATCCCGAAGGGCAGACAGAATATCTGGATGTGCCCAACAATCTGGAAAATGAGAGTCTGGGAAGCCGCAAGGTTCCTTTTAGCAGGGAACTGTATATTGAGCGAGAAGATTTCATGGAGGAACCTCCCAAAAAGTATTTCCGGATGTATCCCGGTAATGAAGTGCGCCTGATGAACGCTTACTTTGTGACCTGTACGGGATGTGTGAAGGACGAAAGCGGCAGGGTGACGGAAATTCACTGTACTTATGACCCGGCGTCTTACGGAGGGAACAGTCCGGATGGCAGAAAGGTGAAGGGAACCATTCATTGGGTATCGGCAGCCGAAGCCATTCAGGCTGAAGTAAGGCTGTACGAGAATATTATTGATGAGGAAAAGGGCGTGTACAATGAGGACGGAAGCCTGAATTTAAACCCCAATTCGCTCACAGTGTTAAAGGAATGTCGGCTGGAGCCTGCACTTGCGGGAGCAAAGGCTTATGACAGTTTTCAATTTGTGCGTCAGGGATTTTTCTGTGTGGACTACAAAGACACAGATGAGGGCAAGCTTGTGTTTAACAGGATTGTATCTTTAAAGAGTTCTTATGTGCTGCCCAAAGCATAAAGACTATGCTTCGGCATAAAGACCATGCTTCAGCATAAAGACCATGCTTCGGCATAATTTTGGGCAGTGTGGAGGCGGGGAAAGAAACAAAGTGATGTAGACAGGGAAAAGGAGACAAAAAATGGCAGGATTGTTAGACGGGCTGGCAGGATTAGGATTGAATAATCTGGCCGGCACAGAGATTTATGAAAAAGAGGAGAAAGCGAATGTCGCGGATACGCAGGCGGCAAAGACCCCGGAAGCGATAGAGAAGGAGTTTCTTTATGAAAAAGTCATGCTTTGTCCGGTATGCAATGAGAAATTTAATGTAAAAATCATGAAGACCGGAAAGGCAAAACTGATAGGAACGGATTTTGACCTTCGCCCCAGATATGAAGGGATTGATGTGGTAAAATATGACGCCATTCTCTGTCCCCATTGCGGATATGCTGCGTTGACCAGATATTTTGAGCACATCAGCGCCGGTCCGGCGAAACTGATTAAGGAAAATATCAGCAAGAATGTGCAACTGCACAAATACAATGACGAAATCTATACATATGAGGAAGCGAAGGAGCGGTACACGCTTTGTCTGGCAAATGCGGTGGTGAAGCGTGCCAGAAACAGTGAAAAGGCTTATGTCTGCTTAAAGAGCGCATGGCTTTTCAGAGGTTATGCGGAGTATCTGGAAGCAAAGGGAGAGGCACAAAGTCCTAAATATAAGGAATTAAAAGAGCAGGAGGAAGTGTACCTTCAGAATGCTTATGACGGATTTAAGGAGGCATGCGCTTCGGAACTGTTCCCTATGTGTGGCATGGATGAGTCGACAGTGGATTATCTGATGGCAGAACTTGCCGCCCATTTGAAAAAGTATGATGAAGCGAATAAGCTGATCAGCGGGCTTCTTACTTCTAACAATGCAAATCCCCGTATTAAAGATAAGGCAAGGGATTTGAAGACGCGTATTGTTGAGGAAAAGAAAAAACAGGGTTGAAGATGGATTTTCGGGCAGAGTCGGAGGAATAGAATCGAAAGATGTATGACATGACCATACAACTGCAGACGGACGGCGGAAAATGTCTGTACTTGCAGATTTATGAACATATCAGACAGGAAATCAGGACGGGGAAGCTTCTTGCTGGCGAGAGGCTTCCCTCTACCCGTTCTTTAGCAGAATATTTACAGGTGGCGAGAAGTACGGTGGACTATGCTTATGATCAACTGCTCAGTGAGGGGTATATCGAGGCGGTTCCCTATAGGGGATATTTTGTATGCCCTATTGAGGAACTGCTTCATCTGGAAGAAGAAAACAAGGTTATGGGAACGGGAAGCCCGATTCTGCCGGAAAAAGAAATATCCGAAAGAAAGTATGCCTATGATTTTTCTCCCCACGGAATCGATATGTCGGGATTTCCTTTCGGAGTCTGGAAAAAAATCACCAAAAATATTTTAAATGACGGAAACAGCGAACTTTTTGCGCTGGGTGAATCCTTGGGAGATTATGATTTGCGCTGTACCATCGGCAGATATCTTCATTCCTCAAGGGGAGTGAACTGTACGCCGGAGCAGATTGTCATAGGCGCAGGAAACGATTACCTTCTGATGCTGTTTCAACAGATATTGGGACGGCATATGCACATTGCCATGGAAAGCCTGACTTATAAGAGAGCATACCGCATTTTTCATGCCTTGGGTTACGAGATTGTCACAGCGGAGTCGGATAAAAACGGAATGCAGATATCCGATTTGGAAAGCGAGAACGCTTGTGCCGTTTATGTGATGCCCTCCCACCAATTTCCCACGGGGTCCGTAATGCCTGTGGGAAGAAGAAACGAACTTTTACGATGGGCGGCAAAGGGGGAAGAACGCTATATTATTGAAGATGATTATGACAGTGAATTTCGTTACAGGGGAAAGCCCATTCCTTCCCTGCAGTCCTCGGATAAGCACGGAAAAGTGATTTATATCGGCACATTTTCCAAAGCGATTGCGCCTGCCATCCGTATCGGTTATATGGTGCTTCCGTTACCGTTGTTGGAGAGATACCACAGGGAATGCTCTTTTTATTCCTGTACGGTGTCCCGTATTGACCAACGGATTTTAAATGAGTTTATCAGAGACGGTTATTTTGAACGGCACCTGAACAAAATGCGCAAGCTTTACCGTGCAAAACATGATTTACTGTTAGAGTGCCTGAAAGAGTTGGAGGGAAGTTTTGTGATATCGGGAGAGGATGCGGGATTGCATCTTCTGTTGACGGCAAGGGATTTAAAATGGTCGGAGGATGCGCTGATTCAAAGAGCCGCCGGGGCGGATGTAAAGGTTTACGGGCTTTCGGACAGTCTGGTAGGTTTCAGTCCTGCCAAGGCTACGGTGCTTCTTGGTTTTGGAGGTCTTTCGGAAAAGGATATCATAGAGGGAACAAAGCGGTTAACGGAGGTTTGGGCGGGATGACTTGCCACAAAGAAAAGACGAGAAATCCACATGCTGTTTACAGCAAAGGTGATTTCCCGTCTGCCATCAGAACTCTTTTGCGAGAGACTTCGTGTCAGCCTTCCGTCGTATCGTCAAACAAGGGTTCAGTGCTTTCCTCTGTACGGGCGTTTGCGGAGACTGCTTCGTCATCCAAATCTCCCTCATCAAAAAAGTTTTCCACGGTCTCTTCCGTTTTGTTGTGCACGGTTTGGACAGCGGCTACCGCTTTTTCTGCAAGAGGAGTGAAAGTCTCCTTGACATTGGAAGCAACCTCAGAAACTTTTCCGGCAACCTCAGAAAGCTTTTCAGAAAAATTGGTGGTGGCACTTTCTGTATGCAGCGCTGCCTCGGGATTCAACGGAACATAATTGCGGGAAACATCGGAAGACTCCCCTGCGTCCTCGCTGAAAAAGTTGTCGTAATCATCGTCATCCTCGTCAAAGGAAGCCTCATTTTCCTTCTTCTGCCTGTAATAGTACACGGCAGCCGCAACAGTGCCTACTGCTGCAGTAAAGAGCAGGAACTTGCCAAATTTGTTTGCCATGGGGTTACTCCTTTCGTTCATACCTACTTAAGTATTTTGGTATAATTTGTTATATAAGTATATTAATACTATTTTATGGAAATGAAAAGAGAAATATACATAATTTTTTTGAAAAATCTTGCAATATGTGTTACACTTAAAGTCACGGCATGATTGGTCGGAGAGCGGATGCGGTTATACATGCGAAAGATGGGAGCAGAGAATGAACGGTAAGTTTTTTGATCTGAAAAAAGAAAAACAGGACAGAATGATCAATGCAGCGCTGAAAGTGTTTGCAAAAAACGGCTACCGTCATGCCAGCACGGATGATATGGTGCGGGAAGCTGCCATCAGCAAGGGGCTTTTGTTTCATTATTTCGGAAGTAAGCTGGGGCTGTATACTTTTGTATATGATTACAGTGTGAGATATATGACTTTGGAATTAGGCACTGTGGTTGACCCGAAGGAAACGGATCTGTTTGAGCTGATGAAGCAGACGGCAGACGCTAAATTGCATGCCATGCGCGGATATCCTTATATGCAGCAGTTTTTAAACCGCAGTATGCAGGAGGATGTGAACGAAGCGCTGTTGGCAATCGCCGAAAAGCGGAATATGTTAAATGAAACTTATGATAATATTTATAAACAGGCGGATTCCGCTAAATTGCCCAAAGGGGCGGATATGGGAATGCTTCGGAAGATGTTGGAGTTGACTGCGGACGGATTGATGACGGAGAGATTCTATGACGCTTCTTTTCAGCCGGAAATGCTGTATGAGGAAATTGTATCTTATCTGGATATGATGAAAAAGATTATGGAGAGATGATATGATTTTTGTGGCAAAGGGAGTCGATTCTAAATGCAAAAAGGAGATTGTGTGAAAAAGCTTTTTCAAATAAAATTGCCCATTGGGTTGATTTTGGGAATTAAAGTAGTTATTTGCACTCTGGCCGTACAGGATTCCGCTCTGGTCAAACTGGCAAGGGATAATGATGATAATATTTCCATTATCAAAAGATTTTTTGATATGTTTCAATATATCAACGGCTGGGGGATGGAGGCGGTTTTTTTCTTTGCGGGAATTGCAGCGGTTTTCTATATCGTGCACAGTCATCCCCTACAGCGTAACCGGCTATTATCTGTTTTGTGTGCTTTAGCAGGAATTTGTACGGTTGTAGGAAGGAGTTATGAGGAAATAGGAACTTGGGATTACATTTTTGCCGGGGGGGCACAGATAGGCCGGGCGCTCTTTGTGGCGATGGGTTACTGCCTGCTTTATAAAAATGTGACCATATTATCAATATATTGTTTGAAAAAAATCAATTTTCAGCGCGCGGAATGTAAAAATCGTGTGGAAGACTTTTTATTTCAAAAACACCCTTTTTGGGGTCCGGCAGCAGTGATTGCGGTATGCAGCATACCGTTTGTGATCGTATTCTGGCCGGGTACTTTGCAATGGGATGCCCATGCGCAGATTTGGGCATATTTCGGAAAAACAAATTGGGATAACAGATATCCGATATTTGTTACATGGCTTTCGGGGCAATGTATTGAGCTAGGGAGATGCCTTGCGGGTTCGGACAGTCTGGGACTCTTTTTTTATACCTTTCCTCAGTATGTGATTCAATGGGGGGTTTTTGCTTATGGCATGTGTTTGCTGCATAAATTAAAAACGCCGATTATCTGGCGCTGGTTGAGTCTTTTGTATCTGGCGTTGTTTCCGGAATGGAGAATCTGGGGTTATACAATGGCGAAGGATACCTATTACTATTTGTTTACCCTGTTGTGGGTATTGGTAATGATTGATGTTTATGTATCAGAATTTCGGAAACCTCTGTGGTGGCAGTGGATTTTGTTGTGCATCAGCCCGCTTATGTGCTGCCTTGTGCGCCCTAATGGCATGGGATTGGTGCTGCTCACTGTTTTGGGCGGAATTTTATTTCATTGGAAACAATGGAAAATTTATGTGATATGCCTGTTATTTTCCGTGCTTCCGACCCTTGCCATAAATTGGATGGGGGAAAACTATTGGGAAATAGGGAAAGTGCCGACAAGAGAATCTTTATCCATTCCGTTGCAGCAGACTGCAAGATATCTGCAATATCATTATGATGAACTGACGCAAGAGGAGATGGAAGTTTTAAGAGCAGTATTTTCGGTTGACATAAACCGGATACCGTATGCGTCGGAAAGTTCCGACGGCGTGAAAGCAAGCTTTCGGGAGGATGCGTCAGAGGAAGAAATCAAGGCATATTTACAAGTATGGCTGGGACAATTTTTTAAGCATCCCAAAACCTATATACAGGCATTGCTGAATCATACTTATGGGTATTTTTATCCTAACCGGGCATGGATGGACGGATATTACGGAACTTATTATCTGGGAAATTCAAGTCATTGGTCGGACGGTATTATAGACCTGAAGTTTGCGGTAGGACATGAGGGATTCAGGGATTTTTACCGAAGTGCGGAGGATTTCGTAACGGGGATGCCTTTGATAGGCATGTTATATAGCTGTGGACTGCAAAACTATATTCTGATCGGCTGTTGTGCATTGTTATGGCATAATGGGAGAAGAAGAGAATTAGCATTATTGATGCCATCCGTTGCTACCGTTTTGATGTGTTTGCTGTCTCCCGTTAATGCATATGTGAGGTATATGATGCCGGTAATGGTGCTGCTTCCCTTTAATGTTGCATGGTGTCATTATGCGGTTGTTTCGGACAAATTTCTTGACAGGAATAGAGCCGGTGGGATATAATATTTGAGCATTGATGCGATGCAGACGGGGTGTGGCTCAGCTTGGCTAGAGCGCCTGGTTTGGGACCAGGAGGCCGCAGGTTCGAATCCTGTCACCCCGATTATAAAAGAAAAGCCGTAAACTCGGGATTTTCCAGTGAAAATCAAGGGTATGCGGCTTTTTTGCCTCTGTTTTTATTAATGATATAAATGCCAAATAAGGGGAAATAATAACATTTTTTGTCCCGAATTTTGTCCCGGATTTCAGAAACAATTTTTAAGAAAAAAGGGCGTTCCGCAGCTTTTCGGCAGCCTCTCTTTTGGCGTTTTCTTCTTTATCCATCATGGAGTGGCGGTATACGGATTTCATGACATGGTCGGTTCTCCATCCGCCCATCTTCAAAAGGTCTGCTTCGGGAACGCCGAGGGCTGACATCTGGCTGGCAAAGTAATGCCGGAGCTTGTGCAGGGGAAATCGTGGAATGCCCAGCCTGTCTTCCGCTTTTTCCAGATATTTTGTGATTCTGCCGGGATGTCCCTTGTATACATATCCCTGTGACCGTATTTTTTCCGCTAATTCGGATGGGATGATGATGCTTCGGGTGCTTTCCACGGTTTTTGTGGTTTTAAGGACCCATTCTCTTTGATCATTCTGCACTATAGCCTTGGTGATATGTACAATGTCCCCCTCGATGTCATCCGGAGTCAGGGCGCATATCTCTGACCGGCGCATCCCGTAGCAGGCAAGAGTGATGGGAACTTCATAAGCAGACCCCTTAATCTCTTCCAAGATTCTTCTGACATCCTCCTGCGACGGTGTATAGGGCTCATTTTTGATTTTTTGGGGCAGTGTGGTACTGATTTTAAGGTGGGGGCAGAAAGTTCCTAAAACAGCCGTCAGGAAGCCGTGATAGTTGCGTACGGTCTTTGGTGACCTGTCTATGGAGAGTTCATTCACCAGACGGTTTATGTCTATCTGTGTAATGTCGGATACAGGTAGCTGCAGGAACCAATCGGGGAACCGGTACGCTGTCTCGGCATATTCTTTGACAGTTCGGGGAGACAGCACATTTCGTTTCATGTCAACATAGCTTCCGGCAGCGGTCAGGAATGTCATCCGGGTATGGGAGGACTTTATTTTGTCCAGTTCATTTGCCATTGCCTGCATAGCTTCTTTCTGGGTGGGCTTGTAGTCGAAGGTCACGGTGTACATCTGTCCTTTGTACATCTTCCTTATCCGGTAGGCGCCGGATGGTCTTTTCTCAATTTTCATGGCATATCCTCCTCGTTTTAAGGTATAAAAATAACAGCCAGCGAAAAAACGCTTGCGGGCTGCCCACGGAAGTGATATACTATACATGTATGTTATGTAAGATATCTCTTTGTGGGTATCTATCTAAAACCGTTCGGTGTTCTCCCACCGGGCGGTTTTTTGTTGGGATATTTTCAGATGGTGTCAATTTGTCATCGTTTCATTTGTTGCACCGGTGCAACAATTTCTTGATAGCCTCAGGCGGCTGTGATATAATGCTTGTGTTGCCACTCCCATACAGGCACGGAAGGGAGGGTTGACATATAGAGATTCTCATAGCATTTATAGTTTCTGTCATGGCAGATATTGTTTGCCACTATATCTGCAAATGGCTGGACAGAAACGGAAAAGACGGCAATCAGCCTAAGGACTAAGCCACCTTGCCAAAACGGAACAGAAAGCCCCATGAGTTGCGACCTCATGGGGCTTTCGCTTTTGACATATAGATGCCTCATAACATTTTGCCTATTGGCATTATAGCATATGCAGAAATTGGTTGCAATATGCCGCCCCGAAAAAATTATTAAATTTTTAGTGTTACATCAGCTTAACGATTCGTTTATATATTTCTTAGCAGAATCTATTATTTTATCTTTATACTTATAAATTTCGTTTAATGATTCTATATAATATCTATCAAAATTCTTGCTTGCATCAGGAATCATTAATTGTTTTTTCTTAGTATCCAAATTAATACGGCATATGGGTTTTCTGTTATTATCTTTGTATAGTATTCCGAAATAGCTTTCAGTGTCTCTGTACACGACATCTTCAATAGGAATAATTTCAGCAAGAATACCACATATAATATAGTAAGCTTGTATTTCCTCATCTGTGGTTACTATCTTAGATGAGTTTTCTGGTGTAGTGCCAGTATTATCTTCAGTAGGTGAAGTTTCTTCTACATCTTCACTTACAAGGGCAGAGGATATCTTGCTGTTCACAATTTCATTTACAAAGGAAGAAAAAGATTTTTTCACTATTGGTGCGAACTTTTCGATGACTCGTTGATTCTTTTGTCCCTCATATATTTTATTTAGGAAAAAGCGAACAAAGTCATCTGATGGAGATTCATACTCTTTGGCAAGCTCGTTTTTTATTAGGGAGCTATATTTCAATTCCTCTGCGGTGCTGAAAATATTATCCTTATTGTAAGCGGATTTACAGAATTTTTTTAGTTCACTAATAGTGTAATCCTTAAGATTCTCCATATTAATTTCAAGGAAAGGAACCATATCCATTTTATTTTTTTCTTCCAAATCGGTGTAAAATCTATAAATAAGACCGTTGGTGAGAATACCGAATTTTGCTGGGGTTGTTCCAAAATATCTAAAAAGTTGAGAAGAATGTTTATCCAAAGTTTCGGTGCAACTCTTACACTCAATCAAAATATTAGGCTGGCCGTCTATTAAGATAGCATAATCAACCTTTTCACCTTTCTTAATTCCAACATCAGCAGTGTACTCAGGACAGAACTCAGAGGGATTAAATACATCATATCCTAAAATCTGAAAAAGAGGTACAACTAAGGACATTTTTGTAGCTTCTTCAGTAGATACGGTGTTTTTGATAGATGAAACCCTTTCTGCAAATTTTTTGATTTGTTCTGTAAATTCCATGACATTTCCTCCTTTAGTAGTAGATTTTTATTTGTATTCCCCTATTTTGTATTTTATTAAAAATCCTTTAGAGTTTCCTGCGCAATTCGACTACCTTACCAATAATTCGGATAGGTTTTTCAATGATTTCTTTTAGAGAAAAATCCAAAGGAGCGTATTTCGGGTTGTTGGCAATCAGCTCGATTCCATCTTTGTACTTTCTGAGGCGTTTGCAAGTGGCATCAGTCCCGTTAATTGTAGCAATAACAATGTCGCCGCTCTCGGCATCATCCTGTTGGCGCACAATGACCACATCACCATCACATATGTTAGGACTCATACTGTCACCATGAATCTGTAGCCCAAAAAAGTTACCTGTACGAGCCAGTTCGATAGTAATTTCTTCTGTATCAATAATATTCTCAATAGCCTCGATCGGGATACCGGCAGCAACGCGACCAAGGACATTAATGGTGATACCTCTTTTTGATACATTTTTAGAAGTATTTGGAAGTTCTAAATCTCTATTTGTTAAGTCATCAATGTCCACATTGAATAAATCAGCCAATTCTCTAGTTTTTTTTAATGGAGGCTCAGATGTGCCCATTTCCCACTTTTGAATGGTGGTATAGGATTTATATCCTAATTTTTCCGCTATGTAATCTTGAGACCATTCATTTTTCTTGCGTAAATATCTAATATTTTTTGAAAGAAATGCCATATAAAATACCTCTTTTCTATTGCAACTATATCATTTACAAGAAAGAAAATCAAGTACATTTTAATAAATTTAAAAAATACATGAAAAATTTTCAAAAAAGATATTGACACATGAAAACTATTCATGTATGATTGCAAATAGAAAGGAGGAAATTGAGAGTGGAAGATATAAAGTATAGTTTGAAGGAACTTAGAGCCCGAAAAAATTGGACTCAACAGCAAACAGCCAAAAAACTGGGAGTTTCAACCCAAACATATAACGCGTGGGAAAAGAATATATCCAATGTTGCAATAAGCAAAGTCAATGCCATAGCAAATTTGTTTGGGGTAAAAATTAGCCAAATTTTTTTTTGACTAATAACATGAATTATATTCATGTATAAACACAAAAAAAGAAGATGAAAGAAGTGCTGATTTCAAAAAAACGGTGGGAAAAGTTAGAAAAAAGAGTGGCTGAACTTGAGAAAAAAGTACAAGCCCAGCCACTAGAAATTATTGGGACAGTGTTTGGAATCCATCAAGAACAGATGAAAAAGGCTAGTTCGAATCATTATCGGAGGAACTAAACCAATAGTTTCATGAAGGAAATGCATGTCCAATAACTATTAAGAAACATAGTTCCCTCTGATAATTAGTTGCCATCACTTACATGGCGTGAATGGTAGGAGTGTTGCAGTTTTTTAATGGTTTCGTATAAGTCAGATACCATATCATCATAGTTTGGATTCGACAAATCGTGATGATGTGCAACTATTAATGCAGCCAGAGTGCCAAGGCTGTCTCGAGTTTCAACTGCAGGCAATCGCAGTGCGTGGTCATTATCATTATAAAAAGACCAATCTGGCATTAAACAAGCCTCCTTTCGTATGTACTTGGCTACTAGGCACAGCCTGTAACTGAATTATAAAGGAGAAAATGGAAAATGACAATATGAGAAAGAAGGTGAGCAGCATTGAGGCAATAAAGGAAATTTTAATAGGGCTTACCCCGGTGTGGATAGTGCTTCTGATTTGTCTTCTGCATTTTGCATGGCATTGTTACAAGGAGTTTAAATTTGATGCCATGTGGGATGGGAAGCCATGGGATGAAGAGGAGTATCAAAGGCTTGTAAAGAAATGGGAAAAAGACCCGCCTAACATACGGGATAGACCGGACTGGGATGAAGAAAAATGGCAGAAGCATGTGAAGGAAGTTGAAAAAAATAAGAAAGCCATGAATTCAAGGTAGCTTTTCCAACTGTTTTGCAATTTTATCTGCATGTTTAATGGAGTATGGTTCAAGAAACAAATCTTTGCACAAAACATTAAAAACAGTTGTTATGCGCTCTTCAATCAGGAAAAAGTGCCTATCAGCATCAGCCACATCCTCAGCAGATGGGGTGTCATAAGTCCATTTAAATTGTAAAAGCAGCGCTTTCAATTCCGAATCGGCGTATTCGTAATTGTTAAAAAGCAGCTCAAAGAACTGTCTTTGCAAGGATGGGTCCAATTCAGAAAACTGAAAAGCGCCATGTGTATGAAGCCATATCATTTTTACAAAGGGGGCATAAAGCTTTTGAAAACGCTCTTCTTTGCGGGTGTGCTTTTCAGAAAGTATCTCTTGAATGCGACTAATAAAATAGCCAACGACAAGTGAAATAATGGCAATTGTTATTTCTTTAACCATGGTTGATTTCCTTTCAACAGTTGATGAAAAAATTATACCAGAAACAGGAAAGAAAATACAAGTGAAACGAGGTGAAACAAAATGAAAGGAAGCAAAGAAAAATACCAGATCCAAAAGACCTATGAAGTAACACAGACACAGGAAGTCAGCATTGACTATGACGGGAACAATTTCCTTGTCATCTATGGTCACCACATAAACGGCTGGTTCATAGCCATCCCGAATTGGTATGTGTGCGTGGAAGCCAGCGACCCCACGGATGACTTTTACAATGCGGAAAAGCTGGCAAGAGCCATTGAGATTCCCGGAGCGCCCCATGCATTGGCACAGGCGGTACGGGAGCATTGGGAGAGCTTGCCAAAGGAGGAGACCGAATGCCAAGGGTAACGGTAAACAAAAAAGAATATATGGTTGCGGACCTGATCTCATGGATAATCGGAAAGATGCACATGCAGGGAATCCGGCAGGAAGATGTGGCGAGGGAGCTGGGAATCACGCAGGGGGCGCTGTGCATCCGGTTCAAGAGGGGCAGGGATGGTAAATTCAAGGATGTGTTCAGTTACGGGGACCTGCTGGTGCTCTTCAAGCTGCTGGGCGCAACGGATGAAGAAAAACAGAGGCTGCTTACCCTGTAGCAGCGGAAAGGAGCAAAACAATGCTGAAATCAATCATTCCAACACCCAGATGCAGCGAGCTTTGGATTGCAGGACTCATAGACATGGGGATTCTGGAGGTAACGGCGGACGGGCTTTGCTGCCGGGAACCGTCTGACAGTGAAATGGCGGACGGCACTAATGCAGGCTGAAAGGCAAAAGAAAAGTTCCCAGTCACCGGGAAATGACTGGGAACTGACATAGTATGATACACACACTCCAAATACATAATAAGTGTATCATACCATGCCGGAAAAGTCAACAAAAAAGCACCTTTTCAGGCGTTTTTTTAACAATATAAGAATATTAAAGTTAGGAAAAAGACATGGCATACAGAATTGATACATACAGATTTTCGAATTCAAACGAGATAGAGGTTAAATACTCCGGCAGATATGGCGCAAAGGGTGAGAAGAGGGCGCCCAAGAGAAAGGCCAGCCCGGAACAGATTAAGAAACAGAACCAGTGGAGGAAAGAAGTCTATTCCAGAAGGGTGATGAAGCTGAATTTCTTCAAAGGTGACCTCTGGTGCACCATCCTGTACCCGAAGGGGACCCGGAAAGGTATGGATGGAGTGAAAAAAGACATGGGCGACTTCTTAAAGAAGCTCCGTCCGGTATATCGGAAGAGGGAAGACATCCTGAAGTTCATGTACCGGATAGAGATAGGCAGCCGGGGAGGCATCCACATACACATGCTCTGCAACCATACCAGAGGAGAGCCGCCCATTGACATGGAAATACAGAAAGCATGGACGCAGGGAAGGGTGAGCTTTGAGAGGTTCGGCGGAGAGGAAGAGGACTATGAGAGGCTGGGCAGCTATCTGGTGAAGCCCCAGAACGAGGAACAGATGGACAGGCTGCCACCGGAGGAGCGGAAAGTCCTGAGGGCGTATTCCACCAGCCGGAATCTGGAACGCCCGAAGCCCGAGAGGAAGGATTATAAGAGGCGGACGCTCCGGAAGGTGATGGAGGAAGGACCCAAGCCGGCGCCGGGATACTACATATCCAAGGAATCCATAAGGAGCGGCATAAACCCGTATACGGGAATGTCCTATCTCTACTATACGGAAATACGGATTGACCCGGGAGGTGGTAGCGGATGATTGTGAACATCTACCTTGCATCCAGCATAAAGGGAATCCGGAAGCAGGATGGAGTGGTCGCGTTCATTCTGGAAGCGGAGGGCAAGGAAAATAAAACCCTTACCCAGTTCGGCAGGGTGGAACGGGCGACAGAAAACACAGCCTACCTGAGGGCGCTCAAATATGCCCTGAGGCGCCCCACGCCAACGCGGAAGTGGACATACAGCTCAAACAGATGGCGCAGCGTGCCTTTGAACAGAAACACTCCCGTGAGCTCTGGATGCAGGAGTTTGGAAAGAATTACCTTTAAGGGAAAGGAGAACGGAAAATGCTGGAGGAAGAACGGGAATACATGGAAGCGGTCGATGCATTTTATGAAGTATTCAATGCCCTCAGAAAGAAATACGGGCTGGTAATGGAAGGTCATTTCAGCATATACCCCAATGATGAAGACTGGCTGGCGGTATGGCGGACGGAGCATGGAAGGAGAACGGAGATGCTCTTTAGGGAAACCGGAGAAGACGGAGCAGAATGCTACAGGAAAGCGGCAAAGGATCTGAGATTCTGGAATTCACTAAAAGAAGAACAGGAAAAAGAAGGGAGAATGGCATATGTTGTTTGAAAAATTCGGGGAATTTGATTCCGTGGAGGAATTGAACCGTGCGGCAGCAGCCCAGAAAGCAGAGGGCGACATCGAAGCATTGAAAGCCCTTGCCCTTGAGAACGGGCTTGAAGAGGAAGATGCGGAGGATTACATGAACGGATGTACACCGGAGCTTGCAACCGACCTGCAGGCAGCAGTAGGAAAGCTCCGGGCGGAAAGCAGGGATTTGATGCTGTCCGGGGTTCTGGCGGACTGGGTAAACGAGCTCATAGACATGTGCACCAGCGATGAGGCTTTCCGTCTGGCAGTGCGGAAAAAGGGAAAAGACCTTGCCGGATACATAGCCCTGACCGCGGAGACAGGCTATCAGGCGCGCTGCGTGGTAGATAAGAAAATCGTTTCCAGAACGAAAAAACTGAAAGAAATCATAGGGAGCTATGAATTCTCCATAGGCATTCCGGATAAGCGCACGAGAAGGAAGCTGGCAATGGATTACTACATGGGAGGGGAAAAATGATTGTATACAAGGGCTTCAATGCCAAACTGGAAAGCGTTCTGGGGAACGGGGACAAGAAAACCAGCCGTTTTGCTTCGGGGATTACCCTTGAGGTACCATACAGCAAGACGATGAAATCCGGCTTCCACTGCTGCGAGAATCCCTTTGAGTGTTTGAGATATTATAAGCTGGACGGGAAGAACAGATTTTTTAAGGTGGATGCCCAAGGTGATATAGACGAAGACGAAATCGAAAGGATATCCTGTACCAGAATAACCATACTGGAAGAACTGTCCCCGCTGCGGTTTGCCATGGAGGGCATGACATACATCATAAACCATCCCCAGAGGGCAAAATGGCAGCAGCATTACGACTGTGTCAGTGTACTGAAAGATATGGCGGAAACCGGACAGGCAGGGAACATTGCCATAGCAAGGGGCAGGAATCCCAGAATAAGGGGAGTGGAGGGCAGCATTCTGGGACTGCTGAAAGAAGACGCCGACGGAACCATAACGGAATGCAAGCTGCTCATAGTAAGCAAAGCGCAGTCCGGGAAATGGCTGAGTGTTAAGGAAAGACAGGTGATATATGTATGAAAAAAGTGACAATAGAAAGCACGCTTCCGAAAGAGCCGCCGGAAAAGAAGATGGGCTGGTGGGTTACCGTGCAGGATGTGAAGGACACAATCGTCTTTAATATTTACCATAACCGTATCCTGCAGAACAGGCATTGCTTCTGTCTGGGGACAAAAGAATACGCTACCCTGTCAGCAACGGGTAAGTGGGAGGCAACCAAAATAGAGACGGCGCTTGGAATTCCACAGGTAAATTATATGTATTATTATGACGCTCAGGCACGGGGGATGATACAGACACGCTTCCATATGTCGGAGGAAACAAAACAGCACCTTTTTGAAAAACTGGAACCCCTCAGAAAGGAATATCTGCACGGAATAAGTACCCGCATAATAGATACTATCTCAAGGGCGGAGACGGAATACCAGAGGGAGAGGAAGCAGAAAACGGAGCACAACCGGATATTAAGGGTTAACGCCATGATGTCACGCATCCCGGATATTCCACGCGGGATCTATGAATGGATTGACCGGATGGAACTGAAAGGGATGGATTTCTTTACGCACGACAGGGGCAGCACGAAATACACATGCTCAAATTGCGGAGGACAGTCAGAGCTGGATGACATCAAAAAAGTGTCCGGAAAAAAGAAAATTTTGCACAAAGACATGGCAAAATGCCCAAAATGCGGAAAAAATGCCCAAATACTTAAATTTAGTCATTTTTTTAGAACAGCCCATTTTTCCATGATACAGCCGGTGGATGATGAAATATCGGTAATGAGGTATTTCACGGCACACATAAAATGCGCGCCGGGAGCCGGAAAAGAAATCGAAATATTGGAAGATATAAGGGTGCTCTTTTTAAAAAATGTGGAAACAGGTCTGTATAAGGAAGAAAGCTGCTATTATGAACAGATGACGAGACCAAGCCCGGTACCGGATGGAGGAGAGACCTCCGGATATTTTGACAATATGCATAATCCGGCAAACAAAAAGAGCTATCCGGGGTATCTGTATGACGGAGGCATAGAAGAGGCGTTAACGGGTACGGAATACGGACATATAGGCAAGCTGTTTTCGCAGCTTGCGGCAGCAGGCATAAAAATGTGTTATACCAGCGCAATGCTTTACAGTGACACTGCCGGTTATATCAGAATGATAGAGATGCTTTTCCGCGGACGGTTTTACAAGTTACTGGAAGAGTTCAGCAGGGACACTTACAGATGGTCCACCCTTGAAAACAAATATTATGGGACATTGAATGTAACCGGGAAAAACATAAACGAAGTGTTCAGGATACAGGACAGGCAGCTTATCAACCGGATAAGGGACAGGGACGGCGGAGAACATCTTATCAAATGGATGTGGTGGAGTGAAGAGCATAAACAGAAAATTTCAGACAGGGTGTTAGACTGGCTGACTAAAAATGACCTGAAGACCGATCATCTGCAGGAGATGCTGAAAAGGTTCACAGTGGAGCAGGCGATGAATTATCTGGAGCGGCAGAAGAGGGAATCCTACCGCAAAATGACGATAAAGCAGATTCTCGACCAGTATGAGGATTATCTTGAAATGTGCAGGAATTTCCATAAAAACATAGAAGATGAAATGGTCTACCGCCCCCGGGAACTAAAGCGCAGGCATGACGAGATGGTGCTCCTGACAGAAAAGCAGGAAGCGCAGATTCAGGCGGATGAATACACAAAAAAATATGCGGAAGCGGAAGCGGTTCTGCAAAGCATCCGGGAAAAATATGAGTATGCCGGCGAAAAGTTTTTTATTGTGGTACCTTCCCGGATTGTGGACATAGTTTTGGAGGGCCGGATGCTCCACCACTGCGCAGGCGCCACGGACAGATACTTTGACCGCATCAAGCAGAATGAAACCTATATCTGCTTTTTAAGGCGGAAAGAAGAGCCGGACATGCCTTTTTATACCATAGAGGTAGAGCCGGGCGGGACCATAAGGCAGCACCGGGGGATGTACGATGAAGAGCCGGACATTGACGAAGTAAAGCCTTTTTTACGGGAATGGCAGAAGGAAATCCGTAAGCGCATGTCCAAGGAAGACCATAAGCTGGCAGCAGCATCCAAGACCAAACGGGAGGAAAACATAGCGGAGCTGAGGGAAAAGAACAATACCAGAGTCCTGCAGGGACTCATGGAAGACTTTATGGAAGCCATGTAGGCGGAAAGAGAGGGAAAATGGAACAGATAATCTATGAAAAGGGGTATGAAGGGCTAAGGGATGAATTAAGGGCGGAACTCAGTAAATCCGTGGAGAGTTTTGTCAAGATAGGATATCTCCTCAAGGTAGCGAGGGATACGGATGTACTGAAAGAATCCCCTTACAGCAACATGGAAGAGTTCGCCATGGCAGAATTCAACATAGACAAGGGAACCGCATCAAAATTTATGTCCATCAATGACAGGTTCGCCGAGGGAGGCTATTCAGACCGGCTCCAAAGCCAGTATGCCGGAATCGGCTGGAGCAAGCTGTCAATCATGCTCCAGCTCCCGGACAATATCAACAGGGAGATAACCCCGGTATTTTCCAAGAGCGAGATCCAGACAATCCGTGACGAAGTGGCGGAGGAACAGAAGACCACGCCCATGGAACATATGCTGGAAGGGGAAACCAAAACCACCACCCCGGCAGAAGACATCCTGTCAAAGGCAGTCAGGCAGCTTGGGGAGAGTGAGCCGGAAATGTTCTGTGAAATCCATAAAATACTAAGCGGCGGGGATGTGAGCACTGCGGGCATATTGGAAATCATGGCGCCGTCCGGTGAAAACATCTATTCCATCCGCATACAGGGCATCGGGAGATACCTGTTGTCGTTGAAGGATTACAGCGAAACGGTCACGCTGGTCAATGAAAGGACGGGCGAGCTGGAGGAATATGATTGGCTTGACATAGAAGATGCATGGATGAAGATCATGACTCCGGGACAGCCTGCGGAAAAGAACTGGGAAGCTGTCTATGGGATGCCGTTCCCGAAAGAGAAAGTTGCACCGGTGCAACCGAAGGACACCAAGAAGGTCAAAAAAGTGAATGCCAAAAACCCCGAAACAGGCAGAAAGACTAAATGCGGAGGGAAATCCGGGCAGGAAACAGCCACAAAAGAGTTCAAAGAGCCGGAAAACCGCATAAATACTCCGTGCGAAGCATGCGGAGGGCAGCCGGAAGAGGAACATACAGACACCATGGAGGCAGCAGGCACAGAACAGGCGGAAAAGCCGGAAGACCGCATAAATACTTCATGCGAAGAAAAAACGGAGGAAGAACCGGAACAGTCCGAAGAAACCCGGCAGGCAGCAGGCATGGAGGAAGAGGAACAGTTACCGGGACAGATGAGTGTGGCAGATATCCCGGGAGTTGTGCCGGAGCAGAAAATACATGGTGAACAATATGAGGAGCGCAAGGCGCTATACCTTAAGGAATACGGGAAAAATATGGAAAAGGCGGAAACATGGAAAGACAAGGGCTGCTGGCTGCTGGCAAAAACCGAGCTGGAATATGCAATACGGTATCTGGAACTGTTGATTGAGCTGGACGAGGAGGAATAACTACGGCAAAAGACATTGAGAAATAGAAGGTTGCAACACCCGGCAGGAGCCAAAAGAAACAGATTCATGCAGTATATCACGAATATCAAGGCGGTCAAGATGGTCTCTGACCGCCGGAAAGGAGTAAAAGAGGTTGCGCGCACAAAATCCGGATTTACTCCAAATTAAAAATGGAATACTTGGAATTTTTGAAAAGAAAAATAGAAATCGCAAAAGACAGCGGATTTGAAGCTTCGGCAGATGAAATCAATCCAGCATTAAAACCGCATCAGAGGGATGCAGTCATGTGGGCATTAAGGGGCGGCAGGAGGGCATTGTTTGAAAGTTTTGGACTGGGAAAGACGGTGCAGGAGCTGGAATTCTGTTATCAGGTCATTAAAAAGACAGGAGGGAGGGCGCTTATTGTCTGTCCTCTCGGTGTAAAACAGGAGTTTTTACATGATGCAGTTGAACTGTTAGGTTACGCAGCGCCGGAGTATGTAAGGAACATGAACAAAGTTAGAAACTGCGGAGCAAAGATAATGATAACTAATTATGAGCGTGTCCGTGACGGAGATATAGAGCCTGCATATTTTTCGGCTGCGGCACTTGATGAAGCAAGCGTGCTGAGGAGCTTTGGCAGCAAGACATACCAGACATTTCTGGATAAATTCAAGGGCGTGCCCTATAAGCTGGTTGCCACGGCGACACCATCCCCCAACAAATACAAGGAGCTGATACATTATGCCGGATATCTGGAGGTCATGGACACAGGGCAGGCACTGACGAGGTTTTTCCAGAGGGACAGCACAAAGGCAAACAATTTAACACTTTATCCTAATATGGAGGATGAATTCTGGCTATGGGTCAGCAGTTGGGCGCTGTTCGTAACAAAGCCCTCGGATATTAACCCACAGTATTCTGATGAAGGCTATGTACTGCCTCCGCTGGATGTAAGGTGGCATGAGCTGCCTATTAAATACGGGGATGCCGTTGACAGGGATGGACAGATGTGCCTGTTTAACGAAGCGGCAGCAGGCTTAAAGGAAGCAGCACAGGTTAAGCGGGAAAGCATTCATAAGCGTGTTGAAAAGATGAAAGAGATTGTTGACGGTTCGCCGGAAGATAATTTCATCCTGTGGCATGATTTGGAAGCAGAAAGACACGCAATTAAGGCAGCGCTCCCGGAAACAGTAGATATTTACGGTTCGCAGGATTATGAACTCAGGGAAAAGCGGGTGATTGACTTTTCAGAGGGCAGGATAAGGCTTTTTGCCACCAAGAAAGAATTATCCGGCTCTGGCTGTAACTTCCAGCGGCACTGCCACAGGGAAATCTTTGTAGGTATTGACTATGAATTTAACGATTTTATTCAGGCAATCCATAGGTGCTACCGCTTTTTACAGAAAGAGCCTGTTATGATTGACATAATCTATATGGAGAATGAGAGGGCTGTCAGGGATGTGCTGCTTGAAAAGTGGAAAAAGCATAATAACATGGTGGGAAGGATGGTTGAAATCGTAAAAAAGTACGGATTATCCGGCGCAGGGAAAGAATATGCGCTGAAAAGAAAGATGGGAGTGGAAACAGTGAAGATAGAAGGAAATAGATATACGGCAGTAAATGATGACTGCGTGGTGGAAACAAGGCGTATGGAATCGGACAGTATAGACCTCATTCATACATCAATACCTTTTGGAAATCATTATGAATACTCAGCAAATTATAACGATTTCGGGCACAACCGGAATACGGAGTGCTTTTTTGATCAGATGGACTTTTTGACGCCGGAGTTATTGCGTGTCTTGAAGCCGGGAAGAGTGGCAGCAGTCCATGTGAAAGACAGGGTTTTGTTTGGCAATGCCACGGGCACGGGAATGCCCACAATCGAGCCCTTCCATGCATTGTGCATCAGCCATTATATGAAGCATGGATTTCAGTATTTCGGCATGATTACGGTTGTGACGGATGTGGTAAGGGAAAATAACCAGACCTACCGGCTGGGGTGGACCGAACAGTGCAAGGATGGCTCTAAAATGGGCGTCGGATGCCCGGAATACATACTCTTATTCCGCAAGCTGCCCACAGACAGGTCGACTGCTTATGCGGATACCCCGGTTGCAAAATCAAAAGAGGAATATACAAGGGCACAGTGGCAGATAGATGCACATGCGTATTGGCGGAGCAGTGGAGACAGACTGATTGCCAAAGAAGAGCTCCACTCCATATCCGTTGACAATCTGCAGAGAGTCTACCGGCAGTATAGCAGGGAAAATGTATACAACTACAAAGAGCATGTTGAATTAGCAAAAGAACTAGACAAAAACGGCAGGCTTCCGGCCATTTTTATGGTAGTTGCTCCGGGGAGCTGGAACCAAATGGAGGTCTGGGATGACATCAACAGGATGAAGACCCTGAACACGAACCAGAGCCGCCGCAGAGCGCAGATGCATGTCTGTCCTTTACAGATAGATATTGTAGAGCGGATAATCAACAGATATTCCAATGAGGGAGATTTGGTTTTTGACCCGTTCGGAGGGCTTATGACTGTACCCATGACAGCCGTAAAGATGGGGCGCAGGGGATATGGGATAGAACTGAATCCTGATTATTTCCGTGACGGAGTCGGATATCTGGAATCAGCGGAGCAGGAAGCGGAAACGCCTACATTATTTAATTTTATAGAGGAAAGGGCAGATGGATGAAAAGGAGAAAAGAAGCAGCAAAGAAAGCATGGCAGACTATATGGCTTATTTAAAGAGATTCCAGCGGAAACAGAAGAAAAGCCTGTGGACACTGCACCAGCACTATTTAAGCAGGGAAATAGCCAGAGAGTACGGATTAACGGAAGAACAAATAGGGAGGCTGGACGAGGAGTTGAAGGAAGAGAGGGGTGATTAAGAATGATTTGCATTAATTGTAAATATATGAAAGAAGTCGGAAACGAATTATATATCTGCGCAAATGAGAACAGCGAAAATTTTATGGAGTATACAGGAATTTGCTGTGAAGATGAATGCGAAGACGGGGAGGAAGATTAATGTTAACTTTACCAATCTCAAAGAAATGGTTTGATATGATTTTTGAGGGAGAGAAGAAAGAGGAATGACAGATAAGGAAAAATATGATTACTGCCCGAACTGTGGGCAGGCATTAAACAGGGAGATTATCAGAGATAATGAACAAAGGGGAAGCCATTATGTAAGGGGTGATGTTTAATGAGCAAAAAAACAAAAAGAAAGGAATAACGAATCCTCGGTAGACCGAGGTTGATATGATGCTAGTATGGTGAATGATATCATAAAGTCAGACGGAATGGCTGTGCCTAACTAAGCACTTAATAATGCATCCAAGCTGGCAGTCTGGTTGTCCACGATTACAAAGAGATTTGTAGCGTGGTGTTATGACAAAGAAAGAGCTAAAGGTATGCTGGATAAGTGCAGGAGTATCTTCTTTTATAGCTGGGTACCTTGCAAAAGATGTTGACGAATTTATCTATATAGACATTGAGAATCAGCATCCAGACAGCATGAGGTTTATCAAAGACTGCGAAAAGGCGTTGGGAAAGGAAATTCAGATTTTGCAGTCACCGTACAAAAACAAAGAAGCTGTAATTAAGCAGTTTAGATACATAAACGGCGTTGCCGGTGCAAGGTGCACGGAGGTGTTAAAGAAACGACCGAGGAAAGAATGGGAATATGCACATAGGGATTATGATGTTACTTATGTTTGGGGATTTGACATTGAGGAAAAGCACCGGGCAGACAGGCTTCTGGAATCCATGCCGGAATTTCACCACGAATTTCCGCTGATAGACAAGATGCTCTCAAAATCAGATGTTCATGGATTATTTGAAAGAACCTTCGATTTTCCAAGGCCTAAGATGTACGACATGGGATATAAAAACAATAACTGCATTGGCTGTGTCAAGGGTGGCATGGGCTATTGGAATAAAATCCGTGTTGATTTTCCGGAGGTATTTAAACAGATGGCGAAGCTGGAGCGGGAAGTCGGGCATTCGTGTATCAATGGCGTGTATTTAGATGAATTAGACCCGAATAGAGGACATGTTGAAGATGAAGTAATGCCAGACTGTAGTATACTATGTCAGATTGCAGTCTATGATGTAAATAACGAAACATAGTGAACAGGGAGAGGTAAAACATGAAAAATGTAGATGTCAAGAAAATCGGAGCCGGCAGCAGGCGTATACAAAAACGCCCTGCCAGCAGCAGGCATTGAAGCGGAAAGAGAGGAAGCGGTACATGGAAAAGAATCTGCTGAAACAGTATGAAGACATGAAAAAAGAGAAAGAAGACACACTCCGGCGCATCAAGGAGACCCAGAGCCAGCTTGAAAAGCTTAATTCAAAATATCATGTAGGGGACTGTGTAAGCGGCGGCATGGGAGGCACCGAGCATTTCAAGGTAAGAGGCTTCCCCTATCCGGAATATGACAGGAAAAGGACTCTCCTTATGCAACGGCAGCTCCGGCTGGATAAGTTAAATAAAAAGCTGGATGAAAAGCTGGACGAAGTGGAACGCTACATAGAGACAGTGGAGGACAGCCGGAAAAGGCTGATATTGAAGCTGCGTTACATTGACGGGCTCACATGGAAGCAGACAGCGAAAAGACTGGGACCGGGAAACCAAGCGAACAGCGTAAGGATGGAAATTGAAAGGTTCATGGAAAATCATTAATACAAAAAGTCAAATTGACAATATAATGCACTTATGATATTATAATATATAATCAGTCAGGAGGTGGCGGCAATATGGAAGATAGGGCACTGAAAACAACAGAAGCGCAAAGAAACGCTGTTAGAAACTACGAAAAAAACAATGACAGGATAAATGTTATTTTCCCAAAAGGGACAAAAGAAAGAATGAAGATATTAGGAATAGAAAAACCAAATACATTCATAAAAGAAGTAGTTGCCGCAGAACTTGACCGAATGGAAAAGTATAAAAAAATTTGAAAGCAAGCCCCGTTGTTTAAGCGAAAAATGGAAAGAGAGGGAAAATCATGAGTGAGAGAGAACAACTCAAACAGGTTATTGACAGGTTGCCTGATTATAAAATTGAATACATTGCGAAACTGATTCTGGGCATTGAGAAAGCAGATATTGAGGAAGTGGAGCCGGATGAATGGGACTTGAAAATGATTGCAGATGCCGAAAAGAATAACGACGGTTCAGCGGTATCATTCGAGGATATCCTAAAGAAAGAGGGTCTGACATATGCCGACTTATAAAATCATTTTTGAGAAAGAAGCACAGAAGTTTCTTGACAAACAGGATAAAAACAAGAGGATGCATCTTTACAGGGCAATCTACAAATTGCCAGAGGGAACGGATATCAAGAAATTAAAAGGCTGTAATAATCTTTACCGCCTGCGTGTCGGGGATTGCAGGATATTGTATACTGTTGATGAAGTGATAAAACTGATAGATATAGAAAATATAGATAACAGAGGTGATGTCTATAAAAGAATTTAAGCGGAGTTTGCCACTCCGCTGTTTTTATAGCTATAAAAGGCAGCAGGACTAAAAAATTTGCAAAAAAATAAAATTGTGCGTTTTGTGCGTTTTAAATGTGTTATAATGATATCATCCCCGAAAAGGAAAAATAAGAAAGCAGCGGAGCTTATGGCATCCGCTGTTTTTTGCTACTTTTTATTGAAAAATGAAAGGAAGGTGTTTGAGAATGACAAAATTAACTGAAAAACAGCAGATATTTGTTAAAGAATATCTGATTGACCTGAATGCAACACAGGCAGCCATCCGCGCCGGATATTCATATAAAACAGCAGCAGAGCAAGGGCATCAACTACTTCAGAAAACTTCAGTTCAAAAAGCTATTAGTGAAGCAATGGCAGAGCGCTCCAAGAGGACGGGGATAAATCAGGATAGAATTTTTTTAGAGCTTGCCAAAATTGCTCTGGCAAAGATGACAGACATTGTTGATAATCAGGGACGAATCAAGGAAACAGCCACAGCAGATGACCTTGCCTGCATTGAATCCATAAAGTATAAAGAAACGAAGGGTGATGCAGTGTCAAGTATTGAGCGGGAAGTGAAACTCTCATCAAAGATAAAGGCAATTGAACTAATAGGTAAACACCTTGGAATGTGGAATGAAAAAATGGATGTAAAGGTTTCCCTGCCGATTGTTATTTCAGGGGAAGATAAGCTTGAAGACTAAAGAAAAGTCAATCAGCTCGCAGTACATTTTTGATTATCAAAGGAGGATTCTGTTTCCCTTACAGTATACAATGGACAGTTCAGGCAGGGTGGATGTCCGACTGCCGGAGGTGGTGGGCAAAGGTTATGGCACATTCTGGCGCTGGAAAGGTAGATACAGGGTTTGCAAAGGTTCCCGGGCTTCCAAAAAGTCCAAAACAACAGCCTTATGGTACATCACTAATATGATGAAGTACCCAGATGCAAATACCCTTGTGGTCAGGAAAACTTTCAGAACACTGAAAGACAGTTGCTTCACTGAATTGAAGTGGGCAATTCACCGCCTTGGGGTTGGTGCCTTTTGGGATGTCAAGGAATCACCTCTTGAAATGACTTATAAACCAACGGGTCAGAAGATATATTTTAGGGGATTGGATGACCCACTGAAAGTCACTAGTATAACAGTTGAAACCGGCTGTCTATGTTGGATGTGGATAGAAGAGGCATATGAAATCAGCAGTGAAGATGACTTCAATATGCTTGATGAATCCATTCGTGGTGCAGTCCCAAAAGGTTCAGGACTCTTTAAACAGATAACCTTGACCTTCAATCCCTGGAATGAACACCATTGGTTAAAAAAGCGGTTTTTTGACAATCCGGATGATGAAACCCTCGCCATGACAACCAACTATATGTGCAATGAATGGTTGGATGCTGCTGACCAGAAGGTTTTTGAAACGATGCGGAAACAGAACCCCCGCCGTTATAAAGTCGCGGGTCTTGGTGATTGGGGCATTGTTGACGGTCTTGTTTATGAGAATTGGGAAGAAAAACCTTTCAGTGTGGATGAGGTAAGAAGCATTACCGGGGTTAAGACAGTCTTTGGTCTTGACTTTGGATATACAAACGACCCGTCGGCACTGTTTTGCGGATTCATCGACCAAGCAAGCAAGACCATATGGGTTTTTGATGAAATGTATCAGTCAGGCATGAGCAATGAAGCCATTGCAGAAGAAATAAAGAAAATGGGATATTCCAAGGAAAAAATAACCGCGGACAGTGCGGAGCCCAAAAGTATTGACCGCCTGCGGGAACTAGGTCTGAAAGGAATCAGAAAATCAAGAAAGGGAAAAGACAGTATTAAAAACGGAATTGATTTTATATCGGACTATCACATGATAATACATCCCAGATGTGTAAATTTCATTACAGAAATCAATAACTACACATGGGCGGATGACCCCAAAATTGTCGGAAAGAAAGTAAACATACCTATTGATGATTTCAATCATCTGATGGATGCCATGAGATATGCGGTAGAGGATATAGCAAAAGGCGATACTTTCAGTTTTGCATAACACATGAAAGGAACAGGTGAAAAAAGTGTTTAGAATGCTTAACAGCTTAATAAACAGACTGATATTAAAAGCCGGCAGAATTTTGCCGCAGGGAGTGCATCAGGGCTCAGATAATCTTAAATTTCTCGAAAAGGAGATAGACCGATGGAAAAGCTCACCCCAGAGAATAATGCAAATAAAAGGATTTCTGTATTATGAGGGTGACCATGATATCATCCACCGGAAAAGGACTGCAATAGGAGAAGACGGAGAACTGAACGAGGTTAAAAATCTGCCAAATCACAAAGTTATAGATAACCAATATGCAAAGATGGTTAACCAGAAAGCAAACTATCTGTTAGGGCAGCCTTTTGTAATAGACTGTAAAAACAAACAGTATGTTGCTGCTCTGAAAAAAGTGTTCAATAACCGTTTTATGAAAACCCTTAAGAATAGCGGGAAAGCAGCATTCAATGGAGGGATTGCATGGCTTTACCCATACTATGACGAGAGAGGAGAGCTTTCGTTTCGCCTGTTTCCGGCATATGAAATACTTCCTTTTTGGAAGGATAGCGAACATAATGTGTTAGATTTTGCAGTCAGGCTTTATCCTGTGATGGGCTATGAAGGAATGACACCCTGTATCATTGAAAAAGTTGAAGTATATGATTTAGATGGGACACATAGGTTTATTTTGGATAATGGCAGGCTGATACCTGATGTGGGAGATGGGACAGAATCAGACTGTTTTTATATCACAATGGAAAATGAGGAAGGAAAAAGAGGGTTTAATTGGTCCCGTGTTCCGCTGATACCATTAAGATATAACGAGAACGAAACCCCGCTGTTAAAAAGGGTTAAATCGCTGCAGGACGGAATCAATGTCATGCTTTCGGATTTTGAAAATAATATGCAGGAAGATGCCAGAAATACCATTATAGTGCTAAAAAACTACGATGGCGAAAATCTGGGAGAATTCAGAAAGAACCTCGCAACCTTCGGCGCCGTCAAAGTCCGTTATGACGGAGAAACAAAGGGCGGCGTTGAAACCCTTGAAATTACTGTAAATGCAGATAATTATAAAGCTATTCTGGAAATTTTTAAGAAAGCCCTGATAGAAAATGCAATGGGGTATGATGCAAAGGATGACAGACTCTCCGGAAATCCCAATCAAATGAACATACAGTCCATGTATTCGGATATTGACCTTGACGCAAACGATATGGAAACGGAGTATCAGGCAGCATTTGAGGAAATTCTCTGGTTTGTCAATGCGCATCTTGCAAATACAGGGCAGGGAAACTATGAAGGAGAAGAGGTAAATATCATTTTTAACAGAGACATGATGATGGATGAGGGGAATGTGATTAATAATATTAGAAACTCCGTGGGAATCCTGTCAAAACAGACCCTTGTATCACAGCATCCATGGATTGACAATGTTGATGATGAATTAGCAAGGATTGAAGAGGAAGAGCAGCGCGAACGGGAAAAGGCAATGGAAGAGTATAAACCGTTTCCCGGGCAGCAGGAATAATGCACTTTCTTGGGGAGGCACCGCATGAAGGACAGCAAATACTGGCGTGACAGATTCATCCAATTAGAACAGGCGCAATACCAGCAGAGCACAGGTTGCCGTGCTCATATAGAAACACAGTACAGAAAGGCAATGACAGACATTGAAGGACAGCTTGCCAAATGGTATCTGCGCTTTGCCAAAAACAATGAGGTGAACCTTACGGAAGCAAAGAAGATGCTGGATGCAAAGGAGCTGGAAGAATTAAAATGGGATGTTCGGGAATACATCCGGCATGGTGAAGAAAACGCAATCAATCAGCAGTGGATGAAGCAATTAGAAAATGCTTCTGCAAGATATCACATCAGCAGATTAGAAGCCTTGAAGCTGCAGATGCAGCAGAGCATTGAAGTGATGTACGGCGACCAGCTTTCAAGCATTGACAAAGCGATACGCAGCATCTATAAAGCAGGATACTACCATACAGCATTTGAAATACATAAAGGTATTGGCATAGGCTGGAATTTTGCATTGCTGGATGAAAAGACCATTTCCAAAGTGATAAATAAGCCGTGGGCGGCAGACGGCAAGAATTTTTCGGAAAGGATCTGGGAAAACCGCCAGAAGCTGGTTAGGGAGTTAAATACCGAACTGGTACAGAGCATAATGCTGGGAAAGGACCCGCAGAAAGCGATTGATGCCATAGCCAAAAGAATGAATGTCTCAAAATACAATGCAGGGCGGCTGGTCATGACAGAGAGTGCCTTTGCCAGATGCGCAGCGCAGAATAACTGTTTTAAAGAGCTGGATGTGGAATTGTATAGGATAGTGGCAACTCTGGACTCCCGGACATCGGAAACCTGTCAGGAAATGGATGGTAAGGAGTTTCCCCTATCGCAGTATGAAATCGGGACAACGGCGCCGCCATTCCATGTGTGGTGCAGAACAACCACCGTTCCGGTGTTTGGGGATGAATTTGACAAAGTCGGAAAGCGCGCTGCAAGGGGAAAGGATGGGAAAACATACTATGTGGATTCCAATATGACTTACAAGGAATGGCATAAAGCATTTGTGGAAGGTGATAAGTCAGATTTGAAGGAAGCAAAGCAGGATGAAGGGGCTGCCATGCTGCCAACGGGAACAGCCCAAGCTGTTCAATCTAATACAGTACAGGGGAAGAACCTAATAAATGAAATTGATTATCAGGATTCTGACTTAGATTTTGTGATTGAAAAGGCAATGCATGCACAGGGCTTTGATGGATTACCAAGTGTTTTAGAATATGATGAATTTAAGAAAGCCATGGAAAAATCTGATTTTTATGCAGAAAGAACCTATTCAGCAAAAACGCAGGAGCGTTTAGACCAATACCGAGATGACCTGTATAATGGTAAGTGGTATGTAGATTGTTCCGAAGGAGGGGCACAGTATGGTCAGGGGATGTATTGTGCATCTTGTTATGATTTATCAAACAATCAGTCTGTTGATGGCATCGGTTTGGAAATGTCGCATTATAAGAGGATTGGTATTGACAGGGGTAATACCTTTTCATATGTTGAAGGTTTTACAATTCAGCCGGATGCAAAGGTGCTGGTGCTTCCGAAAGGTGCAAAGGCAGATGAATTCATTGGTGATTTATACAGGCACGAATATCTGAAAAAATATGCAGCCAAGGAGCAGTTAGAACAGGTCAACCGATACATAAAGTGTGATTTAAAGATTCAACAGATTACTACAGATGATAGTATAGACTACATTGATTTATTATATCAGGAAAGAGCAAATGCAACGGTTGGCATTGAACAATTGTTGAAGGATGCGTTTGAAGCAATGGAAGATACAACAGATGGCAGAGAGTATCATGGTTTGAAAAATTCAGGTGCATTAGCGGTTGAAATGGGATATGATGTAATTAAAGCAGAAGGGCACGGTGACAGTGGTTCCTATAGTGTCATTCTGAACCGTACAAAAGTAATATTCTATAAGGGAGGTTCCATATATGGAAACTAAGTTGAAAAGAAATAAAGATGGTACTATTGAGGGTATACTTACAATGGGTGACATGCTTAAAAAAGAAGAGCCATCCGCAGATGAAAAGAAGATAAGGGAGATAAAAGAACAGTATGAAAAGAAGTATAAAAACACTTTCAAAGAGTGAAGTTGCACCGGTGCAACAGGATAAACCTTAGGAACTAAATACAGCCTAAAGATGTGAGAGAAGAGCATTGCCCAAGGGCAGTGCTCTTTTTGCCATGCAAAATAAAAAATGCAGGCTATAAAAAGAGAGGAGGTGGTATCGTGAAAAACACTTATGTATTGGACAGGCAGGACCGCGGAGGATAGTGGGCAGCTACGCAGCACAAAAAATATTATTTGGAGAGGAAGGGAAAGTATATGACGAAAAAGCAGTTAGAAGATTTAGGCGTGTCGAAGGAACAGGCGGAAAGCATTTTGAAAATCAATGAAGATGATGTCAAAAATGCAAAGGTGGAAGCCGTTTCTGAAAACCAAAGCTTGAGGACAGAAGTGTCCGGGTTAAAAACACAGGTGGTCGAACGGGATAAGCAGCTTGAATCATTGAAGCTGTCATCCGGCGACAATGAAGCCATGAAAAAGCAGATTGAAGATTTGCAGAAAGAAAATACCACCGCCAAAGAAAAATACGAATCCGAAATGAATCAGTTAAAAGTTGATTTTGCGGTTGAAAAGGCTCTGACAGGGGCAAAGGCAAAGAATGTAAAGGCGGTCAGGGCCTTATTGGACCTTGCGGATGCAAAACTTGACAAAGAAGGAAATGTCAAAGGCTTGCAGGAACAGATAGAAAAATTGGTTTCCGCTGATGATACCAAGTTTTTGTTTGATACCACACAGCCGACATTCAAAGGATTCCAGCCGGAGGCATCGGCACAGCAGAAGCCGGAAGCAAAAGTTGATGTTTCAAAAATGAGTTATGAGGAACTTACTGCATATATGGAATCAAATCCGGATGCAGATGTTTAAGAAAAAGGATAACAAATGTAGAAGAAAGCCTGATATGACAGGCGGGAGGTAAAAGATGGCAGTATTTGATGCAAAACATTTTAATGAAAGGGCATTTGGAGCGTACATATCCGCTATTCCGAATGTAAAACTGAATAAGCTGAGGGAGTCAATGGCAATTGTCGGCGATGCCAGATTGAGGGATACCTTTGTAAACAACACCCAGACGGGCACGGTTTATGCGGAGTTACCTTATTTTGGGCTGCTTTCCGGACAGCCGCAGAACTATGATGGCGTTGAAGATATAAATCCCAAAGGCACAGATACTTACTTGCAGGGGGTATTTACATATGGCAGAATGAACGGCTGGACGGAAGCTGATTTCAGCTATGATGTTACCGGTGGTACAGATTTCATGGCAAATGTCCGTGAACAGATTAATACCTATTGGAATGGAGTTGATCAGAATGTTCTTATTGCAATTCTGGAAGGTATCTTCAATATGGCGGATACAGGAAAGGGAAAAATCAAAGCAGCTAATGCAGAATTTGTGGATAAGCATACCTATGATGTCAGTTCGCCCGATGCGGCAGCTACTACAGAAGCAATGTTCATGAGTGCCACAACGCTTAACAGCGCAATCCAGAAAGCCTGCGGAGATAATAAACAGACATTCAGTCTGGTAATCTGTCACAGCGTAGTTGCGACAAATCTTGAAAACTTAAAACTGTTGACCTATTTGAAATACACGGATTCGAGAGGGATTGAGCGTGACCTCAGAATGGGCACATGGAACGGGAGGCTGGTGCTTGAAGATGATTCCATGCCGATGGTGGTGGTGCCTGCTAAAGAAGCGACAGAGGAGTCGGAGGGAACAGAGGCTTATACTGCCTATACCACATATGTATTGGGTGAAGGTGCCATTGGTTTAGAGCCGGTGGGTGCAAAAGTGCCTTATGAAATGGTGCGTGAAGCAAAGACCAGAGGCGGACAGGACACACTTATCTCCAGAAAGCGCAATGCAGTAAGTGTTTCAGGGATTTCCTATTTGAAGGAGAGTCAGAAGACAAACAGTCCGACTGATGAGGAACTTAAAAAGGGTGTCAATTGGTCTCTTGTAAGTAACAAAGAGGATAAGGTTATTGCGCATAAGGCAGTGCCGATTGCCCGCATCATTTCAAGGGGATAATGATATGTTTGGTAAAAAAGCAGTTGAAGAAAGGCTGAAATCCTTTGGTTATGAGGTCAAGACAGATGATGAATTTGCCTTGACCTTTTGTGTCGGGAAAGTGGAGAATACCATAAAAAATGAAACCAACCTCAGGGAGGTCCCGGAAGGACTGGAACATATTGCGGTAGACATGGCAGCAGGGGAGTTTCTGCTTGCTAAGAAGACTTTGGCGCCGGAGCAATTGGAAGCGCTGGACTTAAATTATGCTGTAAAGCAGATTCAGACAGGTGACACCAATACGGTTTTTGCAGTTGGGGAAGGAAGCATGACACCTGAACAGAGACTGACAGCTTTCCTTAATCTTCTTTTATCTTATGGAAAAACGGAATTGAGCGCTTACAGGAGGATACGATGGTGACGGTTCTGGCAGCACAGGCGGCTGCCAGAAAGGCTGTGGAAGCAAACTATTTTGGAACGCTGACGGTCACAGAAATGAAGAAAAAGAGGGATGAAGAAACCAAGCTGACCCGGAATGTTCAAGAGGTGATATTGGAGGGTCAGCCCTGCAGATTGTCCTTTGAGAGACTGACAGCAGCGGTGCAGTCTGATTCGGCAGCAGCCGTCACGCAAGTGGTAAAGCTGTTTGTTTCTCCCGATGTGGAAATCAAGGAAGGTTCAAAGATTACAATAACTCAGGATGGGATAACCAATGACTATGAACGCAGCGGTATTCCCGCAATATATCCGACACATCAGGAAATAATACTGAATCCATTTAAAAACAGGACTTGAGAGGAGGGCGGAGCTATGGGGAAGATGGGGTCATTTGACGCAAAGGGATTTAAAGAGTTTCAAAAGGAACTGGGAAAGCTTCAGGATCCGGATGCGTTTGTGGAAGCGTGTGCAAAGGACCTTGCCGCCAGATTATTAAAGCTGGTAGTGTATAGGACTCCGGTGGGAGATTATACCCGGGAGGTGAAAGTAACAGCAAAACGAAACTCTAAAAATCACAAAAAGGGTGAGGTGTATACAAAACGCATAAATACCGGCGGAAAAACCGGGGGCACATTAAGGCGGGGATGGTCTTCTAAAACCCATGGAGAGGCGGTGAGTGGCAGTGGAACTCCGCAGGCGCCGGAAATATTGGAATATGCCAATGGGTTACAGGTCAGCCGATCAAAGGGTGTCCTGAGGATTGACATTATAAATCCGGTGGAGTATGCATCCTATGTTGAATTCGGTCATAGAACTCCAAGTCACAAAGGATGGGTCAAAGGAAAATTCATGATGACCATATCGGAACAGGAGCTTGAAGGAATGATACCTACAGTATTGGAGCAGAAAATCAGAAAGTATCTGGAGGGTGTGTTGAATTGATAAACGCAATAATCGCTGCAATCAGCGTTGCCCTGAATGCTGAATTTGGTTACGAAAACCACATGGAAGAAATAAAACAGGGTTTGGTTGAGCCCTGTTTTTTTATCCAGTGCGTGAACACCACAACCGAACTTTTCCTTGGGAGGCGTTATTTCAAACAAAATCTGTTCTGCATCCAGTATTTTCCAAAGGGTGAGGAGAAACAACAGGAATGTAATGAAGTTGCCGAAAAGATGGATTGGTGTTTGGAGTATATTACCGTTGATGGCCAGAAGATGCGGGCGACAAATATGAAGCATAATGTGGAGGACGGCGTGCTGAATTTCTTCCTGAACTATGACTGTTTTGTTTACAGGATGGAAGCGGATGAAGCAATGGAAACATTGGATTCAACAACAAATATGAAAGAAGGTGGAAATGTTGGCAGTTAAAAAAGCAAAGGCAGATCAGTCCGAACAGAAAGTGGGTGAATGTGCGGAACCGATGTTCAGTAAGTTACAGCTTGTCAGGTGTGATAAATACCATGACAGAAGGGATTTGGTGGATGCCCTGCTGGATGACGGTAAAAAGTACACTATGGAACAGGTTGACAAAATAATTGAAGAATTTATGAAAGGTAAGGTGAGGTAAATGGCTTTAGGCGGCGGTAGTTTTACTACACAGAATAAAGCGCTTCCCGGTGCATACATCAACTTTGTATCGGCTGCATCCGCATCCGCTGCACTGTCTGGTCGGGGATTCTGCACCATGCCCCTTGAATTGGACTGGGGCAGGGAAGGGGAAGTCTTTGAAGTAACCAGTGGGACTTCCAGAAGGACAGTCTGAAAATTTTTGGTTATTCCTTTGACCATGATAAGATGCGGGGGCTGGCGGATTTATTTATGGGTGCAAAGACCCTGTATGCTTACCGCTTGAACAGTGGCGGGGTCAAGGCATCAAATGATTATGCAACCGCATTATATAGCGGTGTACGGGGAAATGACCTGAAAACGGTTATTCAGGTAAATGCTGATGACAGTACAAAATATGATGTGGCAACCTATCTTGGGACAGTGAAAGTGGATGAACAGACAGTTGCTTCTGCCGGTGAACTGACAGCAAACGATTATGTCACTTTCAGGAAGGATGCGGCACTGGCAGAAACGGTCGGGACACCGTTCACAGGGGGTACAAACGGAGAGGTGGACGGCGCCGCGCATCAGAAGTACCTTGACCTGATTGAAAACTATACTTTTAACACAATGGGAGCGGTGGTCACAGATACAGCCATCAAAAAACTGTATGTTGCCTTTGTGAAGCGGATGCGTGATGAACTTGGCATTAAGTTCCAGTGTGTGCTTTACAATATTGCTGCTGATTTCATGGGGGTTATAGGCATCAAGAACAAGGTCACTGATGAAGGTTGGTCGGAAGCATCCCTTGTGTACTGGGTGACTGGGGCAGAGTGTGGCTGTGAGGTCAACAAGTCCTGTCAGAACAGGAAATATAACGGTTCATTTTCCGTTGCAGCAGACTATACACAGTCACAGTTGGAAGCGGCAATCAAGGCGGGCGAATTTACATTCCATAAGGTCAGCGGTGACATCCGGGTGTTAGAAGACATCAACACGATGGTGACAACCAGCGATACTCAGGGAGATATTTTCAAGGATAATCAGACCATCCGGGTCATTGACCAATTAGGGAATGATGATGCAATCCTGTTCAAAAACAAGTACCTTGGTGTTGTGCCTAACAATGCATCCGGCAGAACTTCCCTTTGGTCAGACATTGTAAAAATCAGACAGCAGTTACAGGACATTGGCGCAATCGAAAGTTTCAATGATTCTGATGTGACGGTTGCACAGGGCGACACCAAAAAGGCGGTGGTTGTGACAAGTGCAGTCACAGTGGTAAACGCTATGAGTAAACTTTATATGACCGTTAC
Organism: Lachnoclostridium sp.; assembly: GCA_023665475.1. Lineage (GTDB taxonomy): Bacteria > Bacillota > Clostridia > Lachnospirales > Lachnospiraceae > Acetatifactor. The sequence continues at coordinate 55,067 of JAMPEB010000017.1, forward strand.
GGTTGCATGATTACGGTTACATAAGAAAGGGGCGAAGAAAAATGCAGAACAATGTAACAATGAAAGCGAGGGACACAATCGCCGCAAAACTGGCCGAGTGCTTTATTACTATTGGCACACGAAGGTATAACTTCATGCAGATGATAGACATGGAAGCTCAGGTTGAAAAGACCAAGACTACGGTACCCCGTCTTGGTGCAATCATGGCGGGTCACAAGTCATGCGGTATGGAAGGTACATTTTCCGGAACGGCACACTATAACCAGTCGGTGCTTAGACAGTGCCTTTTGGACTATAAGAACACCGGGGAAGATACCTATTTTGAAATGCAGATCACCAATGATGACCCAACCAGTGATGCGGGCAGACAGACCATCATTTTCTATGACTGCAATACAGACGGCGGTATTCTTGCAAAGTTTGATGCAGACGGTGAATATTTGGATGAAGAAATTGAAGGTACTTTTGAAGATTTCTCCATGCCTGAAAAGTTTGCCAACCTGACCGGGTTTCTGACCAATTAAGGGCAGCAGACAACTGAACAAAACCCCTTGTGTGAGTTCATATAAGGCTCATATAAGGGGTTTTTCACATTCAATGGATAACAGAAAGGAAGGAAAGAAAAATGTCTAAATTCAGCCGATTCATGAAAGCCAACAAGAAAGCAAAGGAAAATGGGAAGTATGCACCCACTAACAGCCTGACGGATGAAAGCGGAAAACCCCTTGAATGGGAGTTCAGACCGCTGACATCCAAGGAAAATGAGGAAATCAGGGATTCATGCACCATTGAAGTACAGGTCACAGGAAAGCCGAATGTTTTCAGACCGAAACTGAACACTTCAAAGTACCTTGCAAAGATGATCGTGGCAGCTACTATCTACCCTGACCTGTATGATAAGGAGTTACAGGACAGCTATGGTGTGATGACCCCGGAAGATTTGCTTTATGCACTGGTTGACAATGCCGGGGAATATCAGGACTTTTCCGTTTGGATGCAGAAGTATCAGGGATTCACCAAGACCTTTGATGAAAAGGTGGAAGAAGCAAAAAACTGATTGAAGAAGGGGATGGTGAAGCAAACTTTGCATACTATGCCCTTCTGAAACTTCACATTCTACCATCTGTTTTTGCGGAAATGGAAGAACCTGAAAAAGCCTTTGTCATTGCTTCCATCAAAAAGAAGATAGAAGCGGACAAAAAGGAGAAGAAGAAAGCGGAAAAGAAAGCCAAAAAGAAAGGTAGGTGACAGCGGTGGCATCCATTCAGACAGGGATTGAATTACAGGACAATTTTACAAGTGTACTGTATGGAATCATCAGTTCAGTGAATATGGCGGTCAGTGCAATGGAAGATATGCAGCAGAGCATGAATGCAGACATTGACACATCCGGCATTGAAGGGGCAAGGGAATCCATAAATCAGACAACCGCTGCACTGGATGCACTGAATGCTGCAATGGAAAGCCAAACTGCACCTGATATTGCCCCGGCAGCAGTACCGGGTGACAGCAGCGGTGAACCTATCCCTGTACCTGTCAACCCGGTCTTGCCTGACCCGCTTGTTGAAAACCCTGACCCTGTACCTTTGCCGATTCAGCCGAATGCACCCCCTGAACCTGTTGAAGTGCCTGTTCAATGGCAGTCAGACGGTTTGGAAGTGTTCACCACAACAGGGTATGAAAGATTTCAGCAAGAGGTTCAGAGTGCAAACAATATGTTGAACACGCTGAACCAAACACAGGCACAGATTGAACAGACTGCAAACGGTATTGACCTTTTGCCGGATGCAGCGGTTCAGGACATCAGCAGCCTTGGCCAAAGGTTACAGATAGTGCAACAGCGTATGCAGGAAATTTCAAGTAACCCTGTAAATGCAGTCAGCGAAGATTCAAACGCACAACTGGAACAGTTGCGGGGTCAGCTTGACGGTCTGATTCAACAGCAAAATGAACTGAATGCTGCAATGGAAAGCGGTGATATATCTGATATAAATGCCGCCTATCTGCAGTTATCCCGAAACCTGAACAATACCGAACGGTTTATACGGGACAATACAGATGAGCAGAGGCGTTTCACCAGATCTATTCAGGAAAGCACAGGGGAAGCAAATGAGTTATTGAATACTATCAAAGGTGCGATTGCTGCTTATGTGAGCATTCAAAGCATTGGAAAAGTATTGAACCTATCAGATGAACTTGTTGAGACCACTGCAAGGATTGACCTGATGAATGACGGTTTGCAGACGACTGATGAATTAGTCGGTATGATTTATGCGGCGGCACAGGATTCGAGGGGTTCTTTTAATGAAATGGCAGATGTGGTTGCCCGGTTCGGAAACAATGCAAAAGAGGCATTCAGCAGTTCCGCAGAAGTTGTTGCATTTGCGGATTTGGTGCAAAAACAGATGACAATTGCCGGGGCATCCACAACAGAAGCAAGCAATGCAATGCTGCAGTTGTCACAGGGTCTGGCATCCGGAGTATTAAGGGGTGACGAACTGAACAGTATTTTTGAACAGGCGCCTAACCTGATTCAGAATATTGCTGACTATTTGGAAATCCCCATTGGTCAGATTCGTGATATGGCATCAGAAGGGGCACTGACTGCCGATATTGTGAAAAATGCTATTTTTGCAAGTGCGGATGATATCAATGCAAAGTTTGAATCAATGCCTATGACTTTCGGGCAGTTGTGGCAAGCATTTCAAAATGATGCGCTTATGGCATTTCGGCCTGTACTTCAAAGATTGAATGAACTTGCCAACAGCGGACAGTTTCAAGTTTTCCTTAACAATGCAATAGGCCTGATGGCGGGACTGGCAGAAATAGCCCTAAACATTTTTGATCTAATTATGCTGATGGGTACTTTGATTGCTGATAACTGGTCAATGATTTCACCTGTTGTTTATGGTGTGGTGGGTGCATTAGCTGCTTATGTTGCATATATGGCAATAGTTAAGGCAGTAGAAATGGTAAGCACAGGGATAAAAATGGCAATGTGCGTTGCAGCATATGCACACGCAGCGGCTACAGGTGCAGAAGTGGCAGCGACGACAGCACAAACTGCTGCACAACTTGGTTTGAATACTGCAATATTGGCTTGTCCTATTACTTGGATAATACTGGCGATTATGGCACTGATTGCAGTAGTCATTGCAGTTGCAAACTATATTGCCAACTTGGGAGGTACTGCAACAACCGCCTTTGGTGTTATCTGTGGCGGTGTGAATGTGGTCATCCAGTTCTTCAAGAATTTAGGGTTGATGGTCGCAAATATTGCACTAGGTATCGGCAATGCAATAGAGGCAGTGGCAAGTAACATCATGACAGCATTTCAAAATGCAATCTGTTCCGTTCAGTCATGGTGGTATGACCTTCTTTCCACTGTACTGAATGTTACGGTGGGTATTTGCGAAGCGTTGAATGAACTGCCATTTGTGGAGTTTGACTATTCAGATATAGTCAGTGCGGCAGATGACTATGCGGAAAAGTCAGCGGAAGCAGCCGGAAACAGGGGTAATTATAAGTCTATTGCAAATGCGTTCAGTGAAGGGTTTACTACCTTTGATGCTTTTGGTGATGGCTGGATATCAGATGCCTACGCAGCGGGTGCGGCATGGGGAGACGATATTTCAGACAGGATATCTGATATGTTTACACCGGGGGATACTACTGACTACACGGAGGGACTTGATGTAGCAATGAGTAATGCAATAGGTGGAAGTGGTATGCCGGACAATCTTGACAATATAGCTGGAAGTACTGGGAGTATTGCGGATGCAATGGATATTACAGAAGAGGATTTGAAGTATTTGCGTGACATTGCTGAACAGGAAGCAGTGAACAGGTTCACAACCGCAGAAATCAAAGTTGACATGACCAACCATAACAATATCAACAGCGGTATGGATTTAGATGGGGTTGTGTCCAGTTTTGCAGACGGTGTGAATGAAGCAGTAGAAACTATGGCGGAAGGGGTGCATGATTAAATGGCAAAGAGCGGATATGATTTTTATTTAGACAAGTGCCTTTTACCTGTTACCCCTAAAAAGCTGACCATCAGCATTAGCAACCAAAACGATACAGTGAACCTAATCAATGAAGGGGAAATCAACATTCTAAAAAAGGCAGGACTGACAGATATTGAATTTGAATGTGAGATACCACAGGTAAGACAGCCTTATGCAGTATACACCGATTCATCGGGGTTCAGGGAGGCAGCTTATTTCTTGGACTACTTTGAAAAGTTGAAGACCAATGAAAAACCCTTCCAGTTCATTGTATGCAGAAGGAAGCCGAATGGAAACAGCCTGTTCAATACCGATATCAAGGTATCTATGGAAGATTACAAGCTGACCGAGGATGCCGGGAATGGTTTTGATATCAAGGTGAAAATCAGGCTGAAACAGTGGCGGGATTATGGAACAAAACAGGTCAAGGTGACAATCACGGCAGAGAAACCGAAAGCAGCGCCTGAACCAGTGCGGGAAACAACAGTAGCGCCCACACCCGCTGCATCCCAGACTTACACCGTTGTAAAAGGGGACTGTCTTTGGAACATTGCAAAAAAGTTTTATGGTAACGGTTCAAAATACACAGTCATATATGATGCAAACAGGAGTGTTATTGGCGGCAATCCTAACCTGATCTATCCGGGACAGGTGTTGACTATTCCGGCAGCATAACAGAGAGGGGTGTTTCCTATTTGGTTGAACTTTTAATTGCAAATGAATCAGGAACAAAAGCATATCTTCCTGCAGTTCAGGAAGGTATTGAATGGACAACGGAAAGAAGGAGCACTCCCGGCAAGCTGACCTTCAATGTCCTGAAGGATGACATTCTTGATTTTTCAGAAGGAAGTGCGGTCAGGATGCGTGAAAATGGTGATAATGTGTTTTTTGGGTTCGTGTTCAAGCAGCAAAGGACAAGGGAAAAGGAAATCATCACTGTCACAGCATATGATCAGTTGCGGTATTTGAACAATAAGGACACAAAGGTTTTTGAGAATACAACAGCAGCCGGGATTGTTCAGAGCATAGCAGCAGACTATTCCCTGAATGTTGGTGTGTTAGCACCGACAAATTACAAGATTGAATCAAGGGTTGAAGAAAACACTTCACTGTTTGAAATGATAGAAAATGCCCTTGATTTGGAGTTGACCAACTTGGGGAATATGTATGTGCTTTATGATGATTTTGGAAAACTGACTTTGAAATTTATGGGTGATATGTATGTTGGTGACAACCAGTCAGGGTATCTTTGCATAGACGAAGAAACCGGACAGAATTATGACTATGTTTCAAGCATAGATGATTCAACATACAACAGGGTGAAACTGACCTATGACAACGAGGACACCGGGAAAAGGGAAGTCTATATTGCACAGGATTCTTCCAACATCAACAGGTGGGGAATACTTCAATACTTTGATACCCTGTCAAAAGGTGAGAATGGTCAGTCAAAAGCGGATGCCCTGTTATCCCTTTACAATAAAAAGACCCGCAAACTGAAAGTTGTGAATGCCCTTGGTGATAACAGGGTAAGGGCGGGTTCAATGGTACTGGTGAACCTTGACTTGGGGGATGTGAAACTGAAAAACTTCATGCTTGTGGAGAAATGCAGACACACATACAAGGAAAATGAACACTGGATGGATTTGACTTTAAGAGGGGGTGAATTTGTTGCCTGACTTTTCTGAACTGACAACAGCAATAAAAAAGGCAGCACTGGAAGCAATGGAATCAAGCAAGCCTGTCAATATCTGTTTTGGGACAGTGGAAAGCACCAACCCCCTGACAATCAATGTTGAACAGAAGATGACTTTGGGTGAAAAGCAGCTTGTACTTTGCCGGAATGTGACGGAATACACCACAATGGTCACTGTTCAGTGGCAGACAGAGAAGGAAGAACAGACCCACAAACACCAGTTGAAGAACATCACTGATGACGGCGGGGACAAAATCACTTCTGCATATACGGAAACACAGGACAGCAAGCACACACACGACATTGAAGGAACAAAGCAGATGACTATACACAATGCACTGGAAAAAGGTGAAGAAGTCATCCTGATAAGGCAACAGGAAGGGCAGAAATATATAGTCATTGACAGGATAGGGGGCGGTTCAAAATGATACCATCAACCAGTGGTTTTCTTCAACAGGATTTTGAGATTGAGGAACAGCCAACCAAAGTATATAAAATGGACTTGGGCGGTAATTCCATCCGGGGATTTTGTGACGGACTGGAAGCAATGAAACAGACGGTGTTCAGGATTCTGAACACTGAACGGTATCAGTATATCATCTATCCTTGGTGGTATGGGATTGAAACCCTTGATCTGTATGGTGAACCTGTCACATGGGTTTGCCCTGAACTGGAAAGGAGAATCACAGAAGCCTTGACTGTTGATTCAAGGATTTTGGCGGTGACTGATTTTGAATATGATCTTGAAACAAAAGGTGTAGTCCATGCCATTTTCACAGTAAGCACCATATACGGAAATATAAAGGCAGAAAGGAAGGTGAACATAAGCAATGTATGAACATGAAACCTATGAAGTGATTCTTGACAGGATGCTTGCAAGGGTGTCAGATGCCCTTGACAAAAGACCAAGTTCACCCATTTATGATACCCACAGTGTAACCGCTATTGAATTACAGATTTTGTATATTGAACTGGAAACCCTGATTCAAAATTCATACGGTGACACTGCTGCAAGGGAATTTCTGATATTGCTTGCAAAAGACCGGGGACTGTCACCTGACCCCGCAACCCATGCCCTTCTGAAAGGGGTGTTCACACCGACAACCATTGATGTGACAGGGCAGCGGTTCAACATAGGCGATATGAATTATACGGTACTGGAACAGACCGCACCCGGACAGTACAGGGTTCAGTGTGAAAGCACTGGGGAAATAGGCAACCAGTATTTAGGTCAGATGATACCTATGGAGTATATACCGGGACTGGAAACTGCAACCCTGACAGAAGTGCTTATTCCCGGTGAGGATGACGAAGATACAGAGGTTTTCAGGCAGCGGTATTTTGACAGCTTCAATGAACAGACCTTTGGGGGCAACCGGGCAGACTATCTTGCAAAGGTCAGGGGTGTGGATGGTGTCGGTGACTGCAAGGTTATCAGGGTGTGGAATGGGGACATAAGACCCGCTGAAATGATACCGAATGCAACGGTTCAGGAATGGTTCAGGACATTCCAAACTGCAAACGAGGATGTGAAGAAATGGCTGACAGCGGTTTACACAGCAGCACTTCAAAAGAAGCTGACTGTTGGTGGTACTGTCAAGGTGGTCATTGTGGATTCAGATGACTATGGTGCAGCAAGTTCAGCACTGGTTCAAAGCGTTCAACAGGTGCTTGACCCTGAAACGGATGCAGGGGAAGGTCTTGGGCTTGCTCCAATCGGTCATGTGGTCAGTGTGGTATCTGCTGATGCGGTTCAGATGCAGATTAAAACCACAGTGACCTTTGAAGAGGGTTATAATTGGTCAAACACAAAAGCAGCTATGGAAGAGGCGGTCAGTGCCTACCTGTTGGAGTTAAGAAAAGCATGGTCAGGGACTTCACAGACAATTATTAGAATCAGTCAGGTTGAAACCCGCATACTTGGGGTCAAGGGCATTGTGGATGTGACAGGAACGAAGATAAATGGTTCAGAATCAAATCTGACCGTTGGCAAATATGAAATTCCGGTGCTAGGGGGTGTTTCTCCATGAGAAGGGAAGTGGACTTTGTTGATTACTATTTACCATCTTTCATGCAGGACTATAAGGAACCTGTTGCAACACTGGATGCGGAACAGCCTGAATTTCAGCTTGTTTGGGAAGCCACGGATCGGGTTTTATACAATCATTTCATTTCAACAGCGGATGAATACGGTATTTCAAGGTTTGAAAAAATACTGGGGATATTCCCAGCAAGTGAAGATACTCTTGAAAGCAGGAGGTCAAGGGTATCTTCCCAATGGTTTGCCGCATTGCCGTACACATGGAAGATGCTGCTTAAAAAACTTACCGCTCTGTGTGGCGAAAATAATTTTGTAATCACAAAACCAGCAGGCGGTTACAAGATTGATGCAGATGTCAAATTTGAATTGTTTGGACAAGTGGATGAATTGGAAAGGGTTCTGGATGATATGATTCCATGTAATATTATAGTCGAGACCAAAAACGAAATTTCAGGGAATATTAGTGGGAACTTTCACATGCATGGTGGGATAGCTTTTGCACAGGATATTTATATCACATCGAAGGAGGAACCGTAAAATGGCAGAATTCAGTAGGTTAGTTATAACGGAAAAAGGCAGTAGGCTGGTTTTAAAGACAGTCAAGCATGAGAAAAAGATTTGTTTTACAAAAATTGCAACATCCTGTGATGAATATTCCATTGAGGAACTTGTGCTGCTTACGGGTTTGAATATCCGGCAGGAAGTGGAGATTGCAGGGATTGAGGCAGAGGATGGAGATACCATTAGGCTTCACGCTGTGCTGCCTAATGAAACGCTGGAGGAAGGATATTATGTGCAAGCAATGGGAGTGTATGCAGATGACCCTGATGAAGGGGAAATACTGTATGGAGTTGCTGTTGAAACCTCTAAAGATGGATGTTATGTGCCGCCCTTTCAAAACAGAACGGTGTCCAGCATTTATTTTAATGTGTCCGTAACGGTAGGTGATTCGGAAAGAGTAGATTTAAGGGTGGACTCGGGAGCAGTAGTTACAGTGAAACAATTAGACAATGCGGTATCTGATTTATTGGACAGACAACAGTCAGGTTTTGAAACGGTTTCTCAACAAATAGAAGCTGTCAAAGAGCAAATCAGAGCTAATGCAGAAAAAGATGCAGAGACAAATGAGAAGATTAATATCTTCCGTGGTGATGTGCAGGATTTGATTTCCGGTCTTACCAAAAGGTTAAATGCCTTGGCAGACAGCGATGATACTACCCTCGACCAACTGAGTGAGATTGTAGCCTATATCAAGAACAACAAATCCCTAATAGACAGTATCACAACGAGTAAGGTAAGTGTCTCTGATATTGTTGACAACCTCACTTCTACCGTTGCAAATAAACCTCTGTCCGGCAACCAGGGAAGAATTTTAAAAGAATTGATTACTGCTTTGACGTCTACTGTAGATACTAAGGTGGACAAGGTATCCGGCAAGGGATTATCCACGAATGACTATACCACCGGCGAAAAGGATAAGTTAAAAAATATTGAATCCGGCGCCGAAGTGAATGTTCAGGCGGATTGGAACGAAACTAATACAGGCAACGATGCGTTTATTAAAAATAAGCCGACGAAACTGAGCCAGTTTGACAATGACAGCGGATTTAAAACAACAGATACTACTTATAGCGTAGTGAGCAAGACCGCCAATGGACTTGCACCCAAACTGCCGAATGAAACTACCACTGCAAAATACTTAAGGCAGGATGGCACATGGGCAGTTCCGCCGGATAATAATACTACATACTCCACTATGACGGCGGCAACAGCGAGCGCAGCGGGAAAAGCCGGACTGGTGCCTGCACCGGCCAAAGGAGCGCAAAACAACTATCTCACGGGCGGGGGAACCTTCCAGAATGTAGATGACCACGCCGCTGCCTTTACCAGCGCGGATGTGGCGGATGGAAGCGCAACCGCATGGACGACTGTAACAAAGTTGACCAGCGGGGAACCGCATAAGACCATTTTCAACAAGATTTCCACCATGTTCAAGAACATCAGGTATCTGTACAAGATGCTGGGCACCACTGATATTTCGGCGATTGGAAATGGAACCGTCACCGGGGCGCTCCGTTCACTAAACACGAATATTGCATACAAAAATATCACAAATCAGTTACCAGCCGAAACC
>JAMPEB010000018.1 GCA_023665475.1 Lachnoclostridium sp.
ATTCAGGCAGATTAAAATTGATGTGAACAATATTACAATTCGTTATATTTTCAGCTATATAGTCTTTGAAAGCTTCTAAAAGTTTTGATTTTCCGCTGCGGCGAATACCTGTAATTACTTTTATGTCTGGTGTTCCGATAACATTTATTATCTTATTAAGATATTCTTTACGCTGTATCAATTTCATGGCAATCACCCCTTGTGAATACTATACCATGTCTATTAGCCAAAATCAATAAAATATTAAAAATGGCTAATAGAAAGCAGAATCTCACTATTTCTCTTACATGATTTTTACAACTTTTGCAGAAAAATACGAATAGTGGCTAGTATCGGTGCATTTTATCATTTTGACGAACAACTCCGCAGCATTTTCCTAAAATACATTTTACATAAGAGATGTACTTAAAAAATGCTCGCATCTCACAGAAGACCAGTTATTAAAAGAAATGGGCTTCCCTAAGAATTGGGCAAAAATCACGCAATAAACCCTCACAAAGTGCGTAAATTCAAGGACTTCTACATATCTTGCCTTTGTAGTCCCACAACCGTCTCGACATGCACCCCCTGCGGAAACTGGTCAAACCCCCGTATTCTCCGAATCTCATATCCGCCATCACACAAAACCCTCAAATCCCGCGCCAGAGTGGCGGAGTCGCAGCTGACATAAACGATGCGTTTGGGGCGCATTTTCAGCATGACGGAAAGGCAGGCTTCATCACAGCCCTTCCTCGGGGGGTCAACCACTATGACATCGGGGTGACACATATCACTATTTGAGCTGTCACCGTTTTCTTCCGTTTTCTGAGTGCACTGTTTTGACACAGATTCTACCTTCCCATTCTCTACCCTCACAAGCCGTCCCTCATAAAAATCCGGCAGCACCTCTTCCGCTTTCCCCACAAAAAACTGTACATTGGAAATATGATTCCGCTTGGCATTTTCTCTGGCGTCCTCTATGGCTTGGGGTACGATTTCCACGCCGTAAACCTGTTTTGCGCCTGCTGCCAGAAACAGGGAAATCGTTCCGATACCGCAATACAAATCCCACACTGTTTCTTTTCCGGTTAAGCCCGCATACTCTAACGCCGTGCTGTAGAGCTTCTCCGTCTGCACCGGATTTACCTGATAAAAGGACAGGGGAGATATTTTAAAGGTCAGCTCCTGTCCCGTAAAAGGGCAGCCTTCCTCCCGCATATTTCTCACATGGATGGTATCGGAAATGGTCGGTTCTCCCCAGAGCGTATGTACTTCCTTCCCCATGATTACATTGGTTCGCTCTGTATTGATGCTGACTGACACACTTGTCATGTTTTTGATCTGCGATAACCTTCTTATCAAGTCTTCTTGATTCGGCAAAAATTCTTGTGCTAAAACAGTCTGACTTTTCTTTAGACTTTTTGATTGTTCTTTTATATAGGATTCGTGCAGGGAATCACTCTTTCCTTGATTACCGATTTGTGAGTTCTCCTCTTTGGGAATATCAAGTGAAACCTTGGATTTTGAAAATGACATACCTGTCACATCTTTGTTTACCACCAAGCACACCATAATCTCTTTGCTGGTAAATCCCGTGCGGATAAGAATATGGCGCAGTAGCCCCTGCCCGTTCGTTTCATCATAGGCGCTGACTTTATTTTCACGCATATATGCTAGTATCGTGTTCAAGATTTCCTCGTTTTCGGGAACGCCCAGACAGCAGCTTGTATTTGGTATGATGGTGTGTGTCCTGCCTGCATAGAAACCGGCAATGATTTTTCCATCCTTATCCGTTCCCACAGGATACTGCGCTTTGTTTCGGTAATGATAAGGCTCCTCCATTCCCACCATAGGCTCCATATGCGCGTCCACAAATTCCGCATCGAATCCGCCAATGCGAATCAGGTTGTTGCGGATTTTTTGAAATTTAAATGCAAGCTGCTTCTCATAAGAAAGCGCCTGCATCTGGCATCCGCCGCATTGTCTGTGGCTGGGGCATTTCGGCTCCACGCGGAAAGGAGAAGGCTGTATCACCTTCTCTAGGCGCGCATAGGCATAATTCTTTTTACTTTTTACAATCTTGGCTTCCACGATATCGCCAATCACCGCATCCTTGACAAAGAGCGTAAACCCGTCCACCTTACCGATGCCCTCGCCCTCACTGCCCATGTCCTCGATTGTCACTGTTACATAATCGTTCTTTTTGTATGGCATATCCATGACCATGCCTTTCTCGCAAGCTATCTCCATTATAGCAAAAACTCTTCAAAAAATATAGTTTATGCATTTGAGTGCAAAAACTTTTTCTTGGATATTACTATTCTCAAGAATAAAAACGCTCGCCGCTCTCCAGACAGATGCAGGCTAATTTTCCCCCTGTAAATCCGCACCCGCAGTCCATGAGGTATACATTTTCTTTATCATTCATCCAGACAGAATGGGGATATTCATCCAAATATTTTCCTCTCTTCCGCATAAAATCACCGTCCGTAACCGTATGCCCACAGAAAGAAATGTAGCCGTCTATTCCATCCAGAAAAAAGGAACCCATTTCTAAATTACCCATTAAATACTCCCCATCCGGTCTTTTTTTAGCGGGAGAAGAGGTCATCGCATGAGCAAAGAGAAACTTCTTTCCTTCTATTTCCAGTTCTTCCTGAAAGGGCAGCTTATGTATCCGTTCCGCAAGATGCAGCATATCCGTTTTGGTCAGTCTTTGCTTCATCAAATCAAAAGAATTGTAAAAATAGGAAACCATTTTTTCTCTTTGTCGCTTTGGCAGAGCAAAATACTTTTTGATATAATCCGCAAGCCACTGGTCATGATTGCCTCTCAGCCAGATACAACGGTCCTGCAGCCCGGATAATGCAAAATAGACGCCCACCGGGTCTGCGGTTTCTTCTCCTCCTCTGTCAAAAAGGTCACCCAGCACAATCACCTTATCGCTGTCCGTGAGTTGAATCTGCTCCAAGATATGATTTAATTTTCTTATTTCGTTGTGGATATCGCCTATCACATAGTGCATCGCTTATCGCTCCTTTGGCACAGTCGTTACATTAAGCTTGTTTTCACAAAATTTAACATTATGCATATCATAACATAATATTCTTTAGATTTATAGATGATAAATCAGGAATACAAACAGAACTACCGCATGAATATAATATTATCATGCGGTAGTCCTCATTCATAGCAAGTCTGCAATCCTTGGAATCACAGCTTTTCCTTATTCTTCATAGTCTCCCTGTTTTTTCCGGAAGGCATTCACTTTTGTTACAACAATGACTGCTGCTGCAACAACCGCTACAATTACTAACCAATAAATCAAATTTCCGCTCGGCTGCGGGGTTGTTGCCACCGTTGCGGCATTTGTTCCCAACTGCGGGAAGATGCCTTCCTCTATGTTCACATTCGATTCGGAAGGAGGGTTCGTTCCTGCCTGCTGCGGGTTACTGCCGCCATTGTCTTTCTTCACATTCTTGCTCGGTGTGGAAGGAAGCGCGACTGCATATCCCTGATCATCATAAGTCTTAGGACTGGTCGCCTTATTTTTCACAGGTCTGCCCGAAGCATCCCTGATATCACTGCCTGCCTCTGCAGCGTCATTATCGTCGTCATCCGAGTCATCATCATCGTCATCGGAATCAGATGCCTGCACATCCGACAGAAATACGAAGGTATACGGACTAAAGCCATCCGTGGCAAGCCAGAAACAAGTATCCCATTTTTCTATGTCCGTATCCGGAACAACAGCTTCTCCGTGCAGAATAATTACTTTGCTGTCCCTATTAAATCCGTTCGGATATAAGAAAGGAATTCTGACTTTTCCGCTGCCTTCCTTAATATTTACCTTGTTTCCTGCCGCAACACTGTTTGCATATGCACTGATGTCAAAGTAAAGAATCTCTGACTTTATCTCCCCTGCACTTGCGGCAAAATCCTGAACTAACTGCTCGGCAAGATTCTTGATAGCCTCTGTGGGCGCTCCGTCTTTCTGCGGTGCGATATCAATAATAATAGTGCTGTCTTCCGCAACCGGTTTACCGCTTGCTTCATCTACAAACTGAACGGTTTCTCCTTCTGTATCGGTAAACTGGATTCCCATTCCGTCAGGAACGCCAAAACCGGATTCCGTCTTTTCACTCTCGACCGTTACCGTCAGATGATCGTCAGGTGCGGGCGCTGCCTCCTCAAATACTGCTTCAATCTCCACAGCGCCTGCAGGCATCCTGAAGGTCGTTTCTGCGCTCGTGTCATCCGTCAATACTACATTCTCTGATTTCACCACCCAGTTTTTGAAGGTCTTTCCGTCAACAGCGCCTGCTGTTATGGTAATCGTCTCACCCTCTGCAGCCTTTGTAGAAGATGCCATACCGTTTACTATGGTAATAGTGTATGTTGTGGGAGCGACAACCGTCTTGTTTCGGATGGCGTCAATCATAGCCTGACCGATTGCTTCCCAATAAGGAGCCCTATCTGCATAATCACTGTTGATATCATATGCAGTGAGTGTCCCTTCCGCATTTACTGTAAATACAGTCTTTCCATCTGTGGTCTCGCCTAATACTTTGGCGGGAGCCTGTACGGTCTTGGAGATATTCAGCCCCATATCCTGAATAGCTGTGGCAATGGCAGCCGCCTCAATCAGACCGCCCAGCTTGTTATTGTGAGTCTTGTCTCCGCTTGCCATGATCTGCTTGCCGTAAGTATCTGCTCCTGCCTCTTTGTAAGCATCCTCAAAGAGTGTCTTTGTCAGGTCATAAGCATCGATCAGCAGTACATTTTCTTCTTCCGCAAGCTGTTTTACTGCGGTAACATAAGCGTTGTTTGATGAATATGCGGAATCATGGTGGGTCTTTATCGTTCCGTCCGCATTATAGTACATTCTGGCTACCGGAGTCACAAGTACGGGAATTGCGCCCTTCGCCTTTGCAGCATCTATATACTGCTTTAAGAACCACTTAAAAGTTCCGTTTCCGCCATTGGGATATTCCCCGTTTGCATCGGGTGTTCCTATGATGGACGGATAAATACCGTTTGCATCGGGGTCCCCCAGCGGTACATAACGATCCGGGTAGGTATCTGCACAGTCATTGTGACCGAACTGAATCAAGAGATAGTCTCCTTCTCCCATATTTTCGGATATGGCCTGAAGCTTGCCCTCATTGATAAAGGTACGGCAGCTTCTCCCGCCCTGTGCATAATTCTGTATCTTTACATTATCTTCATTGAAGAAATTCTGGAGGAATTCTCCCCACGCGCCCTCATTCAATGCCTTTCCGCTATTGTACATACCGTTTGCGGAATAATCCTTTACGGTAGAATCGCCTGCCAGGAAGATATTGATACCTTCTCCAAGGGTGATATCCGAACCGCCGGAAGGATTCTCATAACCGTCTCTTACAAATGCTTCCACCTGATAGGATGCCGCTTCGCCCGTTGCACCGCTGACAGTTTCAGGTGTCACCGTTACTTTGATATACTTTCCGATAGCTGCCTTTTCAATCTGATAAGTTTTATCCACGGAGGCTGTGGAGGTCTTCACTAAAGTCTCGTTTCCTCCGTTCTCATCTACGATATACCAACGGATTACGGAAGCATCATTATTATCGTTTGCCTCTCCCAAGGAATAGCGAACCGTGAGCGTATGTCCCGGGTAAGGTGCGTTGATGTCGCCGTTATCTGTCACACGGGGCTGCTCCGTAAATGCTACAACAGCTTCTTCCGCCTGATAGAATGCCGGAACCCAGCTTCCGAAATAATCCGTAACCTGAATCTTATCCGCATCTGCCTTGGTCATAACTCCTCTCACGCGTTTGGAGGTATCTGCCGCAGCCCCATCCGCCGTGGTGGTATTGTACTCAAAGAAATTGGCATTCTTCGGGTCTGCGCCGCTCATCTCTGTCCATCCTGCCGGCTCAATCAGAGTAGCGCTCTCCAGCTTGGTGTTCATAAAGGTAACTTTTGCATCCTTGCCCCAAGGTCTTCCCCAATATCCGGCAGTAACCGTCAGCTTATCATTACCCGTAACGGTACAATTTCGGAACAAATATCCGCTCTCGCCGGCATTAGGCCTGTTCGCAGTGATATAGCCTCCCTGACTGCCCGTGCTGTAACCTTTGAAGCTTAACTCGCAGGCATCAAACACACAACTGCCGCTTCCGAAGATATAGTCGGTCTGTCCTTCCAGCAGACAGTTCTTGAAGTACAAATGAGAGCCCTGTGTATACACAGTATCCTGACTGCTATAGAAACTGCAGTTTCTGAATTCCGCCTGATCGGCTTCCACCACAATGGCTGCCGCGCGCTCCGTAGCTGCCTTGCTGTTCACATCTGTATTATATTTTCTCTCAATCTTAACCGTTTCGCCTGTACACTCAACACCGTCCGCAAGCTCCTCATCCGTAATGTAACGGTTGAAGGAATTCTCAAAGGTGATGCCCTCTGCCCGGAATGCTGTAGCGGTATCCTTTACATATACCGCAACACCCCATCTGTTTGCAATATGCTTGTCATACTTGTCATATGCATTCTGGGGATTATAATAACCGCTCGCATCGGAGCTGTAATACTTATATCCGATACCATAGTACCATGTCAACAGCACTTCCTTGTCAGAGTCATTGACAAAGCTTACATAAGGAGCTTTTACCATAACCTGTTCTCTGTAAGTGCCGGGTGCAATGTGAACCGTGATGCGCTGTTTCTCGCTTGTGGGATTCATCAGCTCGCAGGCTTCCACTGCCTCACTCACGGTTTCATAATTATTCGCCTTGTCGGGATATCCCACATAAATATCGGATACCCAAGGCAGGCTGTCCTTTGCCGTGGTGGAAACAAACATCAAGTCCTTGCTCACTGCCCCGCCGCTCACCACCACATGGGTCTGGGTAGTATAGCCCGAAACGGTTGCTTTTGCAAGGTATGCACCGTCTCTCAGACTGATTTCATAACCCGTATCGGTAACCGCTGCCGTATATACATATTTGTCCTCTTCATTGGTAAAGGTCAAAGCGGTCACTTTCGCGGAACCGCTCAACCCGATAAAGCCGCCGCTCACTTTATGCATGGGCTTTAATGCTACCGTAATATCAGCCGTGGCATTCTCACTGTTCTCTACGACAGAGGGCGCTTTCACCTCATAATCGTTCACGCCCGTCATATCGATGGTGTACGGCACATCGGGTTCAAGGGTTGTCGTAAAGCTCATATCCGCATTGATTGTTACATCCACAGCATCCAAATTGGAGTCTGCGGAAGGTATCATAGTCATTGCAAGCTTGGAAACATCATAACCGTCCGCAAAACCGACAATCTTGCCGGAATAAGTATAGGTGCTCTTAGGTTCCACTACAAGCTTTACACCTTCTTTGCCGGTGAGGGATTCCGCATCCGTGGTGACTACGGTTTTGCTTGCGGTAGTAAATCCATATCCCGTTGCCCCGGAGAATACAGCCGTGTAAGTATATCCGGGAGCCAATTTTACAGTGAATGTTCCATCGCTTTCCACTGTGGCAACAGTCTCTTTTTTGGTAGTCTGGTTTACAAATTTCAGGGAATAATCGGTTCCCTTGTACTCGCCGAAATCAATGGTACCGCTCACTGCCACGCCGGGTACTCTCATGATTCTGTGGTACATGGGTTTACCCAAGTTATTCTCCCAGATTTTGTAAGTACCTGTATGTTCCGCCACGAATTCCAGTTTCTTATATGTGGTAATCGCCACATCCACGGAATCTTTCTGTTCGCTTGCCGCGCCTGTCCCTTCAAAGAAGAATTGGGAATCGGATGTCTGTGTAATACAAACATAGGCCACAATCTTATCGCCTGCCTGCACATTTGCGATGGTGACATATCTTCTGCCGGAACCGCCCGTACCGTTACAGTACCAGCCGCCCGCCGCCGTAAAGCCGTCGTCATACGCAGCCTGAGCCGGTCCGTAAGAGCCATTATTGGGCAGACCCGCTACATTGGTATACAATCTGTCACCGGCATTATATGTCATGGTCAGGTCGCCGAAAGCAGTAGGACTCGTACTCAAGAACAGACCACCGCTATCCACAATTTTTGCCTTGTTCAAAGCATCCGGCGTTATATTGTTGGTATAGGTTTTGGTATCTGTTTCTACTTTGCCGCCAAAATCCCATACATCAATGTTTCTGGGGCCTACTTCCTTGGTGTATTCCACCATAACATTATGGATGTACATATTATTTGCAAAAGTCAGGGTAACTTCTCCTGCTGCTGCACCCAATACCGTAAACTGCAGACCATTGGCGCCGTTTTCATTCACTTCCTTCTGAGAAACAGTTCCTGAAGATGCGCTCATGGTTCCCGCTGTGCCTGCGCCATAACGACAGGTTAACACAGTGATATTTGCTTTGTCTGAAAGACTCAGCACCATGGATGCGCCGTCTGCCTTAGTCTGAAATCCATGTTCATTGTCCACATCTTTAATATTAACAAAGGAAATACCCTTTATACTCTCTGTAGCACTGGTAGGTGTAAAATCCGTGGTGCCCGCTGCCACATAAGCAAGGGGCGTCACTTTGATGGAACGGATATAACTGTTAGCCGTCAGCTCAATCACCGCAAATCCATCCGTACCCTCACAGGTAAATGTATCCGCTGTCTGTGCTGCAGCTGTTGATTCCTGACCATCTACGGAATAGCTTCCTTGATAATAACCAACTACCGTCACCTTGCTGGTGCCCTGTACGGGAACCTTAATAATGGTGCCTGCATTCGTCTGCACCCAGCCACCGGTTCCGGTGGAATCCCACTTGCCGGCAGATGCATCAATCTGCAGACCGGCTACGGTGCCGCTCGTACCTTCATATTTCACACCATTTGTACCATAAAGCGTTTCATCCTTTTGGAAATCCCACTCGGTGCGGATTTCTTCAAAGACAGCTTTCACTTCCACATTGCCTGCGGGCATAGTGAACTTATTATCCGCAATCGTCACTCCGCCGCTGACTACCTGCCACTCCTTGAACAGATAGCCTTCCTTGGGCTCTGCGGTAAGAGTTACCGTCTGTCCTGCGGCAGCAGTGCTGCTGTTTGCAGATGCCGTACCGTTCTCATCGCTTGTCACGGTCACATTGTATTCTGTCTTTCTGGTGTCCACAATAACATTGCCGTCCACTTCCAGATAAATATTGCTGTAAGTGATATCGGCATTCCTTGCGGCAAACATGCCTATGTAAACATACTCGGAATCCACACTGGTCAACTGAAAATCATAGCCGCCCGTCTGTGTAGGCTCCTTGCCGAAAGTACATGCATAACCGTCGGAGTTGCTCTCAATACTTAAGTTGTAGCTCTTTCCGGCAGCCAGAGTCTCGGTCGTAAGTGCCGCCTTGCCGCCCAAAGCACCACTCTTGCGGTAGAAACAGTTGCATCCTGTGCCCAGAGTTCCTGCCACTACATAGTCGGAGACGAGGCTTGTATTATTTAAGTCGATATACATGTCATCACGAGCCATCAGACCGAATGCCACTTCTTGGTTGCTCACAATAGCATTCACCGTTGCCTTTGCAGAAAACTTAAACTGACTGCTTGTAGGTACCTTGTAATAATACATCACTATTCCATCACTGCTTGCATTAATCTTGCCCTTGTTGTTTAGAACAGCAATGTGCATATTTCCATCTGTATCTGTACCCAATACATGATTTGAAGCGCTGGGGTTCCCACCCAGATTACCGAAAGCAGTTCCCTTAAAATGAACTGCGCTGTCTCCCTCGCCAATCACATAATCCTGAAAAATTGTGCTGTCAGGCAGATTACTGTCATAAGTAGGGGGAACATAATCCTTATTCTCTTCCAGATCATTTGCCTTACTAGGCTCTCCCGCATCCAAAGAGATATGAGCCGCCAAATTGGTGTTTGTATCCTTTGCCGCATTAGCAAAAAGCCATGCCACCTTCTTTGCACCGTAAATATTCAGATGGGTATCATCCGCAGAACCTTCCTTGTCGGAGGTCCATGCATGCAGATAGAGTGTCTCAGAGGGTCCAAGACTCTCATATAATGATTTGGTGAGCGCAGTGAGATCCACTACAGGTACATTCACCGCAGTTCCCAAATCCTTAATAGCTTTTGCATAATCTCCGCCCGGATAAGAATTGCCTTCCTTATCGGTAGCATCTGTGGTTATATGACATTGGCTGTCTGTCAGAGCTGCCGCATTTTTATTTCTTCTTACGATAGGCGTGCAGAGGATTACCTCCGCTCCTTTGTCCTGAGCTATCCTCACATAATTATCATACAGGCTCTTTGCAAAGGAACCTTCTGTCTGATAATTGCCGTTAGGGTTGGTATACCTGTCGGCTTCCGGCTTCTCGTCATTGTGACCGAAGCCGATTACAAGCACATCGCCCTCCTGTATGCCGTTTTTCAGAGTCGTATAATTGTTCTCGCCAAAAAAGCTCTTGGAACTTCTTCCTGACAGAGCCAGATTCTGCACGGTGTAGGTATCATCCAGATAATTGCCTATCTGGGTTCCGTAACCGTATCTGGGATAATAATAATTATCATTAAATGAACATACCGTGGAGTCTCCCACAATCCACATGGTATGCGTATCCGCCTGTGCCGCCGGAACATCCGCCTCAGCCGCTTGAGGCGTTACCCCCCCGGATTCCGCTTCCGAAACAGCGTCCTGTACCGCAGCTGCTGCCTGTCCGTCGCCGGATGAAACAGAGCTTGCTTTCACCACAGACGAAGGCGCTCCCGATACAATCAGCGCTGCCGCTAACAGCGATGCCAGTATCCTTGCGCTCCTTCGGTTTCTGTAAAAACTTTGGAACATTCTTTCTCTCCTCCTTTACATTTTATAATTTTTTGCATTTTATAACGATATACCTATACAGTTTCTATTATAAAGCATGACACTATGTAAGAGTCAAGCAATTTCCTCAAAAATTCTCCGAAAATTCTCTAAAAATAAATCTTAAGCTTTCTCTACCGGAAAATGCATCAGCACATACTGCCATTCCCGGTTCTCTTCTCTGGAAAATCCAATCTTGATTCCCACTGCGTCCCCTGCCAAAATATAACCCTGTTTGTGCATATATTCCTGCAGACCGCCGAATAAAAACTCTTGCAGTTCACTGCTGCCGCATTCCATAATATCTAATGGAACCCTCATAAATCTCAAAACACAGGGGCGGCTTTCATAAGATTCCACCGGAGGCGCAACATCTACACCATACTTCCGGGTCCACAACTGGTTTGCCGCCACGCCCTCGCTATAAACACATCTTCCCGCTTCCACATCTTCTTTCCTAAACAGATACATATATTCAAATTCCGGACATGTCAGCATAAAACGACGCAACGCCTGCTCATTTTCCCCCTCCAGACATATCTCTCCCTTTTTCATATAAAGCACATAATGCATCGGACTGCAATTTCTTTCTATAAAATCAAATCCATATCTCTTCATATTTTCTATCAGAAGAATATCGTCCTTCAGCATATGGCTCAAAGCCTGATAATGGGCAATCTGACGGTCAATTTCCTCCTTCTTCCGGGAAAGCTGCGTAAGTACACTATAAATATCACCTTGTAGAAGATTTGTTATCTCCTCATGCCCAAAGCCTACTTTACGATATTTTCCCACATACATGAGTTTTTCCACATCCGAATTCTTAAATTTCCGATAATCGTTCTGCGCGTCCCTTTCCGCACTCATATAACCCTTGTCTTCCAGACGCCGTATGGTATTGGTGGACACATCCAGAATCTTGGCCAAATCATTCGTGGTATACCTCATAATTCTATCTCCCTTCTTCCCCTTTATCCCAGCGTCAAATTCAAATACCCTTTCCCTTCCAAACCCGCATATCTTTCCATCCCTTGGGGATATTTTATCATGCCTGCTTTGTTTACATAGACTGCCTTTCTGCTCCGGGTTTCCTCCAAAAGCTTTTGAATCTGTTCCTGCAGGGCTTCTCCCTCCAAAGTGGTTTCCAGCACATGAAGCACATCCTGTTTTGTCCGATACAAGATAACATCCTGCCCTGCTTTTTTCACAGAGCCGCCGCAGAACTCATTTTCCGACAAAGCATACTGAATCGCATCTTTGTCCCAGCACACATAACCGTCCCCGTCAAAATGGGCGTCCCGGATTTCTTTGTATTCCTCTGGGGTTATCTCGTTGGCGGCAGAAAGTTCCTCAGGCATCGCCAGTTCCTCTGCTGCCTCCACATCCCCATGATTAAGCATCCCTATTTCTTTAGCTGCCCCTATCCCAGAACTAGTTAGGTTAGAAACAATCTCCCACGCCTTTTCCTCAAAGCCATCCACAAATCCCAGCTTTTCATAAAACTTTTGAAGCTCCTCCGTCTCCGGCTGCAGCAGCAAAGGCTCTCCATATTTGTCAAAACCATGCTGCAAAATCGCTGTAGCAAATCCCCTGCCCCGGTACTGCGGCAGGGTAGCTACCGCATAAACATAGCGTGCAGGAATCCATTTCTCTCCCTGCCTTAATTGTATGGGCAGGAAGCTTGCCATGGACACGGGTTTGCCGTCTTCATGAATCACCAGCATATTTTCCGTTTCAAAGCGGTTTTGTAAATAAAACTCAATATATTTATCCTCGTCTTCAAAACAGGTTTTCCAGATAAGTTTTATCCTGTCAAAATCTGTTTCGTTGGCAAATACCACGCGGCTCTCCACGGCGCAGTATTTTTTCAGCAAAATTTCAGGATAATAGGAGAGCTTCGCCTTGCGCAGCCCGACATCTCCCACATCCTCTTCTCTGTTGACATATTTATAATTTTCGCACTCATGAAGGACAAACTGCTGGTTAATCATGGGATATGCCCCCTGTAAATCAGGGTATGCCTTTTCAAAATGAACCACCATTGTCTCAGCATTCAAGGGCTCGCCAATGGTAAACGCCACCACTTTTCCTTCTTTTCTGAGCAGTCCCCCTACCAGCCCGAATTCCTCATAATGGTCCAAGGCTTCATGGAGCGCAATATTCTCATCCTCCACGCTCTGCTCTATCCTCGCTTCCGTTTCTGCATCTATCTTTTGCATATCCTGCATTTGCGCCACGCCTTCACCAGCGCCAATCTCCTGTGCGGGAAATTCCTGTGCGGAAAATCTGTTTTTCACATTATCTTCTTTTATTCCCAGCCATTCCCTGCTCATGGCACGGCATTCCGGTATATTTTCCCTTGTCAGAGGCTCATAGCTCCAATCGTCCGCATCCTTAAACCGGGCAATATGATTCCTCTTCCCATGGTATTTTTTCCCTTTCAGGGAAGCCAAATCCTCCCTTAGATACACATAATCAAAATCATCCCTGTCCGCTTCGATTTCAAATTTTCCCGGGAACCACTCAATCAATTCCTCTCTCTGCTTTTCTGTAAGGGGACACAAATCCAGCAGATAATCCTGTCCCAATTCTTCGCGACAATAAGAAAGCAGCATTTCGATAGCTGCTTTTTTATCTCCATTGCCAAAAGGAAAAGAAAAACGGTAATTCTTTTCCCCGCGATAGCGTATCAGCCCGCACCCGCATATCTGGGCTACTTCCACCTCATAACTTTTTCTCCAGAGAAAATTACTGGCAAAAGTATATTCGCACGCTTCCGGCTGCTCCTCTTTCAATTTTTCTGTCATCCATATTCGGTCCTCTGTGCTGATTTTATGAAATTCCGGTTTCTGCATTTTTCCTCTCACTCTGCTTTTATCCATGCTATTTTTTCGTTACAAGATGAATCTGCTGCCTTCATGCATTCGTCTATGCTGTCCCAAAGCGTATCATCGATTACTTCGTAATTTTCAATCTATTCTGCTTGCCCGTAAATTGGATTCAAACAATCGGTTATATCCGAACCATCCCTTATTTTCGCTGTTATTCTCCAAAATTTCCTTAAAGGTTTCCAGCTTTGCATCGGTATCGTCCGCATAATTTAACGCCACGGCTTCTATCAAAGCCGGAATCTTAGGAGAGCCGAATTCGTATTTTCCGTGATGAGCCAAAATACAGTGTTGAAGCTGTGTCAGCAGTTTAGGCGGAAAATCCGGTATCTGCGCGGCGCGTTCCCCTATCATCTGGGAACCCATGACAATATGCCCCAGAAGCTGCCCCTCATCCGTATAGTCATTTTCCGGGAAAGGAGAAATTTCTTTCGTCTTTCCGATATCATGGCACATTGCCGCCGTAAGCAGCAAATCTCTTTTTAGTATGGGATATGCGCTGCAATAATAATCACATAGCTTTGTCACACTTAAAGTATGCTCCAAAAGTCCGCCTATAAAACCATGGTGCACCGTTTTTGCAGCGGAAGAACTGCGAAACACTTTCACAAATTCCCGGTCTTTTACAAACAAAGATTCCAGCAGTTGTCTTAAATAGGTATTTTCAATGGTATTTATAATTCCCAGAAATTCCTGATACATTACTTCTATATCCTTGGCGCTGACAGGCAGATATTGGGAGGGGTCGTATTCTCCTTCACTGCATTTGCGGATGCGCTTCACATTTATCTGCAATGCCCCCATAAAATTAGTGACTTCGCCGAGGACCTCTATGTAATCCATAGCGTCATATTCACTGATTCCCGGACTGTCCGGCTCCCATATTTTAGCGTCCATGATGCCTGTTTTATCTTGCAAAATCGCAGTTTCATAGGGCTTTCCGTTCTTTGTCACCGCTGACTGTTTGTGCTTGCACAGGTAAATGTCTGAAACCTTTTCGCCTTCTCTTAAATCCTTGATATATTTCATCCTAACCTCCGATTATCCTTATTTTACGGTTCCCAATATTACCGTAAAAGTAAGTTCTCTGTACTCGTTCTGCGCCTGTCTTTTTACAATCAGCTTCACCGTTTCACCGGGGCTGCATTGCAGCAGATTCGTCACATATGTGCTAAAGGAATCTATGGATTTATCGTTCATCTCCACAATCACATCTCCCTTCCGGATGCCTGCAAGCATGGCGGGAGAATCCATTGCCACTTCCTTTATATATGCACCGTAAGGAACTCCCAATTCCTGATTAATCTCGTGGGTTACATCCACTCCGTTGATACCCAGATAGGCAAAGGCCTCTCCGTTAGACATTTTTTCAATACGCCTTTTCAGTTCGGAAATACCGTAAGCCGTAATCATATTTTTCATGTCGGAACCGGATTTATTGTTGGTAATGATACCCAGCACCTGTCCCTGCAGATTGAACAAAATGCCTCCCGCATTCTGACTTCCCATAATATCCGTCTGTAAAAGTTTGTAATGGGCGTCCGTCTGTGTCTGCTGACCGCTGGCTGCGGATACCATGCCATATCCCAAGGAATTATTGGTGCCCATCGGACTTCCCACCGCCACCACCGGCGTTCCCACGATACTGCTTAAATTGGACGCTCCCAAAGGCGCAATTTTTAAATCATTTTCTATGAATTCTTCCGACAGTTTATCCAAATCCACGGCAATCACAGCCAGATTGGTAGCCGCATCCTGCGCCTTTAAATCTGCTTCTGTCTGAATGCCGTTATAGAAAGTAAGTGTCAGACTTTCTGCTTTTCTTAGGGGAGTGTACTCCACAAGCACCAGCACTTCCCTGCCGTTATTGTAAATAATAACGCCTGACGCCTGATTTCTGCTCTCCTGTACATCGTTAAACCAATCGGTATTCGAGGTGACACCTGTAACCGTCACCATGGAGCGGTTGATTTCTTTTGCATAAGAAGATAATGAGCCATATATCTGCTTGTAACTATCCGTATCCAAAGTCACCCGTGATAAAATCTGCCGAATCTGCTCTTCTTCCAATGCGATATTTTCCCATTCTGTGTCCTGCATATGGGCAGGGTCTTCCACCAACATATCTTCCGGAGCGATTTCCTCCTGATCTTCCGGAAATACCACTACCTGAGGTTCCTTCTCCGGATACAGCCAGTTATTGATTACGGGCTCCAATACCAAAAAAGTAACACAGGCAATCAGTCCAAATATAACCGCCAGCGCCGCGGTAGTAATGGTACGCCGGATTAATTTTCTTCTATTAACAGGACGCTCCTTTATTTTTTCCATCAAAAATTCATTCTGGGCGCCTAACTCTATAGGTTCGTTCCGTTCCTTTTCAGACATTGCCATACCCCCTGTCTGCCGCAAGTTTTCTTAACCGGTCTCTGCCCTCCGGAGCCTTTTAAGAAAAGTTGATTACCCATGATGTTAAGTATAGCGGATGAAAGAAAAAATGTAAAGACAGAAACCATGGCGAAAAGTCATGGAAAATATTTTCGTTAACGAGTATAATTTAAAAGAGCGAATGGGACATTTGCTCTTTTTTTTGCATCTAATAAGTGTAAATACCAAATCATTGTGCGCACAAAGAAAGAATGCCGTCCGAAGGGACTACGGTATTGGTAGCAGTATCGCAGGCAGAAGCCTGCGCTATGCGGAGGGATAACCATGGAAATTTTAATTAAAAAAGCAAAGCTTGGAGATGCAGATGCTTTTACGGAGCTGATGACATCCCAGATGCCCGGAATGTACCGTATTGCAAGGGCTGTTCTCTTGAACGATGAGGACGCTGCAGATGCCATCTCCGAGACGATTCTGACCTGTTTTGAAAAGCTTGGAACTTTAAAAGAAAACCGATATTTCAAGACATGGATGACCAGAATTTTAATAAATAAATGTTATGAAATCACCAGAGCAAACAAACACATGCTCTATGTGGAAGAATTGCCGGAGCAGGCTACGGAAGGGGATATGAGCAGTCTGGAGTGGAAGGAAGCCCTGAATGCTTTGGACAAAAAATACCGTATCGTGCTGATTTTATACTATGCACAGGGCTTTCACACAAAAGAGATTTCCAAAATCTTAAAAATTCCGGACTCTACTGTGAGGACCAGACTTTCAAGAGGCCGGCAGCAGCTTGCCAAGTATTTAGAATCTGTGTAAGGATTTTTATTTTTAAATGCCGCTTACGCGGCGGAATGAGAGGAAAATATGCATAAAAAAAGTGAAGAGAATATCACTGCATTTTTACAGAATGTGGAAGTGCCGGATATCGTAGAAAAAAAAGCGGCAGAGGCTTTCCGCCGGATTCGCGGGACAGAAATGCTTCCGAAAAATAAAAGAAGGTTTGTATTGCCCAAGGCTGCGGTGATTATCGGGTGCTGCTTCCTTGTATTCGGGACAACGACGGCGGCGCTGGGAATCGGCAGTTTGTACAGACAGCGCATGGAAAGCATAGACAAAAGAACCATAGACGATTATTATGCGCTTGCAAATGTAGGTGAAACCATAGCGTTCAGCAGGGACCTCACGGACGCGGAAAGGGAAAGGTATCTGCAGTTAATTGAGGAATATGAAACAAACGGTCTATTCCCGAAAACGGAAGTACCTTTCATAAAAGAGGGAAAAGATTATACCGGGAAAGGCGTCGCTCTGGACGAATCCACCCTCACCCTGTATCTGCCCAATAAGACGCTGAAAGATGAAGAAATGCTGCAGATGATTGATTTTCAGCATAAGATGACATATAGTATTTATGCCAAATATCAGGAGAGGCTTTTAGAAAACGATGTCTGGCGCAGCCGCATGGTGAAAATGACGGATGAGATGATTGACCGGATTTATCTGATTTGCTGCTCTACCAAGAATCATGAAAGCGGCGGATATAACAGAAACCTTACAAAAGAAGAAGAAGCGCGTTATGAAATTCTTGTAAGGGAGTATGAAGAAGAGGGAAGATATGTTGACACGGAAATAACCGTCATTCAAAAACCGGAGGAATATACCGGAAAAGGAGTTGCCATCTGCGTGGAGGACGGCGATTATTATTTACCGGAAGGGGAAGTGACGGAGGAGGAATTTTTACAGATTATCGATATGCGGCATAAAGAAAGCTATGCTCTGGACAGAATCCATGACGAAGTTGAAATGGGGTGGCGCAGCGGATATCCCGGCCATGAAAAGGATGACAGGCAGGAAACTCTGACGGAAGAAGAAATCCAAAAGCTTGAGCAGGAACAGCAACTGATACTTGAACACCAAAAACAAGAATAATATCCGCATAACAGGCAGGAACCTTTTTTGATAAGGACCTGCCTGTTTCCCATTTATACGGCAAATCCGCCGATTCGGTTATTGGGCTTTTCATAAAATGATATTGTATGTTATAATATACCCAAAGGGCAGAATCAAGTGTCCAAAGAAGCATCTGCCGAGCTTGCTCGAGCAGACGCTTCTTTGAACACTTGACGAGCGAAGCGACCCATCAAAATCAAAGATTTTGATGGGTTCTGCCCGAAACTTTACCACAAACGGAGCAAAACAAACCCCTGCGGGAGGTGTGCGCTTGAACCAAAAAGTATTAAAAACCTTAGAATACAATAAAATCATTGAAATGCTCACGGATAAAGCGGACTCCCAGCCGGGCAAGAAATTGTGCGGCGAACTGCTTCCCATGAATGACATCCGCAAGATACGGGAGGCCCAGAGACAGACCGGGGATGCTCTCGGCCGTTTGTTTCGTGAGGGCAGCACTTCTTTCGGCAGCAACCGGGATTTAGGTTTTTCCCTCCGCTCTCTGGAAGTGGGCAGCACCCTTTCCCAATCGGAGCTTTTAAAAATTGCCTCACTGCTTGATAATGTAAACCGCGTTAAAACCTATGGTCAAAAAACCGGCGCCGGTGCATCCGCTGTGGAAGATACCCCCTATGACAGTCTGGAGGAGTATTTTGAACAGCTTTCTCCCCTGACACAGCTTGCAGGCGAGATTAACCGCTGCATTCTCTCGGAAGAAGAAATTGCCGATGATGCCAGCGCCAAATTAAAAAGCATCCGCCGTTCCAAGCTGCTTGCCAACGAAAAAATCCACAGTCAGTTAAACTCCATGGTAAACGGCGCTTACCGCACCTATCTGCAGGATGCGGTGATTACCATGAGGAACAATCGCTATTGTATCCCCGTAAAAGCGGAGTACAAAAGTCAGGTAAACGGCATGGTTCATGACCAGTCCGCCACAGGCTCCACCTTTTTTATAGAACCCGCGGCCGTGGTGAACCTGAACAATCAGTTAAAGGAACTGGATTTACAGGAACAGGAAGAAATACAGGTCATTCTGGCGGACTTAAGCGCTCAGGCAGGGCTTCATACACAGGAGCTTACACAAAACCAAAAAATTATGACAACCCTTGACTTTATTTTTGCCAAGGCAAAGCTGGCTCTGGACCAAAATGCCACCGAGCCTATGTTTAACAGAAAACATATCATTCATATCCGCAAAGGAAGGCATCCCCTTCTTGACAAAAAGAAGGTTGTGCCCATCGATATTCATCTGGGCAGGGATTTTGACCTTCTCATCGTCACAGGTCCTAATACCGGCGGAAAAACCGTTGCCTTAAAAACTGTGGGACTTTTTACATTAATGGGACAGGCCGGACTTCACATCCCCGCTTCGGATAGGTCGGAGCTTTCCGTTTTTGAAGAGGTCTATGCGGATATCGGGGATGAACAGAGTATTGAACAGAGTTTATCCACATTTTCTTCCCATATGACCGGCATTGTCCACATTTTATCTCATGCGGATGAGCATTCCCTCTGTCTGTTCGACGAACTGGGAGCCGGAACCGACCCCACGGAGGGCGCAGCTTTGGCAATCGCTATTTTAAATCATCTGCATGACCGGGGCATTCGCACCATGGCTACCACCCACTACAGCGAGCTTAAAATTTATGCCCTGTCCACTCCCTTTGTGGAAAATGCCTGCTGCGAGTTTAATGTGGAAACCTTACAGCCCACTTACCGGCTTTTAATCGGCATTCCCGGCAAGAGTAACGCTTTTGCCATCTCCTCAAAACTGGGACTGCCGGAAGGCATTATCAATGCGGCAAAGGAACAAATCGGCAAAGAAGAAAAAAGTTTTGAGGATGTGATTGCGGACTTGGAACAGAGCCGCGTCACCATTGAGAGAGAGCAGACAGAAATTGCCCAATATAAAGAGCGCATCCGCATCCTGCAGGAACAGCTTCAGCAGAAAAACGAAAAAATAGACCGGGCAAAGGAACGCATTTTGCGGGAGGCTAACGAACAGGCGCGTCAGATTCTGCAGGAAGCAAAAGAGGTTGCCGACGAAACGATACGGGATATCAACCAACTAAGCTCAAACGGGGATATCAAAGGACTCGAGAAAAAGCGTCAGAAGGTCCGGGATAAAATCGGCGAAAAAAATGAGAAACTCGCTCTGGGAATATCTCCCCAAAAGCAAAAGGAGACGCAAACCGTTGACCCCAAGAAGCTGCAAAAGGGAGATTTCGTTAAAATCCGGTCCATGGGATTAAAGGGTACTGTCAACACCCTGCCCGATTCCAAGGGAAACCTTTTCGTGCTGTGCGGCATCATGCGGACGCAAACCAATGTAAAAGATTTGATTTATGCGGAAGAAGACAGTTTACCCGCAAATTCTTTAAAGCGCAGCGGCACCGGCTCCATAAAAATGTCCAAATCCCTGTCCGTGTCCACCGAAATTAATCTTCTGGGAAAAACCGCGGACGAAGCTTTAGCCGAATTGGATAAATATTTGGATGACGCCTATCTGGCTCATCTTCCCAGCGTGCGGGTCGTTCACGGAAAGGGAACCGGAACCTTGCGGAACGCTGTACACAATTACCTGAAACGCCAGAAGCATGTGAAAGAATTCCGATTGGGAGAGTATGGCGAAGGCGATGCCGGCGTCACCATTGTCACCTTCCGCTGATTACGAACTTCCCGTCATGCCTGCACAGCAGCATAAACAATTAATGAAGAACGCGGTTTTTGCGTTCTTCGGTGTGAAGCTTTAGATTTTCTTAGGCGGCGTTTCTAAGACGCCTTAGAAAATCTCTTCACACTTCCTTACACAGAAAGGAGCCATCATGGTAAACAAACAAAAAATCCTTATCGTTGATGACGACAATAACATTGCCGAATTAATCTCTCTTTATCTCACAAAAGAGTGCTATGAAACAATGATTGTAAACGACGGAGAGTCCGTCATGTCCGCAATGAATACCTTTCAGCCCAATCTGATTCTTTTAGACCTGATGCTCCCCGGTATTGACGGCTACCAGGTGTGCAGGGAAGTGCGGACAAAATACTCCACTCCCATTATTATGCTCTCCGCCAAAGGAGAAGTATTTGACAAGGTACTGGGATTAGAGCTGGGAGCCGACGATTATATGGAAAAACCTTTTGATTCCAAAGAATTGGTGGCAAGAGTAAAGGCGGTGCTGCGCCGTTATAAACCCGCCAATATATCCATGGAGAATCCCAATGACAAATGTGTGGAATACCCCGACCTTTCTATTAATTTAACCAACTATTCCGTTGTTTACATGGGTAAAAATGTGGATATGCCTCCAAAGGAATTAGAACTTTTGTATTTCCTCGCTTCCACCCCCAACCATGTTTTTACCAGAGAACAGCTTTTGGACCAAATCTGGGGCTATGAGTATATCGGGGACACCAGAACTGTCGATGTGCATATCAAGCGTCTGCGGGAAAAAATCAAAGACCACCAGAATTGGAAAATTTCTACTATCTGGGGAATCGGTTACAAATTTGAGGTGAAAATGTGAGAAAATCTCTGTATTTAAAATTTGTGCTTGCTTATATTATCTTCGGAGTGTTTGCGTTTATTATTGTGTCCATCTTTGTGCCTGCTATGACACAGGAGCATTTAACCAGAGAAAAAGCGGGCAATTTGTATGCGGAAGCCGTCCTCATTGCAGACAATTACGCCAGCGGTCTCTATACCAGTGAAACAAGTCTGGAAACCGTAAAAATGCAGTTGGATTCCCTTGCGGTATATCTGGAGTCCGATATCCGCATTATCAATCCTTCCGGCCGTCTGGTTCTGGATACCGATACCCCTTTAAATGTGGAAGAAGTGGTGGTAATTGAAGATTTTGACCCCACGGCTGCTGCCGGTTCTTATTATATGGTGGATGATTTTTTCGGCAATTTTGAATCCGATGTTCTGACTGTTCTGGCTCCCATTATTTCCAACTACAAGATAAAGGGATATGTGGTAATACACAGCAGCATGGATGTCATCATGGAATCCTGCAACAGCCTTTTGGGCATCTCTTATATTACGCTGGTAATTCTGCTTCTTTTATCGCTGATTATCCTGATTTTTTTTACGGATATCGTGTATATCCCCCTGAGAAAAATTACCTACGCCACGGAGCAGTATGCCTCCGGAAATATGCATTATGAATTTCAGATAGACAGTGAAGACGAAATGGGCTATCTTGCCGCATGCCTGAATTTTATGGCAAATGAAATCGCCGGCGCTGAGGACGACCAGAAGAAATTCGTGGCAAATGTTTCCCATGATTTCCGTTCGCCCCTGACTTCCATACATGGCTATCTGACGGCAATGTTGGACGGAACCATACCTTCCGAGCAATATGAAAAATACCTGAATATCGCCCTGAATGAGACAGACCGTCTGATTAAGCTCACCAACAGTCTGTTGACCTTAAATAACCTAAATACCAAGGGAATGCTGCTGGACCGCACGGATTTCGATATCAATAAGGTCATCAGAAATACGGCTGCCTCTTTTGAAGGAACCTGCCGCCAGAAAACTATGGCAATCGAATTGATTTTAACCGGAGATACCTTTTATGTAAATGGCGATATGGGCAAAATTCAACAGGTTCTCTATAACTTAATTGATAATGCCATTAAATTCAGCCATCCCGATTCCGTCATCACAATAGAAACTTCGGAAAAGAAAAACAAACTGTTTGTCTCCGTAAAGGATACCGGTATCGGAATCCCGAAAGAAGACCTAAAGCTTATCTGGGACCGTTTTTACAAATCCGATTCCTCGAGGGGAAAGGATAAAAAAGGCACGGGACTGGGACTCTCCATTGTAAAGGAAATCATCAATTCCCACAATGAACATATCAATGTCATCAGCACCCCCGGTGAGGGAAGCGAATTTATATTTTCCCTGTCGGAAACGGATGAGGAGGAGGAAGATTAAAATCACAGATATGATACAAAAAGCAGCCCCCGCAATCAACATGCGGAGGGCTGCTTTTTTAGAGGTGGTGAATTATGTTATCCGAAAATCAGGCTGCTTTTTTTATTTTGGTATTTACATCGGTAGTCAGTCTGGTTGCTTCTTTATAAGGACGAACCAGCATATAAATCATGCCGCCAACGATGACGATGGCAAAGAGCAGACCGATGATATTCAGGCTTCCGGTAAATGCCTGACCAATCTGATTAATTACCAGCGCTATGGCATAAGCAAACAGGCATTGATAGCCGATAGCGAACCAAGTCCATTTTGCATTGTTCATTTCCCTTCTGATTGCGCCGATTGCAGCAAAGCAGGGTGCGCACAAAAGATTAAAGGCAAGGAAGGAATATCCCGAAACTTCTGTGAAGTTCGCACCAATCTCGGGCCATCCTCCGGGATACAAAATACCCATAGTACCCACAATATTTTCTTTTGCCACCAATCCGGTAACAGAAGCTACCGCAGCCTGCCAATTTCCCCATCCTAAAGGTGTGAAGATCCACGCAATAGCGCCGCCTACGGCTGCAAGAAGGGATTGATCCATTTCCTCTTCCTCAAGCATCCGGAATCCTTCGGATGTAAATCCAAAGTAAGTCATAAACCAGATAACGATGGTGGAAAGTAAAATAATTGTGCCCGCTTTTTTAATAAAGGACCATCCTCTCTCCCACATGGAGCGCAGAACATTGCCCAAGGTAGGCATATGATATGCCGGAAGCTCCATTACAAAAGGAGCGGGGTCGCCGGAAAACATTTTTGTCTTTTTTAACATAATACCGGAGACAATAACCGCTGCCATTCCTACAAAATAAGCGCTGGTTGCAACCCATGCTGAGCCGCCGAAAATCGCTCCGGCAATCATGGAGATGAAAGGTACTTTTGCGCCGCAGGGAATAAAAGTAGTAGTCATAATAGTCATACGGCGGTCACGCTCGTTTTCAATGGTTCTGGACGCCATGACGCCCGGAATACCGCAGCCGGTACCGATAAGCATAGGAATAAAGGACTTGCCCGAAAGTCCGAATTTACGGAAAACACGGTCAAGTACAAAGGCAATACGCGCCATATAGCCGCAAGCCTCAAGGAATGCAAGGAGTAAAAACAAAACAAGCATCTGAGGCACAAATCCCAAAACGGCGCCTACGCCCGCTACAATTCCGTCATTAATCAGTCCTGCCAGCCAATCAGCTACTCCAGCGGATTCCAACAAACCTCCTACAATCGCCGGAATACCGGGAACCCACACGCCATAAGCTGCAGGGTCAGGTTCTTCGCCGTATTTTTCCATAATGCCGAGAGCATCCTCATAATCTGCAATAGATGCCATTTCCGTAGTTACTTCCAGCGTTTCTTCATCTGCTATCTCATAAGGAAAATCTCCTGTGGGAGCCACGCCGTTTTCTTCCATATATGCGTCATATCCATCCACGATCAACGCGGCATCGCCATATTCTCCCGCAGCTTCTTCATACTCTCCGGCACCGATGCCAAGCAGATGAAATCCGTCGCCGAAGAGATTGTCATTTGTCCAATCCGTAGCGGCAGCGCCTATTGTTACCATGGAAATATAATAAACCAAAAACATGACTACCGCAAAAATGGGCAGACCCAAAAAACGGTTGGTGACAATTTTATCAATTTTATCGGAAGCCGTAAGCTTTCCTGAGGACTTTCTTTTCAGACAGCCTTTTATGATTCCGCCGATATAAATATATCTTTCATTGGTAATAATGGACTCCGCATCATCATCCATCTCTTTCTCGGCCGTCTTAATATCTTCCTCAATATGTGCAAGAGTTGCCTCGCTGAGACCCATCTGCTTCAGCACCTTGTCATCTCTCTCAAATAACTTGATTGCATACCACCGCTGCTGTTCTTCCGGCATATTATGCACTGCGGCTTCCTCGATATGTGCAAGGGCATGCTCCACCGTTCCCGAAAAAGTATGCATGGGAACCGTTTTTCCGTTTTTCGCCGCTTCTACTGCAGCTTCCGCCGCTTCCGTAATACCGGTCCCTTTCAGGGCGGATATTTCCACTACTTTACATCCCAACGCCCTTGAAAGCTCCGCCGTGTTAATCTTGTCGCCGTTCTTTTCCACCACATCCATCATATTAACGGCTACAACCACAGGAATGCCAAGCTCTACAAGCTGTGTGGTCAAATATAAGTTTCTCTCCAGATTAGTTCCGTCCACAATATTCAAAATAGCGTCAGGACGCTCGCCAATCAAATAATTCCTCGCTACTACTTCCTCCAGTGTATAGGGGGATAAAGAATAAATACCGGGGAGGTCGGTGATGATAACCCCCTCCTGTTTCTTTAATTTTCCTTCCTTTTTTTCCACCGTTACACCCGGCCAGTTGCCCACAAACTGATTAGAACCGGTTAAGGCATTGAATAATGTGGTTTTTCCGCAGTTTGGATTTCCTGCAAGGGCAATTCGCAAGTTCATTTTTTTCTCTCCTTCCATATTTTAGTAGATATTTTATCATCTTTAAATTAGTTTTAACTAACTATTTACTTAAAAAATAATTGCTATAATCCACATAACTTAACAAACTTTTCGCCATGCCTGCACAGCAGGCAAAAGCAATCAACAAACTTCTATCATCTCTGCATCTGCTTTTCTGATGGAAAGTTCATAGCCGCGTACCGTTACCTCAATAGGATCTCCCAAAGGCGCAACCTTGCGTACCTGAACTTCCACGCCCTTTGTCAGCCCCATATCCATAATCCGGCGTTTCACCGCACCTTCACCGTGAAGCTTTACAACCTTCACTGTATCACCGATTTTTGTTTCCTTTAATGTTTTCATTTTTTCCTCCCTTTCCGCCTGAATATTTTTTAAATCATAATTTTCTGTCAGATGAGAATCTTTTGTCAGATGAGTATCTTCTGTCAAATGAGAATCTTTTGTGCCATCTCTCTGCTGACAGCAACGCGGGAATCCTTCACATTCACGATAACATTGCCTCCGATAGCGTTTACCACCGTGACTGCTCCTCCCACTACAAAACCGAGATTTTCCAAATGTGTCTTGATTTCCTGCTTTCCCCCGATTTTTTTGATAATGTTTTCCTCTCCAACCTCTGCTAATGTAAGCGGCATCACATTGTCACCCTCTTCAAAATGTATTAATTAGTTTAAACTAACTCTTTACGCTAAAATAAAGTTAGTATTACCTAACTATATGTTATAATATACTCTCTTGGTGAATTTGTCAACAGGATTTTTAAAATATTTTAAAGTATTTTAGAGTACCCTGTATAAATAGCTGTTTCCACTTTTTCCCACCCGTTCCACCGTTCCTACATAATGCAGGATATGTAAAACCTTCTGCGCCAAAGGAAGAGGAATATGCGCCGCTTTTGCAAAATCTTTAGTAGTAAACTCTTCCGGCAGCTCATAAGGCACAAACTGCATATAATCTTCAAGACAGCTTATTTCAACCTCCTCCGCCAGACATGTGGGAATTCTGTCAAAACGCCTGGAACCTTTTTTTCTGTCAGCGCTCCATCCGTTTAAAAGACGGTATTCCTCCATATCCAGAAGTACCAGCCTGAACTTAAGATTCGGATGTTTCAAAAACATTTTAATTTTGTACAATTCCTTAAAAGCCAAGTAGGGATTTCCCTTTGCGGGAGACTTTCTTTTTTTGCTTAATTCACCGCTCTCCTCATCTATCCATATCAACCATTTTTCTCTTGGAATGGGATAAACCACAGTCACAGGATAAAGAGGCAGAAAAACAGACAGTTTATTCCTCATTCGGTCAAACTGTCTGGTCTGAATCTCTATAATTTCACCGTCGGCATAGATATCCGCCACATAATTTTCAATAGGGATTTCCTGTTTATCTTCGTCCGGCTCATAATAATTTTTTAAAATAGCATGTACGGTTTTTTCCGACAATGTACCTATTCCAAGCCTCTGCCTGTCAATTCCTATCACCTTTTCCTTTGCGGCTTCAAAAGCATCTTTTCGCAGCATTTTTCCTCTCATTCCGCCGCGTAAGCGGCACAAACCAATCCCATGGAGTCTGCGACTCCGTGAAGAACGCGGTTTTTGCGTTCTTCGGTGTGAAGATCTAGAATTTCTTAGTCCGCGTCCTCTGCGGGCTTAGAAATTCTCTTCACACTTTTATCTTTTGCATACAGCATCTTCAACAAAATAGGGGTCAGAATACTGGAAACAATAATCAGCAAAATCACCGCGGTAAAATATACCGAGGACAACATTCCCACCGATAATCCTTTTTGGGATACAATCAATGCCACCTCTCCCCGGGTCATCATTCCCACTCCTACTTTCAAAGCGTCATTTCCTTTATATCCACAGATTCTTGCTATCAGCCCGCAGCCTGCGATTTTGCAGACAAGCGCCACAACCACAAAAGCGATGGCAAAAAGAACAATTCCGCCTGTCACATTATCAATATTAGTTTTTAATCCGATACTTGCAAAAAACACGGGACCGAAAAGCATATAGGAATTAGTGTCTATTTTCTCTTCGATATATTCGGAATCCCGGATGGAACACAGGATAATGCCTGCTATGTAGGCTCCCGTAATATCCGCAATCCCAAAATAAACCTCCGCCGCATAGGCAAAAATAAAGCATAATGCCAGACCTAAGATAGGGATTCTGCGGGTATGGGGATAACGGATATCCACTCTGTTAAAAATCTTATATAAAATGAATCCCAACACAACGGCAAGCAGGAAAAACAGTACCGTGTTAATAACTACTTTTCCGGGATGCGAATCGGGATTTTTAAATCCGATAACAAAGGTGAGCACCAGAATACCGATAACATCGTCAATGATAGCGGCGCTGACAATAGTGGTCCCGATTTCTCCCTTTAATTTTCCCATTTCCCTGAGAGACTGAACCGTAATACTCACACTGGTAGCCGTCATAATAACGCCGATAAACAAGGCTTGATAAAATTTATCGGAACCAAAGGGAGCAGTTCCGTAAAATGCCATATACAAAAGAGTTCCTCCTACCAAAGGCACAAGTACCCCAAAGCATGCAATCAAAAATGCCTTAAACCCTGTTTTCATCAAATCCCTTAAATTGGTTTCAAGACCCGCGGAAAACATCAGAAGTATCACTCCTATTTCCGCCATCTGAGTCAAAAAGTCCGTCTGCTCCACAAGACCCAATACGCTGGGACCAATCAGTAAACCTGCAACAATTTCTCCTACTACCTGAGGCGCTTTAAATTTTCTTGCCAACAGACCGAAGAATTTAGAAAAGATGATAATAATAGCTAAATCCAAAAAAATCTGATATGAATTCATAATAATTCTCCCCGTTTCCTTCCACATATTTTAAGACGAAACAATCAATCGACTTTTGTCAATTCATCGTTCCGCCTTAATATAAAAATGAAATTATGCAGATGACATTACTCTTCCGTTGAAATATCCTCTAATGCCTCATCCATGCTGTCAAACTCTTGTTCTCCGTTGGACACTCTGTCTTTTACCTTTGCCATCTGTGCCAAAACCACATCTTTTTCAAGATTAATCAGTTTTACGCCGGAAGTGATCCTTCCCAAAATGGAAATATCCGAAACCCTGATTCTGATGACAATGCCTTCCGTGGTAATCATGATAATTTCGTTATCTTCATTTACCGCCTTGACACCCATTACATCACCTGTCTTGTCGGTAATCTTGTAACACTTCACACCTTTACCGCCACGGTGCTGTAAATTAAATTCTTCCATCAGGGTACGCTTGCCCATACCTTTTTCGGATGCAATCAAAAGATATTCACCCTGAATTTTGAGCTGCATTCCTTTGATTTCATCGCCGGGCGCCAGATTCATTCCTATAACGCCCATAGACGCCCTTCCGGTAGCTCTTACATCGGTTTCTTTAAAGCGGATACACATGCCTTGCTTCGTCACCATGAAGATTTCACTGTCATTTTCCGTGGTTTTTACTTCAATCAGCTCATCATTATCCCTCAGATTGATAGCCGTTAATCCGTTTTTACGGATATTGACAAATTCGGAAAGCGGCGTCTTTTTGACGATTCCGTTTTTGGTAGCCATAAAGAGATTCTTTTTATCATCATACTCCTTAATCGGAATCATTGCGGTAATTTTTTCACCGGGAGCAAGTTGCAGCAGATTGATAATCGCCGTGCCTCTGGCGGTTCTGCCCGCCTCGGGAATCTCATATGCTTTTAACCGGTAAACTCTTCCATAATTCGTAAAGAAATTCAGATAATGATGATTTGTGGTCATAAGCAAGTCTTCGATATAATCATCCTCGATGGTCTGCATTCCCTTAATACCTTTGCCACCCCGGTTCTGTGCCTTAAAATTATCCACAGTCATGCGTTTAATATATCCGAGTCTTGTCATGGCAATTATGGTGTTGTCCACAGGAATCAAATCTTCCATGGAAATATCAAACTCGTCATATCCTATCTTACTGCGTCTGTCATCTCCGTATTTTTCACCGATTATCATGATTTCTTCTTTAATAACGCCTAAAAGCAGTTTTTCGTCCGCCAAAATTGCCTTTAATTCGCCTATGCGTATTTGAAGCTCCTTATGCTCATTTTCCAGCTTTTCTCTTTCCAAACCGGTAAGTGCGCGGAGTCTCATATCCACAATAGCCTGCGCCTGAACATCATCCAATTCAAAACGCTCCATCAGCCTGCTTTTCGCAACCTGTGTATTTTCGCTGCCGCGGATAATGGAAATCACTTCATCAATAAAATCAAGAGCTTTCAAAAGACCCTGTAAAATATGGTCTCTTTCTTCCGCTTTGTTTAACTCATACTTTGTTCTTCTGGTAACAACATCTTCCTGATGCTTTATGTAATGGGTAAGCATGTCCAAAAGATTCATTACCTTCGGCTCATTATTCACCAAAGCCAGCATGATGACTCCAAAGGTGTCCTGAAGCTGAGTATGCTTATAGAGCTGATTCAAAATAACATTGGCGTTTGCATCTTTTCTTAACTCAATTACTACACGGACGCCCTCTCTGTTGGATTCATCCCTGATATCGGTGATTCCGTCAATCTTCTTTAATTTTACCAATTCAGCAATTTTAACGATTAGATTGGCTTTATTTACCATATAAGGAAGTTCTGTGGCAACAATCTGGTTTTTCCCGTTCGGCAGAGTCTCTATATCCGTCACGGCGCGAACTCTTACTTTGCCCCGTCCCGTGCGATAAGCTTCCTCGCAGCCTCTTGTCCCGAGAATCAGTCCTCCGGTGGGAAAATCAGGCGCCTTCACAATTTCCATAACTTCTTCGATATCAGTGGCCCTGTTTTCTATCACTCTGTTATCAATAATTTTCACTACGGCATTGATAACTTCTCTTAAATTATGAGGAGGAATATTCGTAGCCATTCCCACTGCGATTCCGGTAGTTCCGTTTACCAGAAG
The DNA here is from genome assembly GCA_023665475.1 of Lachnoclostridium sp. Lineage (GTDB taxonomy): Bacteria > Bacillota > Clostridia > Lachnospirales > Lachnospiraceae > Acetatifactor. The sequence goes on from JAMPEB010000018.1 coordinate 30,459, forward strand.
ATTGGGGTAACGGCTGGGAAGCACTACAGGTTCTTTCTCCGTATCGTCAAAGTTCGGCACGAAATCAACCGTATCTTTATTAATATCAGCTAAAAGCTCCATGGAAATTTTGGAAAGACGCGCTTCCGTATAACGCATTGCAGCGGCGCCGTCTCCGTCCATAGAACCGAAATTACCGTGTCCGTCCACCAAGGGATATCTGGTTGACCAATCCTGAGCCATATTTACCAAAGCACCGTAAATAGAACTGTCTCCGTGAGGGTGATATTTACCCATGGTATCGCCGACGATACGCGCACTTTTACGGTGGGGTTTATCGGGACCGTTATTTAACTCAATCATGGAATAAAGGACGCGCCTTTGTACCGGCTTAAGACCGTCTCTCACATCCGGCAGGGCACGGGATGCAATTACGCTCATGGCATAATCTATATAGAAAGTCTCCATCCTTTCCTTTAAATCCACCTCATGGATTTTATCAAAAATATTGTCGTCCATCTTTTCCTCCGATTAAAATGTTATTAGATATCCAAATTTTTTACAAACTTTGCGTTTTCTTCAATAAATTCACGCCTTGGGTCAACCTTGTCACCCATTAAAGTAGTAAATGTCAAATCAAGCTCGGATTCCATCTCTTCGTCGTAATTCACCCGGAGCAGAATTCTTTTTTCGGGATCCATGGTAGTTTCCCAGAGCTGCTCCGCATCCATCTCGCCAAGTCCTTTGTAACGCTGGATTTTATTATTCTGATCCCTTCCAACTTCCTGAAGAATTTTTTCAAGCTCTTCATCGCTATAGGCATACCATACATTTTTATTTTTTTCCAATTTGTACAAAGGCGGTTTTGCCAGATAAACATGTCCTTCTTTTATCAAATCCGGCATAAATCTGTATATAAAAGTAAGCAGCAAGGTACTGATATGGGCGCCGTCCACATCCGCATCGGTCATGAGTATGATTTTGTCATAACGAAGCTTACTGATATCGAAATCTTCATGAATGCCCGTGCCAAATGCAGTAATCATTGCCTTTATTTCCGCATTGGCATAAATTTTATCAAGTCTTGCTTTTTCTACATTTAAAATCTTGCCCCTGAGCGGCAAAATAGCTTGAGTAGCACGGGAACGCGCAGTTTTCGCACTGCCTCCCGCAGAGTCTCCCTCAACAATATAAATTTCGCAATTTTTAGGATCTTTATCGGAACAATCCGCAAGCTTTCCGGGTAAAGATAATCCCTCCAAAGCAGTTTTTCTTCTGGTTAAGTCTCTGGCTTTTCTTGCCGCTTCCCTTGCCCTCTGCGCCAAAATGGATTTTTCGCAAATGGATTTTGCAATGGTGGGATTCTGTTCCAAAAAATAAGTAAGCTGTTCACTGACAATGGAATCCACAGCTCCCCTCGCTTCACTGTTTCCGAGTTTTTGCTTGGTCTGTCCTTCAAATTGAGGGTCTTCAATCTTAACGCTTATAATTGCAGTAAGACCTTCTCTGATATCCTCACCGGATAAATTAGGCTCGCTATCCTTTAAAAGCTTTGCTGTTCTGGCATAATCATTAAATGTCTTGGTAGTGGCATTTCTGAATCCCTGCAAATGAGTTCCGCCCTCCGGCGTATTGATATTATTTACAAAACTGAATACACTTTCATTGTAAGAGTCATTATGCTGAAAAGACACTTCAACATAAACCCCGTTTTTTTCTCCTTCAAAATAAAGAACATCTTCATAAAGGGGAGTTTTACTCCTGTTTAAATAAGTTACAAATTCTTTGATGCCTCCCTCATAACAGAACTCTGATACTCTGGGTTTAAAAGGTTCGGAAACATCTATTTTTTCGGAATCTTCTTCCGGCGTTTTTTCCGGGATTCTGTTATCTCTTAAAATAATACGCAAACCTTTTGTAAGGAAAGCCATTTCCCTTAATCTTCTCTTTAAAATATCAAATTCAAAAACCGTGGTTTCCGTAAAAATAGTTTTGTCCGGCAAAAATGTAACCTTAGTGCCTGTCTTTTCTTCAGGGCAAGTGCCTATTTCTTTCAGGGGATAACATACATTTCCTCTTTCATAACGCTGTTTGTAAACCTTGCCCTCTTGATATATTTCCACTTCAAGCCACTCAGATAATGCATTTACCACGGAAGCGCCCACTCCATGAAGACCACCGGATACTTTATATCCTCCTCCGCCGAATTTTCCTCCTGCATGAAGAACTGTGAACACTACTTCAACCGCAGGAATACCGGCTTTATGATTTACCCCGATAGGGATACCTCTTCCGTTATCAACAACAGTCACGGAATTACCTTCATTAATGGTAACTTCTATTGTATCGCAGGCTCCCGCCAACGCTTCATCAACAGAATTGTCCACAATTTCATAAACCAAATGATGAAGACCTCTGGAAGCGGTAGTACCTATATACATACCGGGTCTTTTGCGTACAGCCTCCAAACCCTCCAGAATTTGAATCTGGTCGGCTCCATACTCATGATCCACTATTGTGTTGCTAATATTTTCTTCGCTCATTATTTACTCCATTTCCGCGCTGCCTTTTATTATTCAGCTTTGCTGAGACGATACGCATTTTCTTTTATCATTAGGCATTCATCTGAAAATCCCCGTCCGAAACAGTTCCTTCAGACACTTTATAAACTTTATTTATCTCAAACCTGTTATTGACAAATTCTTCCAGACCCGTACAGGTAATAATGGTCTGAATACCTCCTATGCTGTTTAAAAGATAATTCTGTCTGTCTCTGTCAAGCTCGGACAATACATCATCCAAAAGCAAAACCGGAGTATCTTTCGTTATCTGTTTTACCAATTCAATCTCGGATAATTTCAAAGACAGCGCCGCCGTTCTCTGCTGCCCCTGAGAACCGAATTTACGGATATCCACATCTCCCACCAAAAAAGAAAAATCATCTCTGTGAGGACCGACAGAAGTAATCTTTGCCTTCATGTCCCTGTCTTTACTATATTTCAGCTTATTTTCAAATTCTTCTGTCTCTACATTCGGCTCATAAACAATATGTATTTCTTCCCTGTTTCCGGAAAGTTTTTTGTGAATCTCATAGATAATCTTATTAAGCTGCTCCACAAAAAGTTTTCTGCGCTCAATAATTTTTGTCCCATAGGATACAAGCTGCATATCCCATATATTTAAAGTTTCCTTCAAATCGGCATTCATATACATATCTTTCAAAAGAGTATTTCTTTGATTCACAATTTTATTATAATGGTTCAGGTTATAGAGATAAAAACTATCCAGTTGGCAAAGCTCCATATCCACAAACCTACGCCTTTCCGCAGGTCCGTTTTTTATAATTCCCAAATCTTCCGGAGAAAAAAATACAACATTACAAAGTCCCAATAAATCCGCGGCTTTTTTTATTTTTTGTCCGTCTATGGCAATTCCCTTTGATTTTGATTTACGAAGATGCATATCTATTCTTGTTTCCACACCTTCTTTTTCCAAATAAACCCGAATGTGGGATTCCTCTTTATCAAACCTTATAATTTCTTTATCCTTGCTTCCTTTATGGGATTTGGTGGTGGCAGCTACATAAATAGCTTCCAATATATTGGTTTTTCCCTGAGCATTGTTTCCGTAAAGAATATTGGTTCCTCTGTCAAATTTAAGGTCAAGGGATTCATAATTTCTGTAATCAGCCAATTCTATTGATTTAATAACCATACTAATCCTCTATTATAAAAGTTTCACCGTTATAAGCGACTTTATCACCGGCAACCAGCTTTTTTCCTCTTCTTGTTTCTACCTGACCGTTTACTTTTACAAGACCGTCCTGAACGGCATATTTTGCGTCTACCCCTGACTCCACTAAGCCAGCCGCTTTAAGCGCCTGGCCAAGTTTTATAAAATCATCTTTTAATTGAATTATCTGCATATAAAATCTCCATCCCGCCGCTTTTTTGGTTGGCGGCAAAAATAGTGGTAAAAACGCAATTAATTAACTGTGGTAAAGTTTACCGGCAATATCATATAAATATAACTTTCTTCAAGATTCTTAATAAGGCAGGGAGCTTTAGGATTTACCATATACAAATCCACATCTTCATCATCAATGACACGCAGCGCATCAATCAGGAATTTAGGATTAAATCCAATCATGATATCCTTACCGCTCTTTTCAATATCAATATCTTCATTCATGCTTCCCAAAACGGAATTAATCTTAAGTTCCATTCTTTCATCGGTAACATTCATTATAATAGGCTTTTTATCACCTTCTTTTACAAGAAGGGTAGCTCTGTCTATACAATTCAAAAGCTCCTTTTTGTTTATTTTTATTTTTGTCTCATAATCGCTGGAGAGCATCTGATTAATCTGAAAATATTCTCCCTCAATCAATCTGGAAACTACCGTAGTATTTCCGAATTCAAATATAATATGGTTAGGGTCAAAGGAAATCATTACATCCTTATCCGCATCCCCCGAAATAATTTTACTCACTTCATTCAAAGTCTTTCCGGGAACAATAACCTTTTTATATTCATAATTATCCCTTAACTTAATCTTACGGATGGAAATGCGGTGTCCGTCCAAAGAAACTACTTTAAGCTCATCACCGTCTATCTCAAAAAGCTCTCCTGACATCAGTTTATTGTTATCATTGTCGGAAATGGAAAATATTGTCTGCCTTACAACCTCTTTCAAAGTAAACTGGCTGATTACAATACTTCCGTTTTTTTCAATATCGGGAAGATAAGAAAAATCATCTCCCAATTTTCCTATTATATTAAACTTTGCCTTTTCACAGGTAATGGTAGTCTTATATGTAGAATCTGTTTCAATGGTAATATCACTGTCAGGAAGCTTACGCACAATCTCCAAGAAAATTTTTGCGTCAAGTGCTATCATTCCCTTATCAATAATATCTCCTTCTATGGTAGTCTCAATACCAAGCTCCATATCATTTGCCGTTAAAGTAATAACGCCTTTAGTAGCATCTACCATAATACATTCCAGAATGGACATGGTAGTTTTATTAGGAACAGCTTTTGATACGGTTTGTACACCATTTAAAAGATTTGATTTTGAACAGACTAACTTCATATGTGTATAACTCCTTCCTGTTTATCAGATTATCCATAGACAGATTTGTCCACAACAAATTGTCTGCCGGCAGATAATATAAATAGATAAATAATTTAATATTATACTTAGTAATAGGTGTTGATATGTGTAAAACTACTTCTATTATACTATTTATAAAGGAAAAAGGAAATGGAAAAGATGTGAATTGTTAAATAATAAGTTCAGAATAAGTGTGAACTTATACACATCCTCTCTGTTAAAAATATTTTCCGTTTCAAAGTTATCAACAGAAATCACATATCAGGGATTTATTTTCTTTTTTATAATGTCTATTTTATTTCTTAATTCTTCGTTGCTCTGAATCTCTGATTTTATTTTACTTACTCCGTGAATAACCGTAGTATGATCTTTTTTTCCTAAAAGTTTTGCAATATTCATATAAGAAATTTCATCAATCATTTCATAACAAAGATACATTACAATCTGGCGCGGAAGCACAAATTCGGAATTGCGTCTTTTTGAAGTGATATCTTCAGGATTTACTCCAAAATGCTCTGCTACGGTGTTAATAATGGTAGTGGGGGTAACTTCCTTTGGCTTATTAGGATAAATAACATCTTTTAAAGCCTCTTGCGCGTGTTCGATTGTCATATAATCTATCTTATTTAATTTTGCAAATGCAATAATCTTATTTAAGGCGCCTTCTAATTCCCTGATATTTGACTTAATATTTGTGGCAATGTATTTTATAATTTCTTCATTAATCTTATGTTCGTAATGCTCGGCATTTTTACGAAGAATTGCCATTCGGGTTTCATAGTCCGGAGGCTGGATGTCTGCTATCAGTCCCCATTCAAATCTTGAGCGGAAGCGTTCATCCAGAGTTTCCATTTCCTTTGGAGGTTTGTCCGAAGAAAGGACAATCTGTTTGTGAGCTCCGTGCAGCACATTAAAAGTATGGAAAAATTCTTCCTGCGTACTTTCTTTTCCTATTATAAACTGTATGTCGTCTATCATGAGCACATCGACGGTACGGTATTTTTCCCTAAGCTTTGTCATGGAAGCGGCATTACCGCTTCTGATAGATTCTATTACTTCATTGGTAAATTCTTCGCTGGTAACATAAAGAACCTTTGTGTCAGGATTCTGTTCCATAATAAAATGTCCTATGGAATGCATTAAGTGAGTTTTACCTAATCCCGGTCCTCCATAAAGATAGAGAGGATTATAAGTTTCACCGGGAGTTTCCGCCACTGCCAGAGAAGCGGAATGAGCAAATTTATTGTTACTTCCTACCACAAAACTATCAAATTTATATCTTGGATTTAAAGTTGCATTTTCATAATTTGCAGCATATTTAGGATCTTTACCTAATTCACTTTCGGAAGTATCTTCATATTCGGCATCTTTTTCCAATATAAAATCCACATCATATTGATGATTGAACATTTCTGTGATGGTTACCCGAAAGAAACTTTTATACTTATTGGAAATATAATTCAATGCATGAGCCTGATCGGAAGGAATAATGATATTTACTGTGTTATCTGTCACATTATAAAATTCCAGAGGTTCTACCCATGTATGATAAGAAATATCGGAAAGACTGTATTCTCTTCTGACAGTTTCTTTAATAGTTGTCCAATTTCTTTTAATATCATCCATTTGATAGACCTTTCTTAAAACAAAAATAATATAAACGCTACAATTTCCATTGTAATATAGAATGAAAAATATTTCAAATGCAAGTTTTAAACAGGTAATGGATAAAGTTATACACATTATGTGGATAAAACTGTTTATAAATAAGATAATTTATGATTTATGTGGATATTTATAAAGCTGGATATATTGATATTCTTACAAAAATTGAAAGTTATCCACAAATAACAAATGTAATGTGGATAAGTGAAATGTGAATAAAAATGGTGTATATGTATGTGGATAACTTTTTTTATTTTTTTATTATAATTTTTTATGCCTATTTTGCTTGACATTATGCTGTTTTTCTTATAAAATCAAATATGCTATTTTCTTGGTTATAATTCAAACTGTGTATGGTTTATCAGGATTTAAAAAAGGAGGTGCTTTTCCATGAAAATGACTTATCAGCCTAAAAAGCGTCATCGTGCTAAAGTTCACGGTTTTAGAGCCAGAATGAGTACTCCCGGCGGAAGAAAAGTATTGGCGGCAAGACGTGCAAAAGGAAGAAAAAGATTATGCGCATAGGTCACAGGAATGTGACCTTTTTTCTCTTATTAATTTGAGTATAGAAGGAATCAAATGCAATTTTCAGAATCGTTAAAGAAGAATCACGAATTCCAGTTTGTTTACAAAAACGGTAAATCATATGCAAACAAATATATGATTATGTATGTGAAAGAAAATAGCACAAATAAAAACAGAATTGGAATCAGTGTGAGTAAAAAAGTCGGAAACAGTGTAGTAAGACACCGTGTGAAAAGATTGATCAGAGAAAGTTACAGATTACATGAAGATATATTCAATAGTGGTTTGGATATTGTAATCATTGCCAGACAAAGTGCGGCTTCCGCAGTTTATAAGGAAATTGAGAGTGCGCTGCTGCATCTTGGCAGACTTCATCATTTGTTGGAAATTTGAAAAGTATGAAAAAATTTTTAATTGGCGGTATCAGATTATATCAGAAATATTTATCTCCTATGAAAAGTGTTAAATGTCCCTATATTCCTACCTGTTCTCAGTATGGAATAGAGGCTATTGAAAAATACGGCGCTTTTAAGGGTAGTATTCTGGCTGTTTGGAGAATTTTGAGATGCAATCCGTTTTCAAAGGGAGGCTATGATCCGGTTCCCTGAATCTGATTACCCGGATGCAGGAGGTATGTGAATGAACGGTATTATAATGACTCCGGATTCTACCTTTATTATAGGAGAAGTAGCGTGGGTATTAGGCAAGATTATGGAGGGAATCTTTAAAGTCATAGACATGATAGGGATTCCTAATATTGGACTTGCCATTATTTTATTTACTATTGTGGTAAATCTTTTGATGCTGCCTTTAACCATCAAGCAGCAGAAGTTTTCTAAGCTTTCCGCGAAGATGAATCCGGAAATACAGGCAATTCAAGAGAAGTACAAGAATAAAAAAGATACGGATTCCCAGATGGCGCAAAATGCTGAAATACAGGCAGTTTACTCAAAATACGGCGTTTCTCCTACCGGTAGTTGTTTGTATCTGTTGATTCAGATGCCTATTTTGTTTGCATTGTACAGGGTTGTATATGCAATACCCGCTTATGTGGAAAAAGTAAAGATGGCGTTTTTTCCTTTGGTGGACAACATTATCGATACCGAAGGCGCGGTAGAATTAGTCAAGAATTTTACAAATTCCGCTATGTATGCAAAACGGTTCAGCAATGCTAATTTTGTTTTGGGAGAACATATCAGTTATGTGCAGAATACTATAATTGATTGTTTAAACAGGGCTTCGACGGCCGATTTATTAAGTATTTCCGAAAAATTTCCTTCTCTGGCGGAAAATGTTTCTTTAACTATGACCAATCTTGGGAATTATAATAATTTTCTTGGACTTAACATAGGAAATTCCCCTTCTTATTTAATGAGGGAAGCTCTTTCAAACCATAATTATATCATGGCAATCGCTGCTATTATCATACCTGTTTTATCTGCTACGACACAGTGGATTAATGTAAAGTTGATGCCTCAGCAGGATACCAGTCAGAATGAGCAGGCAGCGGCAATGGCGTCTTCCATGAAAACCATGAATATGATAATGCCTTTGATGTCCGCATGGTTTTGTTTTACTCTTCCTTCCGGTATGGGACTTTATTGGGTGGCCGGCAGCATTGTGAGAAGCATTCAGCAGGTTGTCATCAATAAGCATATCGATAAGATGGATTTTGAGGAAATTATTAAAAAGAATAAAGAAAAGAGTGCAAAGAAAGCACAGAAATATAAGGAACAGCAAGAAAAATTAAACGCCTATGCCAATATGAATACAAAAAGTATTAAAAACAGGGCAAATATGTCTACAGGAAATAATAATAATGTTGCAGACGAAACAAAAACAGTTAAAACTGCAAAACCCGGAAGTATGATGGCAAAAGCAAATAAAGTAAGTGAGTATAACAGGAAAAATAATAAGTAACTAAAATATTAAGGATGCGTGTTGTCTACTAAGATATAAGAGACAGTGCAGAAAGGGATGATAATATGGAATTTATTGAAGTATCTGCTAAAACAGTAAATGATGCGATTACGGAAGCTTGTCAGAAACTTGGAGTTACCAGCGATAAGCTTTATTATGAAATAATTGAAGAAGGCTCCAGCGGATTTTTGGGTATAGGTTCCAAGCTTGCAATAATCAAGGCGGCAAAAAAGTGTAGCGTGGAAGATAATGCAAAGGACTTTTTAAATAATGTGTTTGAGGCAATGAAGCTGACAGTAACTATTGATATTAAATATGACGAGCAGGAGCATTCCATGGATGTGGAATTGAATGGCGACGATATGGGAGTATTGATCGGTAAAAGAGGACAAACTCTGGATTCCTTGCAGTATCTCTTATCTTTGGTAGTAAATAAAGATGTAGAAGAATATGTGCGTGTGAAAGTAGATACGGAAAATTACCGTCAGAGAAGAAAGGAAACTTTAGAAAATCTGGCGAAGAATATTGCTTATAAGGTAAAGAGAAACAGAAAGCCTATATCACTTGAGCCTATGAATCCTTATGAGAGACGAATTATTCACTCTACTCTGCAAAATGATAAATATGTGACTACCCACAGTGAAGGGGATGAACCTTTCAGAAGAATTGTAGTTACTTTAAGGCGGGAGAACAGGGACTTTAAAGATGGAAGAGATTACAGGGAAAATAGGGAATACAGAAAGAGACAGGATATGAAATCCTGAATGAAATGAAATCAATAATTTACGAAACCGGATATTATGATAGAATTTTGATTTATAATTCATATATCCGGTTTTTTATAAGTATATACAGTGGAAATGAGGAATTATATGAAAACGGATACCATAGCTGCTATTGCTACCGCATTGTCGGATTCCGGCATCGGAATCATTCGTATCAGCGGCAGGGAAGCAATTTCCGTAGCGGACAGAATTTTCAGAAATAAATACGGACAGAAAAAATTGAGAAGTGTAAAAAGCCACACTATTCATTATGGCTATATTTTAGATGTGCCAAAAGAAAAAGATTTTAGAGATGAAGATAGCATATGGAAAAATTTTATAATAGACGAAGTTATGGTTTCCGTGATGAAATCCCCAAACAGCTACACTACGGAAGACACTGTGGAAATTAACTGCCACGGTGGTATTCTGGTAATGCAAAAGATTTTAGAGGCGGTATTAAAATCAGGCGCAAGAATGGCGGAACCGGGAGAATTTACAAAAAGGGCATTTTTAACCGGCAGAATTGATTTGTCAAAAGCGGAAGCAGTTATGGATGTGATTTCCTCCCAAAATGAATTTGCTTTAAAGTCTTCCGTGAATCAACTGAAAGGAAATTTATATGAAAAAATCAAGAGTCTCAGGGAAGAGATTCTTTATGAGATTGCTTTTATAGAATCCGCACTGGATGATCCTGAACATATCAGTCTGGAAGGATATTCCGAAAAGCTGCTTTTAAAAGTGGAAAGTCTGCTTGATAAGATAGGAAAACTTTTAGAAACCGCGGAAAACGGTAAACTTTTAAGGGAAGGGATTGCTACGGTAATTGTGGGAAAGCCAAATGCAGGAAAATCTTCCCTATTGAATCTGTTGGTCGGGGAAGAAAGAGCCATTGTCACGGATGTAGCGGGCACCACTAGAGATATTCTGGAAGAACATATCCAAATTCATGGTATCGGGTTGAATGTAATTGATACTGCAGGCATCAGAAATACGAACGATACTGTGGAAAAGATAGGAGTTGACCGGGCAAAAAAATATGCGGAAGATGCGGATTTAATTGTATATGTGGTGGATGCTTCCGTGGAATTGAATGAGAATGACAGAGACATTATGTCTTTAATTTATGACAAAAATGTCATAATTTTATTAAATAAAACAGATTTGGAAGCTGTAGTGACGGAAGAAAGTATTTTAGAGATGTTGGAGAAAACCGAAAAAGAGCTTTCTGATACGGAACAACACTCAGAAAAAGAATATAATATCGAAAATAATCACTGGAAAAATATTAGTATCCTTAGAACTTCCACCAAAGAAAATACGGGGATTGATGACTTTGAAAATGTGATAAAAGAAATGTTTTTTAAGGGCGAGCTTCAGAATAATAATGAAATTGTCATCACAAATATGCGGCACAAAGAAGCGCTTTTATCGGCTTTTGAAAGTTTAAAAATGGTAAAAAAAAGTATCGATGACGGAATGGAAGAGGATTTCTATTCCATTGACTTGATGAGCGCATACGCGGAACTTGGAAAAATCATCGGGGAACAGGTGGAAGATGATTTGGTGGAAGAAATATTTTCTAAGTTTTGCATGGGTAAATAGCGTGAAAAGAATGAAATTTTATAAGGGAGTATACGAATGACTGAGATACGGGAAAAAGTGGATGTTTGTGTGGTAGGCGCGGGACATGCCGGGTGTGAGGCGGCCCTTGCCTGCGCGAGGCTTGGTCTGGAAACGGTGATTTTTACGGTCAGTGTGGACAGCATTGCCTTAATGCCCTGCAATCCTAATATAGGCGGTTCTTCCAAGGGTCATCTGGTAAGGGAATTGGATGCGCTGGGAGGTGAAATGGGTAAAAATATCGACAAGACTTTTATTCAATCGAAAATGTTAAATATGTCCAAAGGTCCTGCCGTTCATTCCCTGCGTGCTCAGGCGGACAAGTCTGAATATTCCCGTGCCATGAGAAAGGTTTTGGAGAATCAGAAGCATTTGACCATAAAGCAGGCGGAAGTCTGTGAATTGTTGTGGGAGGAAGATTCCGAAAGAAAGAATATTACAGGCGTAAAAACTTTTACCGGCGCCATTTACGAATGTAAAGCAGTGATTCTCTGCACGGGAACTTATCTGCGCGCCAGATGTCTGTGCGGAGAAACCATTACTTATACCGGGCCTAACGGTTTACAGGCTGCCAATCATCTGCCGGATTCTTTGAAAAAAATGGGAATTGAATTGCGCCGTTTTAAGACAGGCACCCCTGCAAGAATGGATAAGAGAAGTATCGATTTTTCTAAGATGGAAGAGCAGTTTGGAGATGAGAGAATCATACCTTTTTCTTTTTCTACAGACCCTGATTCCATTCAGAAGGAACAGGTGTCCTGCTGGCTTACTTACACCAATGAAAAAACCCATGAAATTATCAGAAATAATCTGGACCGCTCTCCTATTTACGCGGGAATTATCGAAGGGACGGGACCCAGATACTGCCCCTCCATTGAGGATAAGGTGGTAAAATTTGCAGACAAGGAAAGGCATCAGGTTTTTATTGAGCCGGAGGGGCTTTATACCAATGAAATGTATTTGAGCGGTATGTCTTCTTCCTTGCCGGAGGATGTGCAGCTTGCCATGTACCGCACTGTCCCCGGTCTGGAGAATTGTAAGATGGTGCGTAATGCCTATGCCATTGAATATGACTGCATCAATGCAAAGCAGCTTTATCCCTCTCTGGAATTTAAAAATGTGAAGGGATTATTTGCAGGAGGTCAGTTTAACGGAAGCAGCGGCTATGAGGAGGCAGCGGCGCAAGGGATGATTGCCGGAATCAATGCCGCAATGTCGATTTTCGGAAAAGAACCTCTGATTTTAGACCGTTCGGAAAGTTATATCGGCGTGTTGATTGATGATTTGGTCACAAAGGATAACAGAGAGCCTTACCGGATGATGACTTCCCGGGCGGAGTACCGCCTTCTTTTACGGCAGGATAATGCGGATTTAAGGCTTCGCAAAAAGGGATATGAGGTGGGTCTTATTTCCAAGGAAGAATATGATGCCTTGCTGATAAAGGAGGATTTAATACATCAAGAAATCCGGCGTCTGAAGAATACGGTTGTGGGAGCGGGAAAAGAAATTCAGGATTTTTTGGAATCCTGCGGGAGTTCTACTTTAAAGACAGCAGCGAGTCTGGCAGAATTAATCTGCCGACCGGAGCTTAGTTATGAAGCGATTGCTCCGATAGATGTGGATAGAAAAGATTTTTCCGTAAAATTATGTGGAAAAGAATCCTTACCTTTTGATGTTGTTGAGCAAGTCGAAATAGAAATTAAATATGAGGGCTACATTACAAGGCAGTTAAGACAGGTAGAGCAGTTTAAAAAGATGGAAAGAAAAAAGATTCCTGCGGATTTGGATTATGATGATGTTCCATCCCTGCGCATTGAGGCAAGGCAGAAATTAAAAGAATTTCATCCTATATCGGTGGGACAGGCTTCCCGAATATCGGGGGTTTCCCCTGCGGATGTTTCCGTGCTGTTGGTTTATCTGGAACATTTTCGTGGGAATCATGAAGGATGATAAAGATGGAATGTGTGTGGAAGTTGTGTATTTGTGAAAAGCGAGTTATAATTGTTTCAACAAGTCAGGATTTGACGGAGGTACTATGGCAACAATAGATGAATTTTTACAAGAGGTTCGGCTGATAAGTTGGTTTGAACATGGTAAAGAAGCTGTGGACAAATATCATGTAATACATTCGATTTTTGAAGCCTATGATGTTTGGAATAAGCAAATGATAAAAACATGGGAGCCACATATTGTTTCATTGGAAAATATGGCAGTCGAACAAATCGGTGATGCACAAATAGATAAAATCTTTTTAGTTGTTTCATCTGAAATAGGAGATATTATCTGGAAAAAATGGGGTGATTTTATTGACAGATGGCATTTAGAGGAAGAAGTCGGATTGGAAAATGAAATGTTGGATATGGTTAAAAGAGATGTATCATGGGCGTGCATAGAAAAAATATTAAATGTACAGGGCTTTTTCGGTACATTACTTGGAATTTATAAAGATGGATTTTTTCCCTGTGCGTGGATAGGAGATTATCCTAACGGAAAAGCCGTAGTGCTATAATAATCTCCGTTTATAGAGTAGTTGATATAGGAACATTTTTCCGAAAAGGGAATTATTTTTAAGAGTACATAAGATAGTAAAAAGAAAGGAAGTTAGGGTTATTATGGGAAACAGTGAACGGAATTTTACTTCAGCAATTGTATTTATTATAGCAGGCGTTGGTTTTATGGCAATGGCATTATATCAATATTCCATGATATTAAAATGCCTTTTTGGTGTGATTGGTGTGATTGGTGTTATTGACCTGATTGGCGGCATTTGGAGGTTCTGTATTTATATTAAGGCTAGGAAAGAAGAAGGATGAATGGATATTCTTATACAAATTACCGTACTTTTCACTAGGAGAAATTTATGGAAAACAGCATAAATAATGGTGCAAATAGCAATATAGTTAATAGCACAAGATGTAAAAAGGCTTATGATGTGACTCAGTTCTTAAAAGATGCCGAAAACTTAGGCATAAACCTGACCGATTCTCAGATTCGGCAGTTTCTTACTTATTATGAAATGCTGGCGGAGTGGAATAAAGTTATGAACTTGACAGCCATAACTGATTATGATGATGTGATAAAGAAGCATTTTATAGATAGTCTTTCTTTGGTGAAGGCTTATGATGTGTCACAAAAGAAAACGGTTATTGATGTAGGCACGGGTGCGGGGTTTCCGGGACTTGCCCTTAAAATTGCCTTTCCAAATCTTAAAATTACGCTGCTGGATTCTTTGAATAAGAGGATTCAATTTTTGAATGAAGTGATAAAAGAGCTTAATTTATCCGATGTAGAAACCATTCACGGAAGGGCGGAGGATTTTGCCAGACCGGAAAAGCTGAGGGAAAAGTTTGATTTGTGTGTGTCCCGGGCGGTGGCGAATTTGTCCGTTTTATCGGAATATTGTCTGCCTTTTGTAAAGACGGGCGGTGAATTTATTTCTTATAAATCAGAAAAAATTGCGGAAGAAATGGATGGGGCGCAAAAAGCGATTTCTCTTCTGGGAGGAAAGATAAAAAATCAAGTGAAATTTCAACTTCCGGATTCTGATATTTACCGGAATTTATTTGTGATTGAGAAGGTGAAAAGCACCCCGAAAAAATATCCCCGGAAGGCTGGCCTACCTTCTAGGGAGCCGTTGGGGTGAGATATTATACTATACTACTATAACACAAGATTCATTATAAAATGGCATCTTAGAATCATGGGTAATAAATTTCATGTCTTCTGCTTTTGCTTGTGCAATCATAATTCGGTCAAAGGGATCATTATGCATTTGATGTTCATTATGAAATATTAATGTTTCTAATGCTGTTATATGTTTATCTGTAATTGGAAGCATCTGATATCCCATCTTTCTGCATAACTCAGATAATTTAGAGCCACTAATCCTGATCTTATCTGGTTTTGACATATATTTTATTGTTGTTTCCCATACAGATGCAGAACTGTAATAAATTGAATTTTGGACATCCATAATCAGAGCTTTAGCCTGTTTCGGCAATTTGGGATTATCATCTAATGCCCATAAAATAATATGCGTATCTAATAGCAGCTTCATTCCATCACTCCAAACATTTTTGCAATTTCAGGGTTCATCTCATCAAAATCATAATTGTCATCATACAAATTCTGTCCTTTGGCAATCCCGATTCTCTCTGTAATTGCTATATTCTTCTTTTCTTCGGTTTCCGGTTGCATGAAACGATTTATCATTTCCAATAAAAACTGCAAATTATCTTCTGAAAGTCCACTGATTTTTTGAACAATCTGTTCCTGTAATACTGACATAGAAACACCGCCTTTCTACGAAAAAATCAACTATTTTGGCTATTTGTTTAATATTATTATACACAAATATAAGCAGCTATACAATTGTAAATTTTTATATTGATTTATTTATATGGGCAAATTATAATTGGCTTAACAAATGGAAAATTTGATGGAGATACAATATGAAATTATTTGGCAAAATTGGAGATAATCCACTCAACGAATACAACACTTGTCCCACATGCGGATGTAAAACTATTCATAAACAAGAGAGTGGTAAATATAATCAAATCACAGATGGAATGTTTTGTGAAAAATGTCAGGAATGGGTTATTGTGACAAGTTACAGCAAGTTAAGCCTAGACAAAACACATTATAAACTGACTTTTTCTCTGCAAGATGCCAGTAAAAGAGCCAGGCATGAAATTCTTACCATGTGTAGTGGCTATTTGACACAACAACAGTTGACAAAAGAAAATATATCTATTACCGATAACGCGGAGTCTATTGAAGGAATTATCCAAAGACTGAAAGGCTTTGATGTGGCTTATGAGGTAACGCCGCCTTTTCCTTACGAAGTTGAAGGCTGGGACGGATTTATGGACAGGAACTTTCTGGAAGAATTGGCAAAAAATAATCCTGGATTAGACATTGACGGCATCTTACGAGAGCAAATGGAAAACATAAAGAAATATGAGGATTAAATTTTCTGCTTTGTTTGTAAATCGGTACTTATAGGGGGCAGCGTAATGGCTATTTATAAGGAGAATGAATACAAAGAGGTAATAAAACGTATTAAGCAAAAAATAGCTGAACTTGAAATTGAAATGGGAGCAACTCTTTCGGAAGAAGAAATTTCCCGATTTGAAAAACAATGCAATGTTAGATTGCCTGAAGCATACCGTTTGTTTTTACAAGAAGTCGGTGATGGCTGTGATGATATGTTGGATGGTTTTCGCCTCAACAGTCTGGCAGATATCGAAAAAAGAGATTTATCCCAACCGTTTATGTTGGAAAAGGAATGGATTTGGGAAGATGATGGCAGACCGCAAAACATAATCAGCGAAGAAAGGGAAACCAAGGTTTATCAAGGTGAGCTTGAACTGATAGATATTGGCTGTTGTATGAGTTACAATTTGATAGTAACCGGAAATTGCCGTGGAGAGGTATGGAATTTTTCTGATGTTGGTGTACAACCCTGTTGTGAAAGGCAGGATTTTTTAGGATGGTTTGAAGTTTGGCTGGATTATCAAGATGAAACGGACTATTTCAAGGATTATGTCTATAAGTAAAAATAGGAAATTTAAAGGGGAAAAATTTGAAAGAATTAATAGAAAACAAAAATCTACAGAGCGTGGAAGATTTGACAAAAAGGGAGTTAGAGATATTGCTTCAGATATCCCATGGGATGTCCAATAAAGAAATCGGTGCCAATCTTGATATCACGGAGCGCACCGTGAAAAATCATGCTTCCAGCCTTTTTCGGAAAATCGGTGTGGCGGACAGAACGCAGGCGGCTTTGTTTGCGGTTAAAAACGGGCTGGTATCAATGGAAGATATATGATAGAATATTATAAAATTCTTGGAGACAGTTAAGGAAAAGCCGAAAAGCTTTTATGGGTTTTAAGGGTTAATTTCTATAGAGGAGGTGGGGCATATGTTATGTCACATGGTGATTGATTTAAGCTGCAAACTCTGTACAAGGTCTGATGATAAGGCGATACTTGTACAGAGATAATATTTTTCGCCTGACATTGGATTTTGTACTTACCTATTCTGAGGTTTGAAAATAATGTTCAAACTTTTTGTCTATAACAATAGAGTTCTTGCGAAACATGGATTCCATTGTTGACAGCAGCACAGACAAAAATCTGCGCTAAATATAAGAATAGATTGGAGAAAATTCAATGGAAAATCAAAATTTTAAGAAATACATTATTTTATGGCTGAGTCAATGGGTATCGCAGCTGGGAAGCTCCATGACTGCTTTTGCGCTTGTTTTATGGGCATATGAGCAGAGCCATTCGGCTTTGTCGGTTTCTGTGATGTCCTTTTGTCAGTATGTGCCATATATTCTGTTGAGCATTGTCACAGGCGCTTTTGTAGACAGGCACAGCAAAAAGGCAATTATGTTAGTTTCGGATACGGCTGCTGCCATGTGTTCCCTTGCCGTGCTGATACTTATGATTTCGGGGTATTTGTCCGTTTGGCATATTTATATTGTCAATGCCGTAGTGGGAATCACAAACGCTTTTCAGCAGCCGGCATCAGATGTGGCAGTCGGAAAGCTTGTGCCGAAGGATAAATTATCAAATGTAAGCGGGATGAATTCTTTTTCTAACAATATGGTGGTGGTGTTCAGCCCTATGTTTGCCTCTGTATTGTTTGCTCTGGGCGGGCTGCCCCTTATCCTGCTGGTGGATTTGGCAAGCTTTGCCATAGCGTTTTGTGTGCTGCTGTTCTTCATTTACATTCCTGACCAATTTGAGGAGAGGGAGCACAGCTCGCCCTTTGCAGGCACAAAGGAAGGTTTTCTGTTTCTAAAAGGGAATAAAGGAATTTTGTATATCATGCTGACAATGGCATTGATAAATTTTTTTTCCAGACTGACCTATGAAAATATTTTGTCGCCGATGATTTTGGCAAGAAGCGGCGGAAGCAGCATCACCCTTGGAGTGGTGAATGCCTTTATGGGAATCGGCGGAATCGTAGGCGGAATTATCGTTTCCTTGAAAAAGGAAAGCCGCCGCAAAGCCAGCGCAATTTATCTTTCTGCTGCACTTTCCTTTTTGTTTGGCGATTTTATTATGGCAGTGGGAAATAATGCTTTCTGGTGGTCGGTGGCTGCAGCTGCTGCCAGTGTGCCCATTCCTTTTATTATGGCGAATCAGAATACGATATCCTATCAAAAGGTTCCGGAAAACATGCAGGGAAGGGTGTTTGCAGTGCGAAATGCCATTCAGTACAGCACGATACCTGTGGGGATTCTGCTTGGCGGTTATCTGGCCGATTATGTGTTTGAGCCTTTCATGGCTTCCGGCGCAGGATTTGCACAGCTTCTGGGAAATCTGGTGGGAAACGGAAGCGGCAGCGGAATGGCAGTCATGTTTTTGTGCACCAGCATATGTGGATTTACGGTCAGTGTTTTGTCCTGTTTTAATAAAGAAATTCGGAAACTGAATGATTGATGGAGGAAATCAGTAGGGCTGGTGTCTGGCCCTGCTGATTTTAACAAATATTATAATTTATTCAGCGAGTTATTTCCTGTTTGTTGAAGTTATCAAGTTTTCATCTTCTTGACCTTTTGGTCAAGAAGCATCGCTCGCAGGCAGCTCGCTCAATCAATGTTTATCGAGGAAATGGATTATGACAAATGAGCAGCGGGCAAAAGCGATTATAAAAAAGTATGGATTTAATTTTTCCGAAATTCCCAAAGAAGAAGTTAGAAAATTGATTGAAGAAGAAATCTTAGATTTTCAAGAGGGAAGTTCTGAATATATCCGGGTATTGTGCGGCTATCTGTATTGTATAGGCGACTTTTCGGATGTTTCCTTGATAGAGAAAGCAAAATACAGTATTAATATGGATGTTGGCTTCATGATTGATGAGGAATGGATAGATAGCTTAAAGGGTATCGAAGATGAATATACCCGCTCCAGAGAAGAGATTATGGAATCCTTCATTGCTTATTATCAAAATTTTGAAGCTTAAGCTTTTTATCATTTCTTGACTTTTCACTTCGGGGGGGTAGAATAAAAAAGAGATACTAGTAGTAAAGAATAGGAAAAGCTTAAGAAGCAGGAGGGAAGGCATAATGTCCAAGAAAAAAGTAAGAATCATTGCCGGAGTGATGTTAATTTTCGCAATAGGATTTTTCGTGTATGCGCTGACTCATCCCACGGCAAGCTTTCCGTGGAGCAATGTGGTTACATACTTTATTTATGCATTGTATCTTTTGCTTATGATGGCATTATTTATTGCGCCGGATAAGTTGATAAATAAAACATCGGCGATTCTCACAGTTGAAATGATTGCCGGGGTTATGATGGTTGGCATCATTTTTGTGATATCCGATGCTCTCAAATTTTCTAAGGCTCCTTCTTCGTCAAAGGAAGAGCAGCAGACACTGCAGTATGCCGGACAGATATTTTTATATGGTGAGGAGCATTCCTCAGAAAATATTTTAGAAAAAGAATTTGAGTTGTGGCAGGCATATTATGATGAGGGCATGAGGGATTTATTTGTGGAGCTTCCCTATTACACAGCGGAATATATGAATCTCTGGATGCAGTCGGAGAATGATGATATTTTAAATTCCTTGTATAAAGATTGGGAAGGGACGGCGGTACATTCTGATATAGTTCTTGATTTTTATAAGCGGATTAAAAGGGAATGTCCGGAAACGATTTTCCATGGGACAGATGTGGGACACCAATATGGCACAACCGGAAAACGCTTTCTGAAGTACCTTGAATCCAATGGTCAAAAGGATTCTGAATTGTATAAGCTGGCGCAGGAAAATATCAATCAGGGAAAATATTATTACAGGCATTCCGAC
Organism: Lachnoclostridium sp.; assembly: GCA_023665475.1. Lineage (GTDB taxonomy): Bacteria > Bacillota > Clostridia > Lachnospirales > Lachnospiraceae > Acetatifactor. Next base: position 50,877 of record JAMPEB010000018.1, read on the forward strand.
AATGTATATCGTGAAAATAAGATGGTGGAAAATTTTGTCCGGGAAGTCGAGAAGCTGAACAGTGTTGATGTAATGGGAATATACGGCTCCGCCCATACCGGATTGGAGGCTATGGATTACGCGACAAATACTATTCCCTGCATGGCGAACCAGCTCCATGAAAAATATGGTGATGCCATATATGCGGAGGATTTGACTTTGTCTACGCGCAATACGGATGCTTATAGAACTGACACGATTGTCGTTAATGGAAAAGAATACACCGCTTTGTATTATGGAGAGGTAGATTTGTCAGCGCTGCTCCCTGATTATAAATGCAGGGAATTTTGGCTTCTGGAAAATGCATATGATGATTTCAAGGATAACCCAACCACGGGAAATGTCCTGCCTTATAATAATTATCCTATGAAAATAGAGGTTGGGCAGATATATGTGATTGAATATACGAAAGCGGACGGTTCCGTGATGCGGGAGTATCACAGGGCGGACGGAAATATGTGGCAGGGCTTGGAGGTTACGGAAGAGATTACGGTGGAGGATTAGTATGGACACTTTTCAATTTTTAAAAGATAATTTTGAGTTATATACGCAGGAGCAATATCAAAAATATAATTTATCGCCCGATACACAAAAAATATTATGTGAAATAGGATTACCCAAGGAACCTATCGAGGGTGTACGGCTTCATATAAGTTCAGCAGAAAAAGAGGTTCAAGGTTATATAGTAATTGGGGAGGATGAGGGTTCTTATTTGTGCATCAATCCTCATGGTGAGATTATTGCCATAGATCAAGGAGATGAATCATTTATCAGATTTGTCAATAAAGATCTTAGAGCCTTTCTTGATTATATAGTGGTGTATATCATTTTTCAAGAAAAAGCCCTTGAGATAGAGGATGAAGAAGAAGGAATACAGGTATTGGAAGATATGAGAGAAGAATTTATGAAAATGGATGAGAGGGCTTTGGATAATGAAGAAAATTGGTGGTCAGTTATAGTGGAACAGATAGAAATGGGATTGATGTAAAATATGTTATTGTAACAATTGGAAAATCACCTCTGTTTACATTATACTGAAAAGTTTGCATAAAGTTGTGCAAAACTTTCAGTATAAATAAAACATTTGCGGTGTGGTTCGTTTTTATTTTTTCATTGCCTTTCTCCACTTCACAAATATAAAAGAAGCAATTATCATCATCGGCAGCATATGGATGAAAAACGATGCCACACTGTCTGCCTTCCATCCGGTTATTTTATCCGGATTTATAAAATATTGGAGAGAAGATGGCGCTGAATTATTGATGGCATGGAGAATTGCCGCAGGCCATATGGAACCGGATTTGTATGTCAAAAAAGTAAGGATGATTCCCATAAAGATGCACATAAGGCACATCATGGTAAATCCGGTAAAAGGATATCCAAAATATTCGGTTCCAAAATTGTGCCCGATGTAAGTAAGGGGCCAATGCCACATTCCCCAGATGATTCCGCCGATGATGACTGCCTTTGGGATTCCCCAGAGCTTGATTAATTTGGGCATCATGTATCCCCGCCATCCGGCCTCTTCACCAAAGGCGGCGAAGGAGGAGATAGAGCCTGAGATAATCATTGCTATCGGCTGCATGTAAATGACAGCCCGCTCATTTTCTGCAATGTCCAAAATTTTCGGGTAATTTACATCAAAAGCTTCAGGTGAAAAAAGAAGAGTCAGGGCGCTGCCAAGCTCATAATAAATCCATGGCAGCAGCATTGCCATCAGAAAATAGAGCCACTTTTTCTTTTTGAAGCGGATTCCAAGGAGCATGGAATCTTCTCCCATGACAGCAAAGCCCTCTTTGGTTATGTATCTTGTGAGCAGCATTGCCAGAGTCGGGCAGAGCATTCCAAGGCACACTAATTGATCCATGCCGGAAGGCTCGCCCTCTGCTGCCCAGACATGTCCCGATAAAATGTATGGGCAGAAGATAAGCCAAGTAGTGGCAAATGAAAGAATTAAGTATGCAAAAAGTCTTTTTTTATTTGATTTTCTTTCTAGGTTTTTATCCATCATACATCCTTATGTTGTAGACTCTTAAGTGATTATAACTTTTATGGCTTCTATTAGGATTGAAGATTGTCATTCATGCTTTTTGCTTTGGTAGTACCCAAAGCATATCATTGTCCATAAACCGGGAATAACTGCATAGCCTGCATTTACTTGCCCATGATTTATAATGACATATCTTCCGCCTATAAAGGTCAAAATTAGGAATATAATACCTAAAATTAATGCCATCTTTTTCATGTTCACACCTCATAACCCTATTTTTTCTCTATTTTATCATAGCCACCCTCGGCATCTCAATGAGAACTGTTAAAACTGCTGGTGTTGAAAATTGCTTAGTTTATATTTTTACTCCCTGTTTTGATTTATCTTACAGGTTATCCGATAAGAAAGCCAAAAGATAAAAATATCCGCAATCGGTGACAGGGTGGAAATGAGCAGTACAATCACGATATGCTCCTGACACCAATTTGCAAGGGCATAAATATTGAATCTTTCAAAAATCTTTAAATCTCCAAAAAATAAATAGGCAATTACAAGAAAAGCAACACCTTCTAAAATTGCGGTTTTTATCATAGAGCCCCTTTTTACCCCAAGGGTAATAAAAAACGGCAGTTCTATGGAAGCAAGCAGAAGTGAGATTCCGCAAACTACAACCAATAACTGGGAGAAGGTTATTATGATTTCTCTGGCGGGGTTATCGCCTGCCACGCTGTCAAATATAATAATCCACATGGTTTCCAATGAAAATAAAATGTAGACAGCAATTCCGATAAACAGATACTTTGATGCAATATAGGCGTTTTTTTCAAGAGGAAGTGATTTGACAAATTGTTTAGTTTTATTTGTTTCATCGTTTTTACAAATGGAAGTGGTCCATATGGATGGCAGTATAAGTCCGCAGGCTACAAGCAGCATTGGCGGTATCATCAGTAGAAAATCCTGAAAATCTCCGATGGTAACTGCAACGAATTCTCCGTTTTCTGTTTCTCTTATGCCCATGCTGCCGCCTGCCATATTTGCGTTCACATTTCCCGGAAATGTGAGCCTTAATGAGAGGAATAAAATGGTGCATACGGTGAAAATCCAGACAATTCTTTTCCCCTTGATGCTAATAAAATCTTTATATAAAAGACCTGCCATTATGCTACACCTCTTTTTCTTTTAGCTGTCTGCACCGCTGCAAGATAGGCTCCGCTTGAGAGGATAATTGCAGCGATAAATAAAATGTATGATTTGTAGAAAATAAAATCTGTTGTTTGATGATATAAATCAAGCAGTGCATTTTCATTAGAACCAACCATAAAATCTTTAAACTTATCAAAATTGGCAAGTATATATACAGCAGCTCCGAGGAGCAGAGGAATCATGCCTGCATATGTGGATTTTTTGTTTCCGAGGATATACATCAATAAAATCAGCAGGCTGATATATATGAGCATAACGGAGGAAAAGGTAATAATAACTCCGCAAAAATTTCCAAAAGAAATCATATCTGTAAGGGATGATAAAATGATGGTCATAACCAAATCAACCGCCATACCTATAGCAATAAATAAGTAACCGGCAAGAAACCGACATGCCACTCTTTTACTGATGGAAATCGGCAGTGCGGATGCTACTTTATAAAAAGAGGCGTTTTCATCATCTGTAAACAAGCTTGTAATATCTCCCGTGCATGCAATGGGAACCATCATAAATAGAAGCAGCGCCGACCTTGCAATTAGAATAATGTCTGACTCAGCGTTTTGGTTGGAATTCATCATCTCCATAAATCCTGCGTGAATATTTCCAAAGTCATAGCTTAGGACAAATAAAATGGAAATGACAATGACCCCCATAATAATAAACATATAATTGGTCAACTGCTTTTTCAGGCAGAAGAAATCTTTTATCAATAATCCTCTCATAAATCTTCCTGCCTTTCCGATACTTGGAATCCCTTTGACTGATTTACATAATATATCATAATCTCTTCCAGTCCTGCAGGTTCGATTGTCATTTCCGGATATTTTTCTTTAGCAGTTATTCTGTCGTTTATTAAAACTTTTACTTCTGTTTTTCTTTCTAGCTTGGCTGCGGGTTCCTGTTCTGTTTCACGGCTTGAAAGGTTTGAAATATCTGTTGCTATATCTGTTGCTACGATTAGGGATTTATCTATCTTTTTTAATTCTTCTTTTTTGCATTGGAGGATTCCATGCCTTTCAAGAATTTTCTCTTTGTTTCCTTTTAGTACAATTTTCCCACCGTCAATAAATACAACTTCATCCGCCAGCTTTTCCAAGTCCCCCGTAATATGGGAGGACAAAAGAATGGTGTGGTCATCCTGCATAACATACTCATGGAAAATCTGGAGCATTTCATTTCTGACAATTGGGTCCAGACCGCTGGTGGGCTCGTCCATGATTAAGAGCTTTGCCTCATGGGATAGGGCAGTGGCAATTTGAAGCTTCATTCTCATTCCACGTGAAAAAGAACCGCAGGCTTTCCTTGTCGGAAGGGAAAAAAGCTTTAGATATTCAAAATATTTTTTTTCATCCCAATTCTTATATATATTTTTCATAATGGTATTAATCTGTCTGGCAGTTAAAAAATCATGGAAACCCATCTCGTCAAATACAACACCTATATTTTCCCGAAGTGCTGCGGAGTCTTTCTCTGTGCTTTCTCCAAATAGATAAATCTCTCCTGCATCCTTATTAATGGCATCAAGAATAATCTGGATAGTGGTGGTCTTTCCGGCACCGTTTTGTCCGATGAATCCGCAGACAGAACCTTTGGAAACCGAAAAGCTTATATTATCTAATTTAAAATCACCATAATCCTTGGTTATATTTTTGACTTCGATTATATTTGTTTTTTCTTTTATCTCTTCCATGATAACCAATCTCCTGAGACTTCTATATTATAATTTTGATAATAGAATCATGGTTTTGATTCTATTATATAATTTTGATAATAGAATCATGACTTTTGATTCTATTTTGACTCAGTATCATCCTTTAAAATGATTAAGTGATTCTGTAATGGTCTGCCACAGTTAGGGCAATTTACTTTTTTAAAAACATCCGCAATTTTGGGATATTCTATACCCTGATAAATAATTGCATCTGCTTCCACCATCGGCATAACGATTGGAACATTGTATTTATGGTTACATTCCCTACACATCCATGTATTTCGATAAGTAACATGGTAAAAGGTATTTTCACTTTTATAGCAAAGAAGCGGAAACCAACGATATTTTTCTGCAAAGTTTGGATTATACACAAATGCTAAATATAAGTTTATATCATGCGCTTCTTTTAGTTCATTGAACAGAGTTTCTATATGCCTTTTTGATATATGCAAATCGTTCAGGAGGTTTTTATCTTTGAGAAGATTATCATATTCTTTAGGAGAAGTGATATATGTGCTAATACCGTTTATATGACACTCTTTTAAACAATATTTTTGAAGCTGCTCCATTTTGTTTTTTCCCATTCTTAAATACGGTAAAGATTTGTTTTACAATTTATCGTAAAATAAGTATAAGTCATTTTTCTGCACATTTCAATATACTAGACACAATTTTAGAAAGATTTCATGCTCAATGTTTCACGTGAAACATTAGTATTGTTTCATAAATGAGGACACAAGATAATGTTTCACGTGAAACATTGAAACCCAAAATCTTGTATTAAAACCGTGAAACATTTGCAAATATAAGGTGTGAAACATTTATTTTTGTAGAAAAATCACAAATTTGGACAACTATATATAGTGTCTAACATAAAAGAAGACACAAGGAATATTTTTTAAAAGATAAAATGTTATAAAATTAAAAAACAAAAAATTTGTAGATATATCATAAAATTAGTGTTATAATTGAAAAGCAAAACATTGGAAAGGCGAACGGAAAATATGGGAAAAATAATTGCGATTGCAAACCAAAAAGGCGGAGTAGGAAAGACAACTACTTCCATAAATCTTTCAGCATCTCTTGCTGCAAAAGGAAAAAAGGTGCTTGTTATTGACACTGACCCGCAGGGGAATACCACTAGTGGGTTCGGCGTTGACAAAAATGATTTGGAGAATACCATTTATGAGTTGATTTTAGGAGAGTGTTCCATAGGGGATTGTGTTCTTTCGGATGTTGTTCCGGGAGTATCCATTGTCCCTTCTAATGTAAATCTCGCGGCAGCGGAGATTGAATTGATTGGCGTGGACCGCAAGGAATACATATTAAAAAATGAGGTGGACTATATCAAAGGCAGTTATGATTATATTATTATTGACTGTCCCCCTTCATTAAATATGCTGACCATCAATGCTATGACCACCGCAGATAAGGTAATGGTTCCGATACAATGTGAGTATTATGCGCTGGAGGGATTGAGCCAGTTAATCCATACCATTAATCTGGTGAAGGAGAGATTGAATCCTGATTTGGATATGGACGGTGTGGTATTTACCATGTATGATTCCCGTACCAATCTTTCTATGCAGGTAGTGGAAAATGTGAAACAGAACTTGAAGCAGCATCATGTTTATAACACATTGATTCCCAGAAATATCAGGCTGGCGGAAGCACCCAGCTACGGAAAGCCCATTAATTTGTACGACCCCAAATCTGCCGGAGCGGAAGCATATATGGAATTGGCGCAGGAAGTTATTGAAAATAATAAGTAGGCTTGCACCCAATTTTCGGGTTGTGGCAAGAATGAGTAGTGGTTAGTGCGAAAATATAAATTCGCAGGCTAAAAAGGAGCATGGTCATTAAAATGTCATATACATTTCAATCCGTAGGGGATATGGAAAAATTAGCATACAGCAGTAACATATGTAATTTTATTGAGGACTTTGCAGACTATGGGAATCAGTTTTCTCTGGTATGTGGTAAAATCAAAGCATTGTTTGGTCAGCCGGATTATGAAACAGAGAATCTGGAGAATTTATTCTCTTACTGTATTCTGGCAAAATCAGAAGAAGGCGAAGAAGTATACCTGAGTGTTTATTGTGCAGGCACAGGTCCCGCAGTCGGCGGTATGCAGGATGAAGAATCCAAGAAGGCAGCAAAAGCCTTAGTAGATTATGTTTTGCAGGCAAAACCAATCGACTACGCGCATAAAGCTTATTATTTGGATGGTCCCACAGTTCTTGAGTTTGGAATCAAAGATGGCACCCCCTATTATAATGAAGCAGAGCTGGAACTTTCGGAAGAAGAGTTGAGCGAGCTGTTTTGCGAGTGATGCTTCTTGACCGACAGGTCAAGAAGATGGAACTTGAGAAGAGTGATTCAACAAATGGAACATGAGCGAGCTGTCTTGCGAGCGATGCTTCTTGAGAAGATTGATTCAACAAATCGAAGTTTGTCATGGAGAATTAGATATGCGAGCAGTTATTATTAGACATGGGAAGGTGGATTTTCAGTGGAAAAAATGGAGTACATCAAAACAATTTGACGAGGATTGCATAATGTATGATGAAGCACCGATTTTTCCGTTGCTATCTGATGGTTTGTGGATAGATTATAAAAATATTTATATTAGCAGTTTACGAAGAAGCAGAGAAACTGCTAATCAGTTGTTTGGTGAAAAAGATTTTATCTCTACAAAGCTGATTGATGAAGTACCCTTGTGTGCAAGTATTACTTCAAGCAAGAAGTTACCGTTAATATTTTGGAATGTTTTGGGGCGGCTACAATGGTTCTTTAATATCCATTCACAAAAAGAATGTAGGAGAGAAACCATTTATCGTGCAGAGCAGTTTATAGAAATGATAATAAAAAGAGAGACAGACTGCATTATTGTTACACATGGATTTTTTATGCACACTCTCTTAAATCAAATGAAAAAAACATTTCAAATCAGCCATACACGATTAAATTATTCAAACGGTGAATACATTATTGCAGAACGATAAATTCCAATTGAGCGAGCTGTCTTGCGAGCGATACTTCTTGACCGACAGGTCAAGAAGATGGAACATGAGCGAGTTGTTTTGCGAGCGATGCTTCTTGACCCACAGGTCAAGAAGATGAAACCAGAGGAAATTCAGTAAACCGGGATTAGGAGGTCAATCAGCTATGACAGGCATCATTATTTATTTGGTAACTTCATTACTTGTTTCGCTTATTTTTATAGCGCTTGGTGTAAATCAGTTTCGATCTAAAGTTCCAGTTGCATTGAATACAGGAGAAGTTCCCCCAAGAGAAGATGAACTGACAGATATGTCAGAATGGAATCATAAGCATGGAAGAAATTTGATAATATATGGATGTGCTTTGTTTATAACGCTGTCTGTCTTTATATATTTTCTTGAAAAATTTGATGGCACTGTGTTTCAGATGGTTATATTTTTTATCGTAATATTTGGTGAAACAGCTTGGCTTGAAGTGCAGCATAGCCTGCTAAAAAAGAAACTTATCAAAAAACCTGGTATTTAAGACTTGATATTTTTACTCCTTTTTCGGAATTGTTAGCAGAGATAAAAGTTTGAAAGTAAACTTTCAAACTCTTTAGTGGTGCAGGGGTATGGCAATGATAGAATTTAGCAAAGAGCACAGCAAAGCATGGTTAGAGCTTATGGCAGCTTATCAGGATTATAAAATCAAGATTTTCAACTAGGCTAAAGAAAATGCAGATGTAAAATATCATGATTTATATAAGGAAAATAATATATGAACGATGAATCTAAAAACGAGATAATAGAAGTGTTATATGATGCTGCCGAAAAGAGCTTTCAATCTTTGTTTACTGAGCATAGTGATGAGCGTTTTTATTACTGTACTATTGTGATGGCGGATGCGGCAACACCATGTATTTCAGCACAATCTTACGAGTCACTTGATAAATATATCAAGGAGAACGACTTGGATGATGAGGATATGGCGGACTGTAAGTGGTCGTGGGCAGACTCACCGTATTGCGGATATGGCTACGAGGAATATTTTGGCAAGGTTGAGGAGCTTTTCGAGAGACGATTTGCTGATGCAGAAGATGATTGCCAATATGAAGAGGAATATAAAACATGGCTTGAAGCTATGGAAGCAGTTATGAAAATGCTTGACCAAAAAGGCATTTTTGGACAGGGGAAAAATCGTGATGAAGTTTTTATTTTTTCGGAAGAGTCTCCTCCGGATGATGAAAGCGAGGAGTTTTATAGATGCGGCGAAAGGTTAAACCCTCCCATCATATATAGAAAATGGCTTGATGATATGGAAAATATGTAATCGCTAAAAAGAAAAATCGGTTTTTGAAGGGAGAAACACTTTTATGATTTATGACTATGAGGAAAAGGAAGGTTTTGTATCGCTTTGGGTAGGCAAATGTAAGGATTATGATACGATTGATGAATATTTGTCTACTATATATCTTGAAGATGATTTTGATGGTGATGTTGAGAAAGCGGAACAGAATGAAGTGTGGAAAAAGTATTTATTTCCGCAAATCAATCCAGAGATTGCGAAGAAGAGTTAAAGGAATACTTTAATTACGAATATTATAACCAATTTGAATATGATTTTGGGTTGGTATTTGATGAAGATTTTCGAGAAGCAAATGTTTTGGACTATGACACTGAAAATTTAGAAATACTATTTGATGGTTTTTCATGTAGTGATTCTTTTATAGATGAAGCAAAAATGAATTGTTCTCAAATGCAGAAGTGTAATACTGCAGTAGCTTTGTATGATTTTAAATATGAAGGTAATATTCATGTGGCAGAGCATGAAAGTATTAGTTTACATTTTTTGGGATATTTTAAGTATAATCGACAGTAATGATATTTACAAATTTTCAACAAAGTTGAAACCAAAGCAGCGCAGAAATGAGGGATATTATGGCAAAAATGAAAACATAGGAAAAGTTTTTGGTGCTTCTTTCCCTTTTGACGATTATGCTTTCCATTTTACTAAAATGTTTATGGGGAATTAATGACAGAGGAACCTTAGTAATACTTGCTTTTATGGGCATATTGCTATTTGTGGTATTTTTAACAAGCGCCTTTTTTCCTGCCGATTGGAGAATGACAGAAAAGGAAAGGTCAAAAATCAAAGATATGGATGTTTATCAGGAAAAATACCGTAAGATTTTTATCAGTGTGACTTTTATTTTTTCCCTCTTTTCAGCAGTTTTGATATTAATGCTTGCGTAAAACTTCGGGTATGTCAGAATTAGTGAAAAAGATAGCATGGGATTTATAAGGAGAATAGTATTATGGCAAAAGTAAAAACATGGGAAAAGCAAAAGCAGGGGTAAAAATATTATGGATAAAGATTTTCCAATGAATCGGTTTGACTTTTCAAATTTAGTAAAAGATGTACAAAAGTGTGAAGTATTGCCGGATACCATCACTGATAGCGAAACAGGAATAGAATTTTATGGTGTAAATACCATTTCAAGAGAAGAGTTGATTTGTTTTCTTGAGAATTTTAATGAAATAGACAACCTTGCTCAAGTTGACAGTAAACAGGAATATGAAAAGAATACGCAGTTTGGAGTTAAGAGTTATCAGTTTGAGCCGTCGTGGGTGGAGGTTGCTCCTGACAAAGTTACCGTTGGATATGTTGGCAGTTATATCAATACGGATTTCGACCTGACCTTTTCAAAAATTAATGGCGCGTGGATTTTGGATAAATAGCATGAAATGTTTGCACAACGCAAAACATTGTAATGCAAAAGTGTTTATTTGATTGACAACGCTTGCACTCACACATATAATAGAATCAAAATAAAGCAAGGAGCGATATCAATTATGGCAACTACAAATATTAATGTTCGTGTTGATTCTGTATTAAAACAAGAGGCAGAAGCTCTTTTTAATGATCTTGGATTAAATATGTCTTCTGCAATCAATATATTTCTGCGTTCTGCCATTAACCATAATGGCATACCATTTGAAATCAAACGCCTTACGCCAAATGAGGAAACAAAGACTGCGCTGGATGAATATGAGGAAATGAAAAAGAATCCTGGTAATTATAAGCGTTATGAATCATTTGACGAAGTGTTAGACGAGGTATTTACCGATGCTTAAAATTGTCCCATCAAATCAGTTTAAAAAGGATTTAAAGTATGATTGATTTTATTGTGAGTATATTTGCGGAATTGTTGTTTTCTGCCTAATTTTTTTGGATGAGATTATTGGTAAGATTACAAAAAGAATGAAATAATTTGAAATTTTATGGGGGTGTTTTATGTATTATTCTTATGTTATGGGAATAGGTAATGAAATTCTTACTTTGAAGGATAGAGGATTTACAATTGAGGAATTTGGCAGAAATTATGGTGTTGCATTTCCAAAAGAAAAAGCAGAGGAATGGGAACAATTTATATGCCAATATTTAGAGATAGGTTATTGGAATGAGTACCTGTCAGATGATGGTGTCATTTTTCTGTTCCATCTTAAAGATGGAATAAAAAGATATGATGTAAAAGATTATAAGAACGACGAAGTCTTATCTTTGTGTGAAAAACTTTGTGAATGTAAGTTTAAATCCATAAAAGATATGTTAAAGGAAAACCATTATTATAAGGATAAGATAGTTTGAAGGAATGAAAAAGATAAAACAAGCTTTATGGAGGAAACCATAATGGAATATATCAGGGTAACAAAAGAGAATATTGATAAGGAACATATTTGCTGCGCCATATCAAATAACAAAGATATACAGGTTTCCTCTAAAAAAGATTGGATGATGAAGTGTTTTGATGACGGGCTTGTTTTTCTGAAAAGCACAGAAAGAGGAAAATGCTTTATTGAGTATATTCCGGCAGAAAATGCGTGGGTTCCTATTATTGCGGAAAACTATATGTACATAGATTGTTTTTGGGTATCAGGTTCATTCAAGGGGCATGGGTACTCAAATGATTTACTGAATGAATGCATTAAGGATTCTAAAGAAAAAGGAAAATCGGGACTTTGTATTCTGTCTTCCGCAAAGAAGAAACCGTTTTTATCCGACCCCAAGCACTTATTGTATAAAGGATTTAAGGTTGCAGATGTATCCGATGCGGGCATCAATCTAATGTATTTTCCTTTTGATGATAAGGCAGTGATTCCACA
>JAMPEB010000019.1 GCA_023665475.1 Lachnoclostridium sp.
GCAATTTGCAGCAGATTTACAGTCTGTCCCCTTTGGCCACTCGGGAATCCACCCAGATAAAGCGCATAAGCCTTAACAATATGGAATTGTAGCATATCTTTTGAGAAATTGCAAGCAAATTTTCACATATTCGGTTTATCGCAAAGCCGCAGACTTCTGCCTTACAAAATGGTACAAAACAAAGGGATATTTCGATATCTGTTTTTCTCCGTATCCGTCAATGCCGAAACCTTCTTTACCCAACTCCGAAATTTCTTCTTCACTCAGGTAATCCGGTGTAAAATACCAAAAATCGTCTCCCTCCGGGCTGTGATAATCACCGTTTACCACCTGTGCCTCCGGATAATAATAATGCAGAACCGTCCATCCGATATGAGTAATACCATTATTTACCAGCTCCACGCCTTTTCCTGCATCCCCTATCAGATTCAGGGTTTCTTCCGTCTTTGCTTTTTCGTCCCGCACCAAAGCGCTGTAAGATTTATAATCACTGATACCTGTCACAAATAATAGCACCAGTGCCAGAAACAGCGCGGTCTTTCCTGCCGGAAGAAGCCAGCCAAGATGCCGCTTCTCACCGATTTCCTTTAATCTCTGCAGCAGCCGGTATATGCCGACCGCCACAAGCAGGGCAGTGACAGCGCAAAGCGGGTAAAGATACCGCAGCGCCACAAGGGGCGTCATAAGAGCCGAAATTCCATAGGCAAACAAAAGAGTTCCCACAATGGTCAAAAGACCTGCCGCAAAAGCGTAGGTTTCATCCGACCATGCTTTCAGGGAAGGAGGAGTTATCTTCAGAATGCTCCGTTCTCCCTTCTTTTCCACAGAAAAAAACGAGGATTCCGACAAAAAGAGCGCCAACGCCACCAATGCCAAAAGGGGCAGAATCCATCTGCTCATGTTCTGTCCGCAGCCAATCATGCTCATGCTGTGACTCAGACTTTCCGGCTCCTCCATCCACCAATTCCCGCTGACAGACTTTGTCGCCCGAAAGAGCTGGCTAAGCCACGGCAGATACGCTCCTATAAATATCAATAAAGCCGCCGCGCCCTTTATCCAAATCTTTCCGCGGAATTTCACAAATGCCAGCACAAAGGTAATAAACTGCAGAATACCCACCGCAACCAACGCATAATAATGGGAATATGCGGCAACCAGTGACCAAAGCACAATTCCTATCCAGGGGGCTGCCTTCTTTGGTTCATGCAGGATACGATACGCACAATAAAAGCTTCCGGCAACACCCAGAAATGCCAGCGCATACATGCGAATCTCCATGTTATATTCCAGACAGGGCGCCGCCATACCCGACAAAATCACAAACAATGCCGCCGGCATATTGCCAAAGCGCCTGCGGAAACATGTCACCGCCAGCAAAATACCCGCAACAAATGGTACAAAGGAAGCCAAATGATAAACCGTCCCGGCATATCCAAACAACTCCGCAAACAGCTTAAGCCACAGATAATATAAGGGCGGATGATTCTCCTCCAGAGTCAGCACTTGAAAAATGCCGGATATGTCATTGCGAATCAGATTTGCGGCATACGCCTCATCGCCCCACAACACATTATCGCACACCAGCAAAGCGTTTAAAACAACCACAAAAGCGGCTAATAAAAACAGTCCTGCCGGAAACAAAAACTTTCTCACAAATTTTATGGGCTTCCATGCCGCCCACTGCTTCCCGTCCACGACCAACACAATTTTCCGGGCGGTACAAAGCTTTTCCGCCACCGAAGTGACAACCGCCGCCACAAATACTACCAGCCCGTATTTCAGCACAAAAACCGGCGACTTATCCATCTTTTCAAAAAATGAAGTGTTTTCATCGCATAAAAAAACCATCACCACGGAGGCCATCGCCGTGATAATTAAAGTATAAACCACATATCTTCCTATCAGTTCCGCTTTGGAAGGTTTCCGGTCTTTATGATGCCTTTCCCAAATAAGAAGCGGTATCACAGGCATAAAAAGTCCAAATATGACTGCTTGCATTCCTTGTCATCCTCATTTCTATACTCCCGCAGTATCGCAGGCACCAACAATTAACGAATCTGTACCGATTCGGAAGAATCCGCTTGCGGATTCTTCTCGGAATGATTTAGATTTTCTTAGGTTGGGTACTTTCCAACCTTAGAAAATCTTCATTTCGTTCACACTTCTCCGGTTCTTTCTGCGCAAACTTTAAAATGGTAGCGGAAATTGCCGGCAGCTCTATACTGATCTTGCCCATTTTTATTTCATAACTCTCTCCCCAAAGGGCATAACCCTGCTCCGTTGTCTGCATCAGGGTGTTCATAATACCCTGCTTGGGAATACCTACCTCCCACAGGGACAGCTCCTTTTTGACGGTATAGTTATTATTATTAATCAAAATCACGCAATACCCCTTTTTGTTAAAACGGGCATAGGAAAGGAAATTATAGTCGCCGTCGATATTTTTGATAGAACCTGTACGCAGCTCCGGATTTTCCCTACGGATGCGGATGATATCCTTATGAAAGGCAATCAGTTTTTGGTCTTCGTTTCCCCAAGGATAAGTCCGTCTGCTGTCAGGGTCGGTAAATCCGCAGACCCCCGCCTCATCTCCATAATAGATAGTAGGCGCGCCCACCCATGTCATCTGCATAACCACGGCTTCCCGGAACACGCCCTGATTAATGTCATAATTTGCGGCTTCCGCTCCCATGGTTCCGATACGCCCCACTTTGTGGTTGGTTCTGGTCATAAAGCGGGAATGGTCATGATTGGACAATTCATTCATTGCCACCAGCCAACTGGGCATGGAAAAACTCGCATTATGGTGCCGCATGGCGCCCCAGAAGCTCTCCGCATTCCCCAGCAGATCCTCTCTGAAGTCATCGCTGTGCTTCTCCATGCCGGTCAAAAACCAAGTCACCGGCTCCATAAACGCATCATAGTTCATGACAGTGTCCCACTCGTTTCCCTGAAGCCAGTCACGGGTACTGCCGTAATGCTCCGCCAGAATAATAGCATTGGGATTTGCCTCTTTTACCGCCTTGCGGAAATCCTGCCAGAAACGGTGGTTAAAATCCCTACTGTGACCCAGATCCGCCGCTACATCCAATCTCCAGCCATCGGCGTTGTAGGGCGGAGACACCCATTTTTTGGCTATTCTTAACACATAGTCATACAGTTTCTTTGAGCTCTCATAATTTAATTTAGGCAAGGTGTCATGTCCCCACCACCCGTCGTAAGCCGGATTGTAAGGCCATTTGTTCTCATCCCGGAAATCAAAATAGGAGCGGTAGGGACTGTCCTCGCTGACATAAGCTCCCTTTTCATAACCCTCCACATGTTCATAAATACATTCCCTGTCCATCCATTTGTTAAAGGAGCCGCAATGATTGAACACGCCGTCCAAAATCACACGCATTCCTCTTCTATGGGCTTCTTCCACTACCTTGATAAACATGGCATTGCTGGCTTCCAGATTTGCCTTGTTGGCTACTCTGTTAATGTACCGGGAGGCAAAACGGTTTTCCCTCTGTCCGTTTTCCAAAAGCGCCCCCTCATCCTCCACGATTTTCCCAAAATGCGGGTCTATATAATCATAATCCTGAATATCATATTTATGGTTGGAAGGCGATACAAACAACGGATTGAAATAGATGACTTCCACGCCCAAATCCTGCAGATAATCCATCTTATCCAATACTCCCTGCAAATCGCCCCCGTAAAACTCCCTGACATCCATGGGTGCGGGATATCGGTTCCAATCCTCCACCTTGTGTACATAATCCCCGATATAGCAATACTCGTTGGTAAGCACATCATTTGCAGGGTCCCCGTTACAGAAGCGGTCCGTGTAAATCTGGTACATTACCGCTCCTTTTGCCCAATCCGGAGTCTTAAAGCCGGGAAGTATCACAAAGTCATAGTATTCGTTTGCTTCCTGCACTAAACCGCGGACATCAAAAAAACCTTCTATTTTTCCGGTCTGAATCTCAAAGTGATAGGTAACCTTTTCATTATTCATCTGTAACTCAAAAGCATAGAAATCAAATTCACTGTCAGATTCCACCTTGGTCATCAGTTCCCTCTGTTTCTGATGTACCAAAAACACTCTATCCACATTGTTCTTGGCGGTTCTAAAACGGATTGTGACCAAATCATAAGGAGACGGCTCCATAGGCGTCACATAATCTTCCGTGGTGTCTGTAAATAACGCCCTTCTGTTAAATACCGGCCGCATAGATGCAATGTATTGTTGCTGGGACTCAAGAATATGTGAGGGTTCAAAAAGCATTTTCATCCTCCACCCTTTCTTATAAATATAATCCCTTTTATTTTACCCAAATTTAACCAATTTCTCAACACTTTCTACATAAAAAAATCATTTTCTCTGTTTTGAACAGTAAAAAGGACAACACTAAAGGTTGTCCTTTTTAGAGAAGGTATTTCTTTACTTATGGGGTATAGCAAAAAACTATATAATGTATTGGGGGGTTACGCATATTATAATATCATACCATATATTGATTGGCTATTCTCATTTTACACAAATATTACAATGCCAGCCGCCGTTTTTTGTACATATTTAACAGAACCTTATTGTAAAACACTCCCAAAGGACAAGGAATCCGCAGGAACTTCCGGCACAAAAAGGGCTTCAAACTCTTCCCTTGTGATTTTTTCCTTTTTCAACAGAAGTTCGGCACATTTATGGAGCACTTCTTCATGCTGTTTAATGACTTCCTTTGCCTTTGCATAACAGTCGTCTATAATGGATTTCACTTCTTTGTCTATCTCGCCGGATGCCGCCTCACTATGCCCCTTGGCATGAGCCAGATCTCGACCGATAAATACTTCATCATCGTCATCATCATAACAGATAACGCCGATATTCTCACTCATTCCGTACCGGGTCACCATTCTGCGGGCTTCCTTTGTAGCCTTTTTGATATCGCTGGAAGCTCCGGTAGTAATATCATCAAAAATAATTTCCTCCGCGATTCTGCCTCCCAGAGATACCATGATATCCTGAAGCATTCTGCCCTTTGTCAAAAACATTTCGTCTTTTTCGGGCAAGGGCATGGTATAACCCGCAGCGCCTATGCCGGTAGGCACAATGGACACGGTATAGACCGGTCCCACATCCGGAAGCACATGAAAGAGAATGGCGTGACCGGCTTCATGGTATGCCGTAATCCGCTTTTCTTTGTCCGAGATAATGCGGCTCTTTTTCTCCGTACCCATTCCTACCTTGATAAACGCCTTACGGATATCTGTCTGAGCCACATATGGCTTTCCTTCTTTGGCGGCGTTAATGGCAGCCTCGTTCAACAGATTCTCCAAATCCGCTCCCGTAAAGCCTGCCGTGGTCTGAGCGATCTGTTTCAAATCCACATCCTCCGCCAAGGGCTTGTTTCTGGCATATACCTTTAAGATATCTTCCCTGCCTGACACATCCGGGGTTCCCACCACTACTTTTCTGTCAAAACGACCGGGACGCATAATGGCAGGGTCCAGAATATCCACTCTGTTGGTAGCCGCCAGCACAATGATTCCTTCATTCACTCCAAATCCGTCCATCTCCACCAAAAGCTGATTCAGAGTCTGTTCTCTCTCGTCATGTCCGCCGCCCATACCGGTGCCGCGGCGTCTTGCAACCGCATCAATTTCATCAATAAACACAATACAGGGGGCATTCTTTTTGGCTTCCTCAAACAAATCTCTCACACGGGAAGCCCCCACGCCCACAAACATTTCCACAAAGTCAGAACCGGAAATGCTGAAAAACGGTACTCCCGCTTCTCCGGCTACAGCTTTTGCCAATAAAGTTTTGCCGGTGCCGGGCGGTCCCTCCATCAAAACGCCCTTGGGGATTCTGGCTCCCACTTTGGTATATTTTCCGGGGTCTTTCAGGAAATCCACAATCTCCGCCAACTCTTCCTTTTCTTCCTTTAACCCTGCCACTTGTGCAAAGGTCACCTGTTTATCACCCAGCGTCATCTTTGCCCGGCTTCTTCCAAAGTTCATCATTCTGCCGCCTGCACCGGAATTCTGGGCATTTATCAGCATAAACAAAAAGATTCCTGCCCCTAATAAAATCAGCATGGGAAGCAGTGTATTAAGGAACCAGCTTTCCCGCTTGATATCTTCCACCATAGGGTCATAACCGTTTTCCCTGAGTAAAGTCTCTATTTGGGAAATATCCGTGGCGTAAAGCTTCTTCTCGCTGCCGTTTCTCAATACCACGGTCAGATATCCGGTTGGCGCTTCCCTGTTGGGCGTGATAAAAAGCTCTTCGATATTGTCCCTTTCCATGTCCGCCAGAAGTTCCGTCTGGGAATACTCCTCAACCTTGTTCTTTAACTGGGACAAACAGAATATCAACCCCAAAAGAAGCAGAATAAATAAAAAATATGAATTATAATGCCTGCCGTTTTGTTTCAAACCCGAACCTCCTATTCAAACTCAACTACTCCGATATAGGGCAGATTGCGATATTTCTGGTCGTAATCAAGTCCATATCCCACTACAAACTCATCCGGTATGTTAAACCCGGTATAATCAACCTTTACATCCACCACACGCCTCTCCGGCTTATCCAACAGGGTACACAGCCGCAAAGATGCGGGCTTTCTGTCGCTTAACATCTCCAGCAGATAACTCAGGGTCCTTCCGCTGTCCACAATATCCTCCACCACGATAACATCCTTATTCAGCAGCGGTTCATCCAAATCCTTCACAATCTTTACCACACCGCTGGACTTGGTATCCTGCCCATAGCTGGACACCGACATAAAATCCAGAGATACCGGCACCGTAATCCGCTTTGCCAGCTCGCACAAAAAGAAGCTGCCCCCTTTTAACACACACACCAGATGCACCTGCTTTCCGGCATAATCCCTGCTAATCTGTTCTCCGATTTCCTGAATCCTCTTATCCACTTCGTCCTCTGTCAAAAGCGTCCTAATATGCTCCGCCATCTTTCCTCTCATTCCGCCGCGCAAGCGGCATTTTAATCAGTGTACATTTCCTCATCCGCTAGGTTTCTCTTATGATTTGTATCTGCAAAATATGTTTCGTATCTTTGCTTACTTTATAATATTCGCTGATACGGTACCCCACCAGCCATATCACATGGGAATCTTCCGCCAGCAGGGGAATCTGTTCCCGCTCCTTTACCGGTATTTTCTTATTAATGAAAAAATCCTTCAAAGACTGATGAATCAGTTTACCCTCTTTATCTGCCAGAGTCAGATAATCTCCCGGTTTTCTGACTCTGATTTCCGGCGATTTTATTATTTTATCACAATCAAACCATTTCGTATACTCATTTCTGGGAAGTTCTTGATTTTTTTCGACAAAATTTTCCAAAATTTCATATTTGATACAAAATTTTCCCCAAAAAATATACTGCGCCTCTTCCTGACTAAGGCACAGACCCACCGCCTCCTCAACATCTGCCGCTTCCTCTTTCTCAAGTATCACCCTGTCATATTCCCTTCTGCCCACAATGCCAAAAGGCAGGCTGACCCTGTGATTCCCTTTGCCGGTAAAAAGTTTCAAAAGCTTCTCAATGTGCCCATAGGAAAGGTTTCCATAGGAAATATTTCCATGGGAGATATCCTTTGCCTGTGAGCTCAAAGCCTTCACCAGATGAAACAGCACTCTTTTTTGCAAAGCGGGATGACAATGTAACAATCCGGCAACACTGACGGCATACCGCTGTCCGTCCCGCTTCGTCCCATCACAAATCACGCAGTCCCTCACCGCCTCCAGAGTCTGCTGCTGCAGATAGTCTTCCACCTCCAACAAAAGCTCCGCCGTCCGCGCCATATGGGACACACAGCCCGGTGCAATTTCCTCCTCCGCATAGGGCAGAATGTGATGCCTGATACGGTTGCGTGTATAATCATCTCCATTATTTGTGGCGTCTATACAATACGATACGCCTTTGGCGTCCAAATATTCCTCTATCTCCTGCCGTTCCAGACACAGTATCGGGCGGATAATCCTATCCCGCACCGGCGGAATACTGCCCAGCCCTTTTATTCCGGTTCCCCGAAACAAATGAAACAGCATGGTTTCGCTTCTGTCATTGCTATTATGGGCAACCGCTATCTTATCGGCACGAAAGCTTTCCGCCGCCTGCCGGAATGCCTCATAGCGTATCCGTCTGCCGGCCTCCTCCTCGGAGCATTTCCAGACCTTTGCTTCCGCTCTTACATCCTTTTTTGCCAAAAAAAATGCTACTCCCCATTTTTTGCACAGCTCTTCCACATACAGGGCGTCTTCTCCCGCTTCCGGACGGATACCATGATTGACATGTACCACTCCGAAGGGTAGCTCCATTTTCTGCTGCAGCGCCAACAAAAGAAAGAACAGACAGACGGAATCTGCTCCTCCCGATATCCCCGCCACCACTCTGTCGCCGGGGCAAAGCATATGGTGCTCCTCCATATAGGAAAACACTTTTTGTTCTGTCAGCTTATAATCTTTCATCCTAAAGATAAATGTTATCTCAAAATAATAAAAAAGTCAACTTTTGCACCGTTGAAAATCATTCTATGGAAGAACTGTTATCCCATATGCATGCCGTCAGGATAGTCATATCGTCCCGAATGTGCCCTCCTCCGGCGCACAGCGCCATCTGCAAAAGCTTTTCCGCCATCTCCGCCGGACTTCTCTCCCCCAGACTGCGAACAGCCTCTGTCACAGCGTCCTCCAAAGGGTGTTCGCTGAGTATGTCCATCACCCCGTCTGTCATCATAATAATGGAATCCCCGCTCTGTAATTGTCTGTGAATCCATTTCGTTTCCAGAGTCTGAAAAATTCCCAGAGGCAGACACTCCTCCTTGATTTGCTCCACCTCTTCCCCACGCTTTAAAAAGGTTGCCGCTCCTCCCACTTTGCAGATATCGCAGCTTCCCTGATACAGATTCAGTTCACAGATATCCAGCGTGGGATGACTGCTCTCCTCTCCCATGGCAAAAAACGCTGCGTTTACCATGTTTACCGCATTTTCCGTATCATAGCCCGCTTCCATCATTTTTTCCATAAGATCCAACACCTGTTCGCTGCCCCTGCCCGCCTCCTCACCGGACCCGGTTCCGTCTGACAAAAGCAGCGCCACCCTGCCCCGCTCGGATTCCACGATGGCATAATGGTCCCCCGAAAGCGTTTCCCCCTCTTTGGTTGCGCGGGCAAATCCTGTCAGCACCACATATTCCGTATCCTCCACAAACTCAAAAGATCTACTTGTCTGATCCACCAGATAGGGACTTGTCACAGACTGCTTCATCTGCTTATGCAACAAAACGGAAAGCATGTCCGCCACCTCCTTGGCGGACATTCCCCTGCCGGGAGCCGTATACATGGTCATTCCAATCCCACGCCTGCTGCCCTCCGTCAAATCATCCTCTCTCTGCAGATAATACAGACTTTCTATGTAAATACCTTCGGTTTCCAATGCCTGCACCAAAAAGCGTTTTTTCTTTTCTTCCATAGGACGGTACGCCGTCATTTCTTCCGCAATGTGCTTCATAATCCGGGCAACTACGCTGAAATTATCCCCCATTAAGCGTCTGTTCTCATGAATGCGCTGCTCTTCCAAAATATGGCTTCTATGATAATGCTCTTTTGGCGTATTTTGTTCCTCCTGACAAAAAATCCTGGAAAGTTCTTTAAAGCTGTCCGCATATCCCAAAAGCTTCTGCCTGCAAAACTCCGGTGTCCACGCCGCTAATTCCCATTCCTCTGTCCGGTTCCTTCTCTGCTTTTTCAGGTTTTGCTTTCTTCCCGGACTTTGTTTCCCACTTATACGCTGCTTCCATTCCACCATAAAATTCAACCCTCCCTTTTCTTTTTGAAGTATTCTCCATTATATCCGCTGTGTATCGGGATTTTTGTCAAAACCGGGAAGTTCCGCCCTTTATATTTTGCGACAAAAAAAGAGAAGTAAAATTTACTCCTCTTTAAATACAATCTCACCTTCATATACTAACCCTAATTTATTTTTGGCAACCTCCTCGAAAAAGGCCTTAGTCTGAGTATAAATGCCGTACTGATCTATCTCCTCGCTGCGTGCTTCTTCCTGTGTAATCTGAGCCTTCAGCGCCTCCTCTTCCAAGGTCTTCTCTTTGATTTTCTGCCGCAGTCCTACGCTGCGCACCGCAACCGCTATCATAATCATCGCTACAATAAGCATTACCATAAACATACTGAACCGGTTCTGCCTGCGGCTACGGTAAACTACCCTGTGCCTTGCCATACGGATTCCTCTTTTTCTACTATTATCTTGCTTATATAGTCATTTTAAGCACTTTTAGCAAATGCGTCAACTTCTTTTTTATGGTTCTTGTACTTCTTTGCTTATAACGAAACGCCCTTGCCTTCATTACGGCGGCGGCTTTTTTCATACACAGCTTTATCTTACGCCCTAAGAATCTTACGGGTTTCAAAAGAAAACCGATAATTTTCCCTAAAAATTCTTTTACCTTAAGCAGTCCCAAAGATACATATTTCACAAAAAAAGGGCTTACCAGCTTTTTATAAAGAAACATTCCCACCAACGCCCCCAATACGGCAAACCATCTGAGCATTCCATCGCTGAACCGGTACATTAACATAAATACTTCCGCGGCACAATAAATCCAAAATCCCAAATCCTCCAAAGACACCAGAAATCCCCCATGAGGAAATACCCTTCTGGCAATCCTCAGGATATCATATATAAATGTAATAAAAATGCCCATAATCAGGGCATAAACGAGAAAAATGTTTTCACTTGCCATAGACTGCCCCTTTACCGGAACAATCTGGCAATCAGGGAACCCGCTTTCTGAGCGCCGCCTGCCACATCCGAATAGGTAAAGCTGTCAATTTTACCCTCCACATCCACCTCGCCCTTATCCAGAGTCAGGCGGCTGACATGAAGATCCTCCCCCTTAATCATTAACATCCCCTGCTCCGTCTCCAGCAAAATCTCATGAATGTCGAAGGACAACACATCATTTACCCCATTGATGCTGCAGGTTTTTCTATTCGTCATGACGACCTTATGCATACGGGAAACGCCGTTTAAATCTTCCATAAATCCTCCTGATATACCTTGTTTACCTGTTAAAGTATATTAGGAACTTGTTCTATATATGCCGGAAAAGTTCTTTTGCCTCTTCTTTTTTCACGGTCTCCTGCACGGAAAGCACTTCCACCCGGACTTCCTTGTTGCCAAAGGAAATGGCAATGATATCCCCTTCCTTTACATTGGCGGATGCCTTTGCCGGTTTATCATTAAGTAAAACCCTGCCGCTGTCACAGGCTTCATTTGCCACTGTACGGCGCTTAATCAGGCGCGATACCTTAAGATATTTATCAAGTCTCATAATCATCCTCTCTTCAACTATTATAAATTAAAAAACGCACCCTCCATGCAGTAACACGGCAGATGCGTTTTCCCTTTTCCTATTGACTGTCAGAACATTTAGTTCAAAGCGTCCTTTAAAGCCTTACCAGCCTTGAACTTAGGTGCCTTTGAAGCCTTAATCTTCATAGCCTTACCGGTCTGAGGATTTCTGCCCTCTCTTGCAGCTCTCTTAGCTACCTCGAAAGTACCGAAGCCAACTAACTGAACCTTTCCGCCTTTCTTCAATTCTGCAGTAACAACCTCAGTAAATGCCTTTACTGCCTTCTCTGCATCCTTTTTGGAAATAGCTGCGTTCTCTGCAATAGCAGCAACCAATTCTGTCTTGTTCATTTTTAATTCCTCCTGTGATATGTTTTCTTAAATTGTAATTTACACAGATTCCTCTGGTAAAATAGGAACTTCTATATATACATATCAGTTTTTACGGGCTTTGTCAAGGTATTTTTCAAGATTATTACAATTTTGTTGCGTTTTTTTGTAATTTTTTTCCGCTCATGCTATATTTCATGCCGTTTTATCAGGTTTTCTATCTCATCCGACAAAATTTGTTCTTGCGACAATTTACAAATTCTTGAAATATTAGAGGATGCCATCAGAAGCTCTCCTATAGCAAGAGCAGCCTCCGAACTGTAACTTTGCGGATCTGTTTGTGACAGTCTGTCCGCAGCCGCTCGAAGGCGTTCTACGGAAGCCTGATAATCCTCCGCCGGTTCATAAAGCCTGTCCGTCTTTTTCAATACCTTCACGGCACGGGTCAGTGCAGGCAGCTCTATAGGGATTTCCCGCAGGGGAGAAATACTCTCCGCTTTCCCTTCTTTTTCTTTTTTCTTAATCTCTTCCCAATTTTCCAGAACCTGAGCAGAATCCTTCACATCCGTGCTGCCGAACACATGGGGATGGCGGCGCACCATCTTCTCCGCTACCTCGCTCACCACATCCTCCATGGTAAAAATCCCTTCTTCTTTTGCAATCTGGGCATGCATTACCACCTGAAGCAGCACATCTCCCAATTCTTCCCTCAGATTCTCATAATTTCCGGTTTCTTCATAAATACGGATTCCTGCCGTGACCTCTGCGGCCTCCTCCATCATGCAGGGACGCAGGCTCATGTGCGTCTGTTCCCGGTCCCAAGGGCAGCCGCCCTCACCGCGCAGAACTTCTATAATTTCCAGAAATTCTTCGTAAGTATAAGGGGGCTTGTGCATCTCTTTTCCCATACGAATCCTCCATGATTCCGCTTCGGCGGAATTTCAAATTGCGATAAAAAACGCCGTGTTTTGGGCGTTTTTCGGTGTGAAGCTTAGAATTTCTTTGCGAAGCAATGAATAAATCTGTCAGTCGCCCAGCACATTAAGCGCATCGGATACAAGGGAACTTAAGGCATCCGATGAGCTTACGCTCGGCACCAAATCCGCAAAGGACAAAGAAATATCCTTATCCTCCGAATCCACCTGTATGGTATAACTCCGGGTAATATAGCCATTCTTGCGCAGGGTGAGTACATGGGTGCCTGCTTCCTTCTTAAAGCTGCAGGGCGAAATGCCCACATAACTGCCGTCCTGAAAAACTTCTACCCCTTCCGGCGCATCGATATTTACTTTATAATAGTCCGTTGTGGTATCCGCGGAAGTCGTGGTGCTGCTTGTACTACTTTCACTTGAGTCGCTGCTGTCTGCGTCCATTGTTTCCAGCACGATATTGATTCCTATGGATTCCTGTCCCACCCGCAGATACTGTGTGATGGATTTATAACCGGAAGCTTTCACAATCAACTGATGAATTCCGTATTCCAGAACCACGGGCTGGGATGCATCCGTTTCGGTTCCGTCAACATAAAGTGTGGCCTGAGTAGGACTTAACGAAAACAGCACCATGCCCGTCTTGGGAGCTGCCACCTCCAAATCTCCGATATCCAGCGTAACTTCTTCATTACGGTTAATAATCACATTCTTGACGCCGCCGCTCCCGTTATTGCTGATATTGACCTGATAACTGCCCTCCGGCACCGTCAAAAGCATATCCTCCGTAATGCGCTGTATGCGGGATTGCCCTATTTCAATCCAGCCGCCCACAAAATTTTCATCATTTGCCAGCCGCAGATATCCATGCCCCTTTTCCACGGAAATACTCAGAACCGTCTTGTCAATTCCCTGAAAACTCAGGATATCCGCCGCATTGATATCCATTTTGTCAATGCTTCTGCCCCCGGAAAGATACTGCGTATTCTTGCTCAGTTTATAAACCTGCTCCCCTATGGTCACTTCGTTTCGCAGACTGTTGATTTCATAATTCTCTACGCTTTCATAACTCCATGCCTGGTCGGAAAGCTGCATGCTGGTCAGATGCTTTACGGACTTTATGAAAGTGACATCCACAATGCTGCCCACCGCAATCTGGTCTAAAGAAATGCCTTCTCCGTATTTATTGGTAAACTTTGTGGTTCCGTCCATGGTAAGGGTATATCTTCTGCCAAGGTCCAGATTTAAAAAAGTCAAGGTATTCTCATCCTGATTCTTCGTCACTAATATAGGCGTATCTGCCGAATCATAATCCCCGGGTTTGTATCCCGCAAGTTTGTTTGCCGTATAGGCTTCTCCGGCCAAATCCGCCTCGCCCGCATCGTCTTTTGCGACAGGATTTGCTGATGACTCCTGACCCGGAATGCTGCCCGAGCTGCTGTCTTCCGGCAATATATGGTTTTCTTCCGGTCCTGCACAGGCGGAAAATGACATTGCTGTCACAATCAAAAGAATCACTCCGTATTTTACATGCCTATACATTTTGCTTTTTCTTCCTTTGTCCATATGCAGCCTTTCCTTGCACGGCAAAAAACTCTTCACGCCCTCATTTGGGATACATCCCGGAACACTTCATCCAGAAAATGCTGTTTGCTTTCTTCCTGCCGCACTAATTTTTCCAATTTTTCCCTGTTTCTTTCCGGTATCCATGCCTTTCCGGAATTATAATAAAAATTCACTATCTTCCAAAATTTTTCCGGATATGCCAATCTATAATACAAATCTATCCTGCTGATGGCGGAAATCGGTCTTTCCTTCTCATAAGTCTCCAAGAGTTCCCTGCCAAGGGAAACAGACCAATTGCTTTTTTCCAGAAGCTTGCGCATCAACAGATACAAATCCCGAATCGGATTATCCGGCATACACTTTTCAAAATTAATTAAAAACCATCCCTCTTCACTGCGTAAAATATTGTGATACTGATAATCTCCATGGCAGTAAATGCGGGCATTGTCTTCTAATTCTCTGCCCAATTTCTCCGCATAGGCGCTCCACTCTTTCGTAACCGTAAGCGCCTGCTCCAAAAACATTTGATAGGCATTTAACAGACTGATTTCAAACCATGACTTCTGGCTTCGCTGCTGTAAGTATTTTCGGACGCGTTTCAACTCTTTATTATGCTTCTCATATTCTTTTGTCTGGGAAAACGCATGGGGCAGCCCTTCCGTATCCGCAGGCAGCTCGGTGCAGTCGTGCAGATGCGCCAGCAGCCTTACCGCCTCCATGCACTCAGCTTTATCATAAATATTGCACTCCCTGCCTTCCCGATAAGTCTTAAGTACATAGCGGACTTCATCGTTATCCTTGACAAACAGCTCCCCCTCTTTGGTGGGCACAATACTCTCCACTGCCACTTTTCCCAATCCGCTGATATGCTGCAGAAGCGTATTCTGCATTCGGATTCTGTCCAAATTGCCCGTATACTCCTTGAATATCAGGCAGCCCTTATCGGTGTCGCACAAAATGGCTCCCCTTCCCTTGCACACACGCAGCACTTCTACATCATATTGTTCCAGCAAAGCGACAGCTCTATCATTCACCTTTTGTCCCTCCTAATCTATGCTGGGAATCTTTTTAGCCAGATTCCTAACCTATCTTATGAAGAGACTTTGAAAAGTATGTTAAGAAAGCTCTCTTGCTTTTTCCAATAACAATTCCTTTTGATTATCTTCGGGGTGTTCCAATACCCATTCCAACAGGGCGTTCAGCAGGATTCCCAATTCCTTCCCCGGTTTTCTGCCTGCGGCAATCAGGTCCGTTCCGGTAACCGCCAGATGTTTTAAAGAGGTGCATTGCCTGTAGGACACGATTTCCTCATAAAAATTTTCCCACTCCTTCAGGCTTTGAAGCTTTTCTTCCCGCAGATACATACTCTGTGCCAATACATCCGCTCTTTTTACCTGTAAAAACTGCGGAAATGCTTCTTCCCCTATTTTGTTTACTGCCCTGCGCACCACCCGCATATCCGGCGTTACGGTATTTCCGTAATCATGATACTTCACCAGATGACATACCCTGTGAATAGTGTCATTGTCAAATTTAAGTCTCCGCAGGATTTTTCTCGTCATTTCCTCGCTGACCGCCGGATGCCCGTAAAAATGGGTAATTCCTTTCTCGTCCGTCACAAGGGACGCCGGTTTTCCGATATCATGAAACAACATGGTCAGGCGCAGCTCCTTATCCGCCTCCACCTCCAATAAAGCGTGAAGGGTATGCTCACCCACATTATATTGATGGTGAGGATGATTCTGAGGCGTCTCCATCATTTTATCAAATTCCGGCAAAATCACCCGGGTCACTCCCAGCTCCCAGGCATCCCGCAGATAATCAGGATGCGGAGAAACCAAAAGCTTTACCAATTCCATTTGAATGCGCTCTGCGCTGATCCGGCTTAAACTGCCTGCCAATTTTCGGATTGCCGCTCTTGTCTGCTCTTCTATAAAATAACCCATCTGTGCGGAAAAACGAATGGCGCGGAGCATACGCAGCGCATCCTCCCCGAAACGCTCTTCGGCATTTCCCACACAGCGGATAATCTTTTTCTGCATATCCTCCAGCCCGCCGAACAAATCCACCAGCCCGGATTCCTCGTTATAAGCCATGGCATTAACGGTAAAATCCCTGCGTTTCAAATCCTCCTCAAGACTGGGAGTAAACATCACCTCCTGCGGGTGCCTGTTATCCTCATATCTTCCGTCAATACGGTAAGTTGTAACCTCAAAACCTTCCCTGTCCAGCATTACCGTCACCGTTCCATGCTGAATACCTGTATCAACGGTGCGGTCAAAAAGCGATTTTACCTGACTTGGCGTGGCGGAAGTGGTAATATCCCAATCCTGAGGAGTTCTCCCCAAAAGAGAATCCCTGACGCAGCCGCCCACCGCATAAGCCTCAAAGCCTGCCGCCATAATGGTATTGATAATAAACTGTGCTTTTTTGGGTATTTCAATTCTCATATGGATACCTTCTGTATGCTTTAGCATTTCCAAAACTCTGATTTTTACACCGCTTCGCTTTCCCCTGCCTTCAGTTCCTTTAACATGCTGAGAGTAAGAGGAATCGCTATCAAAAAGCTGCAGATATCCGAACACATCTGGCTCATCTGCACACCTAAAAGCCCTAAAAAGACAGGAAGTGTCAAAATAAAGGGAATCAAAAACAATCCCTGTCTCGCCGCCGCCAAAACAGATGCCCTCACAGCCTTTCCGGTGGACTGTAACAGCATATTACTCATAACAATCCATGCATTGAGAGGAAATACGGTACACTGAAAACGCAACGCCAAAGTGCCTATACGGATAACATCCGGATCCGATTTGCGGAACAGCGTGACAAGAGGATTCGCAAACGCAAAGCCAATCATGGAAACCACCACCAAAAACGCGGCGCCGTATTTCACGCAAAAGAAAAATGCCTCCCTTACCCTGCCATATTTTTTCCCGCCGTAGTTCATGCCGCAGACCGGCTGGAAACCCTGCCCAAATCCAATGAGGGCGGAATTGGCAAACATGGTGATGCGGTTGACAATGGACATTCCCGCAATGGCGGCGTCACTGAACTCTCCGGCATAGGCTCCCGCCGAATGGTTCATGCATATCTGTGCCACACTGCCCATTCCCTGACGGAATAAAGACGGTAACCCGCCGTTTACAATTTCCTTTAAATAATGTCCCGTAGGACAGAAATTCTGAAAGCGTATTTTGATATTTCCGCCCCTGTTACACATAACAAACAGTATGACAAAGCTTACAAACTGGCTGATAATTGTGGCAAGAGCCGCGCCGGACACTCCCATGCCGAACTGAAAAATCAACAGCGGGTCCAGCGCAATATTAAGCGCCGCGCCGGACACAATGCCCACCATGGCATAGGAAGCGCTTCCCTGAAAACGCAGTTGATTGTTCAACACTAAAGAAGACATCATAAAAGGCATCCCCACCAGAATAATGCCCAAATACTCTTTTGTATAAGGAAGTATGGTGGGCGTAGAGCCCAAAAGCACTGCCAGCGGCTCCAGAAAAAGCAGTCCCAGCCCTCCCATGACCACTCCGACAATAAAAGCACAAAAGAATCCGTTTGCCGCCATTTTATTGGCTTCCTCGTACTCCCCTGCGCCCAGTCTGCGGGAAATATAGTTACCGGAACCGTGCCCGAAAAAGAAGCCGCATGCCTGAATCAGCGCCATCACCGAAAACACCACTCCCACGGCCGCCGTAGCCTGCGTATTGATTTTGCCTACAAAAAAGGTATCCGCCATATTATAAAAGGAAGTCACCAGCATACTGATAATTGTGGGCACTGCCATCTGGCAGACCAGATGCGGAATCGGCTCACTCTGCATATATGCTACCTTTTCCTGCGGATTCATCTCACTGATCTTCATGCTTATACCCCCTGCATACAACAGGAACTGCTTCGCAAACCCTGTTGTCATGTATTGCAGGCAGAAGCCTGCATACTGCTGCCAATGAAGAGTTTGTAAGGAAACTGCCGCATTATGAGTAAATGCCAAGTGTGCCATACCATAATGCGGCAGCCCCGCCCCATCTCTTATGTTTTGTATCTGATTTTTACTGCGCTGCACAAATGCCCTTATTGCGCTGCGTCGGTGCCTTCCTGTGAAGACTCCTGCATACCTTCCGAATCCCCGGAACCTTGTGTGCCGTCAGCATTTTGTTCGCTGTCAGCATCCTGCTGCGTTTCCTGTTCGCTTGCTTCTGCTTCCGCGGCCTGCACCTTTAAATAATTTAAGTTCCCCTTAGGATCTTCAACCGTAACCTTCTCTGTAATACCCACAAGATAATCCGACATAATAGTGCTTAAGAGCGTATCTTTTGCGTCTGCTTTCCACTCCGGGTCTCCGTCCCCCGTACCCACATAGTAAATGACATAGGTGTCGCTTTCTCCATCCTTGATAGAAGTAGTATCCCCCGAAGTCCTTGACGGGTCAAACAGCCATTCCGCAATTCTCTCGTCCATATCCGTTTTTACGAGATTCTCGTATAAACCTCCCTGCTCCGCCGCAGTATCAACGCTGTATTTTTTGCACAGCTCGGCAAAACTCTCCTCCGTAGCCCCGCCTGCGTTCCACTCATCCAGAACCGCCTGCCCTTCCATGGTATCGGTAATCAGCACCCGGGCGTCTACAGGAAGCGTTTCGTCGCGGTAGCGAGCTTCAAATGCCACCACATAATAGCAGTTATTTGAAATATCTTCGATAACGGTAGTGTCTCCGGCTTTGCGGGACTCCTCAAAAAGCCATACACTCACCAAAGAATTAATCTGCTGCCTCCGAGCGCCCTGATTCCTTTCTCCATTGGTTGCAACGACCCGCTCTTCCACATCCGCCAAAGCTCTGGCGTCCTCCATCGCTTTATCAATCTCCGCCTGTGAAGGCTCATAAGCCTGATTTGCCGTATCGCTACTGCCTGCTGCCGCATCGCCGGTTGTATCACCGCTGTCAGCTATATCTGCCAATTCCGTAGGTTCTGTCGGCATCTGCGCAGTAATCGTGGATATCCGATAATCTACCGAATCATAAGTACCCTTATTTTCCGCATAATGGGATTCAATCTCAGCATCGGAGGGCGTCTTCACTTCCGTCACATGATCATAATAAGCGCTTAAGAAAATGGCATTTTCCAGATATTTCTTGATTCTGCTTTGGGTAGCGTACGCCCCGTACTGCTGCTGCACAAACTTCTTAACGGAAGTTTCGTTTGCCGCAGCCGCCTCTTTCAAAGTCTTTTCAAACTCGGCATATTCTTCCGAAGTGTCATAAGTAAAACCTTCCGCTTTTGCCTCCGCCAACAGCGCCTTATCCTGCTTTATGGCATCCACTGCCATATTCTCATAATAATCCTTAAAAGTCAAGGTTTCCGAATACATCTCTGTAGCGGGGTCCGCATTCATATCAAATCCGAACTGGCTCAAATAATATCCATACTGATTCTGATAACTTAACTTTGCCTGATTATAATAGTAATCAAACTCCACCCGGGTAATGTTTTCCCCATTTATCTTCACATAGGTTTCATGAACTGCCAGATAAGTGCGGATGGGGAAAGAAGCCACCAGACATACCAGCGCCGCAACTATCACTATGCCGATGACACGCCGGATACGCGCCTGCCTTTGTTCCCGCTCCTTCTCCTCTTTTCTTCTCTGCACCTTTAAATCATATTTTGTAACGACCTTAGACTCTTTCTTCTCTGCATTTTGCCGTGTATTTTTCTTTCCAGACATGGGAAAATATCTCCTTCCTCATGCGTATCTCACGCATACCGCCTTATTTTACAGCATTTTTCTTAAAATGTGAAGTCTTTTCACATAATTTTAACTTTTCCCCTTCCGATACTGCATGGGAGTCATGCCGTAGATCTTTTTGAAAAGCCTGTTGAAATGCTCCACATTTTCATATCCCACATTTTCCGCCACGGTCTCCACACTCTTGGTTGTTTCCTTTAACAGGGTGCAGGCCCTCTTCATTCTCTCCTGCTTTACCGCTTCCTGAAAAGTCATCCCTGCCTTTTCCCGGATATACTTGGAGAGATAGGGTTTGGACAGATGGAATTGTTCGGACAGGGCATCCAAAGTAATATCTTCATAATGCTGCTGAATATAACTGATAATTTCCACAAGCCGCTCTTCCCTGCCGTCCGTAATATGCTGCTCTGCGGTCAATTTGTTAGCGGCGGACACCAATGCGGCAATGGAACTTTTGATGATATCCTCATCCACGCCTACGCCCCAATACAGCTTTCCGCCCTGCATAATGCCCACATACGCGGCAGCCTTGGATGCGGAGCCCTTGGAAATCGCATGCTCCTCATAGATGGACAGCTCATACTGTATACCGAAAAAAGTCTTGATGGCATTGCTGACTGCATCCAGACGACCGTTGCCCTGCGTGGTAATCACCCGCTTCGTCCCGTTTTGTTCAATGGTTACCTGCGCCTGAATTCCTCGCTCCTGTTTAAAATGGCACTCGGGAATATTAAATATGGTTCTGGGATAAATATAATTTTCCTCAAAAATCGCAAAAATTTCTTTCGGAAGCAGCTCCTGATGCCTTCTGTCAGAGACTCCTTTAATAAGATATCCCACCTCTTCCTTCATGGCAGCGGGCAGGGTAAATCCGAATTGCTGCTTCAGCACAAATGCCACGCCGCCTTTGCCGGATACGCTGTTGATACGGATAACATCCGACTCATACTCCCTCCCCACATCCGCCGGGTCAATGGGCAGATAAGGAACATCCCAACGCTTTCCGCTCTTTCCGTCTTTTAACCATGCCATACCTTTACTAATGGCGTCCTGATGGGAGCCGGAAAACGCAGTAAATACTAAATCCCCCGCATAGGGTGTGCGCTCATGAACCTTCATGCCGGTATATTCCTCATAAGCCTCCCTCACTTCCATAATATGAGAGAAATCCAGTCCGCTCTCCACTCCATGACATACCATATTCATAGCAACCGTCACCAGATCCACATTACCGGTGCGCTCGCCGTTGCCAAAAAGGGTCCCCTCCACTCTGTCGGCTCCGGCAAGAATGCCAAATTCCGCATCGCTGATACCGCAGCCCCTGTCATTGTGGGGATGAACGCTCAAAACCACATTATCCCTGTATTTCATATGTTTGCTCATGTACTCTACCTGACAGGCAAATACATGGGGCATTGCCACCTGTACCGTGGTGGGCAGATTGATGATGGCCTTATGTTCCGCATCCGGCTTCCATACATCCAACACCGCATTGCAGACCTCCAAAGCATAATCCACCTCTGTCTGGGAAAAGCTCTCCGGACTGTACTCAAAAATAAAATTGCCCTCCGTCTCGTCCGCCAGCTTTTTCAGCAGCGCCGCGCCGTCCACCGCCAGCTTCTTGATTGCCTTTTTATCCTTTTTAAATACCTGTTCCCTCTGTTCCACGGAAGTGGAATTGTACAGATGTACCACCGCCTTGGGCGCGCCCTTTACCGCATCAAAGGTCTTGCGGATAATATGTTCCCTCGCCTGAGTCAGCACTTGAATGGTCACATCGTCGGGAATCATATCCCTCTCAATCAAGGCACGGATAAAATTGTATTCCGTATCGGAAGACGCCGGAAATCCCACCTCAATCTCCTTAAAGCCGATTTCCACCAAAAGCTTAAAAAACTTAAGCTTTTCCTCCAGTCCCATGGGGTCCACCAACGCCTGATTCCCGTCCCGCAAATCCACGCTGCACCAGATAGGCGCCTTTTCAATAGAATCCTTCTTCACCCAATCATATGTCACCTCAGGCGGCATAAAATAAGTCTTTCCATATTTTTCACGAACGCTTGGTTTTTTCATAAATACCTCCCTGTCTGCTTTACAAAACCTATTGTTCTATGCTAACACTTAGCCAACCGTTCTGCAAGTATCAATTTTATCTTATTTATTGATTTATTTTAATCATATATTTGGCGCGCTCTTATCCTGAACGCCAACCATAAGACAGTTTTCATGTGGATTTTCGCAGGGATTTTTATCCTGCCCATTTGATTTTATGTATTGATTTTTATGATTTATACAATGATTTGTTTTATGGGTTATCTTATGATTTGCTCTTTCCTTTATGCCGTTCCGGCATCCC
Organism: Lachnoclostridium sp.; assembly: GCA_023665475.1. Classification (GTDB taxonomy): domain Bacteria; phylum Bacillota; class Clostridia; order Lachnospirales; family Lachnospiraceae; genus Acetatifactor. The sequence continues at coordinate 22,322 of JAMPEB010000019.1, forward strand.
TTACCACGGCAGGCACACAATGACCATCGTTTGCGGTCCTGCACGGCAACAGGTACATAGCATCAGGAATACCGACGGCAAACCGCCAAAACCTCAAATAATCTCTACCCGCTCAAAATACCGGATCATAATATCCGCACAATTCTCTATCCCCAATGTGGTGGTATCCAGAATCATGTGGTAATTGTTCACATCACCCCAGACCTTCCCCGTATGCTCATAATAATAATCAGCCCTCTCCCTGTCATTCTTTTCCAGCATTGCCTTGGATTCCTCATAGGAAAGGGCTTCCTTCTTCATAATCCTCTGAACGCGGTCTTCTTTTGCCGCACTGACATACACATTAAACACATTCACCTGATCTTTTAATATCTCCGACGCGCAGCGTCCCAAAATAATACAGGATTCCTGCGCCAATTTTTTGATGATTTCCGTCTCGGAGGCAAAGTCATTACCCTGCATTTCATGTTCAATATAAGCCTTATCATACACGGGAATTCCAAGTTTGTCCGACAATTCCTGTGCAATAACGCTGGCTCCCGTTCCAAATCTGCGGCTCATGGTAATGACTAAATTCATAGCGCTTCCTCCTTTGAATCATTCTCATACTCCGATTATAACCTATGAGAAGCGATGTTGCAATTAAAAATATCTGGAAGAAATCGTTCCATCATTTTAAAAAATTTTAATGAAATTGGGAGCGTGCTTGTGGTATAATGATTCTGCTACGCAGAATCCAAGTCAGCTTGCACTGCCTTGTTCTCACAAAGCATAGAAACGCTTTGCGAGGCATTATACCAGCAGCCATGGCTTGATAAGCAAATGCTCTCTGAAAGGAACACCGAATGGAACTGACCAACGAACAGCGTAAATATCTCGGTTTGGAACTTATCGAGCCAAATTGGGAGCGCGTTGAAATCCCAAACAATTGTGTGAAACCCGAGCTGTCAACAGGAAAAGATATTTTGTTTTTTGACGGCGATATCCTCCGAAAAGTTATTTGGTTACATGATAACGGACATTTTCTCGAAAATTCATATCGGCTTCCCACTCAGGACAACCGCACAATGATTGCGCCGCTTACGGAAAAGGGCAAGCCAAAACGCTTAAACGGTGTCAATATTCAGCGTTGTACACCTTACGGAGTGTATTTCGATTACAGTGGAGGGATTTTAATAGCAAATTACACAACACAGCAAACCTATTATTCTTCGGCGTTTGCGGGTATTCCATTCATGAAGCAGACCGAGCTTTCAGACTTTCTGGACAAATGGGTTAACGATACCACCGATGCGGACTTAGCCGACATTCAAGCCTTCGCCTCTATGAAACGAAAACGCTGCAAATATAAGGAAGGCGACTTCTTCCGCTTTAAATATGACCGCCGGAATTACGGCTATGGACAGATTTTATTCGATGTGAAAAAATTTGTAAAGAACGGTGGGAAATTCTGGGATATTCTTATGGGAAAGGCGCTTTGCGTTTCCGTTTACCATATCATTACGGAAAATCCGAATATGAGTATTGAAGATCTGCAAAAGCTCCAAAGCTGTCCGTCCGGATACATTATGGACAACCGGTTTTTTTATGGGGAATATGAGATTATCGGGAACGCACCGCTGCCGGAAAATATTGATTATCCGATTATGTATGGGCGTTCCATCAGCGCACTTGACAGAAATAAAATTTGCTTTTGCCGCGGCAGGGAATATCGTGAAATTCCACTTGAAAGTAATGAGCTTCTCTCTACAAATTTTAGGAACAACGGTATAAGCTACTCTCTGAATATTAATAAAACACTCGTTGAGGAGTGCGTCAAGGTAGGCACAAACGAGCCGTTTTGGGCGGTCAATCGTAAAGATGATCTGCGAAACCCTGTTTTTTCGGAAGAATTAGCCTTTGTTCTGAGACAAATGGGAATCTAATGCCCAAATTGCAATCATTCATTGTTTTGCAGATACGACCGCCTATATGTCATATCTACGATAAAGTCTATGATGCCTTTGAATTGGAACAATGTCTGCATACCAACAAAGCTCTTTTCACTTGCAACGGATGTGATAAGCCCAAAATAAATCCTTTTTCACCTAAACACAATTTTCATGCAAAGTGCCCACAGAGCATACAGATTTTGCTTTTATATACAAAGATTATTTTAAAATTCAGCAAACTATATTGTGTACATTTAAAGCCTAAAATATTCATATGTTGTGGATAACTTAGGCAATTCTGCACTTAATGTTGCCTTATGACCTCCATTCGCTCCTGTAGCCAAATTTCTACCCAGCATTTCTTTTATTGAACTTGCAATACCGGAAATCGATGGCATTCCCCAATAATTTCCACCACTCAAATTACTAACACGCAAAACAGCCACTGAATTTCGCTTAAATTTATTGGTTTTCACTGTGGGCACTGTTGCAAATGCATAAGAAAATAAATGTGCATTACTCATTGCATATCCTTCTCTTCCCACCGTAATATTTGTCTTAAACTTATCCGCCGAATAAATCATATCCCATAACATCGGAATTTGAGCATTATCATTCCAATTAGTTTTACATTGAATAATATGTATTTCAATTTCAGAAAAATCGCGCGCTACTAACGCATCCATCACTTCTTTTAAATTATATTTCATTTTACCATTATGTTTAATTATAACCTTTTTGCCATTTTCATCTAAAATGTCTATATCATCTTTATTCATACTATATTCATCTTTATTTGGAAAAGTAATTGCTATTAAATCAGATTCCGTATTTGAAACAAAAGTTCCGTAATTTACCGTTATTGCATTACTTATCGGTTCTGGCAACAACTTCTTATTATGTTTTATTACAACCGTTCTTCTGCCTATGCAACATAAATTTAAGTACCAGCACACTAATGCTTCCCAATTGGCGCCACCGCCGGACACTTCACTTTGACTTCTTGTGCCATCCGTTCTAACTTTCGATTCATTTGTCATATAAAAAATATCCTTTAGGGAATCACCTAAATCAAATATTTGGCTGGCACTTTTATTTGGAGCAAGTGACTCAATTTTATTTTTCCAAACAGGCCATACTTTTTGCATTCCTTGAGCATTAAATAAACTAATCACTGCCTCTTCTCTTAATTTTTCTACAATATTCTGCTCCATAACAATCATCCCCTTCTGCCTCAATCTGCTTAAGACTGCCAACTCACATTGATTCTGCGAATTTTATAACATTCTTATTATTTCACTTGCCACAGCTTTTGCTAATAATGGCGGTACGGCATTGCCCACTTGTGAATATTGAGGTACTTCTACCCGTCTGCGCAGCCCGCCCGTTGTTCTCTTTCCCAAAAATTCAAAACTATCATCAAAAGACTGCATTCTCGCCAATTCTCTTACTGTAAATGTCCTAGGCTCAAATGGTGAAATGTAATCATCCGCAATAGTCATAACTGTTGCGGAAGGTTTGGTTCTATCTAACCTTGTTCTAATATTTTTCCTTGTAAGTAAAATATCCACATTTTTTCTGCTTACATTTCCATTCTTAAATAACGCAATAACCTCTTCTCCAGCAATTCCCATTTTCTCTGCACAATGAGCAATTAACGCAGGCGAATCAGCAATATCAATTCCCTCCGACATAATGCGGTTTTTTAACTCTGCGCCATCCTCACCTTCTTTAAACAATGCAAATCTTTCAGAAATAATCTGCTGATGTGTCGATGCTTCATTATTATGTATCGCTCCGTCACTATGAATAGTCTTACCATCTATATTCGGAGTCCTGCCTTCTCTCGACCTCTCTTGAAATTCGGTGCTATTCGCGTGCACTTGATTACGCACCTTTTCATCACGGATCAAATCACTGATAGCATCTGTAATGGTTAAAGCAGTTTCATCATTATGTGTTGGTTCCGGATATGCCGGTGCAGCCACATCATTTCTATATGCCATAACTATTATCCTGTTTCTTCTTTGAGGCACGCCATAATGTGCAGCATTTAAAATTCTTGGTTCAAGCATTTGATAACCAATTAGCCGGAATTCATTACGCAATATATTCGGAACTAATTCACCATCTTTATATTGATATCCGGTTACGCCAACAAATCCATAAAATCTAGTATCTGTAAACCCTGTTACATTTTCTAAAACCACATATTTAGGACGAACTTCATTGATAACTCTTAAATATTCTCTAAATAACATATTTCTCGGATCATTTGGATCTCTTCTTCCAGCTCTGCTGAAGCCTTGGCAAGGCGGTCCGCCAAATATTGCATCTATTTCCGGAATGTCTTGACCCCTGAATATTTCTAAGTTCTGAATCGCTCCGCAAATCATATCGCCATTCAGTTCTCTTATATCTCCCCTGTGAAAATGTGTGTTTACACCTTGATGCAAACCTAACTGTTCATGTCTGTTCATATATGTTCGCTGAACATCCGAATTAATATCACTAGAGAAAAGAATATGAAAACCAGCTTGAATAAGCCCTTCACTCATTCCACCAGCACCGCAAAATAAATCTATTGCATACGCCATCGTCATTTCCTCCTTCTTATTAATTTTATCACATGCATTATAAAATGTCCAGGACTTTATGTTCTTTTATTTTAGAACATGTGTTCTGTTTTGTCAAATAAATTTTTATTTGGGTATAATCTCTCTTATTTTCTACAAAAGCACCTCTGTTGTTTGATTCATTTTGCTCAATCCAATTTTTAACTTTTATTTCTATCAAGTCTCCACTTCCATCTGCCGCACCACCGCTATAGGCGTGGACTGCGCCGACTGCCCTAAGGGATTGTCCGCAAACGCCTGCTTACAAAAAGCAGTAGGAATACTGATACTGCTTTTTCCGAGCACTTCCACATTTAAATCATTGGCATCGATGATGACTACAGGACAGCCTATGTATTCGGAAATTTCCTCCGCAACCTGATCCGGCGCCGCAGGCGCCATCTTGGCATAATGATTGTAGGGCGGAATGGTGCAGTCGCAGGGACCGTCAATGGCTCTTGCTTTCATGCCTGCAATTTTGTAAAAAATACCCCTCACGCCAAATACCTTAGTAATAGCGGAACAGACGGATGCCAGCAAAATCTTGAAAACACCCGCATCCCGCAGGGCGAGCTCCATGGTCCACGGAGAGCCGAGTCCGATGCCATAAGGCGAGCGGTAGACAAACTTACAAAGAAATCGCGCCAAAGGGCGGGGATGAATATCCTCTATGGGAAATGCCCTTCCCTGACAGATGGCGACTAATTTCTCGCTGATAAATACATAATCCTCTTCACAGACCTTTCCCACAACATATTTATCCATAAGTCGGAATAAATCTTCGCCGCTCATAACCACATGGGTTTTAACGGGATATCTGGCAACTGCGCCATAATCCGGCGTTTCCATGATAATCCGCTTCCCCTCGTTCGCTTCACAGTCCATTGTCTTTGCCATAAAGCAGCTCCTTTCCAGATAAGATATCTCTATCCTACCCGAGTGTTGTGTCCTGCTTCCGGCAAAGTTGTGTTATTCTTGTAAATTCTCGGAAATATCTATCTTATAAATCATCACCTCTCTACTTTTCGTTGATGAGCTTGTCCCTATCTCATAATACCCTACATCATAATACCCTATCTCAGCGACTGCCAGACTGTACTGAGTCGCCTTCGCGCATAGATTGCTCTCCTCAATCTCAATGATTGTCTGATTTGCCTGCGGATTTACCGCCACCATCCGCTCCGATGCCTGAAATCCCGCCGATTCCACAAACAACTCCAGACACTCATAAAGCGCCCTGCTTGAAAAAGTGCCTTCATACAGATTAATTTCTGCGCCCCAAACCCCCCCTGTAACGGCATTCAGATATAATATAATATATTGATTTTCATTGACAAACTTTATGGTCCAAAAGCTATAATACGGCTCCAATTGCGTTTTTGCAGATACATCCGTATATCCCATGCCTAGTGTCGCTTTTACGCGAAACACTTCCCCGCCTGTTTTTTCTTCCTTCACAAATCCTGTCTTTGCCAGCCAATCTTCCCCTGCCTGAACGGCTTCCTCCATGGAAAGCTGCCCTTCCACCGGATTATGCAGAATCTCGCCCTTGCGGTTATTCCAGCATTTTACCGCATCCTCTATCTGCTCCATGGTAAGAACCGGCATTTTGCTGTCGGCATCCTCTTCCTCTCCGCCTGCCCCGCTCCCGTATCCCTGCCATGCCAAAACCGGGGACTCCATAAGGATTTCCCCGCTACCCTTTAATAACCGCTCTTCCTCAACTTTTAAAATAAAATTCATGACAGCCATGCTCCCTGCGATAAAGATAACAGAAGCAAGCAGCGTTAATATGGTGTATTTATTCTTCATGATTTCTCCCTGTTGGTGTTTGCGAAATTCCTAAAACCCAACATAGACCTCCGTCCCGCTTCTCCCATCGCTTGCTATCCGCATTCCCGCCTTGTGGATTTGCGCAATTTTTAATACCAGTGCCAAGCCTAACCCTGCTCCATGCTGCTTCCGCGCACGGGACTTGTCCACCATATAAAAGGCTTCCGTGATGCGGCTTAATTCCTCGGGAGGTATGCCTTTCCCATTATCTTTAATGCAGATTTGGTATCTGCCCTTATTTCTCTTTCCCAATATCCAGATATCTTTGCAATCCGCTTTTATCGCATTGTCTATTAAATTTAGCATCATGGTTTTAAAGAGGTCATAATCCGTTTTTATCCTTCCCTCTTCCATTTCCATATGTAAGCTTACGCCCCTCTTTTCGCATAAAGGCTCCACTCCCTGCCGCAGATTCTCGAAAATATCCTGCACAGAGGTATCCTCCAAAAGAAAATCCTGCTTATCCAAAACAAATAAATCCATTAATTTTAGGGATAAGGCTTCCAGCCGCATGCCTTCATTTAAAATATATTCCGCCGCACTTTTCACCTGTTCTCTGGGCAGTTCCCTCTGGTACAGCATGTCCGCATAGCCAATCACGGATGTCAGGGGTGTTTTTAATTCATGGGCAAAATTTGCCGCAAAATCCTCTTTCTGCCTTGCCGCATCCGATAACTCCGCAATCCGCTTTTCTACCTGCTCCGCCATCTGGTTAAAATCCGCCGCCAGCTCTCCGATTTCATCCTGCCTGTCAATAGGAATCCGCTCCGCGTAATTTCCCTTTGCCATCCTCCTCGCCACTTTGCTTACCTTCTTGATGGAACCTGTCAGCACTTGGGTCAGCAGGAAAATCACAGGAAACCCAATCGCCATAATAATCAGGTAAATCCTCTGAAAATAAGTCATCATGCTCCTCTGGGTGTCCACGATGGAAGTAATGTCCGTTTCCGTCACCAGCCCGATTTTTGTTTCTCCCTGAAGGACACAGGCGGCAATCAAAATAGAACTTCCCCCGTCCTGCCTGCACACCTGAAAAGTGATTTTGTTATCCTCCCCTTCAAAATCAATGATTTCCGGCTGCGCTGCCATATTGGAAACAAGGCATGCTCCATCCATCCTATACAAAGCTGCTTTTGTGGTAAAATTTTCCGTAAGGCGTGACACCTTATTATTATCCGGCTCGCCCGCTTGGGCAGCCTCGGTATCTTCCTCAAACAGATCCGGCTCCATATATAAAATGGACTGCAGGATATATTTGTTGTGTTGAAATTCCTGAAAGGCATATTCCTTTTCCCTTTCCATGGCGTTTTGATAAGCAAAATGAATCAGCAGATAACCGGAAATCTGAAAGGTAAGCCCGAATATCACCACAAAGCAGAGAAAAATCTTGTGAAACAGCTTCATTTCCCTTCCTCCAAGCGGTATCCTATCCGAAAGACGGTCTTAATATAATTTTCCCAGGAAAGCTTTCTTCTGAGCCGCTGAATATGGGAATCCAGCGTGCGCGTATCACCCATGAATTCCTCTCCCCAGACTTTTTCATACAGCCGCTCCCTGTATAAAGCGACATTTTTATTCTGCACCAGCTCCACAAGCAAATCAAACTCTTTCACGGTCAGCTCCACGCTCTGCCCTGCCTTGGTGACCGTCCGGGATGCGATATCAATTTCCACATCGGCAAAGGTCAGGCGCTTATTGATTTTCCCATACCGCCGAAGCAGGGCTTCCACCCTTGCCGTCAGCTCACCCACCTGAAACGGCTTGGTGATATAATCATCCGCCCCCAGCTTTAATCCCTTGATGCGCTCACTTACTCCGCTCTTTGCCGTTAAAAAAATAACGGGAGTCCCCATTGGCTTTATATATTCCAAAAGCTCGTACCCGTCAATCTCCGGCAGCATAATATCCAGCAGAATCAAGTCAAAGCTTTCCCGCTCAATAAAATCCGCACCGCTTTTGCCATCATAGGCGCAGATGCAGCGGTACCCCTCCGCCTCCAGATTCATCTTTATTAAATTCGCTATCGCCTTCTCGTCTTCCACCACAAGTATTTTTTGCATCCGTGTTATCCTTATAAATATTATATAGCAAGCTGGCTTGCATTCTGCGCCAGCAGAATCATTATACCACACAGATGTGTCAAAGTTGTGTATTGCGGTTTAATGTGTAATAGACAAATAATTAAGCAAAATCAATTTATCTTTTGCACGGGATGCGGCTACATTAATAAGCCTTTATAAGCTCATTCTATTTTCGACATAAAAACGGAGCTGATGTTCGGTAGATTCTTCATCTACTTCTGCAACAGCCCCCGCTGATTTTTATTTTTCAATTATAAATCTAAGTATATTCCTGTACGCACAGCAAGCCTTCCGCTAAATGAATATCCCAGATTTACGAAAGAGGCAATGTCAGTAAGAGTCGTAAATGAGTAAACAAAAAGCGGTAATGCTGCAATAAGCACCCCAAGGACTGACAGCGATTTTGTGACTATGCTCCATATGACGGAATGCGCAATGCTTTCCAATCTTGCAATAAACTCCGCATCATAATCTGAATAAATACCCAATGCATTCAATTGCCTTTCCACATATTCTTCACTGCCGGCCCGCAATGCCTCTTCGCTCATACCCTCTTTATACTTTTCCTTATAGTAACTGAGCATGGCATCTCGGACATCTCCGAATGCACCCACAATAGACTCCATATTATATTCACCTTCGCTGGCTGCATAAAGCAATGCGATCTTGTCCAATACCTCCGAATTTATATTGCTTATATTTCCCACTGTTTGTGTATAATCAAAACCCGAATAACAAGCACTGCCTAATGATGCAAGCCCTGAAAAAAGCGCATCCAGTTTAGCAGAACTTAAAAATGTATTATAAGCAATAACATCACTTGACGAAATAATATATGGCAGATCGTTTGCAGTAGGCGCCCTGCCTGGACCATCAACATAGTGTGACAAGTACAAATATGTTAAATACTTGCCAAAATCCTCTCCTCCTTTAGACTCCCCTTCATAATAGTTAGTATCATAATACCTTGAAGCCACTTCATATATGTTTTGAATTCGCTGCTTTTGTTCTTGATATGATGCCGGCGGATTTCCATCATAATCATATAATGCCAGCGGGATTGCATTGTCAAGCTCAACCATATCATAAAGCAACTGCAAATCCTGCTCCTCTGTCTTTCCCGACAGAGCAAGCATATCCACTATGTCCTCCATAGAGAAGCCCAGCTCCTGTAGATTTTCAACCATTTCTTGTGTTCCGCTGAGAAGGTCTGACAGCTGTTGGACGGTAATGCTCACATCAGCTTTAGCATACACAGCCATCGGGTTAATAATGACCATGCATAATGCCAACACCACCGAAAACAGCTTTTTTAAACTTCTTTTACTTAACCTCTTCATTTCTTTCCTCCTTTATTCAGTCGATAATGTCTCCCAATAATAGTGGGCGTAAATTATTTTGAAAAACAGCGTCCGCTTCACCTCCATGTCAGCAAACTTTTTACCGTCTGCCAGTATATAGTAGTTTTTACTTTCACTATCGTAACCGATTGTAAACTCCTTGTCAAAATCGTATTGAACTGAATGGTATACTCCCGCATCAACCCACCACAATTGCTTCCAATAGTGCTGATATTCTATCGTTGCGGGAAATACGGTATCAAACAGCTCTTTCGGTTTCGTACTGCTTAAAACTTCATATTTAACAATTTCTTCCCCATATGGCAATCCTTTATTTAGTTCACCAGATTCCTTATCCTTTACTGATACAAAAGTTTTACCATGGAGTAATTCATAGAAGTTGATAACCTGCCTGACTTCTTCCTGACAAAACGGTATTATAAACAGCCCTATGGCAAAGAAAGTCATCATAGCATAATATATGGCGAAATGATACCACTTGATATGGGTACGCAGTTCTTTATATCCACCTCTGGACTTATAAAATATGACACGCTTAAACGCCACACGATATATAAGAAACAATCCAATTGCCAATGGAAAAAATGCTGCTTCCATTCTGTTCTCCCCTGTTTCAACCTAATCTACGAATACCTTTACGCTGCCCCTTGGGAAAATGATAGCATATTTTGGTATTTATTGCAAACGGTTTTTTGATTGCGGTTTAATGCCTAATAGAGAAATAGTTAAGCAAAATCTCTTTAATATGGTTATAACGCCTTGCATAAGAATTTTCCACGCGGATAATCTGCAGATTATGAGCGCGGCAGATTTCATTTTTCTTTCGGTCACGATTCTGCACCACTTCGTCCTCAAAATGCTCCTTCCCATCCAGCTCTATTGCCAAAATGGGAATATTATCCCGCCCCTGCCGCTCATACACCACAAAATCAAATCGCCCTGAGTAAAATAAATCACTATAATTGATATTATCCTCAAAGACTTGAGAAATCGCTACTTCCTTTTGCACGCTGTAACGGCTTTGTGACAGCCAGATATTTTCCAATGCATGATTTAAATTTCCCAAAAAAGCCTCTTCCGTTGCCGTACTGAAAGGTTTCACACCTAAAGCTCTGGAATTCGCATGTTTTGGAGTCACTTGGGACTCCCCTTTTTCTTTTACATATTGGATAAGCTCAAAAAGGTCATCTTCACTGTCCTTTTGATGCAGGCGTGCCAGATTATCTTCATCCAAAAGCAGAATCAATTTATCCCTTGCACGGGATGTCGCCACATTAATCAGCTCCTTATTATTTTTCAACCATTCATAAGTGCCTGCCTGAGTCTGGTCAGTAAGCGCCATGGAAAACAGCACCACATCCTTCTCATCCCCTTGAAAGGCATGCACCGTTCCGCAGGCTACATTTTGCAGCTTTTCACGCTGTACCGCCTGCTCTATCAATTTTCTCTGATTTACAAAGGGCGTAATCACACCTATTGTTTTATCTTTATTTTGACATGCATATCTAACGATTTCCTCCACCTCGCCGTCAGCAGTGTTCTTGGCATCACTGCGGTTACTTTTTACATTGATAAGCACAAGAGGATTTTGTTCCTTACTGTCAGAACAGATTTTTAACTTAGAATTATAATATTTCTTATTATTAAACTCGATAATCTTCCGGTTGCAGCGATAATGATTGTGCAAAAGAACCTCATCGCTTACCGCATCACATGCCAAAAAAGTTTTATAAATAGAATTGGCCCTGTAATCATATTCATCTGCCACATTATATTTTTTACGCAGCTTTTGATTGGTCAGCTCATCCAAGAGAATTACGGGATTCAACTGCTGCGGGTCTCCTACCAGCATCAGATTTTCCCCTCTGATAATCGGCACAAGGGAAACCGCCGTGTTGCACTGGCTCGCTTCATCAATAATCACCATATCAAATACAGGCTTTGGCTCTCCCAGCTTATGGGCGGATATGCATGTAGTAATAATAACCGGGAAAATTTTTTGCAGCTTTTTCACATTACTTGTATTGCTGAGATATCTGCCAAAATCCGCTGCTTGCTTTTCCCCTTCTTCCTCAAATAAAATATCTCTTAACTCTTTGTATTTTTCCTCACCTAATCTTTTAATATAGCGGGCAGAAGTATAAAATAAATATTTGTATAGCTCTTCCAAATTATTATCTAATAACGCAAGGGCTTCCTCATCTGTCGTTTCTCCCAACTCTCCTATCTTTTCCTGAACCTGATTTAGCTGTCTTCCCTGTAAATCCGACTGAAAAGGAACCATTTCCAAAGATGCCTTCATCCTTCTTTGATATTCCAGCATTCTGTTTAATGTTTCCCGCCTCTCTTTGAAATCCAATACATCTTCATATTTTTTCAATAAATCTGACAGCTTCTTAGCCCTCTCCGAACGGTCATCTTTGTTTTTATCCAATGTGGATTCATACACTGTAACTTCTTTTACCTGCGCATACACTTTTTTGATATATTCTATAGCTTCTTTTACCTTATCCTGATTTCCTAAGCGCAGCACGGGAAAGGGAATCTTTTTCCCTTTATATTCCATATTGCGCAGTTTTTCAAAAACACTATTGATGGGATGATTGTTATAAGAGGCAAAAAGCACTGTCCTCTCATTGAAAAAAGCAGTCACTATCGTATTGATAATGGTATTTGTCTTGCCTGTTCCGGGCGGTCCCTGAATATATGCTATGGGATATTTCATGGCATTATTGATTGCTAAAAGCTGGTCCAGATTAATCCGCTTATCAATCAGAGTAATCGGATATTCTTTTCTTCGGATAGACGGTTTCAAAAGCTCACCAAAAAATGCCTTGATAGGTATGGTTGCTTTCCCCTCACTATACATATCAATAATTGCCCGGTATTCACTATGTAAATCCAGCACTACTTCCATTCCCAGCCCGATTATGTATGGCATATCATCCACTCCCATGACCTGATTGGCATGCCTTGTCACACAGTCTTTAATCTGCTCTTGATTTTTCTCGAAATCCTTTAAAAGCTCATACTCCTCCGCATCCAGATATTTGCGGATGCTTTCTTTGGTTTCACCTAAATAGAACTCTGTACAAACAGTAATTTCATCATCCGGCCGCAAAATTTTATTTTTTACATCAAGCTGCAGCTTCTTGTAAGCCAGCACATACAGCCCCCTGTTCGTATGTATGCTTAAAACATTCAGGGCTAGCTGTTGAATCACTAACTTCCCGGATTTTTGCTCTTTCTCATCCATTTTATATTGGAAATTTTTTACAATCGTCTGAAACTGCTCTGTACTAAGCTGGTAGCTCTCTCCTTGAAAACTATCCCCATCCAAAAATTTAACCAGCTCAAAGTCCGAATAATACGGTGTGGTATCCATACGGTTACACATCTCCAGATAATTCAAAATCTTTAAGTTGGCTATATTATCAAATAACACTTTATATTTATGGGGATTCAGATAAATGTCCTGTACCAAATTCTGGTTTACCGGACAGTAAGACCCCTCTACGATTTGCGAGGATATAATAGAATCGATATAGATGATGTCATAGGAATCTGTTGTGTATCTGCCTAAGTGCAGACCCTCAACAGCAAGGGTACGCTTTGCAGCATTTAAGCTGCGAATTCCTATCCAATACTTTGTAACTTCTTCTTTTTTATTCTTATATTCTATCTTCAGCCATTTCCCCTCGTGAATGGCTCTAAAAATATCATGGTGTATATTGTTCATCGTATCTCCCCATTAATATATTATGTGTACAAGATTACATTTTTCTCATATACTGCTTCAGTTGGTCATAAAAGTTTTCCCTTGTTCCCGCCATAATCACGACCACTACCGTATCCTCCAAATATTCCACCGTATATGCAAGCTCATAATTTGTTTTATTGTAATAAATATCATACCCACACACGCCGGACAAATCTCCGGTCTTCATCTCACCAACCGTATAATCTTCCCGTATTTTATCAACAGCCTCCTGATACAGCTTCTTTAGCTTTTTGTCTTTCAATTTCTTTATAAATTTTGCTGCGGGAGGAAGAAAACGCACCTCTGTCATTCCTTCTCCTCCCCGCCAAAGACATCCTCATAGGATTCATATTCCGATTCTGCGGCTGCAGCACGCCCTGCTTCACCAAGCATCTCCTCCACAGCCGGGCGCACTTGACTTTGTGCCTGCTTAAAATGCTGAAGCAGCTCCTTTCCTGTATATCCCTGTTCAATCAAATCTGCCAATATCTGTTCCGCAAACTCTCCGCCCGTATTTGTCTTCGCAGGACGGATAACCAATTCATTCCCGCGTACCATACACTCCGCTTCCGTATCAAACCCCAGCATAGCAAAAAATTTCTGCGGAATGGTTATCTGCCGTTTTGAAGAAATGCTCACTCTTTTCATTTCCATAGGAACACGACCTTTCGCCATAGTTATATACAAATCAAGGAAACAATATTCTTGGTTTCTTGGTATCTGGGATAATTGTATTTGATTCTTTTTGGTTTGTCAAGTTTCATCCGGGCTTTCGTTTAATGTCTAATAGACAAATCGCTACTTCATTTTACCTTTTTAAATTTTTTTCGTCATTTTTCACAAATTTCTCCAAAACCCCTTGACAATATATATATATATATATAATGGGTTTCCGTGCGGAATACTTCCCCAAAAACATCAAAAGAAAGGAACAACAAAAATGAAGAAAAAATTTTTAACCGCGTTTGTTTGTGCGGCAACGGTACTCAGCCTTGCGGGATGCGCGGGAAACAAAAACGACCGCCCGATGGAAAACACAGCGAGCATGAACACAAACACCTCCCCTGCCCTATCAACGCCGGAAGCTGGCACAAGCAAGCCGGAAACCTCACCGACAGACGAGGCAGGCAGCACAAGCACGCCCGAGGTGAATTTGGCAGATTGGGATTACAGAACATATAAAACGAATAGCGGCGAAAACTCGTTCCGAATCGCCAGTTACAAGGGCACGGACGAAAAAGTCGAGATTCCCGCAGAGATAAACGGTGTAGAGGTAACGCTGATAACTACGGGCGCATTTCGGAACAACATAGATATCACAAGCGTGACCATTCCCGCAAGCATTGTTGAAATTGAGGCAGAGGCTTTTGCCGGTTGCCTGAATCTCAGTGAGGTAACATTCGAGGGCAGCGCACCGATTTTGAAGGATGGTTCCAATAATCCGCTTAATGTTTTTAAAGGAACGCCGTGGTTAGAGGCAAAGCAAGCAGAAAACCCTGACTTTTTCATCATTGGAGATGTTTTGTATAAGGGGCTGGAGTGCGAGGGCGACATAACGATACCCGACGGAGTGAAAAAAATCGTTGATTTGGCATTTTACCCAAATTCCAAGGTTACACATGCAACCCTCCCCGACAGTGTGACAGAGCTGGGCGCATATGCATTCGATTATAATAAGATAGAGTTGGTATATAAAGGCACTGCTTACAAGGGGTCTAACGATTGCAACAAATTGCGTGAAACCATAGCGCAGAACGCCATTACCGCCGAATTTGGCGATGAGGATTGCATCATCACAGACAATGTGCTTATGAAGGTAAATCCCAATGTGACAAAGCTTGAACTTCCCGACACCGTTACGGGCATTGACGATAAGGCGTTTGACGGCTGCAGTCATAGCATCGTCATCTCATTCAAGGGCAAAAACTACAACTACGCAAGCATCGAAAAGCTCAAGACCGACATGAGCGCAGAGTAATTTACACAGCAAAAATAAAATAAATCAACAAAACGAAAATCCTCCGTTTGCGCAACGGGGGATTCGTTGTTCGTAT
Source organism: Lachnoclostridium sp. (assembly GCA_023665475.1). Lineage (GTDB taxonomy): Bacteria > Bacillota > Clostridia > Lachnospirales > Lachnospiraceae > Acetatifactor. The sequence goes on from JAMPEB010000019.1 coordinate 37,957, forward strand.
TGATTTCTGCCGGTTTGTCAATCCAGCTCCCTCAAAATTTTCTCTAATTTTGTCCACTGATTTCCAACATATTCAAATGACAGAATATCTTCCTTGGTAAAAATATAATTCTTTTGCATATCCTGATAGGCATTTTGTAAATCATATGAGTCCTCAAGCCCGTCAAATATTGTAAAGTCAGCATATTTTTTATCCGCGAGGCTGCTTCCTATACGCCTTGTTTCCTCCATGCGCTTGTATCCAAGCATCTTAAGGAACATGGAGCTGTCTTTAACCATGTCTTGAATCTGAGGCATATCCAGCATTACACTCACATCATAAATATGCTTTGCCACATCAAAATACATTTTACGCTCATAGTAAAATTCAGCCGCAAATATCTTATCTGCAAAGATGCGTTCCAGCTTAATTGTCTGGATGTCAAAAGGCACCACTTCAAACTGCTCCCGCAGAATATCCCTTTGCTCATCCGTGGCATAGGTATAAAGGATAGGTTCTATTTCCAACATAGAAAAAGGCTCACTAACCGTAAAAGAAGTCCCTTCTATCTTGACATAACCAAACCGCTGAAGCGGATCTTTCGTATCTATTGCCGTTACAGGGATGTAATCATAAACCGCAGTAATGCTCCCTTTTCTGTCATCTTCCAGTTCTTTCCTTGTAGTCCTTTGCAGGGATAGATACTTTTTTGTGGCTAGTTCCAGCCGTTTCTTCGCCTGACTGTTATTGCAATTATCAATACAAACCGTAAGATCTATATCTTCCGAAAAACGGCGGATGCTTCTCTGCGCCTTATATAAAGCAGTCCCTCCCTTAAAATAAGCCGGTATTTCCTTTTGTTTTTCCGAAAGCTCCTGCAGCAGCAGGGTAACATAATAATCTTTTTCCAAAATATCCTGTCTGATACCACTTGCTTCATAGATTAAATTAATAATATTCAAAAACGCATATTTATCCGTGTGCAGCTTCATACTTATGCCCCCAAAATAATGTCTATCGTGCGTATTAATGTCTTTTGGCTATAATATTTCCTTGCTGTCAAAATAAGCATATCTGCATTTAAACTTAAGCTTTCGGCAGCGGCTTTTATCACCTTTTCCGGATTTGCTGCATCAATAGGTGCGTTGTTTAAATTTTGTATCGCATCCAATAATTGAAGGTATCGATAATTGGCAGCACTTATCTGCACTGTAGGTTTTCTCACTTCAATCCTAATGTCCGGTGGAATTTTGCTGGTATGCAGATTTGTTGCAATACATCTATGATTTGGCGCCTGAGAAATAAGCCCCATTTGGTTGAGAACAGGCAATCCCGTTTCATATCCAATTACATTGCCCTCATCAAACAAAAGCCGCCTGCAAAATAAAGTTTCTTTATCCGGGGTATAATAACCAAAAGCCGTTTTTATCCTCCTGCAGTAAATGCCTTTCGTTATTCTGACAATGCAGCCTGCCTTTTCCAGCCGCGCCATATTAACATTTACCGCCTTTTTAACCGCTGTCTGGTCCCAGCCTGTCTGCTCTGTTACATATTTTGCGGCTTGATTTGTCAGAATCGGCTGTTCCGGCTCCTGCTCATTAATATATTGCATTAAAATATCCCTATATCCTTGTTTTTTCATATACTTTTACCATGTGTTATTATGTTTCTAATTTGGTTGCTATTTTATGCGTTTATAATAACACATATTCTTTTTTCAGTCAAATGCTGCCTTCCTCACCTCCCCGTAACCTGATACTCCAAATAAATCCGCCTGCCTATCACAGCAATCACCGCACTGCAGAGTATATAAATAACCGGCACAATCTGCCATGAAGCAAAACAGTGCCCGAATATGGGAATCGTCCTCTCATCAAAAATATTCTGTATGTTTAAATAGGTTATGGGCAGAGAGTTCCAGATTTGGGAAGGCACACGGTACTGCGCCGGAATACCAAACACCCCTCCGGCAATGATAAGAACGGTAGCGACAGCCAATGTCGCCAGATTATTGTGGAGCGCCTCTGATAAAACCATCACAAACACTGCCTGCACAATAGCTGCCAGAATAAAAATGCCATAAGCCAGCAGACATGCCTGCCCAACCGTCAAGGGATACGAATAGTCAAAATAGCAAAACTGCAAAACTGCCTGAAAGCCTGCTGCCCCGAAAATTCCCAATGCAAGCCCCATAACAACCACTGCCATCAAAGCAGCTCCCAGCATGGCAACACTGATTCCGGCTGATATCTTTGCCCAAAAAGCAAGGGTTTTCCCTTTTGCGCTGGAAAGTATCATCTGGTCGGTCCTTCGCACATGCTCCTCCGCAAAGAGATTGGACAAAGAAATGGCAACAAACAAAAGCATGCATATCCCGGCTGTATTCAAGGTATAAAGCGCATGGATATAGCCATCTTGATAAAAACAAGTGATAGGCTTCTGGATTTGCGCTTCCTTTTTCCTCCAAAATTCTTTTTCCGATTCCGAAAGCCGCATGGTGCGCCAATTTGCTTCTAACTGCTCAAGCCTCGCAGCATAAAATTCTTCCTCATTGGGACTCCAATCCCATATATCGTCCGTATTCCTCCCCAGAAAATTTCTGATGAGATTAAAAATCTCACTGTAGGGACGGGCATAAGTCTGATACTCCTCCGTCAAGGTATAGCGCGCTTCTTCTCTGGGAATTTTCCCATAGGCTTCCATGGTTTCCTGAAGCAGCTCCTGATTCACTGCCCGCCCGGACAAGGCTTTCCGATACGCCATGTCCACCTGATACATATGGTAATGCGTGTCAACCTCCTTCCCATCCACCCAATAGGTTCCAAAAAGGCTGGATGTCACCACCATGCCCAGCACCACCAGACAGATAAGTAATGTAATCCACATAAGCTTGCGCTTCATGATTTTTTTCATCTCATATAAGTAAAGGGTTTTAAAATGACTCATGTTTACCTCTCATTCCGCCGCACAAGCGGCACAAACAATGAATTTATGAAAACTGCTGTAAATAAAATTCCTCCAAATCCCCTTTTTCGCTGTCCCATTCCCCTTGGTAAATCAACTGCCCGTTTTTCATCAAAAGGATTTCCTTGGCAATATGCTCCACATCCGAAACGATATGGGTGGACAGTATGACAATGCTCTCCTTCCCAAGACTCTCGATTAAATTCCGAAAACGCACCCTCTCCTTGGGATCTAACCCCGCGGTGGGCTCGTCTAAAATCAACAGCTTGGGCTCATTTAATAATGCCTGCGCAATCCCCAGCCTCTGCTTCATGCCCCCCGAAAAGGTTTTGATTTTTTTGCGGCACACATCCTGCAGAGACACTAGCTCAAGCAGCTCTTGTGCCCTGCGCCTTGCCTGCGCCTTTGGGATTCCCTTTAACGCTGCCATATACAAAAGAAAATCCAATGCGCTAAATTCCGGATAATACCCGAAATCCTGAGGCAGATATCCAAGGATGGCACGGTACGCTTCCTCGCCCACATCCATGCCGTCAAAGGTGACGGTGCCGCTGGTGGGCTTTAAAATGCCGCAGATGACCCGCATAAGCGTAGTTTTTCCGGCGCCGTTTGCGCCCAATAACCCATACACTCCCCTCTGCAGCTTTACGGAAACCCGGTCCACAGCAATGCGGTTTTTATACTGTTTTGATACACGGTCTATTACAAGCTCCATAGTAACCTCCTTCTTTATGCTAGTTAGGTAGTCGCGAAACTCCACCTTTTGTAAACCGAGTTGGGCAGCCACCTCTTCACGCCAACTCAGTTTGCTTTATCATATCAATAAATTGCTTCGCGATTCCCACCATAAATGCTGCCGCCGCCAGACACCACCACGCGAAATAATTTTCATGGTAAATCAACGGAATTTCCATGTGGCAGAATATGCCGGAAACGCTGACACAAGCCGCAATGCCGCCGCAGAAATACACAGCTTCCCGATTCCTGTATTTGCAGACAATCCACAACCCTGCCCATGTGGTCAGCAGATACGGCACCAGTATATAAACGCCTGCCTGTATGGGTTGCAACAAACTATTCCACAACCCCAAAGGCAGCAGCAGTCCCATGAGCAGCAGATTTTCCATCCCAAGAATCCCTAACCGGGCAAGGAGAACGCTCCTTAAGGAAAACCTTGTCGCCATTTCCAGCTCCGCCATTCCATAGCTTTCCGAACGCCCGCTCTCCGAAACAACAGCCAGTGCCAGAAGCGGCGTGAACGCCGCAATGCTCCACAGCATATCCTTGGAAAGCAGCACCGCGCCAAACAGCGAAACGGCGAAGATAAAGGCTGACACCACCCAGACCCATTTACGGATATAGCCAATCTGTATAAAAATGAAGGTAAGCATCCCTATCTTGGGCTGCGGCAGGTGTTTTACAAATTCTTTTTTGTGAAGCGGCTCCGGCGCTTCAAACGCATTTTTTAATTCCTCTCTTAGTTTCCAATTCATACTAATCCTCCATGTCAGAGCCGCTTGCTGCGATTCTCTCCTCTGCAATCAAGGCATATTTGGGGCTCTGACTCAAATTGCCAATTAAAAATATGCTACCGAACTTATTTTTCAATCGAATCCCTCCTTCCCAAGCTTTTCCTTTAATTTTTTCAATGCTGCGCCTATCCTGCGGTACGCGGCAAATCGGGAAATGCGGAATGCCTTTGCGATGGCAGAAACAGGCACTTCGTTCACATACCGCAGAAGCAATAACTCCTGCTCCTCTTTTTCCAAGTGGGACAATGCCGACTGAACCGCAAGGCTTGTGACAACTGCTTCCTCCAAGAATCCGTTTTCCTTGGAAGCGCCTCGTGATTCCTGCAGAAATTTATCCTGCATCCGCTCCGTTTTTTGGGATTCTCTGGGGTGTTTCCTATATTCGTCTATGCAGAGATTCCGCGCGATGGTGTATAAGTATTTTAGAGCTGCCTCACCCTTCATACTTGAATAGGCTTCAAAATAGCGAAGAAAGGTTTCCTGCGTAATGTCTTCCGCTGTCTGTCTGTTTTGCAGCCTGAAATAACAATAACGATATATTTTGTCATACTGCTCTTCCATATCCATGGACATCTTAGGGAAACCTCCTTTCCGCAAGCATCCGATAATCTATCTGCGATTATACAATGTATAACGAACAAAGACTATAAAAAGTGCGGTTCCTGCAAAAATTTTTTCATTTTATGAAAGTATGGCTCTCTTTTTGCGATTTAACAGATGAAACAGCATTTGCAGATGCATACAAGACAGAAAAGCACAAATTTGCAGATTACGGAAAGGCATGGTGATATAATGAAAAGAAGAACGCTTTGAAAACGGCAATACCCGGAAACGAAAGAAATAAAAAGGAGAATTGGAAAAGCTTATGGAAGATACCGAAATTGTTTCACTGCTTTTAGCGCGCAGGGAATCCGCCTTGGATGAAATTCTACGCAGATACGGCAGATTATTAAAGCATTTTGCAGGGCATATCCTTTCCTCGGCACAGGATATCGAGGAATGTGTGAATGATGTCCTGCTGGACATATGGAATACCGTTCCCCCAAAGCATCCCTCATCGATTGCGACCTATGCTGTCACGCTGACCAGAAGGCGGGCGGTGGACCGCATCCGCTACCTGACAGCAAAGAAGCGCGGCGGGGGCGTTTATCTGGTAGCTTTGGACGAATTGGCGGACTGCATTCCCGCAAATGCCGCATTAAGCGAGGACACGGACGAAATAAGGGAAGCCTTAAACAACTTTCTTGCCGAATTGCCTGCTAAAGACCGACAAATTTTTATAGGCCGTTACTTTGCTTTGGAATCCATGGAATCTTTGGCAAAAAGCAATTCCGTGACAAAAAACACCATTCAGATTCGCCTTTCCAGAATGCGGAAAAAATTGAAGGAAAAACTTGAACAAGGAGGCATTTTTATATGAGTATGACAACCCGGGAACAACTGTTAGACCTGATGGGGGATGTGGATGAATGCTACATCCGGGAATACATAGATGCACAACCGAAAACACATCGGTCCGGACATACAAAAATGCGGCTCAGTTTTGTATTAGCCGCCGCCATGGTAATGCTCTTTGGAATGGTCAGCTTTGCGGCAGTCGCTCCCGCAATCGGTCATTTTTTACAAAACCTTATGACCGAAAACCGAAGCGTCATTCAAAATTTTAGCGACATTGAAGCCAAATACGCCGTTCCCATAAAGGACACACAGGAATGCGACGGGGTATGCGCTACACTCAACAGCGCCGTCGTGGAAGACCATTATCTGCTGTTAAGTTATACTTTCGATTACAGCGGTCTCGAAGAGGCTCAAAACGGTTCTTTCCACACATACTTCCTGCCTTGGTTCTTTTACATTACAGAAGGAGAAACCGTCATCTGTCAGTCGGAATACACCGACGGTCTGCACACACAGCTTTATTTAGCCGATGAAGACGAAGACGCCATGACATTGACCAATATTTATTGCATCGACTTGGGAAAAATAAACGGCGGAGAATTATTGGGCAGGGAACTGACCGTCCGGCTGCTCTATGCAGAGGATGGGGACGGTTTTGTCAGTACCTTTACTCCGGAAACCTGTTTTACCGGCAAAAGTTTTCAGCTCAATAAAACTTATGAATGGGGTGAACACAAAATCCGCTTAAACGCCATTCAGGAATCCGCTCTGTATGTGACCATGTTTATCGACTGCGATACCATCGGGCATGACGGGGATGAATATGAATTTGTCCTGTCCGATGAACTGGGTAATGACTATACGGTTTATCCTTATGAAGATCACGATGCCGTGGGCTATTGGTTTACCAAGCCGGTGACCATGGGTACACAGCTGACCCTGAAGGTAATCCGCAGCGGTCTGGAAGCAGACTCCTACGGTTATGTTACAGACGACAGCTATGAGGTGCTCTATGAAATTCCCATTACACTGAAAAATGCTTCTCGTTGATGTAACCTTTTCGGGTGATTGCGAAATTCTTGCTTTCGTAAAACGAGTTAGGGCACAAATGCTTATTGCATAAGCATTGCATGTTCCACAAGCAGACCCTTGAAAAACGCTGGTACTTGGATGCCGTATTTTAGCATCTTATGTACCACTGCGTTTTTCACGGAGCAAGAGCGTGTCTGCGATAGAATGTGCAACATACACAAAGTGTATGTTTTGCACGAACGACACTTTGCCAAAATCCGAGTCCCGCAACTGCCTAAGATAAATTCTTCCAGTACGCCAACAGGGAAAACAGATAAAACACAATAAATATTGCCAATATAATCAAAACACTTACCACATTTACCGAAAAGAGACTGACAAGCATAGTGCTTGCAAGAGCTTTGACAGAAAAATAGGAAGAAATTGCCATCACCGTAAAGGGAAGTCCGTATGCCGCTCCCAGCTCACAGGCAATGGACTTTTTCAGCGCATCTTCGCTTAATCCCAATTTTTTCATAACCCCGTACCGCTCTTTTTCCTCGGTGGAATCATTATAGGTTTTCATCAACATAATGCAGCCGCTCGCCATGATAAATACCGCAAACACAAAACCGCAGAGGGCATACAGCACTTTCACCCACACAATGTCATCCTGAGACGGGTCTATGGTAATACTGCCCGCATAATTTTCCCCCTGATTATTTTCATTTGCAAATAAGCGAAAGGCATCTCTTGTCTTAACAAAGTCCTCCGGCTCCGAAATTCGATAATTAAAAGCATATATGATTTCCTGTCCCTCGGCCAGCCATCTTTCATACACGGCATCATTGACCACATAAAATGCCGCTCCTCCCATTTGCTGCAAATATCCGAGATAAGGCTGCCGTACAGTCAAAATCCGCTCATAACGCCTTCCGGCAATGACTATCTCCTCATTTTTTTCATAGCCGATAAAGGACATTAGCGGCATATTACTTAACTGAACCACTTCATTTTCCGCAGGCTCCGAAAAGGTAAAATCTAGCCCTGCCGCCCCCGCAAGCTCTTTCATTTCGGAATAGGAAAACATAAAATATCCCTTTGTTCCCCATTCGCTGTCTCCCTCCTGCGGCGTAAGCTGCACTCCCGCAATCTGTGTTTTGCAGGAAATATCGGTGTTCTCCAATATTACTGCCTCCGCGGGATTTCCGAGATTTTCCTGATCGGTGATAAGTTGGAAAGTATAAAAATTATCAAACAGCCTCATGTTATCATATCTGTTTTTCACGGCAAAGCCCGCTGCCAGAGCCGTTACGCCGGAAAGCGCCAACACACTGACCATGGCATAAGTGCGGTAATTTTTCTTCATGCGGAAAATCATCTGATTAACCCATAAATTCCTCTGTTTCCGATATAAAAAAATTTTGTTTTTGGCAAGCCGCTGGAACACAAAGGGCAGCAGTCCTCCGAACATCAGGTAAACCCCCAGCGTCACCAAAACCACCGCGCCTAAAATATATGCCATAAATGTCTGTTGGTTCGCTTTGGTTGACAGATAAAAACCGGTCCCCAGCACTCCGCATCCCAGAACGGTTTTCAAAAAAAGGAGAAAGGAATTCTGCTTCACATATTCATTCTGCCTCGCTGCGGAAACCATGTCCAGCACACTGCTTCCCGCAATATTTAAATAACCCTTCCACACAAAAATGCCATAGATGATCAGGTATACTACACCGGTAATCAAAACCGGCTTCGGCGATACCCAAAAGCGGGCTTCAACGGGAATCTCCGCCACCGCCAATAATATCATCTGAAACAACCCTTCCACCAGACTGCCGAAAATAAGTCCCAACGCCAAAGCGATAATGCCGATTAACGAAGTTTCTATCATATACATTTTTCCGATTTTATCATTGGAAAGCCCCATAAAAATGTAAATGCCGATTTCCTTTTTTCGCTTGGTCAAAAAGACATTGGTGGCGTACCAGATATAAAAAAACGAAAACACACCCATCACAAAGCAGAGCACCCGGATAATGATATCCGCATATTCCTTGTTGCGCTGCCCTATCTGCACCAAAGTATCAGAATAAATAATATTTTGAAAATTCAGGAAAACCACTATGGTAAACGCCAGTGAAAAAATCAGCGACAGAAAGTTTTTTGCACTGCCTTTAAAATTCAGAAACGCCAGTCTGCTCATTCGCATAAAAAGTCACCTCCCATGGATGTCTCCACTTGGATGATGCGGTCATAAAATTCCTTACGGTTCTCACCGCGGCTGATTTTACATTTAAAAGAACCGTCGCTCAGGAAGAATACATCCTTTGCATAAGAAGCACAAAACGGGTCGTGTGTGACCATCAAAATAGTAGCCTGTCCGTTTTTGTTTACATTTGAAAGACATTCCAACAATTCCCTGCCCGCCTTGGAATCCAACGCCCCCGTAGGCTCATCCGCAAAAATAATCTGCGGATTTGTAATCAGCGCACGGCAGATGGCTCCCCGCTGCTTCTGTCCTCCCGACAACTGATAAGGATATTTCTTTAAGTGATTTTCCAGCCGGAATCTTTTCGCCAGCTCTTCGCTTTTTTCTATACAGGTTTTGCCGGAAACCCCGTTTAGGGAAAGGGGCAGCGCAATATTATCCTGCAGGGTCATCGTATCCAGCAAATTGTAATCCTGAAAAATAAATCCTATTTTATCCCTGCGCAGTTTGGAAAGTTCCTTGTTGGAAATATGCGTGATATCTTTTCCGTCCATGCAAACGCTCCCCGAAGACGCTTTATCTATGGTGGACAAAATATTTAACAAGGTGGTTTTGCCGGAGCCGGAAGGCCCCATAATAGCGATAAAATCATTTTCATAAATGCAAAAGTCAATCCCCTTCAAAACCGTTGCCGTAAAACCGCGGCTTCCGTAACTCTTTTGCAGTCCCGCTACCTCAACTACTTTTTTCATCTTTATTACTCCCTTCTGTGTTGTTGCTTTATAAAATATTGTAGCGGGTCTGTGTAAAAAAATCCTTACGCCTTCCTTACAAAACAAAGAAGATTTCTTACAGTTTTTGTAAGGTTGGCTCTATGAACGATATACTGACCCTTGTATATTTTCCCTGTTCGCTTTCTATATGAATTTCATGTTCCAGCTTTTCTATAATTTTGGACACCATATATAATCCCATGCCGGTGGATTTATATTTCCCGTTATGGTGGCTGCTTCCGGTAAATCCTTTTTCAAATACCCGGCGGATATCTTCTACCGCGATTCCCTCTCCGCGGTCTTCTACAGAAAGTATCACCGCATCCCCAGCGCTTTCGGACCGGATGATCAGGCGGGGGTCTTCCAGAGCATATTTAATGGCATTTGAAAAAAGCTGATCCAAAATATAAACCAGCCACGATGGGTCCGTGTGTACCTTCTCGTCCCCTACGCGGATATCCAGAGTAAACTTTTTTTGTATCAGGAAAAAGCTGTTATTTTTGACGGCAGTTTTCACACAATCCGACAAGCTTACTGCCTTGATCTGTAAATCCAGCCACTCCCCCGAAAGCCTGCATCCCAGAAGCATGGAATTGACCTGTCTGCTGATTCTTTCCAACTGTCCCCGCAATTCCCCCCGCTGCCGGGCGTCCGGGATTTCCTCATCCATCAAAAATGCTGCTGCCAGCGGAATTTTGATTTCATGGCACCACTTTGCCACATAATCCTGCAGGTCACGGTTTTCCTGCCCGCGCTCCGCCAGCCGCTTTTTCAGGACTTCCACATCATGCAGCGCAATATCCCGATTTTCAAAAGACGACAATTCCATAAAAATCACATCTTCCAGCGACAACGCTTCCTCCTTCTCCCGCTCCCATTTTTTTAACCGCATAAAATCGATTCCCAAAAGGAACAAGAGAGCCACAGCCAGCAATAAATCGAAATAGACTTCATACTTGACGGAAATATCAGAAACCAGCAGTCCGTAATAAAGATGAAAAAATAAAAGCAGGCAGATAACAAGCAAAATTGTCCCTGCCCTTTTTCTCCAATATGCCTTTACATATTTCATGGTATGGAATATCCCACTCCTTTCTTGGTACAGATGATTTCTTCCCCTGCCGCGTCCTTAAGCTTGGCGCGGAGACGGGAGATTAGCGTAGTGAGCGTTCCGTCCGAGATAAATTCATCCGTACTCCACAATTCCTGCATCAACTCTTCCCTTGTGACAATGCCGGGACGCTGTGCCATTAATTTTGACAAAATTTTCCTCTCGGATTTTGTCAGCTCCACTTCCTTGTCTCCCACAAACATTATTTGGGAAGTACAGTCAAAATGAAGCTCTCCCCAGAGGTAAATTTCCTTTTTCTCCCTATAATGATAAGTCCTGCGCAGAAGCGCTTCTATCTTTGCCTTCAAAAGCTCCAGCCGGAAGGGCTTGTCCACATAGTCGTCTCCGCCCCAGGCAACTCCCATAATCTTATCTTTATCATCATTCCGGCTGCTGATAAAAATGACCGGTACCGTGGAAATCTGCCTGATTTGCGCACACCAATAAAAACCGTCAAAATTCGGCAGATTCACATCCATTAAAATCAAGTCGGGGTTTAAGGAAAGTGCTTCCCCCGCAATATCGGCAAAATTCTCCGCCTGCAGAGTCTCATAGCCCCACTTGTTAAGATATCCGGCAATCTCCTTCAAAAGCGCCTCGTCATCTTCCACAATAAAAATTTTCATCATACCCTGAATCCTTTTCGCCATACCATGTAAACAAAATTATTTACAATATACGAACCATATATCGTAGTATTATTATAGTAATCCCAAAATAAAATGTCTACTGTTTTTAGCATGACGAACATTCTTCATTGCAGCGGAAGATGGTATTTGTTATAATAAGGGTGTTGTTCCTGATAGAAAAAGAGGTGCGGTAATGAATGAAAAGATGAAATTTATGTCCGAAGCGCTTCGCGAAGCTTCGGAAGGAATCGCCAATCATCACGGGGGACCTTTCGGTTCCGTAGTAGTTTCGGACGGAAAAATCGTAGGACGGGGACATAATTGTGTCCTGTTGAAAAAGGATGCCACCTGTCACGGAGAGATGGAAGCCATCCGGGACGCCTGCCGTACTCTGGAAACCCACGATTTGTCGGGCTGTGACCTCTATACCACTGCGGAACCCTGCCCCATGTGCCTTGGCGCAATCCTCTGGTCCAATATCCGACAGGTCTATTATGGATGCAATATCAAAGACACGGAAGATATCGGATTTCGTGACAGCAAATTCTATGACTATCTCCGCGGGCAGAGTAAAGATTTGACCCTTACGGAGTTGGACAGAACCCGCTGTCTGGAGCTTTTTGCGGAATATGAACAAGGAAATCATCAAGGATATTAAATGATTTATAATTATGGAAGGGAAAGGGTTATCTGGGTTTCTTCTCCGCTCAGAATTTCTTCCAACTCTGATTCCTCCATATCTGACACTTTACCGAGCCTTGTATATGCCCATGAATTGGAACCGTAGAAAATAACAATCTGGCTGCCATTGTACAGGCAGATATCTCCGGCATGAGTCGTCGTCCGGCTGTCATTTGTGGGAAGACTGCTTCCCAGAGAACATACTTTTTCAAATCCGCCATAGTTAGAGGCAGATATTGTCAGCGGACCGTCAGCCAGAAGTTTCTTTAAAGCTTCTGCAGCTTCATTGTCCTCCAAAACCGCCGTCAGTATAACTTCGCCTACTTTTATGTTCATTTGATTCGCTGTCACTGCATCTTCCTCCGTTTCCGCTATACTAACCGATTCCATCTCCGGCTCGGCTTCCTCTTCAAAGCCGCTCTCCCCATGAAGGGTTTCCATATTCTGCACTATGCTGTGATTTTCTTCGCTGTTCGTGCTATTCCCGCAAGCCGAAACGGTAAGCGGTAAAAGCAAAGTTAAAATTGCCGCTATATATCTCTTCATCCTGATAAACTCCTTTTAGCAGAATACTTTTAAGCACAATCACACTTTTTTGCCGCATTGCAATTCCCCGGCCCATTAAGGATGATCTCTCCTTTTGCATTTTCATCATCCATGATGATTTCTTCTACTTCCGGTACGCAAATCTGCCCGGATAAGGGATTCTTAATGCTGATGACAGGGGTTGTAACGACTGCCTCAACCTGGGATTTTTCAAAGGCAAGATCGGTATCAATCATTTCACAGTCAATCAGCTTCAAGTTTTTGCAATAGCACAACGGCTGTGTCCCGATAATTTTACAATTTATCAGCGTCAGTCCGTCAGAGTACCATGCCAGATATTCCCCCTTAACTATGCTGTTTTTCACCGTTACATTTTCAGAATGCCAGAACGCGTCTTTTGTGTCAAAATCACAATTTTCAAATGTAGCGTTGCGAATATATTGGAAAGAATATTTGCCCTTAAACTGCACATCCTCAAAATGCAGATTTTCGGAGCGCATCATAAAATACTCGCTCTGCGCCGTACTATGCCGCATCTCTATCTTGTTCACCGACCAGCCGAACTCCGGAGAAATGATGTCGCAGTTTTCGATAATAACATTGCTGCACTCCCGAAGCGCCTTGATTCCATGCATCTTTGTATCCGTAATTTTAATATGGTCGGAATACCACAGCGCCGCCCGACACAATTCTGTCATTTCCGAATCCTTAATGATTAAGCCGTGGTCGTGCCAGAACGGATAACGCAGATTGAAAAAGCAATGTTCAGTTTCTATATTCTGCCCCTCCTTAAATGCACTCTCCCCGTCGGCCGGACCGTCAAAGAAACAGTTTTTCACAACCACCCCGTTACTTCCATAAAGCGCTCTTTCCATATCAAAAGTCTGATTTTCAATCACTTTCATTTTTATAACCCTTCCTTTCCTCAACTTTTCCGTCATGCTTGCGCAGCAGGCACAACCACCCAAATCTTTTCATCTTTCCTTTCATTCCGCCGCGCAAGCGGCATTTTAATCAGTGGGAATTTTCAATCTTCACACTTACCTGCCCTGCTGCGACCAATCTGATAAACCAGATAGTCCAGACAATCTATCTGTTTTTCTTCTTTGTGCACTCTGTCCAAAATACATTTTCTATGTTCCTCCATCAGCCGTAGCTGACCGTTCAAGTCGTCCTGATTCATGCATTTCATAAAACACTCAATTGTTTTCCGGTCACATCCGGCATCTTTTAAGTTCTGGATTACATCTTCCTCCGAATTGTAGCCTATTGCCTGTGCCAACACCCTTTGCTCGCCGCCCTTTCTCTTTGTCTTTCTATTCCCCGTCGCTGATACTGATGATTTTATTTCCCCACCCTTCCAGCACCGGATTGTTTTCAACCGCATCCACAAATTCTTCCGTAGCATCAAAATACCCTACCGGTGTGTACTCTGCCGAAACTTCCGCATCGTGATAGAACAGAATGATACGATTGGGGTCGGAATAATACACTTCTCCTGCCTTTTCCGATATGATCTTTTCCGGTGCGGAAGGTATCTCATAACGGCTGGGGATATCATAATATTGCATAACTTCCCAATTCTCAAAGTCATCATAATGGTAGATGGGCAAATTCCAATCGCTGCTTCCCACATGCCTTGCAATCGCTGCTGCCGTATCATTGTCGTAAAGGTACAGGGTAAAGGACTTCCCTTCATACCCAAACCGGGCTGTCAGCTCTGCCGCCTGCCGGGAAGATTCTTTTTCATCAGGCACCAAGCTGCTCTCGGATGAAGCATCTTCTGAAGGTAAATCGGAAATATTGCTGCTCTTGGATGAATTGTCCCTTGCAGAAATAACAGGATTATCAGATGAACTATCATCCTGTGACGAATTGCCACAGCCGACTAGCAGCATTCCTGAAACCAGCGCCAAATTTAATATGATACATAACCTTTTTTTCATAATATCCTCCATTCCGCCGCCTTCGGCGGCAAAAATAACGATGAAAACGCTTTTTGCGTTTTTCGGTTTCTAAAGTTACCCCAAACTTTGATTCTAATATAATCCACATCACCGCAAATAGCAAATACTTATATTCAATGCGTATCTATAGATAAAACCTATTTGTTTTTACTCTGTAATCAAAGTAACCAGTCTGCATCTTTTTATCCTTCCTGCCGCCATCCATGCGAAAATAACGGAAAGCCCAATCACTGCCGCTGCCGGGAGCAGGCTGTTGGATAATGTCATATGGGATGAAAAATTGCTGATGCCAAACATCTTAAGAAGCTCTGCCACAAGTGGGTCTGTCAATATTTCACTGAAGAGTATGCCCGCTGCCGCCCCAACCGAAGAGACAATCCCGAACCGCAGTACAAAGGAAACTCTGAGCCTTGCCGTTGTAAAGCCGAGGGTTTTATATATCCCTAAGTCTTTCTGTTCCACGATAAGCAGCTTGCTCCCTGTCAGTAATATCACCACCAGCACTACTACCGCCACAATCCCATACATAAAATACATTAAAAGCTCCATGGCGGAGAGAATACCATATAGTCCGGGCCATGAATTCTCGTGAAGGTACACATCCCCGCCAAAAGTATCTTCCAATGCCTGCATCACCTCTGCCTGTTTTTCCGTATCCTCCAAGAAGTAGTGCACACACCACATATTAGAGGTTTCACGCCCTATTTTCTGATACCCGCCTCGACTTAACCCCACATTGGCGCCCATATCATTGGCACATTGATAAATTCCGGAAACTTTATATTCAGAAGTACCCAGCTCTCCACTGACCCGAACCGTATCACCGATTCCCACATCCAAATCTGCCGCCACAAACTCTGTCAGCACAATTTCATCCTCACCGGCACAGGTTCTTCCTTTCAGCATATGAAACCGTTCCGGCTGTGTAATGACATTCGCTGTATAGTCCACACCTTCCACAGTCACTCCCGGCATGGCAAGCATATATTGATCCGTAATCCCCGTATGGGACCTAATCAGCCCTTCCACATCCTCATTTGTCGCCCTTCCAAAAGGCTGGGCGGCAATGTGTAGATCAGAGGGGTTAAAAGCATCCATCAACCCCTCTCCATTGGGTCCGAGCCAGAACGAGAGCCGTCCGATCAAGGATGCAAAAAATACAAGCAGCATTGCCACAAGACAGACTCCCATATAACGCCGTCTTCCTATTGTAAGCTGCCGCAGCGCCATCCAGAATCCCAGCCCTTTTCGGAAAAGAGGTGAACTTATTTCCTTCACCGCCTCTTTGCCTGTCTGCCTTCGGATTGCCCTCATAGGGGTAATCTTTTCTATCCCCGCAGTTTTCAGATACACAAATCCAAATAATACCAAAAAAACCGCAAACAAAACCAAGACACAAAGTCCCATGGGGATTTTGGAGGGCATTAACAGACCGGTGGCGGTCAGTGTCATACGGCAGACAATCTGTGCTGCGGGAACTGCCAACAAACTTCCCAAAATCATACCCCATAAAACCGGAGAAAGGAAGAGGATAATTTGTACCTTCTGCAGTTTCTTCGTTGTAAATCCGATAGTCTTCAAAATCCCCGTATCCACTATATCCTGCTCCATAGCGCTAACTATACCATGACCCATTACAATCAGGGATACCGCTGCAAGAATAAGAGAAAATGCCAGCAAAAGACCGGTAAACACATTTTGTAAAGTCAGCATAAAACCGGAAATCGCACTGTCCGAGTGTGTAAATTCCCCATACTGCAAAAGTTCCGTACCATTATTTATGACCGCATTAAATTCCGCTGCGCTCAATTCATCGCTGCTCTGAAAAATATGCACCATATATCCGTCACGGGCAAGACCGTCAATACCTGACCCCGCAATCATCTGGGCAATTTCTTCATGGTCCTGCTCACAAATGAGAAAACTTTTCATCCCAATCATGGAACTGCCCATAAAGGGGTCCTCAAACCAACCTTTTACAACAAAGGATTTCATTACGCTGTTCCGCGTAATGCGAAAGCTGATCTCATCCCCAATCTTCACACCGAACATGGACTGCATGGACGGTGAAACATAAATTTCTCCCTGTCCGATTTCAGCGTTCTCCGAAAAGATTTTATACGGGTATTGATCCGGCTCATAGGTTACAAGCTGACCTTCGCTATCCGATTTCTGCCCGTTTACTTCGTACTCCGCAAAGATAATCTGTTGTGTACCTGTCCGCTCCACTTCCGGAAGGGCAGTGAGCCCGTCTGCCAGCTTTTGTATGTCGGGAACACCGGAAACCCATGCGGTGATTTTTCCGAATCCAAGTCTCTCCATCTCATCATGTACATAACTCCCAGCATTTTTCCATACTGTCAAAACCGTCACCAGTGTCACCGATAAAAGCAGGATCAGGACAAAAATTCCCGCCAGACTCCCCCTGTGCCGCCTGCTGCCCGCAAGCCATAATGTTTTTATCTCCATCTTCATTTCCTTTCCCGGCAGCCCCACCCGGACGAAACTTAGGTTTGTCCTTTTACCAGGACAAATCAGAAAGCCAATCGTTTAATTTCTTTTCCCGCTCTTTGGCATCCGTTTCCCGGTAAACTCCCATGGACAACTCATCCAGTATCTTTCCGTCTTCCAGATACAGAATCCTTGTTCCGCGAATTGCCGCTTTTGTATCATGTGTCACCATCAGGATACTCTGTCCGTTATCGGAAAGCCCTGTCAAAAGACTGAGTACCTCCTCTGTATTCCGCTTGTTTAAAGCTCCTGTGGGTTCATCCGCGAATAAAAGTCCCGGGTGGTTGATAACTGCTCTTGCGATGGCAGCCCTCTGCGCCTCCCCGCCCGAAACTTCGGAGGGAAATCGGTCTTTTGCCTTTTCTACCCCCATCCGCTTCAACAGTTCCCCGGCTTTTTGCCACACAACCTTCGCATCTTTTCCCGAATCCAGATACCCGGCTACCGCCACATTTTCAAACAGGCTTAGGCTGCTGACAAGGTGGGTCTGCTGGAACACAAAACCAAATTCATGGGAACGCAGGAGCGCCATCTGCCGCTCCTTATACTTGCTGATTTCCTCTCCCTTGTACAGCACCTTTCCTGCCGTAATGCTGTCCATACCGCTCAGGGCATACAATAATGTTGATTTTCCTGCTCCGGAAGAACCCATAATCACCGTAAAATCACCTTTATAAATATCCACATCAATATCTTTTAAAATCTGCTCCCTGCCGGTTCCCTGAGAGAACTGCCTGCACAAACCTCTCGCGGAAAGCAACACTTCTTTCATACTAACCTCCATTCCGCCGCCTTCCGGTTAGCGACACATAATTAAAAACGCCGGTTTTGCGTTTTTCAGGTGTAAAGCTTTCGATTTTCTTAGGTGGCGTTTTACAGACACCTTAGAAAATCTCTTCACACTACTGCCTCCTCTATATCTGCCGGATAATCCGCCAGAATCAACGGTTTTTTCCCCGTAGCGGAGTCCGGCGGAATCTCTTTTACAAAGTGTATATAAAACTGCACATAAGACAGTTTCTTTTCCGTAAGAATTTTTTCCATCTGCTTCTGCATTTCCGCACGCACGCATTCCCGCCTTGCTTCACCCGAAACTTCCGCCAAAATTTCAAAGGCTGCCCTGCCTATCTTGCGGAACTGATAATCTCTGAGCCCCTTGATGCAAAACCCCTCTACAGCCAGCGGATGCAGGAAATCCCTGTTCCCTTTCCCGTCTTCAAACCAGAGTATATCCTCGTCCCGCCCAAGCAGGATTTCCGCTCTGCTAAAAGGGCTGTCTCCGGCCGGCTCTTTTAAGACCAGACGGTCGGAAATCCTATAACGAATTAACGGCTGCGTAAAATTATAGAGTGATGTCAGATACATGGCATCTCCTTCCACCTCAATCACATTCATATCATCAAACAGAATCATGCCGTCTTCCTTTCCTGTTTCCACACCCATTGCAAGGGATTCACTGGCGCCATAAAAATTGATGACCTCCGCATGAAACACAGTTTCCAGAAAATGGCGCAGTCCCCTTCCCAACGGTTCCCCGCAGGAAATTATCCGCATCACATCCATTTCTATCTCTCCGTTTTCCACAAGCTCCCCCAAGATTTTGATGGCAGAGGGATAACCGATAATCATATTAGGCTTGAATGCGCGGATATTATCCACCCACTTTTCCAGCGGCGTGTTGATGTCCAAATACATCTGCTCCGCCCCTACCCCGTCTATTCCGTCACCCACAGCCATTGCCCCGCCGTAGCGTCCCTCGGTAGCGGCAATATAGGCAATCCTCGGTTTTCCTGCCAGCAGTTTTACTATCTGCGGCATAGACATATTCCATAAGGCGCCCCGTATAATACCGAGAAGCATCCTATTCCATGCGGTTTCATCATAGACAAAATATCCCGGGGTTCCTGTACTGCCGGAAGAATGTACAATGTGACAGCCTCGGAATGTTTTTTCTTCCCTGTTTCCTTCCGCATCAAATTTCCGAATTTCCTCCTGCGTCAGATCAGGTACGGTAATCAATTCCTCAAAATGTTCCAACAGAGCTCCTTTGTCAATTGTCGGGAACGCGGACAGCGGAAGCGTAGCAAGCTGTTCCCGCTCAATCCCGGCATTTTCAAAAGCTGTCCTGTAATATCGGGAATGCTCCCATGCAAAGCGGAGCATCTTGCGAAGCTTCCTGTCCTGAATCTTTTTCATCTGTTCCGCAGATTTTTTCGTATTTTTCTTCAGCCTATATAAATCAAACAATACTTTTATCGTATTCACAAGCGTCCTGCTCCTTTCTTCTACTCAAATGCGAATGCATACCCTTGCTCGTAATTTTCGCGATGATAATAAACTGCCTGACCTTTTGTCTGGTTAAAAACAATACTCCACTCGGTAGATTCAAACTCCCCAAAATTTCCTTTACTCACGCTGCTCAGTGCGTCACGAACATCCTCCACGCTCATTGCTTTGCTTTCTTTCAGGCGTTCCGCCAAAATATCATAACGCGTGTGGGATTGTGCTGTCCCGATTCCGTTTTTTTCCCCTTCCGCAAGATAAAAATTTGTCAAAATCGGTGTTTCCGTTACCACCATCTCATTTTCTATATATTCAACCGCCACACTTTTTCCGGTGGCATCCGCCAAAGCAAAATGAACCATCATCCCCATGGAGGCGTGCATATCATACCGTTTAAGAAGTTCGAGCGCCTCATCCACTGTCGCCGACTTGTCTAACAGCAAACGGATTGCCGTAGTTGTGGTAATATCCGGTTTCTCCGTATCCTGTTCAATGGATGCCGAATCCTGAATCATATTGACCGACACCGCAAGACCTTTTTCATTCATCCCGTCCAAAGGCGCATATAATGCGGCGAGCGTCTTAATCTCATCCTGTTTCAGCGCCATGTCCACCGGACCTTCCTGGCCGATAAAATCCAGATTGACTGTGGAAATGGAGGCGTACCCGTTTTCGGGATAGGACAACACCACCATAGCCTCACATCGGTTCCAATCAAAATTCCGCCCAAACAAGGCTTCCCCATCCAAAGTCTGAACCGCAATAGTGCTGCACCCAAAAAAATTTCCGTTAAAATCTATATCCATGCCCGATAACAAATTCTCCGTCAGAAAGCTGACTACTTCCTTATCCGATGAAGCTCCGCCTTCTGAAAGAAACTTGTCAAAACCGTAATCTTTGTCATAACGGACAGCAGAAAAACCTTTCTCCAATTCTATGATTTCTTCCGTGAGAACAACATTTGTTTCTTTCGCGTCTGCGGAGCTTGTTACTGTGTCCGCGTCTGCGCTTTCCCTGCTTTGTCCATCCTGTCCTTCTCCTGTTTTACCATCGCCGCAGCCTGTCAGGGAAAAAATCGCCCACAAAGTTAACGCTATCAATATGCTCTTTTTCATTAGAGAACCTCCTTATTCTGGCTTCAGTGTATCACCGCGATTGTAAAATAACAAATACTTATATCTAATGCATTTGTATAGTTGAAACCTATATGTTTTTGTGTTATGCTATACAATGTCATGTATACAAAAAACGAAAGGATGGACTACATATGGAACTACGAGTGCTTCAATATTTTCTTGCCGTCGCAAGGGAGCAAAGTATTGTCCGGGCAGCGGAGTCCCTGCATCTTTCCCAACCTACTCTTTCCACACAGATAAAAGCTATGGAAGAAGAACTTGGGAAACAACTTCTCATACGCGGAACCAAAGGCTCCAGAAAAATCTCACTTACAGAAGAAGGGATGATTCTGCGGAAGCGCGCGGAAGAAATCCTAAATCTGGTGCAAAAAACCGAGAAAGAGATTACTCTTTCCGATCAGGTCGTGGCAGGCGATGTTTATATAGGAACAGGAGAAACCGATTCCGTTCGTTTTATTGCAAAAGCGGCAAAAGAACTCTACCGGACTTATCCCGGCATACATTACCATATCTCCAGCGGAAATGCCGAGTATGTATTGGAACAGTTAGACAAAGGATTGATTGATTTCGGAATTGTATTTGGCGCCGTAGACCACACAAAATATAATTCCATACCACTGCCCTATAAAGATACATGGGGCGTACTGATGCGAGGGGACTCTTCATTGGCAGCAAAAGATTCTATCATGCCCGAAGATTTGTGGGACAAACCCCTGATTATTTCCAGACAGGAAAATCACGATGGATTTTTTACACACTGGATGAAAAAAGAACTTACGGAATTGGAAATCATCGCAACCTATAACTTACTCTTTAATGCTTCTTTAATGGTGGAAGAGGGATTGGGTTACGCTGTCGGCTTTGACAAAATTATCAATACCACAGGTAACAGCGCCCTTTGTTTTCGTCCCCTCTCGCCTGTACAGGAAGCCTCTATGAGCGTTATCTGGAAGAAATATCAGATTTTTTCAAAAGCATCGGAAAAGTTTATGGAAATTATTAAAAACCAAAAATTTTAAAATCCCATGTCTGTTCTTGCTAAATGCTTTGGTTTATGGCATAATACTGTTGAATCAAAGTACCAGAGGGATAAAACTCTTTATTGGTAGCAGTATCGCAGGCAGAATCCTGCGATATGCGGGGGTATAATTATGAAAAAACTTATATTACAGATAATCTCTTTCATTTTTTGTTTGATGACAGCCATTGCCTTTTTTACAATGCCTGTATCTGCAGCTACGGTACGCGTCGGTTATTATGATGACGGCGAACCGGCGTTTCAAGACGGCTTTTCCGAAGACCGGCGCAAATCGGGATATGCATATGATTATTATCAGATGCTGGCACGGTATGCCGGCTGGAAATATGAATATATATACGGAAGCAAAGAAGAAATATGCCAAATGCTTACCTGCGGCGACATTGATATCATGGCGGGAGCCTCTAAAACAGACAGCACCCTTGCAGACAAGGTTAATTTTTCATCGCAGGATATGGGCTTGCACGATGGCAGATATTTCGCCATCAAGAAATCCGATACCGGGCTGCTTGATGAATTGGATGCTGCGATGACACAAATAGATACGGTTTTTCCGACATTTACCATCGAACTGCAGCAGAAATATTTTAATAAAGCATCCGATTTGTCTTTGACAGAGCAAGAGGAGCAGTGGCTGCTTCAGAAAAAAACTCTGGTGTTCGGATATACGCGCTATCATCTTCCGTTTTCGGGTCAAGACAATGATGGCAATCCTGTCGGACTTGCGGGCGAGCTTATACGGCAGCTTGAAGAGTTTGCGGACATAGAAGTCATTCCTGTTTGTTTCGATTATGTCTGGGATATGGAAAATGCATTGAAAGACCATACGATCGATATAGGATTTCCGATGTATTCAGATGCTTGGCTTTCCGAGAGCAAAGGCTTGCTCCAGACAAAAGCCGTTGTTACCGATAGAATGATGATCGTTTATCACGGCGAATACACAAGCGATATTACCTCAAAATTAGCCATGCCCAAAATGTCGCTGGGATTAAGGGACTATCTTCCGTCCAATTATCCGGATGCGACGGTAACGGAATATGATAATTTTCATGATACCTTCGAGGCTGTGTATAATGACGAGGCTGACAGTTTTATTGCCTATTCAAGCATAATCCAGCGCCAACTGAGCGGTTATGACAAGGCTGATGAGCTTAATGTAAGCTATCTTGACAAAACCG
>JAMPEB010000001.1 GCA_023665475.1 Lachnoclostridium sp.
GTTTTCCCCGCTTAAGATATAGCGCAGGGAGGCATAAAAGGGCATGTACTGCGCTTTCATGTCATAAGTCAGCGGCGTCACTTTCCCGCCATAGGAAATCCCCACATTCCCCCATATGAGCGCCATCAAAAGTACCGGCGCCAGAAAACAGAGCGCAAAAAAACCAACCTCTCGCAGATACTCTTTTCTCCGGGTACCGCTCATCCGCCTTATTTTTGTAACATTTGCCTCATCCTCGCCAACACCTCTGTCTGCTATCATATTAGTCCCCCTGCTTGGATTACCTTTAGCATATTACCCTTGCAATTCATTCACTTGTACCTAAATCACTTTCCTCGTTCTACAAATGGATTTTCCCTTTCAGCAGCCGCAATAATCAAATTGATTTATACCCTCAAAGTAACTTCAAAAGAATTTATTACCAATCAATTGCTCTGCCTCTTCATTTGCCTCGTAAAGAACACTTGTTGGTGTGGTTTCTGCCAGTAAATACTTTAAAATGGCATTTTCTAAAATTCGCATTGCCTGCGCATAAGTTTCGGATATTTTATCAACACGCAGTCCCAACACTATATTGGTTGTTATTGATGCCGTCAACAGAAAAATGATTCTTGTATTTTGTCCCATATTAAAATCTATAACCATGTAGACTGTAATAAAAGAGGTCATTATAGCAACTATATTAAGTGAATAATGTATGACCGCATATGCAAGTGAAAAAAATCTAAATATTGTATGTTTTTTTATGAAGAATCTAATCTCAGGACACTCTGTTCTTATAACATCGTCAAAATATTTACTCTTAGATAACTTTAAACCCACAACAGTTCCTATAATAATCAAAAAAATTATTATCGCCAAAATAACAAAAAAATAGTTTATCATTTCGTATTCCCCTCTTCCCCAATTATTGGTTTGTCTCTTGTTCATATGATCAATAACAAATTAGTCCGGCAAACTCATCCCCTTTTCTCTATTTATATTATTATATTATTCTTTCCCTATTTAATAAAAGATCCCGCATTGTACTGTTTATAGTCATATGCGGGATCTCTACTTTTTGAATCCTCAATCTCTACACTTACACAATCCCCTGCGCCTTCATGGCGTCAGCCACCTTCAAAAATCCTGCGATATTGGCGCCTGCCACATAATTGCCTTCCATGCCGTACTTCTTTGCGGCGTCGTCCAGATTGTGGAAAATATTCACCATAATATTCTTTAACTTAGAGTCAACCTCCTCAAAGGTCCAAGAAAGCCTCTCGCTGTTCTGGCTCATTTCCAGAGCGGAAGTAGCAACGCCGCCCGCATTGGAGGCCTTGCCGGGGCAGAACAGAACGCCGTTTGCCTGCAGATACTCCGTAGCTTCCATGGTGGTAGGCATATTAGCGCCCTCTGCCACGGCGAAGCAGCCGTTTGCAACCAAAGCCTTTGCATCTTCCAGATCCAATTCGTTCTGGGTAGCGCAGGGAAGAGCGATATCACACTTAATGCTCCATACGCCATGCTCTCCCGCTTTCTTCTCATGATACTCTGCGCTCTTTCTTGCAGCGGCATACTCGGTCAGTCTTGCGCGCTTTACTTCTTTTACTTCCTTTAAGAGGGCTACATCAATACCTTCGGGATCATAAATCCATCCGGTGGAATCGGAACAGGTAACGGGCTTTGCTCCAAGCTGCTGTGCTTTCTGAATCGCATAAATAGCTACATTGCCTGCGCCGGATACAGCAACCGTTTTGCCCGCAATATCCTTGCCGTTGCATTTGAGCATTTCCTCCGTGAGATACAAAAGACCGTAACCGGTAGCTTCGGTTCTTGCCAAAGAGCCTCCATAGCTTAAGCCCTTTCCGGTGAGAACGCCCTCATAAAGTCCGGTGAGTCTCTTGTACTGACCGTACATATAACCGATCTCCCTTGCGCCGGTCCCGATATCGCCTGCGGGTACATCGGTATCTGCGCCTATGTATTTATGCAATTCCGTGATAAAGCTCTGGCAGAAAGCCATCACTTCCCTGTCTGATTTTCCCTTGGGGTCAAAATCGGAACCGCCCTTGCCGCCGCCGATAGGAAGCCCGGTCAGGGAATTCTTGAAAATCTGCTCAAATCCCAAAAACTTAATAATACCAAGGTTTACGGAAGGATGAAGCCTCAGTCCTCCCTTATAAGGTCCGATTGCGGAGTTAAACTGCACACGGAAACCGTTGTTTACCTGAACCTGTCCCTTGTCATCCACCCAGGGAACACGGAAAAGCAACTGTCTCTCCGGAGTTACAAGTCTCTCTAACAGAGCATCCTTGCGGTACTCCTCCTCATTAGCCTCGATTACTACACGAAGAGATTCCAATACCTCTTTTACTGCCTGATGAAACTCCGGCTGCGCAGGGTTCTTTGCTACAACCAGATCAAATACCTCGTCAACATATGACATTATCTTGTCCTCCTTTATTGTATCTGCAAGTCCGTTTTCTATTATAAGTCTTGTATTTCAAATTCTCAATAAACTTTCATCCACAAAACCGTAAAAATTTTGCCCGCTTTTTTAGACAAGTTGCACAATGTATTTTTACAAATAATGTTTCAGTCTGGCAATATTCTTTTCCTCAAAATCAATCAGCTGCCTCGCCAGCGTTTCCGGCTTCTCTCCCACATTGTCATTGTGGTTTAACGCCTTCTCCATCTCCACGATACCGTTATGGCTGCCTCTTATCATCAGTTCCGCAATGTGGCTGGTGCTGGTATTTAACAGGGTATTGTAATGAATTCCCGTTTTTACCATCATATCATCAAAATAGCTGCTGTGATAGGGCTCCGCCTTTGCCTCCACCAAATGCTTCACCGCCTCATTATGAAGCTCCGAATATTTTAAGGACTGTCTTGTCATCTGCAAGGCAAGCTGGTCGTCATATACCTTGTCCGACATCGCATCAATGGCTTTCATCGCCATTTCGGTATTCTTCTGAATCTCCCGATATATTTTTACTTCCTGTGATTTCATTTTTCCTCTCATTCCGCCGCGCAAGCGGCATTTTAATCAGTGAGAACTTTGGGACGCACAGCGTCATAAACAACATAAAAAAGAATGCCTCTTTTTCGGAAGCATTCCCTTTTTTTGTATTTTTATGCAAATTGATTACCTATTCCACATAATCCGCTTTTACATATCCCACCTGATCCTGATACTTGATTTTGCACCAGCCGTTTTCTTTTGCATACAAATCCACGGTTTCACCCTCTGCCAATACACCGAGCCGCTGACCGTTCTCACCGGCCGAGGCCCGCACATTGACATTGGCGGTTGCAGTCACCGTACCGATGGCAGAAAGACCGGCAGCGCTCTCTTCCGCCTCCAGATATTCGGATTTGATAAAAGCATCTTCGCCTTCAAAAACTATCATGCTCCAACCGTTGACACGGGCTTCCTTCAACTGCAGTCTCGTACCCTGGGACGCCTTGCCCAGACGGTCCGCATTCTCACTGTCAGAGCGTCTTACATTTACCGTGGCGGTTGTGATGACATACTGTACCGTTGGTTCGACATTTTCGGGAGGCGCTTCCCCGCCGCCCTGCTCCGGTTCCGTCTCCGGCGTCTGCTGCTCCGAAGCCTGCTGCTCCTGTTCCGCATTTTTCTTTGCTATCTGTACGCCTACGGTCGTTTCCAGTTGTTCTCCCATTGCATCCATATACTCGGCCCATTCGGGCTTTTCTAGGAGCAAATCGCTGTATTCCGCGTTAATACGGTTGTTAAAGGCTATCACATCATCCTGAGAGTTAATCTCCCGGACATAATCATCCTGCTCTTTGGAGAAATTGCTCCACTTAATATAAAGGTTTCCTTCTTCATTCGTACATAGATAGAATTCCTGCCACCCCGGCAGCTCTTCCTCATGGTTGACAAACACCTGCTTAAGATACACAAAAACGATGGTCGAGCCTTCCTCAAAGCCCGGTTTCGTATAGAGTTCAACCACGGGATAATATTCAATATACTTTGCCAGCTCCTGATAGCGGAAATACATTTCATCCGACATATAATCGCAGAGTGACAGCAATGTGTCCATATCGCCTAACGCCGCCGCATTATAAAAAGTCAAAATCAGGCTCTGGACCGCTTCATCCGTATTTTCTACCAGAGGCACATTTTCTATCTGCTGGGTAACAGGCGTTGTTGATGACGATGCTTCCGATGTCCCTGCGTTTTCCGCCTCCTGTGCCCTGCCGACATTCCCTGCATTCAGCACAAAAGCCACCGTAACCGCCACTGCCACACAGATAACCAGCGGAAATACAATCGCACTATGCTTTAAAATCCAATCAAGCGCTTTGCCTGCTTTATCTTTCAACATGAAATAACACCTTTCTCAAACATACCGTTGATATCCGTCAAGGTGATGCAAAATGCATCCGACAGGAATCGAACCTGCATTAAAGGCGTCGGAGGCCTTCGTTCTATCCATTAGACTACGGATGCAAATTGTTACAATTTTATTACATCACCTTGAGTATGATATCATAAAAAATGCTCTATGTCTACTGTTTTTGGGAAAACTTTCACGAAAATTTCACAAAATTTATGAAAATTGAGAGAATTGTAATCAAAAGATTCTAATATGATTGTCCGCACAATCAAAATAATAGAGCTGATATGACAGAATTTCTTCCAAAGACACCTGAGTGTCATTTACTTCCTTTATCATTTCCTTCAAAAGTTCGCGGTTCTCTCCGGCTTCCTCCTCCAATAAAATCACCTCATGGACGGAGCTGGGCAGAATATAATAGTTCCTGCCCTCTTTTCGGGCGAGTTCTTCCAAAACACCGGGATACAGAATGCAGGCTGCCCCATAAACATGGGCGCTGTTTCCGAGAATCTTCATGAACCCCCTCTCTTCTTTTGCCTGCCCTGCACTATCCTCGTCTGTCTCTCCCCGAATCTCCCTCAGCGCCTCCTCTATGGTTTTGCATTCCCATGGAAAGAGGACGGGGGTGTTTTTCTGCGCCAGAGCAAAAAGTTCTTCTGCGGTTGTCCCCCACATTTCCAAATGATTGTTAAAGATCAGGATAGTGCCGTTTCCAAGCTTCTCTCCCTGATATGCATAGTAAAAACAGATTTCCAGATCCAAAAATTCCCTGTGGGGAATCTGCGAAAGGAGCTTTTCATTCTTTTCCCTGTTGATGAGCCTGTAACAGATTCTGTCCTTCACCTTTTCAAAATCCTTGAAAAATTCCATGTCAATGCTTTGAGGCGGAGCATCTTTACCATAAATTTCCAATATTTTCTGCACAATATAAGTCAGGGATACACCGCCCTCATAAGCTTCATGAAAAGAATCCAGATAAATGGTGGGGGCAATATTCTGTCCCTTGGCTGTAATCGTCAGTCCCGTCAGAGTCACTCCGTTATTTTTGGAGACATCATGGAAAGCAATCTCATAACCCTGTCCTAATTCCTTTTGCACCGTAGCCTGCACGGTCTGCGCAAATTGTTTCATTTCCATATAACTTCCTCTCTTTCTTTTGTTTTTCGTACAAAAATTATCGTAATTTCTTAATGATACAAAAAAACAATGGCACCTGATTTAAGCGCCATTGTCTCACAAGCTTGTCCTATAAAAGATATTACAGATTAAACACGGGACAGATATTCCCCTGTTCTGGTATCAATCTTGATGGTCTCACCCTGATCTACGAACAGAGGCACCGCAACAGTAGCTCCTGTCTCTACCGTAGCGGGCTTCGTAGCTCCCGTAGCGGTATCGCCCTTAAATCCGGGCTCTGTCTCGGTAATAACCAATTCTACAAATAAAGGAGGCTCCACGGAAAATACATTCCCATTGTGGGAACATACCTTGCACATCTCATTTTCTTTCACAAATTTCAATGCATCACCCACGGTCTCGTTATTTAAGGCTACCTGCTCATAATTTTCCGTGTCCATAAAATAATAAAGGTCTCCGTCATTGTACAGATACTGCATATCTTTTCTGTCAATTCGTGCCTGAGGGCATTTCTCGGTGGGACGGAAAGTCTTTTCCACCACGCCGCCGCTTTTGATATTCTTCAGCTTTGTTCTGACAAAAGCTGCGCCTTTTCCGGGCTTTACATGCTGAAATTCAATAATCTGATAAACATTATTGTCCAACTCAATCGTAATACCATTTCTGAAATCGCCTGCAGAAATCATAGTATATTCCTCCTGATACTCTCACAATATAATCCTTTAACAGTGTAATATATCGGCGGACATATTTCAACTGTTTTTTTATTTTTTCTTACTTTTTTTGTAACAGTATAAAATCAACCGCCTGCAGATACCCGTCAAGCCCCTGCCCGTAAATCTGCTTATCGCAGACGGGCGCCGTCACGGAAATCTTGCGGAAATCCTCTCTCTTGGTAATATCGGAAATATGGATTTCCACCTTGGGCACGGCGATGCTTGCCAAGGCATCCCGTATGGCATAGCTATAATGGGTATATGCTCCCGGATTAATGACAATTCCCTCCGTACCGTCAAAATACGCCTCCTGAATACGGTCAATAATAGCCCCCTCATGATTGCTCTGGAACACCGTAATATCCGCCCCGCAGTCCTTTCCCTTCTGTTCTATCAGCTTTAGCAGATAGTCATAATCCTGCGTCCCGTAAACGCTTTTTTCCCTGATTCCCAGAAAATTGATATTCGGTCCGTTAATCACCAATATTTTCAACCTTGCTCCCTCCACTCTTTCTTTTTCTGCTGAGTTCTTTCTCCAGCCGGTCTAAAATTTCTTCCATGGAAATTTCATCCACATCAATGATGATATCCGCGCATTCTTCATAAGCGTCTTTTCTCGCCTCCATCAGTTCCCTGATGCGCTCCAAGGGATTCTCCCCGGCAAGCAAAGGCCTTGTCGTATCATCTTTCAGCCTCTCATAAACGGTTTCCGGCTGAATCCGCAGATATATCACAGTTCCGCACTGCCGCAGGAGCCTGCGGTTTTCTTCTCTTACAGGGGTTCCTCCCCCCACCGAAAGAATCCTCCTGTAATTCCTTTTACCGATTTCCTGTAAGAGCTCCGTCTCCCTGTCCCGGAAATATGCTTCCCCCTCCTCCCCGAAAATACTGCTGATGCTGCGCTTTTCATTCTGCTCTATCAGTTTGTCCGTATCCTCCACAGGTATTTTCAAACGATAGGAAAGCTTAAGCCCCACCGAGGTCTTGCCGCTCCCCATAAATCCTGTCAAAATAATATTATCCTTCCGTTCCATAGTTTCCTCTCGTTCCGCCGCAACAATACTACTCTTTCATCAGATATTCCTTATATATCCGCTGTGCCAGTT
The DNA here is from genome assembly GCA_023665475.1 of Lachnoclostridium sp. GTDB lineage: Bacteria > Bacillota > Clostridia > Lachnospirales > Lachnospiraceae > Acetatifactor. Next base: position 7,315 of record JAMPEB010000001.1, read on the forward strand.
CATCCTCGACCTGCCGCCCCGTCCACAATTCATAGGCAATGACCGCCTGATACAACAGCATTTTATAGCCGCAGAACGCCCTGCCCCCGCAAGTTTCGACCAATTTCATAAATTTGGTTCTGGCAGGATTAAAAATCAAATCATATCCCGTGTGAATCCTCTCATAAAAGGCGGCATCCTCTATCACCGCAGCCTCCGTATCAGGGAACATTCCCACACTGGTAGCCTGTATTGCCAGATATTTTCTGTCCGTAGGAATCTTATCACATTCCTGCAAAGAAAGCGCTCTGGCAAACTTTTCTCCGGCAGGTCCGCCGCTTTTTTCCGCCATGGCGTTGACCTCTTCCGCAATCCGGACAGCCCGTTTTGCAGTGCGGTTTAAGAGGATTACCCTTGACGCCTTTTTCTGCAAAAGCAGCACCGCCACTGCCCTTGCTACGCCTCCGGCTCCCAGAATCAGCACTTCTTCCCCCTCTATGGACACTCCGTCGCTTAACATGGCGCGGTAGAGTCCCGGCATGTCCGTATTATATCCCTTATATCCCTTCTCGGTGCGCACCAGTGTGTTAACGGCTCCAATCTGCGCCGCCAGCGAATCCGTCTCCTCCAGAAAGGGAATCACCGCCTGCTTGTAAGGCACCGTGACATTCAGGCCCAAAAGATTCAGGGCATGAGCGCCCTCTATTGCTTCTTTCAGACGCCCCTCACCCACATGGAAAGGCACATAGACCAGATTCTCCCCCGTTATCTTTGCCAGATTATTATGTATCACCGGTGACATGGTATGCTCCACCGGATTTCCTATCAGCCCGCAAGTGCGGGTATAGCCGTTTATCTCCATCTCGGTTTCTCCTTATATTATTTCTGTTTTGCCGCCTGCTTATGATAAGAATAAAGCACGATTTTTTCCAGATACCGTTTCAGCACAATCTGAATCTCCTCCTTGGGATGAATGGGCTTCGTCAGATAAGTGACAATGCCCGTCTTCTTTGCCCCCCATACATCCGTAAAGAGCTGGTCGCCCACAAACACGGTGGTTCCGGGATTCGTTCCCATAATCTCCATTGCTTTCAGATAGCCCCTGCTGTCCGGCTTCCCTGCCTTGTAAATATAGGGAGAACCCACCTGTTCGCTGAAGGATTGTACCCTTGGCTCCTTATTGTTGGACAAAAGCAGGGTTTTAAAGCCGATATCCCTAAGCCTTGCAAAAAGCGCCACCGCCCGGTCATCCGCAGGTGCGCCATGGGGCACCAGCGTATTGTCAATATCAAAAATAATGCCCCGGTATCCCTTTTCATACAATGCTTCATACGCAATGTCATATGCGCAGTCCTCTTCATGGTCGGGATAAAAACATTCTAACATTTTGCCTGTTTCTCCTCATGATAATCCTGTTTTGTATTCACATTCCGTTTTGTTCCATTATGCCAAATACTGTACCACAAAAATACACTTTTTTCAACTATAGCCCATTTTATCTCAACTCGAAAAATCCGTCTTATTTATCCCATAACTAGAATATTTTCATCTGTCAATTCTTATGCGTTAAAATATACCCTGAAATTACTAGTACATAATACACCGGAAGTTAAAACAAGGAGGAATTAATATGTCGGATAATACCTTGGAAATCGGTCAGATTCTGTCAGATCTGCGCACAGAAAGAGACCTGTACCAAAAAGAACTTGCTGTTTACCTGAATGTTTCCATCGGCACGATTTCCAATTATGAAAAAGGCGTTCACTATCCCGACCTTGATACTTTATGTAAATTAGCCGACTATTTCGGAGTCACTACCGATTATCTCTTAAAGCGCACCAATTACCGCTATTATCCAAAAGATTTGGAGGTTCCTTTAACAAAGGACTACACGATTGCCAATCTGATTAACACTTCTTTGGAATTATCCAAGAAAGACCGTGGTCTGTTAGCCGATTACGCCAAACTTTTGAAAATGCGTCAGGCATTGGAGTCCAAAAAACAGCCATAATTGCGCCCAGGCATGTTGTGCCTATGCGCACTGTGCCTATGCGCACTGTGCCTATGCGCACTGTGCTTATGCGCATTGTGCTTAATCACAATGGTCTTCCAGCCAGCGCCAAGCGGCATAGGCATACACCGCACATCCTCCGGGAAGCACGGCTTCGTCAAATTTGACCATGGGATGATGCTGTGTGTAGCCATAGCCTTTCTTAGGCTCCCCCGCCGCAAGCGCCAGCATCACGGAGGGAACCTGTCTGCTTACATATGCAAAATCCTCGGATCCTCCGGTTTGCTTGGAGGATTTTTCTCCCGATAAAGCATTCAGTTCTTCACTGGAAAATGCTCTTTCTTCCCCCAGAATTTCTTTCATGTATTTCAATGTGTCTCCCGCCACCGCTTCATCATTGTACAGAGAAGGGCATCCGCTTCCGAAGCTCACTTTGGCCTCTGCCCTGAAAGTTTTCGCGATTCCTTCCGCCATCTCGACCATTCTTTTTTTCAAAAACGAGCGAATCTCCTCATCAAAAGTCCGTATGCTTCCTCCCATAACCGCAGTATCGGGAATGGCATTGGCGGCATTTCCGGCGCTCATGGTGCCGATAGTCAGCACCGCCCTGTCATTGATGGACAATTCCCTCGCACTCAGCTCCTGAAGCGCAATCAGAATATGGCATGCCGCGTTCAGGGGGTCCACTCCCATATTGGGCATGGAGCCATGGCAGCCCTTGCCCTGCACCTTAATTTCAAAATAATCCGCCGCGGGAGCGCTGACCCCCGGAGAAGAAACCACCGCCGTTCCTGCCGCGAAAGGCATTCCTGCCATCACATGAATCATCAGCGCCGCGTCCACTTTTGGATTTTCCAACACGCCTGCCTGTATCATGTCATTGGAGCCTTCAAAGATTTCCTCGGCGGACTGAAACATAAGTTTCACCGTGCCGGGAATTTCTTCTTCGTGTTTCTTTAAAAGCCGCGCTGCTCCAAGCAGCATTGCCGTATGCATATCGTGTCCGCAGGCATGGGATTTGTCCCCCTGCGCCGCAAAAGAAAGTCCCGATTCTTCCTTGATCGGCAGTGCGTCCATATCCGCACGCAAAAGAAATACCTTTCCCTTCTTTTTGCCCCCTGCCAGAGCTACAATACCGGCTTTTCCGCAGTTTTTGGGTTCATATCCCATTTTTTCAAGTTCCCCTTTCACATAAGAAACCGTCTCTTCGGTATCGAATCCCGTCCCCGGATGTCTGTGCAGATATCTCCTGTCCTCCACTATGGTCTTTTCAAGCTCCTGCGCTTCTTTCCAAATCATTTCCGCCAACATTTTACGACACTCTCCCTTCTCCTGATGTTTTGCAATCCCTGCCCCGGATCAAAAACGGAAGCTCATATAACATCATTGCCGCCCAGCCAATCAAATATGCCCACGGCAGCGCTACAATTCCCATTTTATAATAAAATACCAGCAAGACGCAGGCTGCCACCCGCACCCCCATATTAATCAGACTGCTCCACAGAGTAATCTGCAGATTCCCCATTCCCCGGAAATACCCCTGCACGCCGTTGGTAACCGCAGGCACGATATACATAAACGCAATCAAGTGCAGATACTGCTCCCCCAGAAGAATCGTAGCGTCGTCCCGGGTAAACAGTCCCATAATGGGATTTGCCAAAAACAGTAACAGAACGCCCGCCGCTATTCCATAGACCAGTTCCACATACATTCCCATGCGGAAAGCCTCTCTCACGCGCTCCCTCTTTCCGGCGCCCCTGTTCTGAGCCATCACGCTCGTCATGGCATGCCCTATGTTCTGCTCCGGAATATAAGCATAATCATCAATTCTGTTGATTGCCGCAAATGCCGCGGTAGCGGTAACTCCCATGGTATTTACAATCCCCTGGATGCCCAGCTTTCCCGCCTGAACCGCAGACTGCTGCATGGCGCTGACAAACCCATAACGGATGGTCTGTCCGAACAATTCTTTGTCAAACACAAACCACTGCCTGCCCAAATCCATGACCGGTATACGCCTTTTGATATAAATCCAGCATAAAAGACAACTGAACGCCTCGCTTAGGACAGTGCTCACGGCACAGCCCACAGTCCCCAGGGAAAAGTATATTACAAAGACCAAATCTCCGATTATATTGAGGACTGCACTGATTCCCAAAAAGTAAAGGGGAGAACGGCTGTCCCCCATGGCTCTTAAGGTGCTTGCAAAAAAATTGTAAACAAAGTTAAAAACAAGTCCACAGATAATGATTCTCAGATAAATCAAGGATTCCCCTAAAATCAAGGAGTCCACCTGTAACAGTCTAAGCAGTGCCGGAGCCGCACCCAGCACAATCGCCGTAAGGGAGACAGAAAACACAATTCCCGAAACCATGGCTGTACTGATCTGTCTTTTTAAGGTTTCATAATTCCCCGCGCCATAAAGGGTTCCTACCAAAATTCCCGTGCCGAGACAGATTCCCTGCAAGAACAAAATAATCAGCGTTACAAGGGGATTTCCGGTTCCCACCGCCGCCAGAGCGTCTTTTCCCACATACTGACCGACAATAATGCCATCCACCGCATTATAAGTCAACTGCAACAGATTCCCCAAAACCAGCGGAATCGTAAATTGAATGATAAGGGGAAGAATTGCCCCCTTTGTCATATCCTTCGTCATTTGCTTCTCCCGTTCAAAATCCGACTCTCCGATACTTTGTCCAAACAGTTTGCCCTTTTACAAAAGCGGCGCAAACAACTTTAAAAATCCGCCCATCACCTTATAAGAAAGCTTTTCCTGCTTTATGGTTTCGGCAGTAACCTCCCTGCACATGCCGAGGGTTTTTTCAAAATCTTCCTCTATCTTTGCTATACAGTCCGTCCGGTATAAATAAGTGGCACATTCAAAATGATGATACAGACTCCTGTAATCCAGATTGATGGTCCCCACCACGCCTTTTTCGTCATCGCTGACAAATACCTTTGCATGAACAAACCCCGGCGTATATTCATAAATCTTTACTCCCGCCTTTAAAAGCGCCTTGTAATGGGATTTCGCAAGGGCATATACCGGCTTTTTATCAGGAATCCCCGGCAGTATCAGCTTCACATCCACCCCGCGCTGGGCGGCATATTTTAATGCCGTTTCCAGCTCGTTGTCCAGAATTAAATAAGGCGTCATAATATGCACATAGCTCTTTGCCCTATAAAGAATATCCATATACACACTTTCGCCCACCTTATACTCATCAAGGGGACAGTCACAATAAGGCATTACAAAGCCGGATGATTTTTCCGCCTTTACGGGCATCAGATACTCATCCCATTTGGGCTCCCTCTCGCCGATATTCCACATTTGCAGAAACATCAGGGTAAAGCTTGACACCGCCTCACCCTTTAACATAACTGCCGTGTCCTTCCAATGACCGAACCTCTGCACTTTATTAATATATTCATCCGCCAGATTGACGCCGCCGTTAAACGCCACCTTATTATCAATCACCAGAATTTTCCTGTGGTCCCTGTAATTGTAATGGGTGGAAATAAAGGGTTTTATGGGCGAAAAAGGCCTGCTCTTTATGCCCAGCTTTGCAAGGCGCTTGGGATAATCGGAAGTCAAAAGGGAAATCTCGCACATTCCGTCATACATCACCCTGACATCCACGCCCTGCTTTGCCTTCTCTTCCAGAATTTTTAAAATGCTTCCCCACATAAATCCTTCTTCGATAATAAAATATTCCAGAAAAATAAACTTTTCCGCCTTTTGTAATTCCTCCAGCAGAGCGGCAAATTTATCCTCCCCCAGAGGAAAATAAGTCACTTCCGTGTTTTCCCACAGGGGAAAACAGCCGCTTTTATTGATATATCTGCACAAATCATCGGTGCCCGAGTTCACGATCTCCGGTTTTGTGACGGTTTCTTCCCTCTGGGGCAGCTTCTCCATGGTAGCGCCGATAAGCTGTTCCACTCTTACCTTGACCGCCTTATGCCCTATTTCGTTTTCGGTAAACCAGAGCATAATGGTGGCAGGCACGGGAAACAGCATGATAAGCGCCAGCCAAGTAAGCTTTGCGCTGGAATCCATATCACAGTTGAACAGATAAAATACCATACCAACGGAAAACAGCACCTGAGCCCCCGCAAACCAATGAAAATATTCCGCAAACCAGCCGTATACGGACAGCAGGATATTAAGCTGCAACAGCAACAGAATTGCCATAAGTCCTACGCGGCTGAACACTATCCTAAAAATACCCTTTTTGGGCTTTGCAATCAACCGGGTAATATTCTCATTTGTTCTCATAGAAATGCCTCCCTTCGTTTATCCCTTCTTAAACCACGCCTTCATGGTATCCAGTACCCTGATCAGTTCCTCCTCCGAAATGATATATGGCACCATGGCATAAAGATATTTCAAGAACGGTCTGCTGAACACGCCTCTCTCATAAGCAAACTGCTGATATCCCGAAAGGACTGCCTCGTCCTTCACTTCCACGCAGACGCAGCCTCCCATAATCCGCACTTCTTTGATGCGCTCATCCGAAAATCCCTGCATTTCCCGGCGGGTAATTTCTTCAATTCTATGAATTTTCCCCATATAATCCTGCGTTTCAAAAAGCTCGATGGACTTAAGCGCCACGCTGCATGCCAGAGCATTTCCCATAAAAGTCGGTCCGTGCATCAGGGCGTGTCTCGGGTCGTCATCATAAAAACCGTCAAATACTTTCTTTCCGGCAATCGTTGCCGCATGCCCAAGATATCCTCCGGTCAGCGCTTTCCCCAGCACCAGAATATCCGGCAGTACCAAATCCGCCACAAAGCGGTTGCCGGTACGCCCAAAGCCCGTTGCCACCTCGTCAAAAATAAGAAGAACCCCATACTTGTCACAAAGTTCCCTTGCCCGCCGCAAAAAGGAGACATCGTACATTCTCATTCCTCCCGCCCCCTGGAGCAGCGGCTCCACAATAAAGCAGTTTAACTTATCATGATACTGTTCAAACGCCTGTTCCAAGGCAGGCGTCTCGGTGGGGATATGCACCACATACGGGCTTTTTCCGTATGCCTCCAATACAAAATGATAGTCCTCGTCATCACCGGCTTCCATAGTCTTAAAGGTATCGCCGTGATAGGCATGGTTTAGAGCCAGAATCATAGTCCTTTCGGTTTCGCCCCGGTTGATATAATATTGCAGCGCCATTTTCAGCGCAACCTCTACCGCAACGCTGCCCGAATCGGAAAAAAAGGAATAATTCAAATCCCCCGGCAAAAAAGCCTCAAGCTTTTGTGAAAGCTCACAAACCGGCTCATGGGTAAGTCCGCCCAGCATCACATGGGAAAACTTCTCCGTCTGTGAGATGATTGCCTGATTCAGCACAGGATGTTTATAACCGTGAATCACGCTCCACCAAGAGGACACCGAATCAATCATTTTTTGATTTTCGGTATACAGATAAACCCCGTCTGCATCTATAATTTTGTAAGGGGGATTCATGGTTTTCATTTGTTCATAAGGATACCATATCATATTTTTTCGCCTTTCATAGCCGCTCTCTTACATACAGGGATTTCAGCGTTTCTTGGGGAATATCAAGTTCCGTATCCCCATCCTTCACGCAGGCAAGCACCCTCACACCTGTGAGATGCTCACACATTCTCAGATTATCCTCCTGCATGATATCACCCGGCTTGAAATGATTAAAAATAATGCCCAATAAAGGGATTTGATGTTCTTTCATATAAAAAGCGGTCAGTCCTACACTGTTAATGGTGCCAAGTCCGGCATCCGCTATCAGCAGGCATCCCGCGCCGCTTGCCTTTATCACATCCGGCAGCCAGATTTCGGCTTCGTCAAAGCATATGGGACACAGGATGCCGCCGGAGCCTTCCATGGTGACATATTCATGGCTGCTACAGGCCTTTTTTAACCCCTGCAGCACCACATCCGTCCGCACCGGATTCCCCTCCAGCCGGGACGCCAGATGGGGTGAAACCGCCCTTTCATAGACATAGGGACACATATCTTCCAAGGGCTGCGGAATTTTTGACACCTCTTTTACAAAAAGAGCGTCCCCCGGCGTCAGGCTGCCATCGCTCTTCCTTACATTTCCGCTCATTGCCGCCTTGTAATAACCGACCGTCACGCCGCTTTCCTTCAGTTTTTTGACAATAAGAGCGCTGACATAAGTCTTACCCACATCCGTACCCGTTCCTGTCACAAATAAGACTTTAGCCATAGTTTACCTCGATTCCTTCCGAACGACATATCCCAAATCCTTCAACAGCTCCATATCCGTTTCCACGGTAATGCCTGCGGTAGTCAGCATATCTCCGGAAATTGCCGCATTCGCTCCAGCTAAAAAACAGCTTCTTCCTTTATCTCCAAACAGTCCCCGGCCTCCTGCCAGCCGTATAAAGGCTTTGGGCAGGATAAAACGGTATACGGCCACGATTCGGCACATATCCTGTGTTGTCAGCCTTTGATTCCGTTCAAAGGGAGTCCCCGGAATCGGGTTTAACATATTGACCGGCACACTCTCAATTCCCAATTCCCTCAGAGTAAATGCCATGTCGATTCTGTCTTCCTTCGTTTCTCCAAGCCCCATAATACCTCCGCTGCACACAGTAAGCCCTGCTGCCTGCGCTGCGCGAATCGCCTCAAGTTTATCCTCAAAGGAATGAGTTGTGCATATATTGGGAAAATTGCGGCGCGAAGTCTCCAGATTATTATGTACCCTTGTAACCCCCGCCTCCTTTAACTTTTGATACTGCTCTTGTCTCAGCAGTCCAAAGGAAATGCACACCTCAATGTCCGTCTCCTTCTTAATCCGCCGCACCGCCTCGCACATCCTGTCCACCTCTTCCTCGGACAGCCGCCTGCCGGAAGTCACGATGGAATAACGCAGCACTCCCTGCTCATCGTTTTTCTTTGCCTGCGCCACAATTTCCTCCGCAGAAAGCAGCGGATACTCCTCTGCTTTTGTATGATTATGCGCGGACTGGGCGCAGAACTTACAGTTTTCCGAACAACGGCCGCTCTTCCCGTTGATAATCGTACAAATGTCAAAGGTATCCCGGCAAAAATGCGCCCTGATTTCATCTGCGCTGCCGCACAGCTCTTCCAGCGGCTGTTCATACAGCCAAAGCGCTTCCTCCCTGCTTATCCGCTTTCCCTGCATCACTTCATCTTTCAAATGCCCAATCTTCAGGCTGTCATTTTGAGGCCTTAAATCAACCGTTGTGTCCATCTTTCCTCTCATTCCGCCGCGCAAGCGGCATTTTAATCCCAAGCATACAACAGGAACTGCTTCGCAAACCCTGTTGTCATATATCGTCTGCTTCTGCCTGCATCTACACTACCCCGCCTTTACGCAGCGGAATCAGACGCTTTCCCAAAAACGCCCCCGCTATGCACAGAAAAATATCTCCGGGAACCGCCAGCAGAAAGCAATATAAAAACAGCGGCCAAATCCCGATAGGGCTGTTCAAATAAAAGTTACTTATCAGATAATAATAAACCATTCCAAAAAAATAAACAATCCCAAGCCCTGCAAAATTAGCCGCAAACAGTCTCCCAAGACTTGGTCTGTTCTTTTTATTTGCAATGACCCCCGTGACGAAAGCTCCCACCGCAAACCCGATAATATAACCGAAGCTTGGCCGGAAAACATATCCGATTCCACCGCCCTGAGCAAAAACCGGAAGTCCCAAAAGCCCCAGCAGAATATAAACACAGACTGCAAGACTGCCCCTTTTTCCGCCCAGAAGAAGTCCCGCCAGCATGGTAAAAAGATATTGCAGGGTAAAAGGCACTACGGGAATGGGAATTCTGATAAATGCCCCTACGGCAATCAGCGCCACAAACATAGCGCATAAAATCATATTTTTCGTCTTCTCGCCGGAATATACCGTTTCTGATGTTTTCATTTTTTCTCGCATATCTGATTTCCTTTGCCGCAAACAAGCCCGCAAAATGGTTTAACCTATAGGAAATGCTATCATATGCGCCTTAGATAGTCAACCTTCTGTTAAGCATTTTCCGTTTGACTTTTCCTGTACCAAATAGTATGATTAATTATATTATTCATACTTTGGAGGTGTCTTTATGAATGTTCCTGAAGGAAAATTTGCGTGGATGGTGAAAATAGGTGAAAAAGGACAGTTTGTCATTCCAAAAGAAGCAAGAGAACTATTTGGTTTGCAACCCGGCGATGAAATTCTGGTACTGGGAGATATCCGTCAAGGCATTGCCATTTTACCTAAGGACAAACAGACCGAATATATCGGAAAAATTTTTTCGGAAATGAATAATGAATAAGGAAAAGAGGGGGATTTTATGAGTAAAATCGTTTTCTTTTGTATTCCTGCCCACGGGCACACAAATCCGACTTTGGGCGTAGTGCGTGAACTGACTGCAAGAGGGCATCAGGTATGGTACTATTCTTACAACATGATGCGGGAAAAAATTGAAGCTGCGGGAGCGGTCTTCGTATCCTGCGATGATTATGATACAAAACGGAAGCTTACACCGAAAGACGCCGCCCGTGTGGGAAAGGATTTAGCGTTTTCCACACGGATTCTGGTGGATACTACACTGGCTCTTGACGATAAGGTCTGCGCTGACATGACAAGATTAAAGCCCGACTGTATCGTCGCCGATTCTATGGCTGTATGGGGAAAAGCGGTTGCCATGAAACTCGGCATTCCCTTTGTATCCTCCACCACCACTTTTGCCTTTAACCAGCATTCCGCCAAAATCATGAAGCAGGGGATCAAAGAGTTGGCAGGTATGCTTCTTGCCATGCCCAAAATCAGTAAAGATATCAGACGCCTACAGGAAAAGGGATACCCTTTCAAAAGCATTCTTGACATCATACAGAATGATGACGATACCCACACCATCGTCTATACCTCGCCCGAATTTCAGCCCTGCTCCGAAACTTTCTCGGACAAATATGCTTTTGTGGGTCCTTCCATCCGCCCCGCCGGGGATAACGAAACCTCCGTAAAAAAGACAAGGGACAAGCTTGTCTATCTTTCCATGGGAACCGTCAATAATGATATGCTCCCGCTGTACAGGCGGTGCATAAAGGCTTTTTCGGATACGGATTATCAAGTGGTGCTGTCCGTAGGCGGACTGATATCGATTGGGAAATTGGGAATACTGCCCAAGAATATCTCTGTATTTCCCCATGTTGACCAGATTGCGGTTTTACGGCAGGCGGATGTGTTTCTTTCCCATTGCGGGATGAACAGTGTGAATGAAAGCCTGTATTTCGGAGTTCCCCTGATTATGCTGCCCCAGACGGCGGAACAGAAAGGCGTTGCGGAACGGGTCGGTCAGCTTGGAGCGGGCATGAAGCTTCCAAAAACAGATGCTCCCACCCTTCGCCGGGCAGTAAATCATGTACTTTGCGATAATTCCTATAGACAAAATGCAGCCCTGATTGCGGAAGGATTCGCAAAATGTTCCGGTGCAAAAGGCGCCGCGGACAAGATTGAACAGGTCTCCGGTACATAACATACAAGCTTTTTGTTGAGCTCTCCGCATATTGACATCGGTTTTCCAAATTGTTAAAATACAGATATCAGATATTTATACTTATTTGGAGGAGAAGCGGTTATGTATAATTGTTGTCTTCACATATACCTAACAGGCCGTCCATGCCGTACATTTGAAGTGATAAAGGGAATGCCGGCCCTTGAACATTTTACCCATATATTCACTGAAAGTGATAAATTGGAAGAAACTCTGATTTCCGAAGCGGATGTGATTATCGTTGACTTGCAGGACATGGATGTCGAGGAGGCTTTACACATTCTTAAGTCCGGCTGCGGCAAAGAAACTCAAATTATTTTATTGGCGGATAAAGAGCAGATGCAGATTCTCGCTGAGTGTCAGACTAACAGCACATCCATCTTCGATGGCACATCCATCTTCGATGGATGGGTTATGCCTATGTCGGAGGCAGAGGTACGGTTCCGTTTTGCCAGATGGCAGCAAACTTGTAAGATGAGCAAGGACTTCTGGCAGACCAGCCATTATCTCGAGGCTACTATCAATAACATTCCGAATCTGGTCTGGTACAAAGACAAAAACGGCATTCATGAAAAGGTGAATGACAGCTTCTGCAAAACAGTAAACAAGACCAAACAACAGGTTGAAGGACGCGGTCACGCCTATATCTGGGATGTGGAGCAGGACGATCCTGCCTGTATCGAATCGGAGCGCGAGGTTATGGAGAAAAAGCAGACCTGCGTATCCGAGGAAATCATTAAAACCGGAGACGGCATGCGGACGCTGACCACCTACAAATCGCCCCTGTACAATCTCGACGGCAGCGTCATGGGAACGGTGGGCGTGGCCATTGATGTCACTCAGGAACGAGCTTACGAACAGGAAATCATCAAAAAGAATCAAACGCTGGAAACCATCTTTACTACCATAGACTGCGGCGTGATACGCCATACTACGGACGGACAGCATATTTTAAGCATAAACAGACCCGCACTGAAGATTCTTGGCTATAAGACACAGGAAGAACTGATTGCCGACGGCTTTCTGCTGATTGCTCCCACCGTAGTGGACGAGGATAAAGTAAAGCTTACAGATTCCCTCAAAAAACTGACCAAAGTGGGAGACAGCGTCAATATCGAATACAGGATACAACATAAAGACGGAGAACTTCTGCATGTCATGGGCAATATCAAACTCTTTGAAGAAAACGGGGAACGCTTTTACCAGCGCTTTCTTCTGGATTGCACTGCCCAAAAGCTTCAGGAAAAGAAAAATGAAAGACGGCAGTTGGAATTAATTCAGGCCTTAAGCATAGATTACTCTCTTGTCTGCCTCGTGGATCCCAATACCGGCATGGTCACCCCCATCCAGAACGCGGACCAGAAAACAGGTGATTTCTTCCGTGAATCCGTTGCACTGACAGACATTATGGAGCAATACATACAGAGATGGGTTTATGAGGATGACCGCGACATGCTGCGGCAGGCGACCTCTCTGGATACCATCAAAAAGGAACTGGCAGAGAAAAAACTGTACCATGTAAATTATCGGAAATTTATGGATAATGAGATTATCTATTTCCAAATAAAGGTGGTTGGCACAGAGACGGACGATGGCGATTCGGGTATTGTTCTGGGATTTCGCAGCGTGGACGAGGAAGTCCGCCGGGAAATGGAACAAAATAATCTTCTGGAAGCCGCCCTCTCTCAGGCAAACAGGGCAAGCAAGGCAAAAAGTACATTTTTATCCAATATGTCCCATGATATCCGCACTCCCATGAATGCAATCGTCGGTTTTACCAATCTGGCGATTACTCATATTGACCACAAAGAACAGGTCGAGGAATATCTGCAGAAAATTATGACCTCCGGCAATCATTTGTTGAGTCTGATCAATGATGTCTTAGATATGAGCCGTATTGAAAGCGGTAAAATGCAGTTGGATGAAAAACCCTGCAGTCTGCCGGATATTCTGCATGGCCTGCGCAATATCCTGCAAGCCGATATCCGCGCAAAGCAGCTTGATCTGCAAATCGATACCGTCGATGTATTAGACGAAAATATTTATTGCGACAAGCTCCGGCTCAATCAGGTGCTTTTGAATCTGCTCAGTAATTCCGTCAAGTATACCGGTCCCGGAGGCACCATCAGCTTGCGCATTACGGAACAGTCCGGCGCTCCCGCAGGTTATGCCAACTATGAATTTTGCATCCGCGATAACGGCATCGGCATGAGTCCGGAATTTGTGCAGCATATCTTTGAACCCTTTGAGAGAGAGCAAAATTCTACCATCAGCAAAATTCAGGGAACCGGTCTGGGAATGGCGATTACCAAAAATATCGTAGATATGATGAACGGTTTCATTGAAGTAAAAAGCGAACAGGGACAAGGCTCCGAGTTTACGGTGGCTTTCACTTTCCGTCTCTGTTCCGAAGCCAACACCTTACAGACGATTCCGGAGTTAATCAATTGCAGGGCATTGGTAGTAGATGATGATTTCAATACCTGTGACAGTGTTTCCTACATGCTGGGACAGCTCGGTCTGCGTGCCGAGTGGACTCTGTCCGGCAAGGAAGCCGTGCTGCGCACTCATCAGGCAATCATGCGGGAAGATGATTATGCCGTATATATCGTTGATTGGCTTCTGCCCGACATAAACGGCATTGAAGTCATTCGCAGAATCCGCAAGGAAACGGGCGAACATGTTCCCATGATTGTTTTGACCGCCTATGATTGGTCGGACATTGAGACGGAAGCAAGAGAAGCCGGGGTAACGGCATTCTGCAGCAAACCGCTGTTTTTGTCAGAATTAAGATCCTGCCTGCTCTCCGTGGTACACTCACAACAAGATGACTTTTCTTCGGAGAATACTGCGCAGGAAACCATAAAACATCACACCGGACGGATTCTTCTTGTGGAAGATGTGGAATTAAATCAGGAAATCGCCGTAGCCATTTTGGGGGATGCCGGATTTACCACGGAAGTTGCGGAAAACGGTAAGATTGCGGTAGATATGGTGAAGCAGTCGGAGCCGGGATATTATAATGTCGTTCTGATGGATGTTCAGATGCCGGTGATGAACGGTTATGAAGCCGCCCGTGAAATCCGCAGTCTGGACAACAAGGCGCTTTCCTCCATCCCGATTATCGCCATGACCGCCAATGCCTTTGAGGAAGACAAACAGGCTGCCTTACAATGCGGCATGAACGGTCACATAGCCAAACCCATTGATATCCAGCAACTGTTCCAGACTCTGGACAGTGTGCTGTAACAAATCGTCGCTCGGCAGCGACGATTCAGAGAATGCCAAGCAACTTGTTCGCTTGGCATTCTTTAAGATGAAACATAGAAATTCTTAGGAATCTTAAATCCCATAAACCGGCTTATGCCTCCGTGTCAAATAACAGCGTCACAGGACCGTCATTGACAGACGCCACCTTCATGTCCGCTCCAAATTCTCCATGTTCAACATGAAATCCCCGGTTCTTACATTCCTCAATAAATTTTTCATATAAAGGCACCGCTATCTCCGGTTTTGCCGCACTGCTAAAACCCGGTCTCCTGCTTTTTAAATCTGCAAACAGCGTAAATTGGGAGACTACCAAAATTTCGCCTCCCGCTTTTTCCAGATTCCAATTCATTTTTCCGTCCTCGTCCTGAAACACACGGACGCCGCACACTCTGTCCGCCAGATGGACCGCATCTTTCTCCGTATCCTGCGGCGCAATTCCCAAAAGAACCAGAAATCCGCGGGAAATCTGACCTACTACCCTTCCGTCAATCGTTACGGAGCTTTCCAAAACCCGTGTCACTACTGCTTTCATATTGATACCTCCGCGTAAGCGGCATTTTAATCAGTGGGAGCTATATTCGGATTCCGCCCCGTAAACCTTGAGCACCCCATAATACTTTGCCACTACACTGCCATCCTGCGTATACTTTCCCACATCCTCGATTCCGTACCGCAAAAGAAAATAATCCAAATCATGAAGGATTTTATAAATCTCATTGGCATACTTCATTTCATGGGTATCCGCAGCCAAATCCGTCAAATCTATTAATTGCTGCAAATCGGCAGCCAGTCTTTCATCAGAAACAGCTTTTTGCATATCCTGCATCAGATTTATAAAATTAACCGCATCGAACCTATTATATTGGATTAGGGGCGTTCCGTATTTCTCGTAGAATTCCTTTTGAGAAAGCCCCTCTTCTTTCATAATTGCGCTCATTTCGGCATATTTGCCCTCATAGCTCCAACCAATCTGTATATCACCTTTTTGATCAAAATAATTCCAATAAAGACTGTCCTTATCAGACAGTTTTTCAAAAACATTGTCATTCAAATAAGCAGATTCCAAACGAAGATTCGCCACTTTCACATTTTCCGTCAGTCTCTTTATCTCCTCCTCTGACATTCCTTCCAATACCGTTTCACGCATGGCGAGCACTTCCTCCTTTGAAGGAGCCTGCACTTCTATAGTATCATCACTTTCCGGATTCTCTTTTGGAATATCCTCTTGCGGAATGTCCCCCCTTACCATATCTTCTATTGCCGTCTCCTGTGTTGCAGCTTGTCCCCGCAATTGTTCCTGCTCTTCTATCGAATGCTCTGCCGACGGTCCCTGTATCCCACAGGCCGAAAGTATAAGACATATGGCTAAAACCGAAAAATAGAAGGTGTTTTTCATAAGGGCTACCTCATTTTCTGTTCCGCGAGAAACAAAAATATCTATGAGAAATCCAGACACATAAGAGTATAGTCCCCGTCAGGATTTACTATATCCTCCAATTCCCGAAATTTGTCCGGATAATATTCTTTCAGGAACCTGAGTAGATTTTTCCCTTTAAAGCTTATCTTACAGTTCGCAAAATAATCCAGCTCAATACCCTCGGCATAGGGAATCTCACTTTTTTCCGCCATGCCGTAAATACGACTGACCGCATCCAATCCGGCATCAATGATTGCGTTTGTTGCAAATCCTTCAAGCCCATCTCCCTGTATTCCGACAAATCTTGTAAAGGGTATGCCGGGCAGATTCTCCAAATCATCGACATCATACTCTTTGTCCATACTTTTTATCCTCTTTATCCTTTCGAGGTTTTATCAGTAATTTATTTATTCACTTTTTTCTTTGCCGCTTCCATCAATTCTTGCATCGCATTATCCATGGTAAAGGGCTTCAACTCAATTGCGTTCTCCTCAAAATGAATCTTTTTATTTTGTAATTATCATTGCCCTTTTACCACTGCTTGACCAGTTTCTTGGACAGTGCCATCCCTACTATTACTCAGGCTTCTCTAAAAATTTATCCGCAATGCACTTTCCATATCAACAAACTCCGGCTCAGAAAGTCCATACTCCCTCATTCCCCGAAGCAATCTCAGAATGCCTATTATCCAAAATCAATACTTTTACCAAGCATACCATACTTTCCTCCGCATTGCCACAAAAACTTCTTGCCTTTGTGCGGAATCCAGTATAGAATGATTTCAGCGGAACACTCGCTATGTTTGACAGGAGCAGGGAAATCTGCTACAATAAAAGGACAAAAGGGAATACTGCCGATAGACGGTCAGACCTTAGAATTAATTACTAAAAAAGTAACCGCAACCTTTGGTCGGGGCGGTTACTTTTTTGTGTGATTTATGTAAGCTATCAGAATTGATACGATGATTCCCAGAATCATCAGAACAACCGTCAGAGGGATAGTCCCTCTGCGAAGAAGGACTGACCGCCTATCCCGTTATGGCAGTACCCCATAAAAGTATTTTATCAAAAAATGTCGGACGCTACAAGAGTGATTCCGGCTTTTGATAGACTAAATATTGAGAATATAATAAAACAATGCTATACTAAAGAAAAAATAAACAATACCTGACTGATTTAAGGGGAATTATCTGATAATACAAGGAGAAAATACAAATGAGCAATAAGATTGATCTGTTGGATAGGGCAAATTTTATAGAAAATGTAATAGCAATAGTGAATCAATTATCTGATAATAAAACAGGATGTTGTTTTGCTATTGAAGGAGGATGGGGAATCGGGAAAACTTTTGTTATTGAAGATGTGGAAGAAAAATTAAAAATCATACAATCTGAAGAAACAAAAACAGATAAATATTTTGTATTTCATTATAATTGTTGGCAACATGATTATTATGAGGAACCATCAGTAGCTATCATATCCGCAATGAGTGCTTCGCTTAAGGAAGATGATACTATTGTTACGGAAAATATTGACAATACAATCAAAACAGGATACGAGATTGTAGCAGAAAAATTGAAAGAAATAGCAGGAACTTTTATTAAAAATAAAATAGGTATAAATTTGATTAGTATAGCAGATGAAATTCAAGAAAAGAAAGAGGAATCAGAAAAATCTGCTTTTGAATTTGACAAAATGTTCAATTTTAGTCAGACGATTGAGAAAGTCAGGAGAAAGCTTCAAGAGATTGCACAACAAAGAACAATCATATTAGTAGTAGATGAGCTAGACCGCTGTATTCCCCAATACGCCATCAAGGTTCTTGAAAGGTTGCATCATATTTTTTATGGGCTTGAAAATGTTGTGGTTATCATGACAATTGATAGAAAGCAGTTAGAACATTCTGTAGAGGAAATGTTTGGCTCAAAAAATGATGATAATTCGATGGACATTGAAAAATACTTGAAAAAATTCATAGATTTTTCCATGGTATTGGATAATGGAACAGTAAATGAATCCTTTCAAGACAAGTATCAATTTTATTTTAAAAGATTTATCGTGAATAATACTAATGACTTAAGTAAAGGTTTGCAACTTTTCCAAGTTCTTTTGAGTGAAGTTGATATTAGAAAGCAGGAAAAAATCATAGAAAAGGCAAATCTTATACATTCTCTTATATGCAATACTCAAGTTGATGTATCTATGTTATTTTTTGAAATAATGTATGAAATACTAAAATCGTGGGGTATTGATGATTTGGGCTATGTCGTTTCAATAAACGATATATCGAATCCTAGTCTGGAAAAAATATTCGGTATAACAAAGTTAAAAGCAATAAAATCTTTGAATACACAAGCATTTAATACTGAAAATATTGAAGATATAAATTCATACAAGCATATTAAAGTTGTGAAATCTGATTTATTTGGAAAGGTATTTTGGTATTTTCGTGAAATATTTTATGATAAAGACAGCATTTATAAGGATCGCTATCATCATATGGATGCAATAAAAAATGAAATCGAAATTGCTAAAAAGTATTGTGAATTTTGCAAAATAATAAAATAAGAGAAGAACCAAACCCGAGACCGAGACCGTTTCAAGTTTTGTGTAAACTCAAAAACCGATATAAGATATGTTTTTTTAATCGTTAAGTTTCTCAGTCTACTATGCTTTCTGCAATCTTCCAGCCTCAATCTCTTTTAGAAATGCTCTTCCACGCTCATTATAGTAATTATGTCTTTCCTGTGGTAGCATATCTTTAGTCATTTCATAGTTATACTCACGCAATTTGTGAATATCCTCAATCGTAAAATCAGGACTTAAAATAGGTTTTTCCATAATCATCCCTCACTTTCCAATAAAACAGTAGGACTATCCTTTCAGCCATTAGCATTAATATAAGCGTATTCTTTCCAATATTTGCACATTTTGATATATCAAAATCAAATTTTCCTATGTCCTGCACACTGCCACCTCATCATCTCACCCTTTTCCATTCGTACATTGTTCGGACACCTCAATATTTAAAGCCTTATTTAAGGCTTTATTATTCTCCACGAAGACATCATATTTAGACACTATGTTATGGATTTCATCTGATAGCATATCTATAACGGCAACTGACTCAATTTGCAATCCGTCTTCTTTAAGCGCAATGATTTTCTCCAACTGTTTCAACACATTCGAATACATTGCCTGTTCTTTTAATTGGCTGATTGTGTATTTCTAGATGCCAAACTCTTTTCTTCTGGCATGATATTTCCTCTATCTCAATGGACATTGTGACCTCGTTATTTTATTACACAAATTATTATATCCCAAAGATTCCACATATTCTTTTAAGGGAATCACAGCAATCCGGAAAGATAAAAGGATTTGAAGAAAATAAAATAGCTGCAGTTCTCCGTCAGTTCGTCAGTTATTCTTCAAATGAAAAGAATTCTATTTGTACTTATTTAATTATGCTATACCCATTTTCTTTAATTCATCTAACAAGCTTCTATATCTCTCTTTATTATTATCATAAATAATACCGTTAATTATTGATAGTATCATTGCCTGTCCGCCAAAA
Source organism: Lachnoclostridium sp. (assembly GCA_023665475.1). Classification (GTDB taxonomy): domain Bacteria; phylum Bacillota; class Clostridia; order Lachnospirales; family Lachnospiraceae; genus Acetatifactor. Next base: position 27,079 of record JAMPEB010000001.1, read on the forward strand.
ACCTGTTCCGAATCATATTCATCCGGCAGTAACTCACCTGAAATGGGAATTTCAATTTCATTTATCCACCATTTGTCTATTTTTTGATATAATTCTAGTAACTTTACATACAACTTTGCATCTGCTTCATTAAAACCATAATTTAAATTTTTTAAAAGTTCATGCGTGATATCATTCCTTCTTCTCCGCAATTCTTGGTATAAGTTATAATCTTCCTCTGTAATAGCCTCTGCATTAACAAACCAGCGCAACGAAGCATTCTCTATATTTTTCTCCAATGACCGCACTTCTTTTTTATATTCTTCTGTTTCTTCACAGTACAGTTCCCCATCCTTGATTTCAACATCACTATAAAAAGTTCTGGGTTGTGTAACAATATAATCTTTTAAACACTCAAAATTTAGTACAAATAATGCTGCAAAATTTATATTAGCTTTTAAAATATCCTCATCTAATAAATTATTCCAATTATCCAACCTTAAATATCCTCCTAGAACACATCTTCAAGTGCCATCCAATGCTCATCACTCATATTCTCTGCATATTCCCTACAATTTCTAAATCCTCAGCGTAATTAATTTCTATGTATCCAACATATCCCATTCATCGCCTAATACCCATCTGAGAGCAGATAATTTCCCATTAAGCATTCCCCATTCAAAATCACTATAAGGACCCAAGTTTTCTTCTCCATATTTTTCTATAACTTTTCTTGCCGATTCCATAGCACCTTTCCAGATTTCCGGATTTACATCTTCTATTCCCTGTTCAATACGATATTCCAAACTCAAATGCCTATCAAACCATATCTTATCCATAAACATATTCTCTGCTTCTAAAACTTCTTTCAATGTGCGTACTTCTTCTCCGTCAGTATCATCAAATAAAGATATCCTTTCTGATTGATTTCGTATATTCGCGCATAAATCATCTAGTTTCCGTTCAATTCTCGTTATTCCTTGTTCATTTACATATGAAAAATACGCCAACTGCTCTTCTTTCGTCATTTCTATTTCCAAATATTCTAAACGAATCCCATACATCTTAGGCGTATTCAAAATATTAGCAATTCGCTCTAAATGATATATACGAACATCTAATGCTTTATCCGTTTCTTCTAAAGTTTTTCTTTCCATCAGTGATAATTCTTGATTCGTTATAAAAGCAAAGCCCTTTGCACCGTTTCTATAAACTCCCTCTAAATCATGTCTGTATTTTTTCTTTATTTCATTGAAACTTTGTTGTCCCCTTGGAAAATATACTGCTCCAATCCACTTAAAGCTATTAAATTCGCATAGCATATCCTTTCCACCATCTTTTCCACCCAATGGATGTGAAGGATCGATATCACGAAATCCTTCCTGCTCTAAAATCAATGCTGCCAACCTTTCTGATGCCGCTTGTCCTTTATCCCATTCTGACAATCTATGAAATGTTTCTCTTCCTTCTACCCTTCTCAATAAGTTTACCCCCAATGCTATTCTTCTAAAATCTTACCTATAAATTCATATAGTTCTTATATTTCATCTTTGCTCAAAGTAATACCTTTTCCCATCTTTTCATGTTCAGGTACTCAATTTCTAATATCGTATTTTGAAATTCTTCCATTCCAAGAGATAGAATTCAATTCTTTTTCCATCCCTTAGTACTCTTGGAAAGTACTCCTAGTTCTTCTAAGGATATTCTTTTTAATATCTGCCACTGTAAAAAGATGCGCATAATAAAACAAATCATCTAAATATTTACGAAACAAAGGATCTATTATTCTGTAATTACTTCTTCAATAATCTGCTTAATTTTTTTATTGCTCAATTGCGTATGAAAAGAAACTGTATAACCATCAATCGTAAGTTGCTTAAAGAAAGCTTCTGCACATTTAATTTTGACATCTTCCGTACCACGGAGAGTAGACTTTCTTTCAACTAATTTTGTTTCCACCACAATATTCAGTTCCTTTGTGCCGCCTTTTCGCTTTACAACATACATAAAGTCCGGGCTGTAAGTCTCACCAACAATAGTGGGAATTGCTATGCTGGACTTTGGAATTTTTCCATATACCACAATCTCATCAATATCAGAATGCATGATATTGTCTTTTTCCAATGGAGAGTCAAAAGCAATGCGATTATATAGGTATTTATCAGATGGCGTTCCCTCAACAAACATTGTGCCTACATTTCCCTGCTTAATCACTTCTCTGGGTGTGCCGTCTTTATATGTCAGTGTAGTTTCTGTAACAGGCTGATTTGAACGAGAATACTTGAAACGGGTCTGCATTTTCTCTATACGCCAATCTACAAACGCACTAACAATATTAGAAACCGTATATTCATTGATATGGTCTTCTGGAATACCATTTCCCTCTTCGCTTGCGAGTTCACACAGCGCCTTATGAAGTTCCACAATCGGAATACTTGTCTGTCTACTGATTCTTTTTAAGAATTCATTATATGCCAATGGTCTTTTCACAAAATACGATACTCCTGTATCTTCTCTAAGCACCATTGCATTCCCATCGGCAACTACCTCATCTCTATGGCTATACAATGTGACATTTCCAAAAATGCCACCTTTTCGTAATATATCATGTAACACCTGTGGAATTTCGTCTTTTACATCAGTATCATAGAATAAGTAATATTTATGATTAATGTTTTCCCAAAGTTCCTTTAATTCAGAATAGACAGCCTTACAAATATGGATTTCTTCTTTATTGTTTTTGTTAACATCCGTGACCTTATTACTGCCTACACCACTAGCAAACTCTGGATAATCTGCGAAAAATGCATCTCTTTTCTCGGTGCTTATTTCTCTTTCGAAGTTAATATAACCTTTTGTCATCAATTCAAGAGCAAGTGTATTTGTATCCATTTTTCGTTCTTTAGCAACTTTTTCTAAAGTTTCTTTCGATACAACTGTAGTCGCAGGCATTTCTCCATTGATTTCATCAACCAACTTTTGTGCAAAATCAGCTTCTGTAAAATCCACTATATAGTTCAACTTAAATTCTTCATTAGAGATGCGATTGCCGTTTTCATCAACCGGCAAACGCAGACCACGTCCAACCTCTTGCAACTTACTGCTCTCGCTGCCACTAGAACGTAGCTTTGCTATAGTAAATACATTAGGGTTATCCCAACCTTCTCTTAGTGTCCATTTTGAGAAAAGGAATCTTCTTGTATTATATGTACCATCTACATTACGAAAAGAAATCAATCCCTTTTTATTATGAAGTATATCTTCCACTTCATTTGCAATTGATTCATCAGAATCGTTATTGTCCTGTGAAAAATATCCTGCATGACAAGCAGAAATATCTGCTGCACTTGCTACAAGATATTCTCTATATTCTTGTTCTGCACTAGGCAATGTTGCCAACAGATTATTGATATGTTCCAACAAAAGACTTTCAAACATTTCCTTAAGATATGGTATTTTTCCATCCTCTGCTTCTCGGTATGATGAGATATCGTCAATAAAGAAAAGTGCTAGTGTTTTAATTTTAAATTGCCTGCCAGAAAAATTCTGTCTTTCAGTTTCAAAGTGGCGTTGAATAGCCAATTTCAACATTTGCTCCTGATAAGAAGATGAATAAATATCTGTGTTAAATTCCTCTCCTTGGAATTTCGTCTGTCCATTTGTCAATTCAATATAATTTTTACCAATAGCAGAAATAGTAATACCTTCAAAGGCTGTATCAATAACGGACAACGAATCTCCCTGACATAAACATATAGGTCTTGTATCTTTGCCACGCTTCTTTAAATGGAATGTAGCAGAGGTTTTGGATACAACGGTTACCAACTTAACCTTTTCTTCTTTTTGTGATAAAGGTTCAAAATGCTCTTTTGCAACACCTTTTATCAGATTAAGATTAAAGGCATCACAAGCATTCAATTCGTAAACAAGGTTATTAAAATCTTTGGATGTTGTTCCATTACACCCTATACCGACAGACAATTCTGGAAAAGTTGCCCCAAAACGAATAATCATCTGCGGACATAATTCTGTAGTGATAACTTTATATGCCCTTTGGTCTCTGGAAAAACGATGCGGCTCATCAATAATAACAATCGGTTTCGTTGCTTTCAATGCATCGAATGGTCGATAAAATCCCTCTACCAGATAGTCATAGTCAGAACATGTCAACATATTACTAGTTGTCAAAAGTTGCATATTTACAAGCAATACATAAATCTTGTTTGTGTTTTGGCAAGAACCTATAACATAATCTCTCACTGCCGATGGCATTGATAAAAAGCCTTTTTTCTTTTTCTTGGGGCTCTCCAAAACACCTAATTCAATATCACAGTTATATCCACAAGCATCTGAAAAATGATGTTTTACATAACTGTCTGATATAAACTGGGATGCGCCTGCTTTGATTGCCAAGGATGGAACCGCAACAATAAACTTATTAAAGCCAAATCTTTTATGCATTTCATAGATGGTCTGTGTATATACATAAGTTTTTCCTGTTCCTGTTTCCATTTTAACATCAAGGTTAAGATAATCTCCCTCATCACGACAGCCACGGTAATCTGCACGAATACCTTTTTGAACTTCTAAGAGATTATGAATCAGTAAAGGGTCCTTCCCATCAAACATTGGATTTTCGTAAGAAAAGCGAGGTTTACTCATCGAAACACCATCAAGTACAGACATCAGAGCATCTATCGCTTTTTTCTGATGGTCTAATTCTCGTTCAAGTATTAATTCCAAAATTTGCACCTCCTTAGTATCTGATATCCAGATTGATTTTTAAATTCTTTTCCGAATCTCGTAAGATCTTTACATTTGTTTTTAAATTTTCCATTTCAACATAGTTGAAATTGTAACCAAAGAGAACAATATTTTGTGGATTAAAATTCCCTTCAAAATTATATTTTTCAATCAAATCTTTGATAGCATCTTCTGTTAACCCCGGATTAATGAGATATAAATGATTATCACACCAATAAGCGATGTAACCAGCAAAGTCAATCATCTTACAGTTATTTACGAAGCCATAATTATCATGAACAAGCCAAGTTGTAAGTACAGTATTTGCCCCGAATTCATCATACACAGTAGTATCTGTAACTAATCCGCTGTTATCGAATGACTCCATTTTATCCAAGGTTGTCTGGCTGACCTCATGTAAGGTATAGTGCTTGAAACCAAAGTCAGCTGTAGTGTCTGGACTTTCTGATTTTATCTTTCTTGCTGAATGTATGATTCGCTCCATTGCAATTTGATCCAAGGTATGAACCCTATTTTGTTTGTCAAGAAACTTTATCATTTTTTTAATTTTGTTTTTTGCTTTACCAGAAGAATTTTGTAAAGAATCATCTAAATCTTCTGGAAGTTGAACCATGATATATTTAATATTTCTTTTATACTGTGCATTTATATGCATAACTGCATCTGCAGTAGATGAAGAACCCGAAAAAAAGTCAAGCACCGTAAAATCATCTCCCTCTAAAAGAGTGATAAGAAGTTTCAGAAAACCAATGTTTTTGGGTGCAGAAAATAATACTTCATCTGAATTAAATAAGTCTTTTAGGTATGTCCCTGCGCCAGTAGTTGTCAATTCCATACTGTATTCCTTTTTAACGCCATTCACAATAGCTTCATATTTTTTGTTCACAAGTTGGCTTTTCATTCTTACTTTATCTGCATAATTTTTCTCATATATTTTACTTTCTGCGAAGTCTAACGCATCTTCCTCATATAACTCTAAAAGTTTTGATGATGTGTATGTATTCTCTACCAAATTTCCATCTTTAACAGATGCATATCTTTGATAGCCCAAAGTTATTAGTTCTGTATCAACATCATCAATATTTTCTTTTCTGATTTCAATTTTATCAATTGACCTATTATAGTAAACAGAATAATTCTTATCAGAATCAAGATTTGTTACAATCTCATTAAATTCATTTTCTCCTACAAGAACTCTTTTACCACTATTATGAACATAGTTTCCATTTTCATCTAAAGACATGTCAGATGCTGCTTTTGGTACATTCTCCACAAAATGAGCTAGTTCTTTTTTTCTAGAATAAATCAAACAGTATTCTGAACTAATCGAAATAAAATCCGAGTTTTTACGGCCTTTGGGATTATTTTCAACAGAAAGACAAGATATGAAATTTTGTTCACCAAAAATGTCATCACACATCAACTTTAAGTTTCCTTGCTCATTATCATCAATTGAGATGAAAATCACACCATCTTTTGCAAGCAAATCTCTGGCCAATTGTAGTCTCGGATACATAAACATTAGCCATGCAGAATGTGAAGCGCTTCCACGATTAGTTAAGTCAAGAATTCTCTGTGCCTGTTCTTCATCAATACTTAATTTTGCAACCAAATCATCAACTGTAAAACTGAACTTATCATTATACACAAACCCATCTGTGCCCGTATTGTAAGGTGGATCTATATAGATACACTTCACTTCTCCAGCATATGACTTAAGCATGTGTTTTAATCCATCAAGATTATCTCCACTAATATAAACATTCTCGCTGTTTTTGTTCTCAGGCAAGCTGTTGTGTACATCATCAGGAACAATAATTGTTTCTGTATCAAGTGAGGCAATCATTTTAGCATAATTTTTACCAAGGAACTTTAATTCATATCCTTCCTGTGATATGTCAACCTTATCCTTTAATAACTCCGAAAATCTTATCATATCAAATGAGCCATCAGCATGAAAACAAGATGGGAAATTCTCATGCAAAACATGCAGTTCTTTTTGGTTAGGAGTTACAGCTTTGTTTGCCGCCATAATATCTTTAATCATTCTAATTTCTCCTTTTATCTTTTCTACATTTTATTATATCACAATGCAGTTATTTCATCTATTGTAACCTATATCTACAATATTCCGAAATGCTTTAATGCCGCCCTAATAGCCTCTTCTTTCTTCAGTGGACACTGTGGCGCCTTAGCATTTTCTTTCTTTGACAGATTATAATTCTGTCCAACATCCAATCCACATTTCCTCTTAATCTGTGAGATATACAAAGAAGATACCGACAACCCCGTCTGCTCTTTCACATACGCCTTTAGTTTCTGATATGTCGTACCTTTCTGAAATCCGGACATATCCATATCCTCCAGCGAGAACTCTACCCGCACCTTCTTCGAGTCGATTTCTCCCTTAGAAAGCAGCACCACCGTCTCCACATTCGCAGTCCAAGGAAACTGGTCCACCGCCACAGCCTTTTCCACCACATAACCACGCTCCAGAAAGACCTCCAAATCCCGTGCCAGACTGGTAGCTTTGCAGGAGATATAAACAATCCGCTCGACGCCATAGTCAATAATGCGGGGCAGAGCCTTGGGGTGGATGCCGTCGCGGGGTGGGTCCAGAATAATCATATCCGGTTTTGCCGTAAGCTCTGCCAATACTTTGAGCACATCCCCCGCCAAAAAACTGCAGTTAGAAAGCCCGTTGTCCTTGGCGTTCTGCCTTGCGGCCTCCACTGCCTCCTCCACGATTTCCACGCCAATCACCTGTGCCGCCACCGGCGCCATCAGTTGGGCAATGGTGCCCGTGCCGCTGTATAAGTCAAATATGGTCTTGTCCCCTTCTCCCAAATCGCCTACATAATCCCTGACGGTGCGGTACAGCACCTCTGCGCCGTAGGAATTGGTCTGAAAGAAAGAAAACAGCGATATTTTGAATTTCAGTCCCAGAAGCTCCTCATAAAAATAATCCTGCCCGTAAAGAATATCCGTCCTGTCACTCTGTACCGTATCCGCCATGGAGTCGTTGGTAATATGCAGGATACCGGCAAACTTTCCCAAAATCTTGCCTTCCTTCTCCAAAGCCAGAAGGGCATTCCTAAAACCCTCTGTCAGCTCTTGCAGTTCTTGTGCAGCAACGCGCTGCATCTGCTCCTCACCGCTCTCCCACGGCGTCTGTGAGGTGGTCACCAATGCCGCCAAAATTTCCCCTGTTCCGGAAGCTTTGCGCAGCAACAGGTGGCGCAGATATCCTTTGTGGCTTAATCTATGAAAAAAACTTACTTCCTTCTCCGCAAAATATTCCCTTACCGTTTTCAATATAATCCGGTAGTCCTCATCCACGATTTTACAGTCTTCCACGGTGACCACATCATAAAAGCTGCCCCTCTTATGCATTCCCAGACTAAGGGGACCGCCTTTTTGGGCATCGCCAAAAGTAAATTCCATCTTATTTCGGTACTCATATGCCTTAGGACTTCCCTTGATGCCCTCCCAACGCCAGCTTTCCTGCTGCCTGTCCAGTACACTGTCTAAAAGGCGCTTCACCTGTGCCTCCTTGATGCATAGCTGTTCTTCATAGGGCAGGGAGAGATAAGTGCATCCTCCGCATACGCCAAACAGGGAACACGGTCTTCCGGTTTCCTGAGGTGATTTTTCCAGCACCTCCAAGAGCCGGCCTTCCGCCTTCCCTTTGCGTACTTTATTGATACCAAATTTTACTTTCTGTCCGGGCAGGCAATTCTTTACAACAACGGTTTCCTCCCCAATCCTCACAATGCCTTTGTTGGGAAAGTCCACCCGTTCCACAACCCCTTCAAGTACCTGTCCCTTTTTCATCCGCATACCCCGCACACTACAAAACGCTCACAAGCAGAACTTGTCTGTAGCAGTGTTTTTCTTTATTTCCCGGCTTCATCCTCGAAGATGTCCTCATCATCCTCTATGTCGTCAAAGTCGTCCTCGAACTCATCCTCGAAAACATCGAGATAATCCGGTGTAAGGTAGCGGTATACGGCATAGGCAATCGCTGCAATGGCTGCGACAGCGCCGATAATGGCAAGAACCCACAGCAAAACATTGGTTTTTTCCTTAGGCTCTTCCTTTTTGCAGACCTTGTCATTGATCAGTCTGTTCAGTTTCGTTGCCTCAACCAAATCTTCTAATTTCAAATTCTCAAGCTTGCTCATAACTCTACCTGCCTTTCTTAATTGGATATTTGTTATACATCCGAATACTTTGTATCCACTGAATGCCTTTATCCCTTTGGATGTACCTTATCCAAGTTTTCCGTATTTATTATACTACGCTAATAATAGAATATCACATTTTTTGGAAAAATACTATACTCTTTTCAATTTTGCAAAAGAAGCATACATATTTTTTTGACCAAATTGGTCAAATTCTACCGTAACTTTATAGTCCCGGGGTTCTTTGGACACGGCAATCACAGTGCCTTCCCCGTATTTGACATGCTTTACCCTGTCATTCACGCCATAGTCCAATTCCTCTAACCGTAACGGCGCCATGCCTTTTTGAATGCCTGCCAATTGGTTCAAATCCGCAATGTTTTTTGAAATAAAAGGTTTGTCCACTCCGGAAGTCTCCGGCGGGCGAACAGATGCCTTATGTTTTATCTCTCTTTTAGAAACTGTTTGCTGTGCAGCGCCATATGTCCCCTCTCCGAGAAAAAAGGATTCCTTATCTCTGCTGTCCATGATTTTCCGCAATTGAGGCGTAGTGTTATCCAGCAGCTCCTGGGGAATTTCCCTCACAAAACGGCTCACGGCATTATACTGTGTCTCACCGCGAAGCATGCGGGTTTTCGCGCAGGTCAGGGTCAGACTGTCCTTTGCCCTTGTAATCCCCACATAAGCAAGTCTTCTCTCTTCTTCCATGTCTTTGGGGTCGTCGGACACAATGGTCATATAACCGGGGAAAAGCCCGTCTTCCATGCCGGCAAGATACACCATCTGGAATTCCAGCCCCTTTGCGCTGTGAAGCGTCATAAGCAGCGCCCTGTTAGCCTTATCTTCCACATTGTCAATCTCCGACACCAGCGCAATTTCCGCCAAAAATTCCGAGAGACTCGGTTCATCATGAGTTTCCTCATAACCCACGGCCTTGGTAAGCAGTTCGTCCACATTGGACATTCTGTCTTCTGCGCTTTCTTCGTCCTGATTTCTCAGATATTCTTCATATCCCGTCTGCTCCAGAATCACCCGGATCAGACCCGCAATGCCATAGGACGGCAGTGAACTTCGCCACACCTGTATCAGTTTTACAAATTCTTTCACCTTAGCGGCGGCTTTTCCCAGCCCCATAATCTGCTCCGCTTCGCACATGGCGTCGTAGAGACTGATGTTTTTCATCCGGGCATAATCCGCTATTTTCTCCACACTGACATTGCCGATGCTCCTCTTGGGCACATTGATGATGCGCCTTAGGGCCACTTCATCCCTGCCGTTGTCAATGGTCTTCAGATAAGCGATAACATCCTTGATTTCCTGTCTGGCATAAAAGTTAGTGCCTCCTATCACTGTATACGGTATCCCCTCCATCACCATGCGTTCCTCCAGAAGCCTCGCCTGAGCATTGGTACGGTAAAGCACCGCGCATCCGCCGTACTCCGCCCTACCTTTTTTGACCGTCCGGGCAATGTCTTTTGCAATGTATTCCGCTTCCTCATAAGCATTGTCAAACTGCCTGAAATGAATCCTGTCTCCTTCTCCTTTGTCGGTCCAAAGAGATTTATCCTTACGCCCGATATTATTTTGAATCACCGCATTGGCAGCATCCAGAATGTTCTGGGTGGAGCGGTAATTCTGTTCCAATTTGATGACGGAGGCTTCCGGATACACCTTTTCAAAGTCCAGAATGTTATGGATGTTTGCTCCTCTGAATTTATAAATGGACTGGTCATCATCCCCCACCACACAGAGATTGCGGTATTTATCCGCAAGTAGCCTGATCAATTCAAACTGCGCCGTGTTGGTGTCCTGATATTCATCCACCATAATATAGCGGAAACGCTCCTGATAATAGTCAAGCACCTCCGGACAGCTTTTGAACAGTTCCACCGTCAGCACAATAATATCGTCAAAGTCAAGGGCATTACTCTTTTTCAGGGAATCCTGATATTCCGCATAAACCTTCGCTATGGTTTGTTTGTTAAAATCTCCCATGGCATTCAGCGTAAATTCCTTTACTCCGACCAATTCATCCTTAGCGGCGGAAATGGCATTTAAAAAAGTTTTTTCCTTATAAATCTTGGGGTCAAGGTTCAATCGCTTACAGATGCCTTTCATCAAAGTTTTCTGGTCATCCGTATCATAAATCGTGAAATTATTGGCATAACCCAATCTGTCAATATGTCTGCGCAGAATCCTCATGCATGTGGAATGGAAGGTGGTCACCCAAATCTGATCCGCTCCGAATCCCACCAGCTTGTCCACTCTTTCCCTCATTTCTTCCGCTGCTTTGTTGGTAAAGGTAAGCGCCAGAATATTCCACGGATTGACCCCCGCCTGATCAATCAAATAGGCGATTCTATGGGTTAACGCCCTTGTTTTGCCGCTTCCGGCTCCCGCAAGAACAAGCAGAGGCCCCTCCGTTTGGAGTACGGCCTCTTTTTGTTCCCTGTTTAAGGTATCATAAACACTCATTCCGTTATCTGGTCTCCTTCACATCGCTAAAATTCCAAGTTTTGATGTTAAATTCAATTATGGGAGTCCCGCAATATTCACAAGTCTTGGCCCCCAATGAAGAAAGCGGCGCCCCACAGTTAGGGCAGTTTAAAGCAAGTCCCGCGTCTCCGATGTCTTCTATCTGCTCCCTGTCCTGAATATAAATCAATTCCACATTGTATTTGGACTGTTCCGACAACTGGGAACTTCCCTTTATGACCTTTCCATCCTTCTCCAGATAATGTTTGCATTCCACGGCAGACTGAAACACAACGCTGCATCTGCCCTTTATCTTGCGGTATTGCTGTATCTCCGTTCTATGTATCCGGATATTTTCAAAATGTTCCTTTTTCTCTTCCCGCCTTAGCGCCTCTATCCGCATCAGAAGCTTATCTTTTAACTCATTGGTTCCTTCCGTTAAAAGAGCATTATTCTGCGCATCCACGCTCCGTAAAAAGGAAAGCAATACATTTTCCGCCCTTCCCTTCATTTCATCATAATGAAATTCAGGAAAATCCTTCAAAATGGAAGGCAGATAAAGCCTTGTGGCGGAAGCCACCGATTTGGGGGTGGCAGCCACCTCCCGCTGCCGGTTTTTAATACCTTCGCTAACGGAAGGGCTGCCCAATATTAACTTGGAATAAGTTCTCACTCTGTCACGGATATAGACAAAAGCGCCATAAATTATGCCTGCCAGAATAAGCAGCAGAACCAATATGACAATGATGCCAATCACCAACCACTTCATGTCTTTCGTCCCTATCCCTTTCCCTCATGCTTTCTCAAAGGCAAAACGGCATTCATCACACTGTTTTTAAATTCTGTCATTGTCGTCAAAGATATCTCCGCACTCAGGACAGAACTTAGGAGGATGCGCGGGGTCTTCCGGCTCCCATCCGCACTTATCACATTTATACAGAGGTGCTCCTTCCGGTTTCTTTGCACCGCATTCCACACAGAATTTGCCCTGATTCACCGCACCGCAGCTACAGGTCCAGCCCGCATCGGCAGGTTTCGGAGCTCCGCAGTTGGAACAGAACTTGCCTTTATTATCCGCCTGCCCACAGCTGCAGGTCCAGCCCAATACAGGCGCCTGCGCACCCGGCTGACTGTTTGGCTGCGCATTCATCTGTTCTGCCTGCTGAGCGTTCATCTGGCTGCCAGCCGCAGCGCCCATTGCGCCGGCTGCCCCGAAGGTGTTGTTTCCCATGGCATTGTTGCCCATCGGATTCATGCCCTGACCGCCGTTCATGGCGCCGCCCATCATATTCATAGCCATCGCGCCCATTGCCATGCCCATCATGTCGCCGCCGCCGACGCCGCCCTGCTGTTTGCCGAGATTGCGGAAAGCTTCTGCCTGCGCTACATTCATATTGGCCGCAGCCATACCGGTGCTCTGGAACACTGCCGTTCTCTGCAGCTCCTTGATCATCTTCTCGTCTTCCTCTGAAGCCTTTACGGAATTCAGGTTCAGGCTGACAATCTCGATGCCTCGCAGCTCGCTCCACTTGTCGCTCAAAATCTCATTTAACGCATCCGCAAGCTCCATGCTGTGAGCCGGCACTTCGCTGTAACGCACACCCATCGCGGAAATCTTGGCAAGAGCAGGCTGCATAGCCGTCAAAAGTTCTGACTTCATCTGCATCAGAACCTTGTCACGGGTATAATTCTCCGTCACATTACCGCATACATTCTTGTAAAATAAGAGAGGATCCACAAGTTTAAAGGAATAGGAACCATTGCAGCGAAGCGCAATGTCCACATCCAAACCGATATTGCGGTCTACCACCCTGAAAGGCACCGGGTTCGCCGTACCGAATTTGTTATCCATAATTTCCTTAGTGTTAAAGAAATAAATCCTCTGATCCTTTGCAGTGTTGCCTCCAAAAACAAAACGCCTGCCTATTACGGAAAAGGTCTGCTTTACGCTCTCCCCTAAGTCGCCATAGAAAAGACTGGGTTCGGTGGAACCGTCAAATATAAACTCGCCTGCGTCCGCACACAGTTCCACTACGCCGCCCTGATCCACGATAATCATGCACTGACCTTCGTTCACCGCAATAATGGAACCGTTTGAAATGATATTATCCATTCCCTTGGTATTGCTGTTGCGCCCCTCAATCACCTTTTTCTGGCCCTTTACCACCAATATGTCATCAGAAAGAGCATCACAATAGAAATACTCTCTCCATTGATCCGCCAGCATCGTTGAGATGGCATCTTTTGCCGCTTTAATTAATCCCATTTTTTATCCTCCAATTATCTTGATAAGAACTTATCCATATCTCTTTTATTTTATCAAATTTTATGCATTCCCTCAACTGCTTTTGGGAAATTTATAAAATTTTCAATTCAATGCCTTCTTTGCAAAATCCGTAGTTACAAGATCCTCATAAGGAACTCTCTTTTCCAGTACCTTTGCTCCTTCCAGAATATTCTGTAAGAGGTCGAAGGACTCCTCCTCAAAAATCAAATCCGTTTTCCAGGTATCCTGCTTATAATATCTCGTCACAATAGTGGTCAGCGTTTCAATATCCGTCTCGGCAAACTGGGGCGCAATCACCTTTGCAATCTCCTCCGGCGTATGGCCCTGCACATAATCCATTCCCTTTTTCAGGGCGTTGGTGAAGGACTGCACCGTATCCCCGTTCTTGGTAATATAGCTCTTTTTTGCGGAAAAAGAGGTGTAAGGCACATAGCCGGATTCTTCTCCCAAAGAAGCCACCACATAACCGTCCCCCTTCATTTCAAGGGAAGTCGCATGGGGTTCAAACTCTACCGTAAAATCTCCCTGCCCGCCGGAAAAAGCCGCCGCCGTGGAGCCAAAATCAATGCTCTGGTCGATATTCAAATCCGTCTTGGCATCTATATTATTTTTTTCCAGAATATACTCAAAAACCATTTCAGGCATACCGCCGGCTCTGCCGCCCAGCACATTCTTTTCCTTTAACATATCCCACGAAAAATCATCTATCGGTTCTCTGGATACCAGAAAATTTCCTGCCCGCTGGGTCAACTGCGCAAAGTTCACCACATAGTCTTCCGTGCCACCCGCATAGGTGTACACAGTGCTCTCACATCCCATAAAACCGATATCCGCCTCTCCCGTAAGCACTGCGGTCATAGTCTTGTCGGCGCCGAATCCTGTCACCAATTCCAGATCAATGCCTTCCTCCGCAAAGTATCCTTCCTCGATTGCCACGTACATGGGCGCATAAAAAATAGAGTGGGCCACCTCGTTTAAAATCACCTTGGTTTTCCCCTCCGCGCTCTCTTTCTTTGTACTGCCGCATCCGGTCAGGGATAAAGCGGCGATAAGCACTGAAAGCGCCAATGCTCCTATCCGCTTTGCCCCGCTTTTTAAAGCTTTCTTTTTCATAAAATCCTTCCCTTTTCATCAATATTTTGATGCTTTATCCTATTCGACAAAAAGGGATTCGTGCCTGTCCGGTTTATAAGTTCGCCTTGATTTTTTCAATCATCTCCTGATACTCAGCATCGGTGAGAAAGGTCTTTCCCGGATTCATTTGGAAAGTACCGCCCCATTCGTCCCCGCCTTCATATTTCGGCACCAGATGCATGTGAAGATGACAGCCTGTATCGCCGTATGCCCCATAGTTTAACTTGTCCGGATGAAAAGCCCCGTGAATCGCTTTTGCAGCCTGCGCCACATCCGCCATGAAAGCATTTCTCTCCTCGTCGGTGATATCCACAATCTCGCTCACATGATCCTTATAAGCCACAATACATCTTCCGGGCTTGCTCTGCTCCTTAAACAATATCAGACTGCTGACTTTTAACTCACAGATAAAAATGCCAAACTTTTCCAGCAGCTCTCCTCTCATGCAATATCCGCAGCCTAAATCCTTTTCCACAGACCCCATCTTTCAATGCCTCCTTCTATTCTTCCCTCTTTCATTTTACATTCTTAGGCTTTTCGGCGTTTTTGTCTGCCGCCTTTTGTCCGCCGTAACATTCATCCAGCATTTTCTCGATAATCAGCTTCTTAACATATACATCTACGCTAAGCTCACAGATAAAAGCAAATTTCTTCAAAGTCTCCCTGTCGTCCTCCGGCGCATCCGCAAAAGTACCTTCCGCCCGTTCAAACTTCCGCCTGATATCCGCTTTCATATCCTCCAGAGTCTCCGGTTCCAGAGAAAATACTTCCCTGTAAACATCTTCCAGATTAAAATCCTCATTGTTTTTGAAAAATTTCTCCGTAATGGGACGCAGAAGATTCTGAATATCATTAATGGACAGAAAACTTTTAAAATAATAAATAAAAATCAGCACCAGAACATGCTCTCTGGAATACTTTTTCTTGATAGGGGGCGGGAGCAAATCATTTTTGGCATAGTTATTGATCATCGTCTTGGTCAATATTTTATCGTCCCCCGGACAGCGCGCCGTTGCACGCAGTCTGCCATCCATAAAGGTCGTGACCTGATCCATATATAAATCAATATTAGGAATATCCTCCGGCTTGATATAATCGATTCTGTCAAGACTTTCCAAAATACTGTTCAGTAAATCTTTTGCATCAATTGTCATAGTTTCTTCATACCTCCGCTGTTATCTTCTATTATATAGTATTTGAAACCACATGACAACACTTTATTGAAAAAACTCAGGTTTCTGAAACAGCCTGCCCCTGATTCCCGCTTAAAGCCTCCGCCATAGCCGCATCCGCAGATTTCCTGTTCTCCCGCAGCGTCTTGGCATCCTCTTTTCTCTTCTCCGGAATATCACGGTTCATATTGCAGCCGCCCTGGAAGATTGCATTTTCATCAATCACAATCAAGTTGGTGGAAATATCGCCCACCACTTTAGCGGTCTCTAAAAGTTCCGTTTTGTTGGTAATGGTAATATCACCCAGAATTTCCCCGCCAATCATAACATTCTCCGCTTTCACATCACCGGTGATAGAGCCCGTCACTCCTAATATCAAAGTTTTCTCCACCGTCACATTTCCGGTAATCTTACCATCTACCCTGACGGAACCTCCGGACGCAAAGTCGCCGTTTAATTGTGCGTCGCTTCCTACCAATGTTGTTATTTTGATTTCTGCATCCTTCTTGCCCAGCATTTTTATTTCCTCTCTTTCCTTAACCGTTTATTGCTAACATATCCATCGGATTAATATACGCGTCATCTTTCATCATCTGATAGCCTAATTGGGTGTTATCTTCCCCTATAATATAAAGCGTTGTACCCTGCACCACGGAATCGCCCTGTTTTACAGTGGTATCTCCCTTGTTGCGGTAAATGGTCACATAACCGTTGCCATGGTCAACCCGCACACAATGCCCATATTCCTCGTCATCCGTAACGGATTGTACCGTACCGCTGGCTGTGGCGACCACCATCGTGCCTGCAGACGCCTGAAAGATACACAGGGGCTCCCCCTCCGTAATCTCTTCCATGGACGCGGAGCCTGTAAGCGGAAATTCCGTAGGATTACTCTGCTTTGCCAGCTGTTCGGCCAGCGCCTGTTCGCTTTGTTCTTTTGCGTTCACTGTATTGCTCAATATCTGCACCCGCTCGTTAAGTTCCGCTATCTGTGCTTCCAAGGCATCCTTTTCCTGTTGCAGCTGCTGCACCCGCTCAGACTGTCCCTGATTTCGGGTATTGATAGAAGTCCATAAGCTTCCCTCATAAGTAAAATAACCGGCCAGAGCGCCTACCACAATAACCAGAAAGAAAACTACCGTCCGGCTAATCCAAGGTCTGATACGATAATGCTTCACATCTGCATCTGCCATATCGGATGTAACAATCAAGATATGATTCATTTTTCGTTTATGCCGTCTTTTTCGCATAAAGAGTACCTCCGGTAAATACATACATTTTACCACAGATACGCCATGGACAGCAATATTCCGATAACATTTTTGTAATAATTTACAGGTTTTTTTATGTAACGCCTTGCATTCTTACTAAAATTACACTTAAAATTTGTGCAGTATTGACAAATATATCCGTCTTTTACACATTCAATGACATATCGCCTTGTGCAATCAGCCCCTTCTTTCTCATAAGCTCCGACACGGCAAGAGTCAGCGCCGCCGGAAGCACAAAGTGCATCAAAAGAATCAATATAAGTGCCATGCCGCCGGTCATTCCGCCCTCCGTCATGGAACCGTAAGCTGCAATCTGTCCTACAAATCCCGCAGAACCCATTCCGGAACCCACAGGCGTGCTGGTCATATGGAAAACTGCGGAGCCCACAGGTCCCAAAACCGCGCTGGATACAATTGCCGGAAGCCAGATAATGGGTTTTTTCACAATATTAGGAACCTGTAACATGGAAGTGCCCACACCTTGTGCAATCAGTCCTCCCACTTTGTTTTCCCGGTAGCTCGCCACCGCAAAACCAACCATATTACAACAGCAGCCTATGGTTGCCGCGCCTGCCGCCAATCCGCTGATATTCATGGAAAGCCCGATGGCTGCCGAACTGATGGGCAGGGTCAGTATCATACCCATCAGAACCGACACAATAATGCCGCCCAGAACAGGATGCATCTCCACATTGAAATTTACCAGCGCTCCCAGCCACTTCATAAATGCGGATATGGGAGGTCCCGCGATAATTCCCACCGCTGCCCCCGATAGAATAGATACCAGAGGAGTCACCAATATATCAATCTTTGTTTTTCCTGCTGCCAAATGTCCTATCTTAATGGCTACCATTGCCGCAATAAATGCTCCCAGCGGCTCTCCCGGTTTGCCGAGACCATAGGCTTCCATATCCGTCACTGACGGAAATGCGCCTATCATACCGGTCACCGCAGCCGCAACGGTGACCAAAGGTCCCTCCTTAAACTTGCTCGCCACTCCCACGCCGATTCCTGCGCCGGTAACGGTTTTTGCCACATTGCTGACGGCTATCAGGTACGCTCCTATAGTTCCTCCGATCAGACTGCCCGCCTGCGCGATAATGGTGCCGATAATCAGTGTGGAAAAGAGCCCCAGCGCCATTCCGCTTAAACCGTCTATAAAAATTTCATTGGCATATTTTTTTATCTTTTGCAGCATACTGTTCATTTCATTCCTCTTCTTTGTCATCCTTCTATCTTATCGGCATATTTGATGCGGTAAATTCTTCTCAGGGAATCATTAATTCTCTCTTCCGAAATAGTGCCCTCTTTCACTGCCTGCAGTACACCGTTATACGCCTTTTCAAAATCTTCCGGCATCAGAATCATATCACAGCCCGCACGAAAAGCCTGAATTGCCGCCTCATCCGCCGCATAATATTCCGTAATTGCTTTCATACTCATAGAATCCGTGATAATGACACCGTCAAATTTCATATCTTCCCTGAGAATATCCGTAATCACCTGTTTTGATAAAGAACAGGGGGTATTATCTCCCGTCAGGGAAGGCGCCGCCATATGCCCCGCCATAATCATATCTGCCCCGGCATCAATGCCCGCCTGAAATACCTTAAATTCTTCCGCCTCAAACTGTTCTTTGGTTCTTTCGCTTACCGCAATCCCGTCATGTGTATCTTTCTCGGTGCTTCCAATGCCCGGAAAATGCTTTAAGCATACGCTCACTCCCTGCTCCCTAAAGCCCCAGATTGCAGAATTTACAAAAGAGGACACCGTGGCGGCATCTGAGCCATAAGAGCGGTCTTCCATGATGCTTTTATCCACATTGCTTAAATCGGCAACCGGTGCAAAATTCAGGTTAAAACCATAGTCCGACAAATATTTGCCAATGGTCTGCGCCGCCATATAAGCGTTGTTGGCATCACCGGTCTCTCCGATTTCTTTGGCGGTATCCACCTTCGTCCCGAGACCTGCCTCCGCCAGCCTTGCAACCTTGCCGCCCTCTTCGTCCACCGCAATGAAAAGCGGATAACTTGCATATTGCTGGGAATTGCTTATCATCGTCTTAATCTGCTCTTCCGACCGTATATTCTGCTTAAAATAAACAAGCCCTCCCACGGAATAACTTTCCAGCGCCTTCTTCGTCCCTTCGCCCGCCTGTACTGCCGTGCCGACGCCGGTTATTGCCTCCGGAGTCACAATAAAGAGTCCTGCTACCCTGTCCTCCAATGACATCTCTCCGATTGCGGCATCCACAATCTCATCCAGTCGCTCTTCGGGAGTCGGCTCCACCACTGTCTGTGTAGGTTCCGGCTCGGAAATGGAAGGTTCTGTTGCAAAGATTTCGTCTACCTTGCTCTGCTGTTCCTGCTCTTCCTGCTTCATCTCCTGCGTCCTTGCAGTCAGCAGCTTGACAGAAGCCACAATTCCCGCCGCCAAAAGCGCTATCAGCACAATGACCACGGTATAAGCCAGAAACTGACTGCGTTTCCTTCTCCGCCTGCGGGCCTCTCTGCGCTCTAACTCCGCCCATGCTTCTTTATTTTGATTTTCCCTCTCGTTCGGTTCTTCATTTACCGGAATATTATCTTTACTCATAAGGTCCCTCATTTCCGTAATTTTTCATTTGCACCCGATATCAATGTCTATATAGGAAGATTTACTTTTCTATTCTACATTACTTTTACTTCTTTTTCCACAAAAAATATCTCTTTTGTAAAACTTTACTAAAAATTAAGAAATTCGCAGCCCGGATTCAGGATTTTCTGCGGAAATTTTTTCACAACAAACTGAGAGCGTATCGATTATTTTTAATCAATACGCTCTCTCAGACTATGCTATCCAATGGTCCGTTTCCTCTCTTTCATTCATATTGGCCATTCTCTTATTCAGTTGTATGAATTTTCTTCCATTTTTATCCTTTGTACTTTTCCACTTTTTCTTTTGTACACGGTACTGTAACGCTCTTATCTTTATCTTTTGTATATCGTTACTTTTTCCTGTGGAGTTTCCATTTATCTATATAAAATCAATCTATATAAACTTTATCTTCGGTATTGTGTTCTTTGGTACTTTATGGAAGAAAAATGATTGGTTACCGGCTTAACTTCCCATTGGACCTTACCTCTCTTTCGTAAAATTTTTCTTTTGTATTCTGTTCTCTGACTATATTTTCTTTTGATGATTTTATTATAATAGACTCGTCTACATTTGTCAACACATTTTTCTAAAAATTTTTAATTTTTTTCAAAATTTTACAGCATTAGATTTTTATTCCTATTTTTCGATGTTTTTCGACAAATTATCTGACGATTCAGCTCTGCCGTGCGGGCATATCGACTCCATCTTTAAACCCCCGGCGCCGCTTTAACCGGACCGGGGGTATTGCTATTGCTTCTCATATGAAAAATCTCAAATCCTGCGGAAAGCGTCTTACATCCCTTTCCTACAGCTTGGTTATCACAAAAATATCATAAATAGCCCTGATAGCATCCTCAAAATCGGCATTTGCCACACCAATAATGATATTTAACTCCGAGGAACCCTGATCGATCATCTTGACATTGATTTTACTGTGGGCTAACGCCGAAAAAATCCTGCCCGCCGTACCTCTGGTGGACTTCATTCCGCGTCCCACCACCGCAATCAGCGCCAGATCGGACTCAATGTCTATGGAATCCGGATTCGCCAGCCTGTGAATCCCCGCTACCACCTTCTGCTCCTTGTGCATAAATTCATCCTGATGCACAAAAACCGTCATGGTGTCGATGCCGGAAGGAACATGCTCAAAGGAAATTCCATTTTCCTCAAACGCCTGCAAAATCTTTCTGCCAAACCCTATTTCCGTATTCATCATATCTTTTTCAATATTGACGGCGCAAAAGCCCTTCTTGCCCGCAATGCCGGTGATGACATATTTGGATTTCTGGCAGGTGCTTCCCACAATCCATGTGCCGTTGTCCTGCGGAGCGTTAGTATTTCGGATATTGATGGGAATGCCTTCCTGACGCACGGGAAAAATAGCATCCTCATGCAGCACACTTGCACCCATATAGGCAAGCTCCCGAAGTTCCCTGTAAGTAATGGTCTCGATGCCCTCGGGATGGTCAATGATACGGGGGTCTGCAATCAAAAAGCCCGACACATCCGTCCAATTCTCATAAACATCCGCTTTCGCCGCTTTCGCCACAATAGAACCTGTCACATCGGAACCTCCCCTGGAAAAAGTCTTGATGGTTCCGTCCGGCAGGGAGCCGTAAAATCCGGGAATCACTGCATTTTTGCACTTTGCCAGCTTTTTTGACAGCACTTTATCCGTTTTTGTGCCGTCAAAATTGCCCTCCTCGTCAAAAAATACCACCGTTGCCGCATCAATAAACTCATAGTCTAAATAAGCCGCCATAATGATGCCGTTCAGATATTCCCCTCTGGACGCCGCATAACTGCTGCCCGCTTTATCCTTAAAGTTTTTCTCAATCGTCACAAACTCGTCTTCCAGACTAAGCTCCAGAGAAAGACCCGTTATGATTTCCTGATAACGCTCCTTGATTTCCTTTAACTGCGGAGCAAACTCCTTATCTTCCTCCGCTAAGGCATAGCAGGCATAGAGCATATCCGTTACCTTAGTGTCTTTGTCAAATCTCTTGCCGGGGGCAGAGGGAACCACAAACCGTCTCTCCTCTTCCGCAAGCACGATTTCCGCTGCTTTTTTGAACTGTTCGGCACTCGCAAGAGAACTGCCTCCAAATTTTACTACTTTTGACATAATAATCTCCATTCCGCCGCCCCTTGGCAGGCACAAACAATTAACAAATCGAAATGATTTTATCCCAAAAATTTATCCATCAGCTTGTGACCTTCCGCCACAAAGTTTCCGCTCTTTTTTGCCTCTTCTTCCGTATAGGCATATGTGTTTGCTCTCTGAACGGTGCTGTCATATATCAGATAGGGCACGCTGTCTGAAGTATGGGTTCTCTTACTGATGGGAGTCGGATGATCGGGAAGCACCAGAAGCCGGAAATCCTCTCCCGAAGCCTGCATCTTTTCCACCACAGGTCCCACAATTCTTTCGTCCAGATATTCAATCGCCTTAACTTTGCGTTCCACACTGCCCTGATGCCCCATCTCGTCAGGAGCTTCAATATGAATATAGGCAAAATCATAGCCGTCCTTGGTAACGGCATTCACCGCAGCCGCCACCTTGCCCTCATAATTGGTGTTAAGCCCGCCGTTTGCGCCATCTACCAGCGCTACGCCCATTCCTGCGCCTACAGCGATGCCCTTGAGCAAATCCACCGCCGATACCATCACGCCGCGCTTTCCGGTTTTCTCCTTAAACGAGGAGAGCATGGGCTTTGTTCCCGCTCCCCAAAACCAGCAGCAGTTGGCGGGATTTAACCCTTTCTTCTTTCTCTCAACATTAATGGGATGATTCACCAGAATGTCATAGCTTTTCTTCATCATACTGCGAAGCGCCTCATCCTCCGGCAGATACTGACCGATGGTCTGTCCCAGCACATCATGGGGCGGAGTAAGTTCCACTACGCTGCCCTTATTCCAAATCAGACAATGCCTGTAGCTGGTGCCTACATAAAACTGATAGGTTTCGTTTGCCATCTGTGCCGCAACTTCCTTTAACAGTACCTCGCAATCCTCAGTGCTGATTTCGGAAGCGCTGTGGTCTATAATGGTTCTCTCCTCAAAAGGCACTTCTTCCTCGGAAATTGTAACAATATTACATCTTATGGCAATATCCGTATCCTTCATGGGCACGCCGATGCTCAATGCCTCCAAGGGTGAGCGCCCCGAATAATATTTTTTGGGGTCGTATCCCATAACAGAGAGGTTTGCCGTATCGGAACCGGGCTTCATACCCTCGGGAATCGTATGCACCATTCCCACCTCTGAAATTTTGCTAAGTCTGTCCAGATTCGGAGTTTGGGCATAGGCAAGAGGAGTCTTCCCTCCCAACGCCTCTATGGGCTCGTCAGCCATGCCGTCGCCTAACACTACAATGTATTTCATATTTCCTCTCATTCCGCCGCATAAGCGGCATTTTCATTTTCCTATGCACAACCCGATTTCTTCTTGTCATTTTACAAATTAGGCCAGCCGGATTCTGTTTAACATTTCTTCTCCCAGCTCTTGATACAATGCCTGAAAGTCTTTTTCCTTCATAACGGGAGTGAAATAACCGAAATCCTCATCCCTTCCCTTTATACGGATAAGCTTTCCACCGGGAAATGCCTCTTTTACAGCGTCAAGGGCAGCCGTCTTTGCCCTCACAAAGAATGCCCTCTTCGTCTCCGTCACATCCGCAAGCAGCGCTTCTTCCTTGTCCCAGAAACAGGTGATGACCTTGCCCTGATGTCTTGCACAGTCAATGACATCGGATACCACTGCGCTTGCAGTGGGCAGCTTGCCCGCTCCCTTTCCGTAATACATGGAATCTCCCAGCATATTTCCCCTGACCAGCACTGCATTAAACACATCGTTCACCATGGCAAGGGGATTTTCCATGGAAATCATGCAGGGTGATACCATGGCAAGTGCGGTGCCGTCCTCTAAAGCCCTGCTTACCGCAAGTAGTTTTATGGAGCAGTCCGCTTCTTTTGCATACAGAAAATCTTCGGCGGAAATCTTAGTGATGCCCTCCGTAAAAATTTTCTCGGAATCCACATTTTTTCCAAGCATCAGGGACGAAAGAATCGCTATCTTGCGGCAGGCGTCATGCCCCTCAACATCCGCTTCGGGATTGCGCTCCGCATATCCTTTCTCCTGCGCTTCCTTTAATACGCTCTCAAAATCCGCGCCGTCCTTGTCCATCTTGCTCAAAATATAATTGGTAGTTCCGTTTAAGATACCGGTAATGGACTCTATTTTTTCCGCAGTCAGAGAATAGTTCAGAGGACGGATAATGGGAATTCCGCCTCCTACGCTTGCTTCAAAAAGATAGTTGCAGTTATGGCTCTTTGCAATTTCCAACAGCTCGGGACCATGCTTTGCCACAAGCTCCTTATTGGAGGTGCAGACACTCTTTCCCGCTTCTAACGCCTTTTTGGTAAACTCATAAGCCGCTCCCACACCGCCCATGGTCTCGCAGACAATCTGCACATCCTCATCCTCTGCGATCAGGTTAAAATCATGCACTACCTTATCCTTCGCATAGGGATCATCGGGAAAATCCCTCAAATCCAAAATGTACTTTACCTCCAATTCACAAGTGGCTTTTTTATTTACCATTTCTTTATTTTTTTCGATAACCTCTACCACGCCGCTTCCTACAGTGCCGTATCCTAAAACTGCTACATGAATCATAATCTTTCTCCGTTTCTATCTGTAAAATCAATATCACTTGAGGGGATATTTCGCCGTCAGAGCCTGCACAATACCGTATGCCTCGGAAACCTTCTCCTCGCCGCCCTTGATTACCATGGCAATGGCTTCCGCAATCTTATCCATATCTTCCGTGTTCATGCCTCTTGAAGTAACGGCAGGAGTGCCAAGGCGTACGCCGCTGGTCACGAACGGAGACTGGGGGTCGTTGGGAATGGTATTTTTGTTTGCCGTGATGTGGGCCGCATCCAGAAGCTTCTCCACCGCTTTTCCGGTGAGTCCGAAATTAGTCAAATCCACCAGCATTAAGTGGTTATCCGTACCGCCGGATACAATCTGAATCCCTCTGTCCATCAGTCCCTTACAAAGAGCCTGAGCATTGTCCACAATATTTTTCTGATAAACCTTAAAGTCATCGCTCAAGGCTTCTTTAAAGCAGACCGCCTTTGCCGCAATCACATGCATCAGGGGTCCTCCCTGGATACCGGGGAAAATCGCTTTATTAAAGTTGAACTTTTCGTTTGCTTCTTTATTGCAGAGAATCAAGCCTCCTCGGGGACCTCTCAAAGTCTTATGGGTAGTGGTGGTTACCACATCCGCATAGGGAATGGGGCTGGGATGAAGTCCTGCCGCCACCAATCCCGCAATATGCGCCATATCTACCATAAGCACTGCCCCAACCTCATCCGCAACCTCACGGAATTTTTTAAAGTCAATGGTGCGGGCATAAGCGGATGCGCCGGCAATAATCATCTTGGGTTTAGCCTCAAGCGCAATCTCCCTTAATCTGCCATAATCAATAAAACCCTGATCATTCACGCCATAAGGAACGATATTAAAATATTTTCCGGACATATTCACCGGACTTCCGTGTGTCAAATGTCCGCCATGATCCAGATTCATACCCATAATAGTGTCGCCGGGCTTGCATACCGCAAACTGCACTGCCATATTTGCCTGTGCGCCGGAATGGGGCTGTACATTGGCATAATCGCATCCGAACAATTCCTTTGCCCTGTCAATCGCCAGATTCTCCACCACATCCACACATTGACAGCCGCCGTAATATCTTTTGCCCGGATATCCTTCCGCATACTTGTTTGTAAGCGGGCTTCCCATAGCGGCCATAACCGCTTTGCTCACCCAATTTTCGGAAGCAATCAGCTCAATATGGCTGTTCTGGCGCTCCTCTTCATCCACGATTGCCTGCGCAATCTCAGGGTCCACATTCTTTACCTCGTCCAATGAATACATGCTCATTCCTCCTAAATATAAAATAATAAGTGCAAAATCCCAAAATATAGATGATTGTACCACAAATTTTGCAGAATGAAAAGAGTTTAAATATTTTATTAAGATTGTTTAAGTTTTTCAAAAAGGGATTGCATTTTTTAGAAATCTCACTATACTTGTAAGAAGAAAGGAAGGCTGATTTTTTTATGAAGGGCAGACTAAAGAGATTTTATGACAATTACAGACACGGAGGATTGGTTCTTTTGTACGGAATCATTTATCTGGCATGGTTCCGTTATCTGGAAATCAATGTCACCTCACAATTTCAAGTGATTCATATGACATGGGATGATTTGATTCCCTTTTGCGAACTTTTTGTGATTCCGTATTTCTTGTGGTTTTTCTATGTTGCCGCAGTAGTTGTATTTTTTCTTTTTAAAAATAAGGAAGATTATTATAAGACCTGCCTGTTTCTGTTTACAGGTATGACCCTCTTCCTTATCATTTCCACACTGTGGCCTAACGGACATCATTTAAGGCCTGCGGTAATGCCGAGGGACAATATTTTTACCGCCATGGTAGCTATGCTCTATCAGACGGACACTCCTACCAATTTATGGCCCAGCATCCATGTGTACAATTCCATCGGCGCTCACCTTGCCATTGTATGCAGCAAAGAATTTAAGGACAAAAGAGCAATCCGTGTCGGCTCTTTCATCCTTTCGTGTTCCATTATTGCATCCACCGTACTGATCAAGCAGCATTCCCTGTTTGATGTGCTGACCGCTTTCGGTCTGGCTGCCATAATGTATATCGCGGTATACCGCTATGATGTGATTGCAAACGCCAGAATGTTCCTCAAAAAGAATACGCGTCCCCAAATCAGTTGAATCTATACGGACAGGCTTAAGATTTCCTAATTAAATTTAAATATCTTCTGGCAGATCTTATAGCCCTCCACAGAAATTTTCCTGCCCCCCCGTCCGGGTAAATTCATGGCTCCGCCCATGACCCCGTGACGGATGCGGTAGTAAAGTCTTCTGTCTTTTTCCTTCAGATACATCCATAATTCTTTTTTCTTTTCCAGATTCTCCTCCGTTTCGGAACGGATTAACAGCACCGAAGATACTGTCATAATAATCTCCAGATAATTGCACATATACTGATAAAGTCTCTTCTGCTTCACAATATTGGATTTTTGCTCCACAATATAATCAATCATCAGCTTATTGACTTTGATTTGCTGGTCAATTCTGGAAATCATGATTGCTTCATTGACGGACTGGTCTTCACGCCCGATGTAATAGCGGTAAAAATTTACATCCAGATAATACATATTCTTCACATAGGGAAGAGGTTCATACACATAGAGATTGTCCACATAAAAAGTATGCTCCGGCAGTTTCAGTCCGCATTCCCGCAAAAGCTTTGTCCTGAAAATCACGGAATGCATCAAAATATAATGCCCCTTCATAAAATGATGGCAGTCCGCCCATGTAAACATGGTATCCTGAGGCAGAATATGATGATAATGCATCACTTTTTTCCGTTTTTCCCCCTGCTTTTCATAGACAAAATTGCTGATAAGCAAGTCCAGAGCGGTGCCGCCTCCTGCCAGCTCATGCAGTTTTTCAAGGATTGCCTTATAGCTTTCCTCCTTTACCCAGTCGTCGCTGTCCACCACTTTAAAATACAATCCTTCCGCCCTCTCGATTCCGGCATTGACTGCGGAACCGTGACCTCCGTTCTCCTTGTGAACCACTCTCACTATGGAAGGATATTTACCGGCATATTCATCTGCAATCTCTGCTGTTTTATCCGTAGAACCGTCGTTCACTATGATGATTTCTACTTCTTCACCCCCCGTTAAAAGAGAATCAATGCATTTCCTCATATACTTCTCCGAATTATAACAGGGCACTGTCATTGACAACAGTTTCATGTCCTCCCTCTCCTTTACTCCTGATATTTTTCCTGCCCCAGCTTTATATTGAGGTATTTGGTATAAGCCGAAAATGCCGCCGGTATGGGATATTGTTCTTTGGTGTCCGCAGGGTCTATATACAGCCAGTCTTTCACTGCTTCCTCCGGATTTTCCTTACCCTGACTGCTTAACTCGTCCACACGCACCAGATACCCTTTCATATGCCATTCCTTATGGGTAAAAATATGCTTTGCTTCCCCCGCCGGCTGTATGCGGATTGTCCTGATGCCGTTCTTTGCCAGATATCCTGTCACTTCCTCCGCCGTATAGAATCCCTCCAAAGAAGGAAATTCATACATCCCGGCTAAAAGTCCCTTCCCCGGCCGTTTTCGGATAACCGTCCGCTCACCGTCCCTAAGAATCAGCACGGTTTTTTCTTCAACGGTCCGCTCTTTTGGCGCCTTTTTCTTGGGATAATCCCTCTCGCAGCCCTCCAGATGAGCCGCGCAAAACTCCGAAAACGGACACTTATCACAATGGGGCGCTCCGTTTGGAATACAGATACAGGCTCCTATTTCCATAAGCGCCTGATTAAAATCCCCGGGTCTGTCCTTGGGCATCACGCCCTTAAGCTCCTTCTCCACAGACGCTTTCACCTTAGCGTCCGATACCAGGCGTTCATCCTTTGTAACACGGGCAATGACCCTGAGCACATTTCCGTCCACCGCCGGATTCACCCTGCCGTAAGCAATGGAGGAAACAGCTCCCGCCGTATAGCTGCCGATTCCTTTCAGCCGCATCAGCTCTTCATATTCCTTCGGCATCTGCCCGTTATATTCTTCCATAATCTGTACGGCTGCCTTTTTGAGATTCCTCACCCGGTTATAATATCCCAGACCTTCCCACAGCTTTAACAAAGTTTCCTCAGGAGCCGCCGCCAAATCCTTTATATCCGGCAAGGCTTTCATAAAGCGTTCAAAATATGGCTTCACCGCCTCCACTCTGGTCTGCTGCAGCATAATCTCAGAGACCCACACCCTGTATGGAGTCGGCTCACTGCGCCATGGCAGGATTCTTTTGTTTTCATTATACCATTTTAACAAGGGCTTGGAAAGCCATAAAAGCTTTTCATTCCTTAAGGATTCCTTAATTCTCCCCTCAGAATCCTTTAAATCGGGAAAAACCTGTCTGCCGTCAAGCATAACTTTCACCGGTTTACGAATGTGCATACTGTCCTCTCCCACACTACAGTCATAGGCAAGTATTTCCACTCCCTGTTCCCACGCTCTGTAAAGCGCCTCCGCAAAAGCTTTATGGGTAACTTCATTGGGTTTAAAATACTTTACATTTTCCATCTGAATGACAAAGAGCACCATTGCGCGATAACCGTCCTTCTTTGCCCGCACCAGTTCCTCCACATGTTTTACGGCTCTCTCGGAAGGAGCGTCCGGAAACCGTACCACGCCGTCCTCCTCCAGCGTCACTCCCTTCACCTCTATAAAAATCTTCTCCGACTCCGTTTCCACATAAAAGTCAAAACGCGAACTGCCATATTCCGTCTCAGGTCTCATTACCTTTAAATTCGGAAAGAGTGCCTTCGTAAGAAGCCACTCCTTCACCGCTGCATTGGGCGCCTGAGAATCCATATTGATCAAGCGTTCTCCCTTTCTCACCGCTACCAGATCATAAGCAGTTGCACGCGCCGCGTTTTCACTTTTTTCCAGATAGACACAGGCGCCTTCCTTCAAGAGCTCCCTGCATCTTCCGGTATTTTTTACATGAACTCTCTCCCTGTTCCCGTTCAGACTGACATAGGCAATAAAACGATTGGGTCTTTCTATAAACTCAGCCTGTACAATATGCCGATACTTCATCTGTTAAACCAACTCTCCTTTTTATCCTGCGATAAGGAACTCTGGCTGCGGGTACCGCCTGAGACGCGCTTACCGTATGCACGGATTGGTCGTCAAAAAATATCTGTGCCCCAAAGGCTCTCAAAAATTCCTTTTTTTCAATGCCTCCCAGAAAAAATGCCTCATCCACGCGCACATTCCATGCCCGTAAAGTTCTGATAACCCTCTCATGGGCAGGCGCGCTTCGGGAAGTGACAAGGGCAGTGCGGATGGGACAATTTTCGGTTCCTATTTTTCTCTGCAAGTCCGACAGTTTCCGCAGAAAATTGGCAAAAGGTCCCTCTTCCAAAGGATTCCCCGCATTGAGCGCCTCATTCTCCTCAAATGCCTCAAGTCCCTTTTCTTTGAATATCTTCTCCGATTCATCCGTAAAAAGAACCGCATCCCCGTCAAAAGCAATCCGAATCTGCCTGTCTTCTTTCTCCTTATCCATAGCATATGCCATCTGTAGGGCTTGGGGAAACTGCACAAGATTTCCCAAAAAGCCTCCGTGCTCTGCGTTTTCCCCCGCCATGTCCGTATAAACATGATCCGTACAGATAATCCCCGCCGCAATTCCGCTGTCTATGGCGCTCTGCACATCATCCTCATAGGCGGACAAAAACAAATCCGTATGAAAAGCGCTCAGATAAGGCGCAAGTGATGCCCCGCTCACCAGCACTGCCCTTGTAATCTTAAGCCCATAATATTTGATGGCATTGAATACCCTAAGAGAGGTATCCGGGCTGTTTCTGGACATAATGATGACCTCCACAAACTCCCCATCTAAAGCATGTTCATTCAGGCGAAGCAACTCCTTTACCAATCCGAAACCGGGACCGGGTTTTAAGATCTCTTTCTCATGTTCCACCTGATATCGGCAATATGCCTCCACGCCCTGCTTCTCAAAAATTTCGTTTTCCGCTGACAGGTCAAACAGCGCTCTGGAAGAGATTCCGATGACCATTTTATCCTCCAAACGATATGCCATAAGCTGCTCCTTTCTGCATGGGAAGGGAACCGGAGACAGGGCGGGCGGCGCATATTTATCTCAGCCTGCTGCACTCATACTTATCCAAGGTGAGCAGGCAGTTTCTCAGCGAATCATAACGCTCCTGTGTGCTGCCTTCCTCCACTTCGACATCGCAGGCAATGGCCATAGTGGTAATCATATCATCGGTAATGCGGTGACGGAGTCCTGCCAGAATATTCAGCCTTTCTTCATAGGAATCCGCTTCCAGAAACTCAAGCACCATGGGGTCAAGTTGACTTTCCGCGCTGTCAGTCTCCACATCCGGTTTTGCCCCTGTGGACTCTCCTGACTGCTGCTTGTCTTCTTTATCCTGTTCTTCCTCCGCCTCGTGCTGCCTGTCCGCATCCACCCCCTGCAGCTCAAACCTGAATTTCTGGGCCGCATCAGGATATTTTACCTTATCCACCTTGCTGATAAACATCTCCAGCGGTCTGGCGTAGACTTCCAGATCATCGTAAAGCGCCCGGTAAATCACAAGCTGCTCACCTGTCTCGGAATGTTTCGCTATCGCCACTATCTGATATAAGTTCCCTTTAAAATGTTTATAAATTTCGTGTGGTCTGGGAATAAATGACATCTTTAGGCTCCTTTCTTAAAAACATATATCTCTAATGAGTATACCTCTTTCGCCGAAAAATGTCATGCAAAATTATTTTTTTAGCCTATAAGCTATGGAATATGTTTATTGTACTCCTTAATAAGTACCAAAAAACTCTCTCAAACCAAATCCATTGTCCTTGTCTTGTTTTTGTGATTGTGCTATACTATAGCTGTTTGTTTATGGTATTTGTGCTGCCGACCGAAGGCGGCGGAATGGAGCTTTTATGAATATTATTATTGTAGGCTGCGGCAAGGTGGGTTCCACTCTGGTGGAACAGTTAAACGGCGAAAATCATAATATTGTGGTTATCGATGAAAACGAATCCCGGGTAAAATCCATTACGGATGATCTGGACGCCATGGGAATCGTGGGAAACGGTGTCAGCTATCAGACCTTAAAAGACGCCGGTATCTCCCGTGCGGATTTGTTAATTGCCGTCACCGGCTCCGACGAACAGAATCTTCTCTGCTGTGTAATCGCCAAAAAGACAGGTAACTGCAAGACCATAGCCCGGGTGCGCAACCCTATTTACAATACGGAAGTTGCCTTTTTAAGAAAAGAGCTGGGGCTTGCCATGATCATCAACCCGGAGCTTGCCTGTGCTTTCGAGATAGCCCGCATCTTTCAATTTCCCTCTGCAGTTAAAATAGACACCTTTTCCAAGGGGCGTATCGAGCTTCTGCGCTTCAGGGTCACGGCGCAATGCCTGCTTAACAATTACGAACTCATCCATATCCGCACCACCTTAAAATGTGATGTATTGGTATGCATGGTTACCCGTGGAGAGGAAGTATTGATTCCCAAGGGCGATTTTGTATTCCGGGAAGGCGATGTGGTAGCCATTGTGTCCACGCCTCCCAAGGCAAGCGACTTTTTCAAAAAGATCGGCATAGAAACCGGCAAAATACATACTGCAATGATAATAGGCGGCGGAGCCATCTCCTATTATCTTGCCAGAAGACTTCTTTCCATAGGAATCACCACCAAAATCATAGACCCGGATCCTGTCCGCTGTGAGCAGCTCCACGAGCTGCTGCCCAAGGCAACCATTATCTGCGGAAACGGAACGGACGAAAGGCTTCTCAGACAGGAGGGATTGGAAACTGTTGACGGCTTTGCTGCTCTGACCGGGTTAGATGAGGAAAATATCCTCCTCTCTCTCCTTGCCAAAAAATCTTCCCACGCCAAGGCGGTGACCAAAATCAATCGTATCAACTTCAACAGCGTACTTGAGGATATTAAGCTTGACAGTATTACCTTCCCCAGACTGATTACGGCTGACATCATTATCAAATATGCCCGTTCCATGAACGAATCCTTAGACAGCAATGTGGAAAACCTGTATAAATTGGAAGATGGCAGAGCGGAAGCTTTGGAGTTTTACCTCAAGGAGGCATCCGGTGTAACGGGCACGCCTCTTTCAAAGATGCGCTTAAAGAAAAATCTGCTGATTTGCTGCATCACCAGAAACAGTCAGGTTATTCTTCCGAACGGTCAGGACGAACTCATGGTAGGGGATTCGGTAGTGGTGGTAACTACACAGTCCCGCTTAAACGATATCAAAGATATTCTGGAAGATTAAGAAAGGTTTGGTAGCAAAATGAATTTAGCAATGGTTTTATATATTATCGGATGGATATTGGAATTTGAATCCGCTTTTTTGCTGCTTCCCGCTCTGGTGGGCATATGCTACGGGGAGTTTCCGTCTTCCTTTGCTTATCTGGCAACAGCCCTCTTTTCTTTTATATGCGGTTTTTTCTTTAAGAAAAAACGCCCCAAACGCTTCGATTTGTATATGCGGGAAGGTTTTGCATCCGTGGCGCTTGGATGGACTTTCATGAGTATTTTCGGTGCCCTGCCCTTTGTTTTTACCGGAGAAATCCCCCGTTTTATCGATGCTCTTTTTGAATCCGTCTCCGGCTTTACCACCACGGGAGCCAGTATTTTGTCCGATGTGGAAGCTTTGAGTCATGCCAGCCTTTTCTGGCGCAGCTTCTCCCATTGGATCGGCGGCATGGGAGTATTTGTATTTATTATGGCAATTCTTCCTCTGATGGGAGGCTCCAATATTAACCTGATGCGCGCGGAAAGCACAGGTCCTTCCGTGGGTAAATTAGTGCCCAAGGTGAAAGATACCGCCAAAATTCTTTATACATTGTATATCGGCATCACATTGGCGGCAGTTTTTGTATTTCTTCTGTGTGGCATGAACCTTTTCAGCGCCTTTACCACCAGTTTCGGCACTATCGGCACAGGCGGATTCGGCATTTTCAATGACAGCATCGCAGGCTTTTCTCCTCTCCAGCAAAATATGATTACATTGTTCATGATTTTAAGCGGCATCAATTATACCGTCTACTTCTGTCTGCTTCAAAAACAGTTTAAAGAGGCATTCTCCATTGAGGAAGTGCGGTTTTATCTCCTGATTATTCTGGCAAGCGCCTGTGTGATCACCTGGGATATCCATAAGCTCTATCCCACTATCGAGGAATCCCTGCGCCACGCTTTCTTTCAGGTGGGCTCCATTATCACTACCACCGGCTATTCCACTACGGATTTTGATGTCTGGCCCCAGCTTTCCAAGACTATTTTAGTCATTTTAATGTTTATCGGAGCCTGCTCCGGCAGTACCGGCGGCGGCATCAAGATATCCCGCCTCATCATTTTAGTGAAATCCATACATAAGGAACTTTCTTTAATGGTGCACCCCCGCATGGTCAAGAAAATAAAAATGAGCGGGCATCCCGTTGCCCACGAGACGCTCCGCTCCACCAATGTGTTCATTTCCGTATATTTTATTATTCTGTTTGCATCTGTGCTTTTAATCGGCATAGACGAATTTGACTTTACCACCAACTTTACGGCAGTAGCCGCCACACTCAACAACATCGGGCCGGGGCTTGAGATGGTAGGACCCGCCAGAAACTTCGCCATCTACAGTCCTTTTTCCAAATGCATCCTGATATTTGACATGCTTGCAGGTCGTCTGGAACTGTTTCCCATGCTGATTCTCCTGCTGCCTTCCTGTTGGAAAAAATATTGATTTTTAGTTCCATGTGAGAATATTATGGTACAGCCGGTAATAGCCGTCACCCAGACTTTGTACCTGAAGCTGTATGGCAAAATGCTCCATTCCCATATCCTTCAGCGCCTGTTCCACATAGCCTGCCTGATAATTTCCCTCGGTGTATTCTCTCTCTATTACAATCCACATTACTTCATCTACTACATTGACAAACTGCTGATTACCGGTTCCTTCCGCTTTCATCTGTGACAGGCAGTCCTTATAATAATCCTCCAAAGTCGTCAGCACATCCGCGCTGGTAAGTCCGTTTTTCAGCAAAACATCGGAATCCGTCTTGTCTTTCTCATTATCCTCACCCCATACTAACGGTTTCATCTGCTCTTCCACGGGCTCCGCCTGTTCCGGAAGCTTTGGCAGTTGAGGTGCGCCCTTGGTGATATCCTCGTAAGCGCCTCCTCCGCAGGCAGGCAGATAAACAGACAATCCGCTTCGCACATGAGTTCCTGCCATCGCATTGTCGGACTTGTTAAAATAATCATAGGTTGCCGGCACTGTGTCATCCCATGTCACATCCACATTGTAGTATCCGTCCGACAGTTTTACGATATTCCACGCATGATTTTCACCTGAATATCCGGTGCAATAATAACAGGGAATGCCCATCTGCTGCAGCAAATACTGATACGCTCTCGCATATCCCGCACAAACGCTTTTGCCGTTTACCATGGCGCTATAAGCGCTCTGATTCATGTCGGCATTTTTATCATATGCGGTTTTGGATAACAGTGCATCATGGACATATTTTTCTTTCTCATAATTATTGGAATACTGCTCCGCCCCGTTCAGTATACCTGCTGCCTGCGCTTTAAATTCCGTCTGCGCAGCCTCCAGTTTGTTGGTAATCGGATAGTATTGCAGTGAAATTTCCAGACAATCCCCGTTTTGGATATATTTACAGGAATATCCCGTCTGCAGCCAGAAAAGCTCGGGATGATCATTATAAACAGCTTCAAACACATTCTTAAGCTGAGTCACCTTGACATCCACCACCGGCGAAAATGAAATCGTACATTTTAATGCATTTGCATAAATCTGGTTGTATAGCTTCTGCATATCCGAATCCAGCATACCGTAATAGGGATAAATATCCGTATCAAAGGTAAGACCGCTGCCCGTCTCGCCCGTACTCAGCGAATCCTTAAGGGCAGATACTTCGTTTTCGGCTATCTGCTGCTCGGTCTCTTTAACAGGCACATACCCGTTCTTGCCGCTGACCTGACTGGGAAGGGTGGTCACGCCGTTTGTCGGTGTAATATAGGTTGTATTCTCCACCTGTAAACCGTTCGGCAGGGCGTCCGCGTCCGTATTGTAGCCACCCTCCGGCAGACTATTGTCCGGCTGCTCCTGCGTTCCTATGCCAATCAGGGTTCCTGAGCCCTCTTCCTCCCTATCCTGAATAACCGCCGCCAGAGATTCCGTCACTGCAGGGTTTAAGGCGCAAAAAAGCATGCCTGCGCAGCCTATAATAATCAAAATACAAATACCGTAAAAAAATTTTTTAATAATTTTCAACTGAAGTCACACCTTTCCTGCATTCTTTATAGAAAACAGTCCCTCTGCAGCAGCTTTCTATTATGTGAAAAAACCTGCGCCGACAACTGCCGGCACAGGTCACTCACTGTTTTCTCAGCCCAATTCGTTTCCTGCAGTCATATCATGCACTACTTGGGAAATGCTGTTTATCGTCTTGAATATCTGTTCATTTAACCGCCTGCTCTCCACAGACAAGCTTCCCACTTCCTTGGCAACAACCGCGAAGCCCTTTCCTGCGTCACCGGCTCTTGCCGCCTCTATGCTGGCATTTAAGGCCAATATATTCTGTCTCTGCTGAATACGGTTCAAATCAGATGTATTCTGCTGAATATCCAGAACAAGCTTTTCGCAATTTGAAACACCGGTAGTCAGTCTCTCAATCAAATCACCGTTATACTTTTTATTGTATTCAAAATTAATGAAATTGTTCAACACCTCGCCCAGCAGATTGGCAGAAGCATGAATCTGTTCTTCCGTCTTAATGTTTACTTCCTTCAGCGCTTTCAGATAAGCTTCCTCATCCACGCCGATCTCTTTCGCCACCTGACGGAATTTGTTCTCGTCGGGATTCTCCGGAAGTACCTGCCCTCCGATAACGGAACCCACCTTCTTTCCGCTCACTACCAAATCAATGCCGAAATCTATCAGTCCCGCATGACAGTGATAAACTCCTTTGCCGTCCCTGTCACACTGCTCACAGCGGCGTTTCCCCTCCGCGGAGCCTCTGGTATACTTAATACAGAAATCCGTAAAATTATAGCACTCGGAAATGTACTCTCCGTCCATTCCCACCGCTACGGTTGCAAGCCCTGTGGCTTTCGCCCAACTGGACATAATTTCCTCAAACTTTTCCATGTCTGTAAAATCCTGTATTTTCATACCTTACCCTCTTCCTGATTTGTTGTCTGAGCCAGCTGTAATTCTCTCCCATTCATTATAACACTTCTTACCCGGAATGTACAATATTTTTTTAACAAACTCTAACGAATTTTCAAAAAACGCTTTCCCCCTGCCGCCGCTTTTGACAAAATGGGGCGTATGGGTCTTAGTGCCAGCCATAACCCCGAAAGCATCCGATACACCGGCTGTCTGACCGAAAAATATTTTCCCTTGCGGACAACTCCCACCAGAATCCCTCTTATCTGCTCTCCTGACAGAGGTCCTTCGGGTCTGCTCTCATTATCACCCACCAGATAAAACCGGCCCTCCCTGCATTTCCAGATTCGGTGCATGACCAGCATACTTTCCCTCCTGCGGTAAAGCACCACATCTCCACGCTTCAGACACATGTTATCTTTCACCGGTGCAATCACAGCCTCATCCCGCCCCGGCACAAACAAAGGATACATACTGTAACCTTTGGGCTTTATCTGAACGGTATGCCCCTCTTTCAGCAGCTTTTCAATATTGACTTTATCGTTTTCCAAATCTGTCTTTTCCATGCCTTTATTGTAGCATTTCCCCGTCCACAATGCTATAATATTTTATAAGCGGATGTACATTTGATTTATGACATCAGGTGATGTGAAGGAGGATACATACATGCTCATCAGGCGAAATCCCTTTTATGCACTGCAGGAAATTTCAGGCATTTTTTATCTGCTTCCCTTCGGGCAGATGATTTCAGACCGCGGGCACGGCATACAGGTAAACGAAACCGGCTGCTATCTGTGGGAACTTTTGAAAGATTTCCGGACAATGGAAGAGATTCTTTCCCTTTGCGCCAAGCATTACCGGACCTCTGCGGAAGAAATGCCCCTGCTGGAAAAGGACTTGGAAGCCTTTGTAGAGAAGCTGCTTTCCTGTGGGGTATTGGAAAATATGCCGGACTTTACGACGAGACAGATTTTTCCTGACAGATATCTTGAAATCGGCGGGCTTATTATCCGCTTTTCGGCTCCGGCAGAAGCGTTTCCGCCCTCTTTTTCTCCGTTTTTGATGAACACTTCCGGCGAATGCCCCAATTTCCATCTGCATGTTGCCCTGCACATAGGGAAACCCCGCCGCCGCATAAACGGCAGGGTATTGGTCCGCAACGAAGAACTGATTGTGATGGAGACAGAGGACAGTTATATTCTTCTTTTTCCCGCTGCTTCTCAAATCACGGAGGCTAAAATTTCAAAAGATGCCGCCAAAGCCATTATTTATTTCACTCCGCCCTACAGGGAAGACTTTTGTGAACAGCTCTCCGGCGTCATGCGCCTTGTCTATCTTCTTCTGGCAGGCACACACCATATGGCGGCTCTCCACTCTTCTTCCATATTGTACGGCGGCAAGGCATGGTTGTTTTCGGCGTCTTCCGGCACCGGCAAGTCCACCCATGCCGATTTGTGGCAGGATTTTTTAAATGTCCCCATATTGAACGGCGATTTGAATCTGCTGGCATTTCGGGACAAGGAACCTGTCATACACGGCATTCCCTGGTGCGGCACATCCCGCATTTTCGATACCGAAACCTATCCCTTAGGCGGCATTATTTTGCTGAAACAGGCAAAAGAAGATTTTGTGGAAGAACTTTCCTCCGACAAAAAGCAGCTTTTTCTGCTTCAAAGACTTATCACACCCTCTTGGAATCGGGATATGCAAAAGCAGAATCTGCAATTTGTGGAGAAACTGTCAGGGCGCATTCTCATCTGCCGCCTGCATTGTACCCCAATGCCTTCCGCTGTGGAAACCGTTCTGAAAACCATCAAAAACTTTATGTAAGTTTGGTCACCACGCATTGCTTGTCCTTAATGGTATAGATACGATTGCATGAGCTTAAAACCGTGGGTCTGTGAGTAGTCACGATACAGGTTCTGGGATAATCGTCCTGAACAATATGTTTTAAAACCTCCTGTTCCGTTTCCACATCCAGAGCCGAGGTTGCCTCGTCCAAAAGTAGTATGGGCGATTTGCGAAGCAGCGCTCTGGCAATGGAAAGCCTCTGGGACTGCCCTTCCGAAAAACCGCCTCCCCTCTCCTGTACCATACTGTAAATGCCTTCCGGCAGCCTGCTCACAAAGTCCCACGCACAGGCAAGACGAAGCGCCTCTTCAATCTCTTCATCCGTGGCATCCGGCTTTACATTTCTCATATTTTCCGCAATAGTTCCCGAAAACATGGTATTTCCCTGAGGCACATAGGAAAATAGCTTTCTGGCGGAAGCGCTTAAGGGAATAGACTCTTTACCGGCATCCCCCCCGTAGGACCCGCAGAGCAGGGTTTCGCCCTCGCCCGGGCGTATCAGAGACAGCATAATACGGAGCATAGTTGTCTTTCCTTCCCCCGAGGGACCCACCAACGCTACGATTTCATGGGGATGCGCCTCAAGGAAAGCATGGGAAAACACTTCCGTCCCGTTATGGTAGGCAAAAGAAATATCTTTCAAAATAAGGCTGATGCCCGTCTTGCAAAATCTCTTCCGAAACTTTTCCACCGCTTCATTCTGGCTGTAATCCTCTCTGGGCATTTCCACAATATCCATCAGCCTGCCTGCGGAAGTGGTAAGCCCTATGGCAGTGGGCACAAGAGAGGTTAAATTGTTCAAAGTGCCGGTGAGGGTGGACGAAAGACTGAGAAACAAGGTCATGGTACCGTAAGAAATGGCATTGCTCCAAACCCTGTAAATCCCCCAGCCATAGGCGCTGTAAGATACTATCATGGCAACGGTGGTCATCAACAGAGAGGTTCCCATGGACATTTTCTGGAAATCCAGCTTCATGTTGATATATTCCTGCTGAATCTGCTTCAGTCTCTGTACATACAGGGAAATCAAATCAAATGCTTTTATAGTCTGTATATTGGAAAACGCCTCCTGGTTAAAGCCCGACATTTTGGCTCCCATAGCGGCGCTCCGCTTATTATTGTTCACCATGCGTTTCATTAAAGTTTTGGACAAAATCAGGCTCACCGGCATGCTGATAAAGGCAAAGACCGCAAAACTGGCGTCATAATAAATAACCATTGCAAAAGCGCTGACAAAGCGGAAAAGATAAATCACCAGATTCGGAATAAAATTTAAAACCCCCGTAGAAATATTTCCCGCATCCGAACTCCATCTGACCAGCAGATCCCCCGTATGGTAATTGGTAAGGGATTCCCAATCCGTCACTAATATCTTTGCAAAAATATCGGATTTAATTTCGGCGTCCACTCTCATGCTGATCTTGGCGGAAATATAATTTGTTATCTGGTTCACCAGAGTATTTCCCACATTCATCCCAATCAACATACAGAATGTAGCCATCAGTTTTCCCGTCTCATGTCCCGTAATAATATCCACCAAATTCTTGGAAGCCAAACCGCCTACCAAAGACAGCACCGTCC
This sequence comes from Lachnoclostridium sp., assembly GCA_023665475.1. GTDB lineage: Bacteria > Bacillota > Clostridia > Lachnospirales > Lachnospiraceae > Acetatifactor. The sequence continues at coordinate 67,286 of JAMPEB010000001.1, forward strand.
CCGTCATGCCCAGCAGAGTATAAAAGATCATCGCCGCCCAATGCTGTCTGGCATATTGATAAATCCATACCGTCTGATGCCACATTTCCTGCAATCTTCCCGCTTTGACGCGGCCTATGATAAATGAAATTTTCTCTTTCATGGCATTGCCGGCTCCTTTCCCCGAAACGGTATCCAAACCACAAACAGGGCTGCCACATTATGCATGAATGCGGCAGCCCTGTAAAAATCTTATTCATATCCTCTGCGTTTGCGCATCAGTCAAATCCGCCCTGTACATTCACTGCATGGGCGCAGTCGATGGTGGCAGCCACAACCTCCAGCGTATTGGAATCAGCGCTGTTTACGGTCATCAGCGTATTGAAATTATCGCTGTTCCCATAAGCGTTGGCATGGCTGGAACGGGTCAATACCGCCACATTGCCGTTTATGCTGGTCTCAAAGCCTTCAAAGTTGACCGAATTAACCGGCTGGTTAAAGGTAACGGTAACCACTGTCTCCGTTGAAATATGAAGCCCGGTGGAATGTGTTGCCGCCACACGGAAATTGGTATTTCCTTCGCCCGCATTTCTCTGGGCAACCTCTACCGTCATGGTCCAGCAGTCGCCGGAACCGCTTCCGGTCATATAAACATCCTCGGACAACTCCTGATCAACAAGAACAATAGGACTTTCATATTCTTTCATCTTCTTACCTCCCCGCCCGCTTAGGAAAAATCGTATCCTTTCCGTCATCTTGGGCAAAACATAACTACTATTTCACTTTGCATAACTATAAAAGTACATATGTACCTTCTTAATAAGATTATATTCCGATTCGCCGCCTCTGTCAACCCCTGTGGGCCAAGTTACCCAAATTATTTTCAGTTTATTTTGCCCTCAACATACAGCAGCTCCTGTTCCAATGTCTCAGGTACTACGGTTCCGCTGTTCCTTAACTTTTTCACCAGCACATCCAGATGATGGAGCTTCTGGGCGGTCTTGATCCTCCGCCTTTCGAGAAGCTCCGCATAAAGCGGATTCTGAGCCAGCACGGTACAGATATCCTCCGGAAAAGGACAATAGGTAAAGAATATCTTACGCGCCACTTTGTTCATTCTGGGTGAATTTTTCCCTTCAAACAAAATCCACATCATATAATCCCTGATAAACATTTCCTTAAAGCTGTTCTTTGCGCGCTGTAAGCCCGAACGCAGCTTTTCTTTTGCCTCCGTGCTCAAATCGCGGTTCTTTTTGTAAAACTGAATATAGTCGAAATATTCGCTGGTAAGGGAAGGCTCGGTAAGATCGTTCCAACGGCCGCCCTGCACACGCTTGCACAGCTCCCAGCGGAAATCTCCCGTCATCCTTATCATAGAGGAATCCAAATCCTCCAGATGGAAAACGGAAAGGAACATACGGCTCGGACTGTTTCGTACTTTTCCTTCAATTTCCTGCCACAAAATGCCTCGTATGCCGATATTGGGAAGCAAAATCACATCCGGCAGATATTCCAGATGTATCGGTTCCTTCCCCATCACAGCTATATTGTCCATATCCAGACTCTCGCGGTAAAATGCGGTATAATCCACGGCTTTGATCATCTGCAGGGAGCGTGCGATTTTTGACGGAGTTACATAAGAATCCTCCAAATCTTTTAACACATCTTCTTTGACAAACAGCGGACAAAAGGTAGTAACACGACCATAGGTAATCTTGTTGGCTGTGGGGAACATATTTTTCAGTTCAAATCTCACCTTCTCCATGCCGTCTTCCTGCAAATCGCGAAGCTGTCTGTCCGTAATATTTCCCGCCTGTTTCTGCTTACTCAGATATTCCGCATAATCCTGACCGAATTCATCACGGCTGGGAACCTTATTTCCGTCATAGACCGCCAGCAGCCAATCATAAAATGTATAAACTCCCAAGTCGCTGTGATCCGTTATCTGCCCCGCAATCTTTGCAAGAATCCCCGCATTCCCCGCGCCTGCAAGTTCTTCGTCCACATAACCGAAATATAAAAACATAAGCACAGGCAGCGGAATCTCTGCCGCATCCAATGTATTTTCAAAAACAGCACTGTAAATGAGATAAAATTCTTCCGTCAACATCCTGCGCAGACGGTTCGCCGCCTCGTCCGTATCCGCCTTATCCTCAAGCTTTCTGTACTCCTCTATATGTCTGCGGAAAGAATCTTCCGTCTCCGCTTCCACACCGGCATAATCCAATATCGTTCCCAAAGAATCCACAAGTTCCTCGGGTAAAGCCGTTTCCAAAACACCTGAGGCATCTTTCGCCCGCTCATTCACTTGGACATTTTTTTGCTCCGTATTTGAGCGGAATGCCGCAATGCGTTTGTCTGTCTGCGCCCTGTCGCAAGTATTGTCTTCTCCATAGTCTTTTATGATTCTTTCAAGAATCATAACTACTTCCTCAAACTCTTCGCAGTCCGCCCCCAGCCTGCCTGCCAGCGTGGCAAAACGCTCAAACAAATCATTCCCGTCTTCCTTAAAATAAAATTTACTCAGCTTTGTACGGTAAGCATGCTGCTCTTCCGTGCCGGAATAAGTTTTTCTGAAGTCAAGACTGCACTTCCTCAAAAATCCCAGCGACACCGCCGATTCCTGCAGAATCTCCTTGCAGCTTGACCCGGAGTAAATCCGCATCATGCCCGCATAGTATTCGCTGAGCCACAAATCCGGCGACTCGTCGTTTAAATATGCCGTCAGCTCATCCATCCCCTCCAAGGGTTTCGCCTGAATTCTGAAACGACTGCTTAACTGATTGTATTTTTCACAGTCCGACAAAAGCTCTCTGTATAAATTGCTGCATTCCAGGTGGGAAATCGAGCAAAGATTCTGCAGCTCATTGAGCTGGCGGAATGTAGACAGCAGGAAAAACCTGGCGATGTCCTGATGATTCTGCAAAAAATCCCCCAGCCCTTCCACATTCGTAATGGGATAAGTCAAAACCGTCGCATCCTCCCGCACCGTATAGCTGATAAAATGAAACTCGGAGCAGATTTCACAGATGCCGATGACATCTCCCTTTCCCAGCTCATAATGTCCTCCCGGATAAAATGCCGCAACCTTGCCGGACGCAATCAGATGTAACGCCGCCATAGGCTGCCCGTACTCATAAACTTTTGTTCCTGCTTTTAACATTGTTCCTGCCATAATCTACACCTCTTACATCATTCATTCCTGCTGCCTTGCATGCCACAGGATTTATTTCCTACAACATTATACATTATTATCGGATATTTTTCCATGCTTTTTCTGAATCATTAAAATCAATCAATAAAGTTACCTGTTTTTCCACAACCCTATCTGTTTCATAATCTTTCCCCTCTGTCCCGCAGTCTTAAAAACGGCAAAAACAGAGGTTCTCCGCACCTTCCGGTTATTGCGCAAAAATCTAAACAGCGTAACCGTCCAAAGAAACGGCCAAAGCAAAAAGCATCTGCCGCTCTTCGGAAAATTCAGGTGCATCTGGTGATGGAATTCCCTGACATAATCCGCTATGCCGTTCCCCCGGAGCGCAACCATCCTCTCCGGCGCAGATTTCCCGAATTCTTCGGCGGACAGAATCTCCTCCATAAAAGCTTCCGCATCATATTCTCCCGTCACGTCAAGACACTCCTTCGCCTCCCCCGACAGCCCCAGATACCGGAAACTTGCAAGACTCACCATATCGGAAAATCCTTTGATACCGCTTTCCCTCACCATGAAAAGATACTTTGCGGCTTCCCGCCTGTTCTCCTCCCGATTCCAGAATACCACCCAGTCACACAAAAGTTTCAGTCCGAAACCTGACCTTAAAAAATGCTGCAGCATATGGAGTAGCAGTTCATAGGCATGGCAGGGAGCATCCAGCATCGGCAGGGAGATTCCCATCATATCTGCCGTACAGACATGCCCGCGGCATTCCGCCGCTGCCTTTTCCATATACTGATTCATCCGCTGATTGTCAAAAGGCTCCGCCAGCATAGTATGAATCTCTATTTCCACTCCGTCCTCCGATTGTAATACCACATGGTGTAGGGAAGGCTGCTTCTCCATAACCTTGAAGCCCTTCTCCTCCAGAATCTCGCAGCATTCCGAAAGCCTCCCTTCCTCCAAAAGCAGTAAATCCACATCCCCCGCCTTTCTCAGCTCCGGCACGGGATAAAAAGACGCCGTGGCGGCGCCTTTTAACAACACCGCGGGAATCCGGGCTTCCTCCAGTACATGGAGCAGATACTTAGATAAAAACAAAAGGCGGTAACTCTGCTTTACGGTCTGCCTTGCCACGGTCCGGGTTCTTTGCCACACGGAATCGGGTACCATTCCTTCTCCCATTCTTTCAAAAGTTCCGTAGAGCAAGGACAGCACACTGTGAGCCTGTGCCAGAGCCAGAAAATCTCCCCAGTTTACCGCGGAAAACTCCTCATCTGATATGCTTTTATCCACGCCGCCAAGCTCCTCACTTAACAGCCCAAGCAGCATCTCCTCTTCTCTCTTCACTCCAACCTCCATGATTTTGCTCCGTGTAATCTCAGAATCCAATGTCAATAAGCTGACTTATGAAAAACGCCGCTTCCTTAAAATCTCCGACGCCTTACCCTTTAACAGCAAAAACTCTCTGGTGCGGCAGTAAAGCGCAAGATAGGAAAGATTTGTTACCGCAAAACATAATAAAAACCGCAGAATACACACCACCCATACATTCCCCTCAATATAACCGCACAGCCGGCTCTGCACAATCCAGAGAAGGAAAGTTACTCCCGCATAAATGGCATAACGCAGAAAATAAGGTCTTGAAGACGCTTTCAGTCTGTGTTTGTACAGTACATAGGGCTCTACCCACAAGGATGTGGTCACTGTACTGACCATAGTGCCAAAAAAGACCCCTATGGTTCCCATATATTTCCCCAATAAAAGGGACACTGCCAGATTAATCAAAGCTTCCGCAGGCGCTTTATATCTGTCATACCGGAACAGTCCCATGGAATCCCGGAACACCAGCGTGGCCTGCCTCATGCCGGTGAGATAAAAATTCAGGCACAGCACCAATGTTATCTGTCCGGCAAATACATACTGTTTTCCGAAACTTGCCCCCACAAAAAGGTCTAACACCTCATACATACAGATAGCCGCCAGCCCGTACATCCACTGACCGATAAAAAATGCCGCTTCAAATATTTTCCGGATGCGCTCCCGGTTCTCCTCAACACCCATATTTCCCACGCTTGCGGTGATACCCTGAAACATCTGCTCCAAAACCTGTTTCACGGAACCGATGATCAAAAAATAATTGGAATATTGTCCCACACTGACGGTTCCCACCAATGCCGCCAACAGCAGATTATCCGTGTTATTCACTGCCACATTGCCGATTTTATGCATAAGCATGGCACGGATATTCTTAATAATACCTTTTTTCTCTTCTGTGGAAAGAGGCTTTATGTCCTTATCCCGCAGATAGGGATACATTCTGTCCGCCCGCTTGGAAATGCAGATATTATTCCCAACAGTACATAATATCTGGATACCCAGAAAGAGCATAAAATTCCGGGTGGTAAGCAGCACTGCAATCTGCAGCATATTCTGAATAATCCATGAGGTAGTCTGATAAACTACCCCGATATAGCTTAGCTGGTGGGCGTCTATCAGGGTTCTTTTATAAATCATGATATAAGATGCCACCGAATTTGCCAGATACAGCAGATAAATCAAGGTCAGATGCGGCACATCGGGCTTATCTTTTATCAGGACATCCAAAAAAGGAAGCACTAAGAGCCCCCCTGCCAGCACAACTAACGCTACCACCCGGTAAAACCCCTGATAAGCCTTCATCAGGGATTTCTGTTTTTCTATGTCTTCCTCCGCAATAGGTTTATACAAAGCATAGGTGATGGCAACTCCCACTCCAAGCTCCGACAGCGCCAGTACGCTCAATATGTCCAAGAACAATCCGTTAATTCCCACATACTCTTCACTCAAAGTATGGGTAAATACTACTCTTTGGGCAAACCCCATAAGAATGGCAGTCATTCTGCCCACCATTGCCACGGTGGTATTGCGCGCCGAGTATTCTGTTCTGCTCATTTTTGTCACAGCGCTTCCTCCAAAGCTTCTCTTTCAAAGGCAGATTTCTCCGGCAGACTCATCTCAAAAGCAGTGCAAAGCTCTGCCCGTACCGCATCCTCATCCCTGCTAACTCTGGCGTCATTGATGCAGATTATCCTATGTTTACGCTTTTTCATTTCCTTAAGAAGCTTTTCATTGTCATCACCAATCTCGTAATATCCAAAAAAACGGTGCAGATTTAAGGGCTCAAAGTTTCCCGAAAGCTTCTGCCATTCCCTAAAAAGATATTGTGTCACATCTCCGGCGCTGCGAAAACGATTCAGGGAAACCTGTTCCAAAAGTTCCCTCTCCTTCTCCCAAACCTCCTTAAAAGTGCTTTTGCAAAACGGCGAAGGACCATGCACCGTATAAAATCCCGTGTAACGCGGAAAATACAATTCCAGCAGATTGTACCAAAAATAGAGCGGCGGGTATCCTATTTTAAAATATTTTCCCGGCTGCCTTTTCACATTCTCCCTTTTGGAAAAATATTTTGACAGTACCAGACTGTTATTTAACAGCGTCCGGGACATAATCGGATTGGAAGGATTGGCTACCACCGGCTGGAATGCCAGCATATCGCAAGGTTTTCCTTTCCTGAAAAAATCCTCCGGCGCAGTTTTTTTCATCAGAAACATATCGTCGTTAAAATAGACAAATCGTTCCGACAGTCCCTCTATTTCATGCAGATATAATTCCAGAACATTGCTGTTAAAGGTGGGCAGGAACTTCTCCGGTATATAGTCCCCATGCCTTACCACATGAAGTTTCGGATTTTCCTCTTCCAACCACTTTGGCAGTTGTCCGTAGGTGATAAAGTGAATTTTTCTCACCCAGGGAGCATATTTTTCTACGCCCCTGAACCAATATTTTAACAGTCCCCAATCCCGATACCGTTCCTTTCTTCCGTCCGTCTTCAGGATTTTATCCCTATCCGCACGGGTACAATACTCTTCTTTATGTTTGCGATATGCCTCGTTCCATTCCCCGTCATAAACATTGACCCATGTTATCACAAAATCTATTGGAGTTTCCATGTCATGACTCCCTTCCTTTTATGACTTTTTATTACCATATATTCAACAGAAAAAGATTCTCCGGATTTTGCCTGAAATAGTAACAGACAAAATCTTCATCCTCATAATAAACCCTCATCTCATAGGGATAGATTTCCCTGAATTTCTGGCACCATCTATAGGCCTGGGATTCCAGCAGGGTACGCATGGCAATATTATCATATGTGCCGGAAGAACCCGCGAACCATCTTAGCTCCGCCTCCTGTGCGGAAATCTCCGATGCGGTAATATCGGGACATTGGCTTACAAAATTGACATAATAATCCGCATACTTCTCCCATGCCAGCCAGTCGGAGCCTTCAAAGAAATGGCTCTGCGCATACTCAATGGGTTTTTTCTCCACATAGATGAACACATGCTCCGTGGGAATTACATAACCTATGGTTCTGGTACTGTTCATAAAATCCGTAAGCTCTTCGTGCCATCCGTACTGAATCATCTGATAAATCTCATCCGTCGGGGACACGATGGTATAAGTTCCCTTGGGCATGGAGCTTACAATGGAATAAGTGGTCATGACCGCACTGTTATAGCGGGTCAGCTCATAGTATAAATATCCATGGAAAGTTCCCGTCATAATAGTTCCCACATAAATGCCCAGAGTGCCCAGAGCTGACACGGCTCCCAAAATTTTGTGATGCACAATCACCTGAGCCAGCGTCAAAAATAAATCCACCGGTATCGCCAACACAGCCAGAATCAGCATCTGCGCCGAAGAACAGATTCTGGAGCCTGCAATCAGTGAGGGCAGTCCCAGACTGCCTGCACAGTACAGCATCATAAAAAGCACCGACGCCAAAGCAATGGAAAAATATCCGTCAAAATATCCTGCGTCCCACTCCATGGTCCGTTTCGTTTTCCGGCTTCTTAAAAAAATTCCCGCAATGAGCAAAACCGCCTTTACCGCCGCCCACAACGCAAACGCCAGAAAAGTACAATTCACAATAAAGTCCGCCCGCTGTTCCCGGTATAAGGTGACATAGCCCGACCAATAAAGCGCATCCGCTTTCCTTTGAATCAGTCCCTTAATTCTTTGAAGCAGGGGCTCTTTCTCCTTTTGGGGCGGCGTCTGCTGCGCCTGCTGCCCACCTTCCGAAGAACTGCCGCTCTCACTCTCATTGTCCGAAGACTCCTGTGCTTCCCCGGACGAAGAAGAACTGCCTCCTCCCCACGAGAAAGACAAGCTGCCTGTAATCTCCTCTCCGGTCTCTTCATCCAAAATAATGTTGGGATTATTCGCCTCATCCTCACCGTTGATAACATTCACCGCCCATCCGATGGAGCCCTGGAACGGAATACCCGATATCAGTGCTCCCACCATGGGCACCACTGCAACCAGACATCCCAATGCCACCGCAACCACTAAGGGTATCAGCCTCTTTTTGTAAAAAATCCTAAATGCCATTATGGGAAGCAGCGCCACACATAAAAAGAACGCCATTATTGTGGGATAAAAATGTATGGTCAGAGACGCGGCAAGCGCCATGGCAAAGACGAAAAGGTTCTCATCCCAATAGTTTTCCGTATACTTTATCTCCTGATTCAGCTCTTCCTCCAGCGAAAATTCCGGTATCATCGCCGCTATTTTCTGCCTTTCTTTTTGGTTGTAATAATCCCTGATTCTTGTAAAAGGCTTTAAATAGATTTCCGGAATCTGCTTGGTGCTCCGGGAATAACGGATTAAAAAGGTTCCGCACAAAAACAAAGTATATAACCCAAATTCCTGAGGCAGTGTCCACTGCAGCCGGGACATACTGTACACTTCGTCTATGCACAGCAAATCCACTGTCAAAAATGCCGTCAGCACAAACAGGGGCGTATAGCGGGAACGAAAAAGTTCCTTAAAAAGCAGATACGCGGACAGCAGATATACCATCACATGGATGCCTGCCAGAAACAGCATACAACTATAGAGTCTGATTCCGAAAAGCGTATGCATGCCATATACAAAACAATGCATTGCCTCCGGGTAAACGCCTGCCGAAAAAATCTTTCCCTGCGTCAGCCCGTAAACCCATGCACTGTGGGGATACATGTCTCCAAAACCGTAAGAATAATCCTGAAAAGCGCCATAAGTAAAATATACCATGCCATATATCAGAATGACAAAAAGGATTCCGTAATCCCACCAATGCCCCCTCATAAAATCACAAAATTTACAAAACAGATACCGGATAAACCTCCCTATGCTGTTTAACCTGTCAGCTATGTAAGATTTACGGCCGTAAGTACCCATGACCAGATGCTTAAAATCCTGCTTCTGCTTATCCTTTATCCTGATGTTGCGGCATGCCGACCAGATAAAGACGCCGTAAAATAATATGCGGATCACCCATGGATTCAAAATGTGTAAAAGTCCCAGCAAAAGAACTACACTGTTGACCAAGACTACCTGCACGGTAACACAGAATCCGAACCAAAAGGTTTTGGATCTGCCTTTCAACACCTCGAAAAATACGGTAGAGGGCCAGACAAACATCAAAAACAGATATGCCAGAAGCACCTTGGTATATTCAAATGCCCAATATAGCGTAATCACTTCTTCACCTCCCGCTTTTGCAAAGAGCCCAGCTCTGCCCTTCCGTCTTCCCTCGAAAGATTGGCAAAACGGATACATCTGCCGTCCTGTTTTCTCCTTGCATAAAGATACAGAATGCCATCCTGCAAATCAATCTCACAGCTTATTTTCTGCACCTTTCCCGCTTTCCATTTTGTCATGTCACAGTCAATCTGAAAAGAGGAAAGCCTGTTTCCTTCCCCCCAACATTCCAGAAACACTTCGGCGTCCTGATAAAATCCCGCAAATCCCACATTTTCTATTGCAATCTCCACAAGGCACTGCTGCCCTGTTATTTTCATCTCCACATCCCGTATCAGGAAACGGTATCCCAGATGAGCCCCGATATAATCATACACGCTCTTTCCCGCCCAGACGCCGCTTCCCGTATAACTCCACTGTTTCCAGATATCCAGCGTCCTGATGTCATGGGCTTTATTCAGATAAGTAATATGCATTTTCCTGAGAGTATCCAATATCTGCCTGGAATTGAGTTTCTCCGTATAGCCCTCCCCATAGACTGCCTCCCCACCGTTTGGCACATAATTTCCGAGTTCCTCCTCAAATTCCATCTCCGGTTCGGCTCCCCATGGGCTGTCCCAGCCTGCACTGACTCTGTCCCCTGTGTCAAAGGTTCCCAAATGACTCTTTGAACCAAACATCCCGTCGTCAAAAAGTCCCATGCCGTCCTCCGGCATTTCCGTGATATGCAGGGTGTAGGTATGTAAAAGCCTCCATTGGGCAGGGCGTCTCACTGCCAGATACATCCCGTTTTTCTTAAATCCGCCCAGAATACCCGCCATCCGCTTCATCTTATCCGCCGTCAAATGCCTGCTTCCATGCATCTCGCCCCAATTACCCACAAGCATCCCCTGAAAGACAAAAACAGCTTTCCATTCCCGAAAAAGCGTTCCAAGCTGCTCCAAATGCCTCTCCACCAGAGAAAAAGAAGAAGGCTCTCTCTCCATGCCCTTTCCCTCATGATCATAGACAATCCTTAAAATCACATCATACTGCGCCTCGGCAAAAAAGCCGACAATGCGCCCGATGCGGGATATGGCGTCCTCATCCAGCTCCCTGTCATAGAATCCGCCGATATCCATCAAAAGAAGCGCCAATGTATCGTCTTTATCCAGACACCATTCCAATTCCTCAAAATCCGGCTCTTTCCTGATGTCAAAAGTATGTATCTGATACCATCCCCTTGCAGGATTTTGCAGCCTGCCCGTCTGCTCCGTTAATTCCGCCTTACAAAAACGAAATCCGGTTTCACCGCGCAATTTGGGAATCGTTAATTTAGGAAACAGAGATTTCATCCATTGCCTCCATATCTACATGAAACAGTTTTATTCTAATCCATACGGCAATAATCGAAAACATCATGCGGAACATATAGAAAAACGGCTTCAGCCCGGAATGCATGCTCTTTCCCTCCGTTCTGGGGTGCATCACCGCCGGGATTTCCACCACACGATAGCCTAAAAGCATCATTTGCATAATGATATTGGCATCGGGATATTGGTCGTCAAAATGATTATATCCCGCATAAAATCTAAAAGCCCTCCTGCTGAGTCCCTGTAATCCCGTAGTCGGATCCATAATCTTTCTGCCGGTTCCCAGGCGTATTAAAATCCGAAACATGGTATAGGCAATTTTTTTCATTACGGAGGTTGGATAGGCAAAACTCCCTTCCACAAAGCGGGAACCCAGCACAATATCCGGGCAATGCCCCCTCTCGTCTTCGGTTGTAAGTTTCTCATAAATTTCCCTGACATTGCAGGCATCATGCTGTCCGTCCGCATCCATTTGAATCACATAGCGGTAGCCGTTCTGCAGGGCATATTTATACCCTGTCTGCAATCCGCTCCCATAGCCCAGATTATATACATGAGTCACCACCGGATGCTTTCTTGCCTTGACAATACTTCCCGTATTGTCCGTAGACGCATCGTTTATCACCAACAAATCCGCAATGTCCCTAATCTGCGGTTCTTCCAATTTATCAAGGAGAGCTCCGATATTTTTTGCCTCATTGTATGCAGGAATGATAATCAACAATTCTTTTTGTCCGTTGCCCATAGTCTGTCCCTCATAGCCCTCTATACTGTCTTGCTTTGGCTGCTCCCAAGCGCTTAATTTGCTAACCTCAACAATTTCTCCACTTCCGACTCGTCCGTAAGCTTCTTTTGTGCCGCCGCCCTTCCCAAGCGGCTGCGAAGGGATTCATCCTGTAACAGCGTCTGTATGTCCCGGCAGATTTCTTCGGGGGTAAAACCGCACATCATGCCGTCCACTCCCGGAATGACCTGTTCCCTGTTACCGCTGCAATCCGAAACCAGAATGGCGCACCCTAAAGTCTGCGCCTCCTGTATGGCGATGCTTTTGCCCTCAAAGCGGCTGGCATGGACATAAATATCCGCCTGCGCCATATAGGGATAAGGGTTTTTACTCGCCCCGAGAAGCAGGAAATCCTCCTCCAAATGAAAATGCCGGATTTTCTCCTCCAGAAAGCTCCTCTGATCCCCTTCCCCAAGCACATACCATCGTGCCCGAATCCCCTTTTCCTTTAACAGTTTCATGGCTTCTATGGATACCTCGAAAGCTTTCTGCGCGGTAAGCCTTCCCACCGTGAGAATCCTAAAACCCTCATAATCATCCGTAAATCCGCCGGAAAGTTTTGCTTTTTGGCGGATGGCATCCTGATTAACCAGATTATGAAAAACCTCTGACTTTGGTCCGCATTCCGGATAAACCTGTAAAAAAGCTTCTCTGACCTCTTTTGACACACAAAATACCCTGTCAAACTTTAAGTAACAATTTCTGTCCAACTCCCTTGTATATCCGGCCCTTCCATAATCTACATGAAGAAATGCCGCTTTTCGGACCGCTTCCACATGGTCCGCCACATAATAGGCGGAACCGCCCTCCAGATAAGCCACTGCCAAATCATAATGCTCTTTGAACCGCTGTCCGGAATCCGACAGGACTCTCCATAACAGTTTATCTGTCAGAATCTTACCTTTTGCCGCCATGGCTGCCAGATTTTTTATCAGATAAGGAAACAGACGAAATACCGTAGCTCTGGCAAACATTGCCTTCAGTACCGTCCTCCTCATATGCGCCCTGCCTTCCCTGCCAAGCACGGAACTGTCATCATAGCGCGCATTTAACAGTTTCACATAGTCCGGCAGCTCATGCACCATTTCCCCCTGTGCCATAAGCACATAGAGAGAAACCTCGTATTCCGCAGGGTTGATATGGCGTAAAAGCTCTAAAAGCGCTGTTTCCGCCCCCGCCTGTCCCATTGTATTCATCACTACCAATATTTTTTTCATCAGACCGATTCCTTTGCGGGTAAATTTTCTATTTCCTGCCGCAGTTTTTCCACCTCATAGTTTAAAAGGGATACCTGCATTGCCAGCTCCTGATTTCTCCTCATCAGTTCGGATATTCGCGCGCTGATAAAATAAATCCCATAGATTACACAGAAACCAATCAACACCACAAGCAGCATACCCTTGGTACTGATATAGCGGTTCCATTCATCGGGTCTTAACAGAATGCCCGCCAAAATGATAATAAGGGATATCAGTCCCCAAGTCATGCAAAAGGGCTCCGTCATCTTTCTTTTTGCCAGTGAAGAAAGGGTAACACCGAACAAAAATACTCCTGTGGCAATCATAATAATACGTAGCATTGCTCCCGGTTCCATAGTGATACCTCCCGCCTATACATTAATTAAAGAGTCTTTTCGTACACCTTATTGGAGGGCTTCTTTCCGTGCCCCCGCTTCATAATGTTTCCGTTACAGAAAACATGAATGTCCAGATTCCTTTCCAGCGTCCTCAGTCTTTCATAAGCTACGCACCAGCCTGCGGCAGCTCCCATCACCAGCCCGATTCCGTACCATATAACGGGAAGGGTGGTCGCCCAGATGCTCCCGAGAAGTGTGACAACGCTAAAACTCAGCGCCGTAGCCGCAGCTCCTCTCGTATCATTAAAATAATACAGAAAAATAATTGCCGCATACATGATAAACAAAATGAAATAACCCGCTGCCAGACAGGGATATATCTGCATCACCATGCCGCCCATGCCAAGCCTCGGCAGCAATATGATACATAGCAGAAAGAGCACCACGGATATAATAAACTGAATGCGGACCAGATTCATCAATTCCTCGGAAAGCTGGCTGAACATTCTCTTTTTGGCATTCTCAATGGAATTTCCCCTGCCGCCTATGACCGCTTCGGAATAATTTTTGTACCGCTCATGAAAATGCATCTCAACCCTTGAGATAAAAATAACGCTGGCAGAAATATTGGTAAACATGGCGATGCAGGTAGCCATGTCATAAGTGGTCATACATACGAAGCTCTTGGCAATCACCATATGCATATCCGTAGTCCAGAACACAAAATTATGCAGATAAAGCCCTATGGTATAGCAAAAATTACACACCACCAAAAGATACCATGTCTTAAAATATTTTAACACCTTCTTGTATCTGCCGCTGTTTTGTCTGAAATAACTTTTTACCAGAGCAAGCTCCAACGCAGCTATGATCAGAAAGCCAACCGTCAGGGAAAGCAGCATGGAAAATGTTGCCTCCATCCGGAACAGATACACAAGAACAAGGGATAGCAGCACGGTTATCAGCATTCCCGCAAAGAAAAACAGGGATATCTTTTTATAATCCTTACAGATGGACAGATAGAGCATGGAATAAAACACCAATATCAGCGCAATATAGCCGCAGTACCCGACAAACACATAGAATAAATCCACCTGTCCCACCAGATATTCCCTGATGCAGAAAGGAATCCCCATCAGACATCCGAATGCGATGTTCAAAATAAGTCCCACATAATAGCAGGGCAGAATATCATCATAGGTTTCTTCATAAATCACATCCGACATATATTTGGACAACACAGCGTTAAAAGGCGACGCCGCCAGCAGCGCAAAGATAAAAATATACAAAAGCGTGCAGGAATACAACTCCCTGCTGGCATAGTCCAGCTTGGAAACGCCCAGAAGCATCTGCATCACAAAGACCGCAACAATCACTAAAAACATAGGAGCTATGGTAATCACGGTACTATAGCCGAATCCCACCAGATTGGTAGTGATGGTATTCTTGCTGTATATTTTATTGAGTCTTACACCGATTCCCGCCATAAGGCAGCCTCCTTTTCACGAATTCACTGATACTCTTTCAATTCTTCCTGTGTATATTCCTCTTCAGGCCAGAGTTTTCCCTGCTCCCAACCGATTTCCTCATAAATCTCTTCATAAGTCTGCTTCATCTGTTCTATCCGGTAACTGCGCATGACTCTCCTGTACCCGCAATTTCCCATGTCTTCTACAAGTTTGGGATTCTGTGCCATGCGGACCATGGCTTCCGCAAGCTCCGCAGTATTCATAATATGAGCCAAAATGCCGGCGGTCCCGCACCCGTCGTCCAAACCGTAAATCAGTTCCCTGCAGTTCCCCACATCTGTGGCTATCACGGGCTTATGGGCCGCAAAGCTCTCCAAGATGGTAAGAGGCTGCCCCTCACTGATGCTGGTTAAAATGGTAAAGTCCATTCTTCCCAAATATTCCTGCACATTGATTCTGCCGGTAAAAACAACATCCTTTACTTTTAAGGCGTCCACCAGTTCATAGCATTCCTGCGCATATTGTTCATCCTCATCGCAGGGTCCCATAATCCACAGTTTCAGATTAGTCGCCCTCTTTTTTGCAAAGGCAAAAGCCCGGATCATGGTCTTTACATCCTTGATTGGCGTCACCCTAAGCACCGCCCCCATATTCACATACCCTTCATCCTCTTCTTTCCTGCCGGAGAGAGCGGCAAAACGCTGGGTATCGATTCCGTTGGGCGTAATTCTGGTCTTATTCTCCGGGCAGCCCAGTTCTATCTGAAGCTCTCTGGCGTGGGCATACAGGCTGGTCACGATATCCGCCCTGTCATAGACAAGCCGCGACATCTTTCTGAATTGCTCAATCCAGATATTTTTGTAAATGCCAGCCACCCATCCGGCCTTTAAAAGCTCCTCTTCCCTCTCCCTCGTATAAATACCATGCTCGGACACCAAAAGCCCGCTCCTGTGAAAATGCTTTGCCATACTTCCCAGCACCCCGGCATAACCCGTGGCAACGCAGTGATAAATGTCCGCCTCGGGCAAATGGGTCTGCAAGATCAAAAAGAGAGGAAGATAAATGGAGCGCATGGTCCACAAAAAATCCGAAAAAACCACATAGGGGTATCTGCTTTTGTAACATTCCTTCACAATACTCAAAAAATCCGCTCCCATCAGCAAATCGTCGATGGAAAACTTCATGGTCTGAAACATCTCAAAGATAGTGTCCCAATCCACATCCTCGTTTAAAACCATACTCCTTAAAGCAAAATATTCCTTATCGCTTAAACTGGTACGGCTGCCATACTTCTTTTTGCGACCCCAATCATAATCGTCCAGATAAGCCTCATACACCGCCGTCACATTCTCCGGAAGCTCATAAGCGAACTTTCCGCTCTGGGAACGGTTGGACACAATCGCCAATATAATAAATTCTACCCGCGGAAAAGACTTTATCATACTGTGAATCCATCCGGACACACCTCCCACCACATAGGGATAGCAGCCCTCCGCCAAGATGCATATTTTCATACGAACCTCCATAATTCCGCTCTGCGGAATCCCAAATCCCAAAGCAACAAGTTGACTTCCCCAATTTGTTTATTTCAAAAACTGCGGCACCGTCCCGGAAACCTCCACCTGAAGTTCCACTTTATCGGAAAGCGTATGTATCAGATAGGCGCTTTCCTCCAGCTTTTCATATTCCGCATTCTGTGCCTGTACAACATCCTCTCCGTGGGTGCGCAGCAAAAACCATCCATCCCCCTCCGTACCCGTAACGGTAAGAAAAATCCTGTCTCCTTCACGGGAGGTCTCGTAGTCAAGATTTAAGAAGGTCCTGACTCTTGCATCACTCTCCGACAGTGTGGTCCTTGAAAAAGCTTTATATTTGTTCCAATAGGTGCTGACATTGCTGGAAATTTTATCAAAATAAGCTTCCCATTGCTGTTCTTTTCCCTCCGGCCACATAGCGCTGTGCATATCCACCAGAACATTGGAATAGCCCAATGCCGTGGAAATACTTCTCGCCCGCAGATCCTTAAAATAGCTATACTCCGTAGCCTCTCCCGTAATACACTGTAGCGTTACATCATCCTTATAATAGGACAGAAGGGAATACTTTTCGCCATAAGCACAGGTTAAGGTGCTCACATCCTGTAAATATCCTTCTTCCCATTTTCCTTCCAGCTCTCCCGGCACCTCTTTTCCGGTATACACCACACCATAACGGTAACCTATGCCCTGATTGTCCAAAAAATCACTATCCCGCTCCATCTTTTCCGAAAGTGGGATTCCTCCGCCATATATCAGGGATTTCCCCGCTTCAGCGCCGATTTCTTTCATCTGCTGCAGATAAAAGACCATATTGTCCGCGGCGGGTTCCTCACTGTCCAGATAATCATATTGCGGAGCCATACAGCAGGTCAGTTTTAACTTATTCTGTTCCGCCATGGCGGAAACGCCGGGCCACATAATATCACGAAGCACCGACTTCACATCCCGCCCGTAGATTCTCTGTATGGTTTCCTTATTTTCAGAGGCAAAAAACGGATAATCCGATACCACTACATTGCAGGCATTCACCACCGGATGGAGCTCATAAGAACTGGTCTCATAGACAAAGGAGTCCAAAATGCCCAAGCCGGCAAGGTCCGACAGATAATCGCCGCATACGGCAAATACCGGCGTCCCATTGTAACTGTTACGCCAAATCAGGCTGGGAAAATCCTCTCTCTCCGTATCCTCGTCATCTATAAGCCCCACCATATAAGTCTTGGTTCCCCTTCCCGTAGCATACCAAGGGATTTCAAGGTTGAAATCCTGAAGCTTCTCCTCTTCCTCTTTTTCCACTTTATAAAGAGCCTCTCCTCCCAGAAGAAAGCCGGAATACATCTGTATGCCCCTTGCTCTTACCGTATCCGCTTTCACTCTGCGGATGCCCAGAAGCTCCTGCAGCCTTTCCTCTTTTTTGATCACGGATACCTCCGGCAGATTACAAAACACCACCGGTACGCCATACTGCGTCACCTTTAACAGGGAACTCATTTCCATTGCAAAATTAATGGCGTCGGAGTCAATCAGAATCATGACGGGAAGATGTTCCCCCGGCAGTTCAAACCCTCTGGTATTCGGCGCTGTCAGCGTATCTTTCTTGGTATAGGTACACCACTGTTTTACCACATTCCACAGTTCGGTATCTTTCTCCCCCAGAAACAGCACATAATCCCTCACGGGAAAATTTTTATCCGAAGTCTTATAGTCGGCAGACTGCCACTTATCCTGACCCGACGGCTGTGATTCGCTCACATATTCGTTGACATTATAATTACTCCCCCAAGCCTTGAACACCTGAGAGAACTGAAACATGAATACTAAAACCGCCATCATAATGCATATGCTGAAAAAGTTTCTGCGAGATATCATCGAACCGCTCCCATTCCGTCTCTCTGCGTATGTTGATTAACGAAATACCCTGATCAATTCCAGAGTTTCACTGTCAATCACCACAGCAGACTGTTTTAACTCTTCAATAACCTCAAAAAATTTCTCCCTCTGTACACTGTTAAAATAGAGCTTTAACTGACAGGTGTAGGTAGCGAGCGTGTTGGGATAATACATTTTCGCGCGCTCACACCATTTTCTGCAATTCTCGTAATCCTCAACTTCCAGAAGACGCAGGCTCAGAGCTTCATAATGGCTGCTGGTCATTTTCTGCGGGGCGTTTGCATAAAAAATTTCACCGATCTCGTCCATAATTGCCACATAAGTATGCTGTTCCATATCTGTAAATACTTTTTGCTCCAACACCGGATTCATGTATTCCAGCAGATTGTCCGCATAGTATATCTGCTTTTCGTCGTTGTCCAGAATCAACTGCCTCTGCTTCTCCACATAAATACGGAAATCGTTTAAGGCGTCCTGCAGCACCGATGCCGCATAATGCGCCGTTTCCGTGTCCTCGCTGTTCAATGCCCCGGCAATGGACGCCAGGGACTTATGGATATCGCCCCTCACCACATTCATCATCAGGGTCCTCAGACCGCTTTTATCCGTAATCTCAATGGCTTCCTCCAAAGGCACAATATTGCGTTCCCGCTCTTCCTCCGCATGGACAAAGGTTCTGGCCCGCTCCTTGCTGAACACCACATCTTCCAGACTCACCGGCTCCGAAAAGAAGAGACAGAACATCAAATGTGCCAGCAAAAAGAAACAGGGAGCCACCACCGGACATAGCAGCATAATCACAAAACGGAATATGCCGCTTTTTTGGTCGTTTTCCTTCTTCTGTAAGCGATTCCATACAAGATAACCCACTGCCGCCAATGTATTACACACAAGCAGCACAACAAAACCAATCATCTGTGATGTCATTTTTGACCGTCCTCCACGATATCACATCCATAACCCATTTCCGCAAAACGCTCTACCACTATGGTGGTGTCCGCCTCATCGGTATTGGCTAACAGTATATACATCTTCCCGTTGGGAAGAATGCCGACATAATCCGTTTGCCGCAGTTTTTCCTGAAAGGCGGTTCCTGCCTTTTCATAATCCGGCGGCTCCACCTTCATCTTAAGAAGCGCGCACTCCGTCAGCCCTTTCCGCTCCGCTTTTAAATAGGCGTTTACAAGAGCGTCAAATGCCTCCGGCTCCAATATCTTTGTTCCCTCCAAATATCTTGTGTCCGTAAGCGCCTCCATATATTTGTTGGCCCGTAACACTGCATTCTGAATCAGGGAACTGATAACCACTAATTGATTTGCCTGCCCCAATGTCATACTCTCCCACGGAATGCCCCAAACCATAAGAATCATCCGCATCTCTTCATCTTCAAAGATTGCATTTGCCATAAGGGGATATCTTTCATCCATCCTGCGATTAATAAAAACCCGGCGCTCCATCAGGGTCTCGTACATCTCCCCCATGTTCACATAACGGATGGAATTTCCCAGCATTCTTGCCTTGCGGGAAGTAGAAGAAAACAATCTGGCGTACGAGCTGTTAGAAATCGTATAGATTGCCACATCCTTGCTCTTTATCAGTTCGCCAAGCACTTCCGCCGCATAAAAAAGCACTTCTTCCGGACTGTACCTGTCCAGCGCCGAAGTAATGCTGTATATTTTTCCCACACTGTCATTCTGGTTTACAATCTGCGTTTCCAGCGCATCCTTCACGCGCACATTACTGCTGTTAATATCCTGAATATCGTTTAACTGCAGGGAAATAAATTCCGTTTCCTCCCTGCTCTCCCGCTTAAGCTTGGTAATCTGATCCCTCATATAGCCCACGGTCAGCCCCAGAATAAACAATTGGGCAATCCACACATAAGTATTGGCATCCAGAAAAACCTCAAAGCCCGTCCTGTCATACATCTGTCTGAAACTATATCCGGCTATGGCTAACAACGCCGAAAAGGTAGCCTGCTGCTGCCCATAGATAATGGCAAACAACAACACATACAAAAGGTAAAAGTCAAGGTTTGCAAAATATTCACTGCCGACGGCACGGTTATTCAGCATAAAAAAGGGAATAAAAGCAATCATATTTTCCACAAAAGGAACCAATGCCCCTATCAGCCACCCCGCCTTTTTCAAAATACGGTCCTTTAAGGGTTCTCTTTTTTCTTCCGCATTCAGAAAAACATACTTGTTTGACTTCATCTGTGCGGCAACTTTATGAATAATGTCAGACATATCACAGAAAAACGGGTTGCCGAATTCACTGTCAAAAAGACGGTTGGACAGTATTCTTCTGCCGCCGCCATGATTCTCATGAAAGACCCATGCGCTCTCTCCCATAGCGCTCTTTACGATATCCGCCAATTCCGGCTCCGAAATGGCTGCCGAAGTGGAAATATGATACAGAGGATGCTTGTGCTCCCTACAGGCTGCAATACGATAGATAAACTCCACGGCATCCGCTTCATAGAGTAGGGAAACGGTACTGTCATCATCCACTGTCAAAGTATTTTTCTCCAAAATCTCCAGACACATCCGGGAACAGATATCTGCCACATCCTCCCTGACCTGTGGAATGCTGTACAGATGGTCAAGCCGCAGTGTAATAATGTCAAGACCGCGGTTTTTGCGGTAACTTTCGCACATTTCTTCCCCCTGGGCCAGCGTCATTCCCTTGATGCCCGCGGGAGTCACCGGCTCCGTCTCGGAAATATCCCCGTCATAACTGCCGCTGTACACATTTTCCGAAGACAGATAAATGAATCTGCCCTGACAGCGCATAGCATATCCCATAAGAAGATTCATCAGGCTTGCGGAATATTTCACCGCCTCCGCCTCCTCGTCATGCCATGCAAAATTGGTGTCATAAGCGCCCATATAAACGGTCAATTCCGGATTGATGCTCTCAAAAATCTCATTCAGGCTTGCACTGTCATATGTAAAATTATATTTCTCAAACACTTTCTGATAAGAACGCTTTTCAAATCTGCTGCCTGTCAGCAGATAAACCCGGTGTCCCTCTTTATTGAATTTGATGATCAAATTATTGATTAAGCTTCCTGAACCGCCTATCAACAGTACGTTCATAATTCCTCTCATTCCGCCGCGCAAGCGACATTTTAATCAATGGGAACCTTGGAATGCCCGGCTTCACAAATTCCCTGTTCCCGCAACTGCCTGTCAAACCGTATGATATCCTGCAATGCCGTCTCTTTTTCCACCTGATATTTCCCGCTTATCCTATCTGCTATCTGTTCCCTTTCCATCCCCTGCTGCATCATTTGAAAAATAAAAGCTCCCATCGCATTTAAGGGTAGCGGGCTTTGATATACCCTCCCGTCCTGTTCCTTATCAAGAAGCCAATATAATCCTGCTGCCTGTCTCAGCATATATCGGTCCAATCCCCCGCCGTGAGACTGCCCGTTTTTTAGGTCTGTCATTCCTGTTACCTCTTCATGATATATTCTTCATTATACCACATATCTCCCATAAAGGAAATATCCATATCATGGCTCTGCAAGTTCTCTATCCACCGCATTTTCATAATAGGCAAAACCAAAGGTTCCGATACCCGAATTGCAGGCAATAGAAACCGATGTCCTCTGCATGATAACCCTTTCAAAAGGAATACAGCGCAGCACTTCTTTGCGGATCAGCTCCTGCTGCTCTACGCTGCAGCCCGCATGGGAAATAAAGATAATATCCGTATTAATCTTTCTTTTATGGCGCAGATGCCAGCGTATAAACCGTTTCCACGCCCCTTCCAGTCTGCCGCCCTCCGCGGTTTTTACCACCATCCTGCTCCTGCGCATCGTCGCTATGGGATGCAGTTTCAATATCTCGCACATTTTTGCCGAGGTTTTGCCCATATATCCCCGATTGCCGAAAATCTTTGCAGTGGGCATAATGTACCATGCCCTTACATGATTTTTCATTTTTTCCACTTTTTGACAGATATCATGCGCCAAATAGCCTTCCATGGCAAGTTTTCCCGCATACAAAACCACTAATGCCTGCCCGCAGGACATCTGGGCGGCGTCCAACACCGTCACATGGTCAAAGCACTGCGCTGCCGTCCTTGCGGTCTCATAGCTTTGTCCCATGCCCGACGCCATGGAAATATGAATGATATGCTCCGCCTGAGTCAATGCCTCCGCAAAGAAACCTTCATATTCTTCCACGGACACCCCATCGGAAAAAGCGCTGCTTACCGTATCCGTCATATACTGATTCAAACTGTCCGCAGAGATTTCCAAAGTGTCCGCAAACCGCCCGCTGTCCGTCCGTATATACAGATACATTAACCCGATATCATACTTTTCCATAAGCTTTTCCGGCAAATCGCTGACACAGTCCGTTGTAATATAAATTTTCCTCTTTTTATGGTGAATCTGTCTTGGGGTCTCTTCCTCTTTCTCCGCCTCCACGGACAGCCTGTATTCCACAATATCCTCCGGCAGCAATTTTAAGATTGCCTCTTCTAAAGCGTCTCCCTGAATAGGCTTTTCCAGATAGGCGTCAAAACCGTCCTCCTTAAAAAATCTCCCAGCTTCCGTGAAGGAGTTTGCCGAAAGCACCGTGACAGCGCTGTCCCGGCATAATCCGTTTTCCTGTTTCCGCAGCAGCTTCAAGGTTTGAACCCCGTCCATCTCCGGCATCAGATAATCCATCAAAATCACATGATAAAATTTGCTTGCGGTCATTTCAAGACACTCTGCGCCGCTTTTTGCCGTATCCACCTGAACCTTGGTATGCTCTAACAGTTTCTTTACCACCATACAATTCATGGGATTGTCATCCACAATCAGAATGCGGGCTTCCGGCGCCTCAAACTTTTGTCTGTATTCTTCGAGCGCTTCCCTGTCTCCCGACAGGAATTTCACATTGCCGATGGGCGTCGGGTCAAGGATAGTCTGCGGCAATGTCACCGTAAAGACAGAACCCTTTGTATAAATGCTGTCCACCGTAATTTCGCCGTCCATCATATCCAGAAGCTGTTTCGTGATGGAAAGCCCCAGACCGCTTCCCTCTACTTTCAGATTCTTTTTGGCATCCAGACGCCGGAAAGAATCATAAAGATGCTGCAAGTCCTCTTTTTGGATTCCGATTCCCGTATCCGCCACGGACATCTGTAAAGAAATTTCATCCTCCTTAAGCAGTTCCCCGCGAACCGAAAGCGTTACACAACCCCTGTCCGTATATTTTACCGCATTGGTAAGGATATTGAGAAGCACCTGAGTGACTCTCTTGACATCCCCCCTTAACACGGAAGGAAGACTCTCGTCAATATCCACCACAAATTCCAGCTTCTTTTCCTTCATGCGGGTCTGAATCATGTCAATCAGGTCCCGAAAAAGCTTAACTGTCTGATATTCCAGAGGAACAATCTCCATCTTTTTCATTTCCATCTGAGATAAATCCAAAATATCATTCACCAGACTCAATAACATCCTGCCGGCATTCTGAATATTGCGGGCATATACCTTCGTCTGTGCCTCGCCGCTCTCCCTGAGAATCACCTCGTTCAACCCGATAATGGTATTGATGGGAGTACGAATCTCATGACTCATGCTGGCAAAAAAAGTGTTTTGGGAATCATTGATTTTTTCTAACTCTTCCTGCTGTTTCTTTACAACGGAATTTTCAATATTGAATATCTTGGTCTGCAGCTTTACAATAGCTCCTCCCGCAAGCCCCACCGTCAGCATGGCAAAAAGAGAGTCCATGTAAGCAGCCTCTTGGGATTCCATAGGTATGATCATCTCCGGATGGCAATAGCCCACCAGATAGGTAACAACATTGACCGTAACTGCCAGAGTCAGGAAAAATGCCAGCTTTTTACCGGAAAACATTAAAAATACATAAAACAGACCCAGTGTAAACCAAATTGTTGCCCCTCCGTTTAAACCGCCGCTAAAGAAAAACATAGCCGGAAACACTACCAGAATAATGAGCAATGCCACAATCACGGCGGCAACCTCTATCTTCCGGTATTTAAAGGTAATCAAAAGTTCCGCAACCATCACGATAAGCAGTATGATAAGGGGAATCAGGACTGTCATGACATCCATCAAAATCAGGCACTCTATAATACCCATGGCCGCCATTCCGCTGCCTATCAGGATAATCATCCTGAAAATCCTTTCATTCAGGGAGTAATCCCTTCTATACAGCATCTCTCGTATTTTCCCATACAGTCTTTTCATATGGCGCCTCCTTAAAGCTTCTCCCGAATCCGGGCTGCCATGTCTACCGCGGACATATAATCGGACATCTCTATCTTTCTCTTTACAGGCTCAAACATTTCTCTTAACGCCGTCTGATTGTACCGGCATTCCTGCAGTTTAGACACGATGGTAAGCATCTCTTCTCCCCGCAGGGCATACATGGCGTCCTCCAGCTCCGAAAGAAGCCGGTCGAAGGTCTTTTCATCAAGATCCTGCAAATCGCCTTCCGGCAAAGATTCGGTTTCACCTCTTCCAGTTTCTGCAAAAAGCAGCGGGCACTCTCTGAGCATCTGTATCAGACGCCTGTGTTCCTTCAAAAGATCTTCATGGTTGCCTAAAATATAAGCCGTATCTCCCCGCTTTCCTGCCAATTCAAGCTCTTTTGCCTTTCCGGAAAGAACCGTTGCGCCGATATTCTGCATGGTACTCTTAAGGGCATGCACTTTAATGATATAATTTTTCCAATCTTTCTGTTCATAAAGTCTGTTTAAGAAGCCAATCTCCTCTTCCCCTTCTGTAAGACAGGCATTCAAAACTCTCAGATAGGCTTCTTTTCCGCCGCAGTACAGCAGTCCCTTCTCCACATCCAGCTCCCCTATCACAAGTTCCCCTGTCTGCGCTTTCTCCGTTTCCTTTTTGCTTTCATGCGCCATGTCCTTCGGTGTATGGAACACCAGCTTCTCCTCCGGCAGATTTCTTCTAAGCACACGCTCCAATACTGACATCTCCATGGGTTTTGCCACAAAATCGTTAAATCCCTCTTCCAAAAACATTTCCCGGTTACCCGGAGCCGCGTTTGCCGTCAGAGCGATAATCGGGACCCTCTTATAATAATTTCCCGATTTTTCCCTGATGTGGTGCAGAGTCTCGATTCCGTCCATCTCCGGCATCATATGATCCATAAACACAAAATCATAACACATATCTTCAATCAGCTTTAACGCCTCCGGACCGCTTAGGGCATAACTCACCTTAATCTGATATTCTTTTAACATTCCCTCTATCACCCGGATATTCATACGGTTATCATCCACTACCAGAACATGAGCCTGCGGCGCCGTAAACTTACCCTGCCGCACAAGCTGCATTCCTCCCGCGGTTATCCGGCTTCCGTTCAAAATGGCAATCACGGGCAAAATATAGAAAGGCTTATAAAGGCGTATGATATCGGGATTGTTAACATACTTTTCCCTTGGGCGGTCAATCACCATAATCACTTCCGCCTTCTTTGCCAATTCGTCGAAATATGTCTCATCTTCCTGATACTCCTCCAGACTGATAAACACATGGGTGAAGGAATCGTATTCTCCCCTGCGTTTTAACTCCGCCAGATTCCGGCATACATGGCATTTGACCTGAAGCTGTTGTACCATATGTAAAATCAGACCGGAATACTCGTCCCTGATAGTCCTCATATCAAACTGCTCCATGTCAAAGTAAGCGGCTATATTTAATTTCTCCCTGTTCTCTACATAGCCCATGGGACTGTCATCCAGCACCTTCTGGGGCACCACAAAGCGGAAAATGCTTCCCTTGCCCAGACGGCTTCTAAAGGTAATGGTGCCGCCCATCTTCTGGACAAGCGCCTTGGAAATGGCAAGTCCCAGACCCACGCCGCCTTCCTGACGGTTTCTTCTGGTATCCACCTGACTAAAGCTTTCAAACAGCTTTTCCATATTTTTCTCACTGATACCGATTCCCGTATCCTTCACCGACACGCACAGGTTAATGCCGTAATTTTCCCGCCGGAAGGAAACACTGACAATAATGCCTCCCTCCGTGGTAAATTTAATGGCATTGTCCAATAGATTCATGATAACCCTGCGTATTTTCTTTTCATCCCCCAATAAAGAGCAGGGAATATTGGCGTCGCAGTCCACAATCAGCTCAATGGGTTTATCTCCCTTTCTCGCCATTGCCATATTGATAATATCATTCATGGTAGAGGTAATGTTATATGCCTCCTCCTCAAGAGGCATATTGCCTTGCTGTAATTGGGAAAAATCCAGAATATCACTGACTAAGGACATCAGATTATTGCCCGCATCCCTAATGTCAAAGACTTCCTCCCGCATTTTGTCAAGATCCTGTTCCCGAAGCGCTATTTCGCTCATACCGCAAATGGTATTCACCGGTGTGCGTATCTCATGACTGACATTGGACAAAAAATCATCCTTGCTCTGCTCGGCATCCATCAGCGCATCAATAATCTGGTATATCCTATCCATATTTTCATTTCTTTTTTTCAGCCAGAAATATATAATAAACTCCAGACAAATCAGGTTTCCTGCCTGAAACAGCAGACCGCTTACCGCCTCTTTGGATAAGCCGCTGAAAGTGTCCGCAATAATCAAATGATAAAAAAGAATGCACAACACACCCGCCACGGAAAATCCCACTAATTCCGTAATCCCGTAAAGCGCCGCCAGCACCGTCAACACCATAAAGGCAGGAATCACCGAAACAATATCCTCCATATGAGCCGCATACAAAATCACTGTAAATTGTATCAAAGCAGTAGTGATTCCCGCTCTGGCACGGGCAGTCCGATATCCGCTGATACATACCGCCCACCCCATAAGCAGAGCTGCCGCCATAAGTACGGGAATCCACCATTCCCAGCCTCTTCTGACCGCACTCACCGCCATGCTCAGACTATATACGCTGTAAAGCAGAAGAACCAGCCGCTCCCTGCCTTTTTCCTCCTGTTGATTTTGCTGAAAAAATCCCAAAGCATATCCCTCCGCTTCTTTTCCCGCTTTGCCGCTTTCTCTTTAGTGCATCTGGCGGTATACCCTTTTTAAAATCTGATAGATTTTGGGATTAAATTTCTTTCCGGACTCTTCATCCATTATTTTCAACGCCTTTTCTATCTCATAGGGTTCTCTGTAAATGCGGTTTTCCGTAATAGCGCAATATGCGCTTACCACCGCTACAATCTGTGCCGCCAACGGAATCTCATCTCCCTTTTTTCCACAGGGATAACCGCTTCCGTCCCAATTTTCATGATGATAATGGGCAATGTCAATGGACATCTGTAGAAAATCATTATAGTCTCCGATATCCCGGATGTCCTCAAGAATTTTGGCCCCAATCGTTGTATGGGTCTGTATCACTTCCACTTCCCTCGGGCTAAGAGTTTCCTTCCTCTGCAAAATATCCGTGGGAATCGCCACATTTCCCAAATCACAGATGGGCGCCGCCATCTCTATGGTGTCCACAAAAGAGTCGGAAATCAAATGTCCATATTCCGCGGAAAGCTGCATCGCCTCCGTCAATATCCGACAGTTGTAACAAATCCTCTCCATATGATTCTTATCATAACAGGCATTCTCCCTTGCCACACGGATCAGGGCATACAAAACATTCTTTTTCTCCATCTCTAACTGATGGAGCTGCTCACTGACAGATTTTTTTAACAGGCGGTTCATTTCCTGCATGGCATTACTGGCATCATAGAGCTTTAAATGCAGACGCAGCCTTGCTTTCACCACTTCGGAAATAAAGGGCTTGGTGATATAATCCTCACCGCCCAGATTAAAACCCTGCACCACATCGGAAGGGTCGTCAAACGCCGAGATAAAAATAATGGGAATATCCCTTGTTTTGGTATTTTCCTTTAACTTTTTACAAAGCTCATATCCATCCATCTCCGGCATCGCCACATCCGAAATGATAAGCTGGGGATGGATTCTCTCTGCAATTTTTAGCGCCTGCACGCCATTTTCCGCAAGAACCGGCTGATGCCCCATCTCCTGTATAATATCCCTTAATGCAAAACGATTGATTTCCACATCATCTACAATCAAAATTCTTGCAACCTCTGTCACTTTGCTCTTTTGTTCCATGCCATATCTCCCAAGATAATTTTTTATATGCTATCATTTATTGTAATGTACGACAATTCTTACATTAACACATTCTGATTTAAAAATAAGCATCGCTGTCTTGCCCGCACTTCAATATGCACAGATTGTTTTCCGGTCTGTTGCGCTTTAGCCATTCCTTCACTATTCATAGATTGAAAATCGCATTTATTGCTTGCTATTTTTTGATTATAATATCTGATAAGTAAAAAATCAACTTCTTTAACACCACCATCAATGAAATATATGGATTGTTAGCGGTTCACCTTTTCCGCCGAATGTAATCTTTTATATCACAGAAATATTAAAATATTGTATATCAAAAAACTTTTCCTCAAGTATAATTATAGCTAATAATTACGCAATCCAAAATAACATAACTCTCATTGTTTTTATCCGGTGTTTTAAAGCCCAAATAGTTATCCTCACCATATCATAAGCAACTCGGTCAGGATGTTCATTTACTCTTAGCAATTCCAAATACCTATCATACACCTTACATAGCACCTTAAGTCTGGATGTACCGATATTGTACTCCGACAATTTTTCAACATCCTTTCAATATCACAAATTGAATAAAAAGACTGAATAATGCCTATTTTTTGCATTTTTCAGTCCTTTCGTCCGTTACTTGAACTCGGCGTGTTCTTTGCTGTTATTAACTATATTGGTTTAAGCCTTGTACAAATACACTCCTGTTTTTACTTTGATTCCGCAGCCTATTGCATTCATCTCAAAAACATCTGATATTCTCTTTCTTCTTCCACAAGGTGCTACTCGTCAAAAAGGCAAAAAGCCGCCTTCTTTGCATCCATCATACATTGACACAATTTTCTGACCGCTATCATACTATTCCCAGTGTACCACAACACCTATTCACGATGGCACCTCTGTTTCAAATTCAGATATAATCTGTATGATTATTTTTTCCTTTTCTTATTTTTTAACCCGCTGTTACCACTAAGCTTTTCTTCCCTTAATTTTATCATATAATTAAAGACCAAATCATGAATTTCTTCACTTTCAAGGAACTCAAGAGTTGTAACTGCGGCATAATGATTCAGATATTTTTTGCACTCACGGAAATAGTCCGTAATACCTTCATTATCACCAATTTCCTCCTTGAAATCTTTTATTGCAAGAAGGACTCCTTTCATTCGGTCATAATTCATTCTGTTGAATGTATCCATAACATCGGTGCAGATTGTCTAAACCATACTTTCTGTCAAAAGTCCGAAGTTTTCCCATTAACCGCCAATCTCCATGTTATCAGTCTATCTTTAAATACCAAAAGGAGAGACTCACCAGCCACTCCAATGAATCCGCCATACTCAAAATCCCCAACCGAAAGCTTTACTTTCGGCTTTTTCAATCCATTTTCTGTACTGTCACCAAATAATACCACAATTTATATGGCATTAATTCTGAACAGTTGTCTTTACTACCATGATACTTTATGGACTTTTTACCCCTATTCCTACATGTCTCATCTTCTTGACCTTCCAATCAAGAAGCATCGCCCATAAAAGAACTCGCTCAATTGCGCTTTATCAAGCATATCATACTTTCTTTCGTATTACCACAAAAACTTCTTGCCTTTGCGCGGAATGCGGTATAGAATGATTTTAGTGGATTGTTCCGTAGCATTTGACAGGAGCGGGAAAATCTGCTACAATAAAAGCGCAAAAGGGAATACTGCCGATAGACGGTCAGCCCTAAGAATTAGTTACAAAAAAGTAACCGCATTCCTCGACCAAAGGGCGGTTACTTTTTTGTGTTTATGTAAGCTATCAGAATTGACACAATGATTCCAAGAATCATCAGAACAACCGTCAGCAGTTCATAATCACTCATAAGCAATCCCCCCTTTCCCGGTTTTACCCGTAGTCAGAGGGGCAGTCCCCTCTGCTGAGAAGGACTGACCGCCTATCCCGTTATGGCAGTACCCCATAAAAGTATTTTATCAAAAAATGTCGGACTCTACAAGAGTGATTCCAACTTTTTATTTTTCTATTTGCCAGCCTCCGTTTTAGAGTTAAGATACGACACCACGGAAGGAGGGATTGCATGGCAAAGGAATCTACATTGTACTTTTTCTCCGCAATGCTACAAAGACTTCTTGCCTTTATGCGTAATCCGATATAAAATAGTTTTAATGAAGTACTCCGCAGCGTTTGACAGGAGCGGGAAAATCTGCTACAATAAAAGCGCAAAAGGGAATACTGCCGATAGACGGTCAGCCCTAAGAATTAGTTACAAAAAAGTAACCGCATTCCTCGACCAAAGGGCGGTTACTTTTTTGTGTTTATGTAAGCTATCAGAATTGACACAATGATTCCAAGAATCATCAGAACAACCGTCAGCAGTTCATAATCACTCATAAGCAATCCCCCCTTTCCCGGTTTTACCCGTAGTCAGAGGGGCAAGATAGACTTTTAAAAATAAGTCACAATATCTGCGAGCCGGCGTTTGGGCACCACATAATCTTTATTGTCATCCAGATAATACGAAAATTCCTCTCCCTGATACAATGGCACTATTGTGCTTTTATGAGAAGGATAGCCGAATGCTACCACTGTGTGCAGCTTTTGATTTTCCGTAAGTCCAAAAAGTTCAGACAGCTTCTGTTTATTGCAGGCGCCGATAATGCAGCTGCCTACCCCGTGATTCCATGCCGCCAAAGTCATATTCCCGATAGCAAGACCCGCGTCCGTATCACAATCCCTGTTGATATCCAGATTCTCTACCACCGCAATGAACAGCACCGGCCATTCCCCTTCCTTAGGCTGTCCCAGCTCAGGAGGAAGCGCCGCCGCCCAGCGGGTATGCTCAAATACTTGCGCCACTCTGTTTTTCCCCTCCACTACAATATAGGAAAGGGGCTGTCTGTTAGCGGCGCTGGATGCAAGCCTCGCCGCCAACAGAATTTCGTCCACAATACTTTGGTCAATTTCCTTCTGTTCAAAACGCCTGTATGTACGGCGCGTCTCTAAAAGTTGCATCAGATTATCCATAAAAATTCCTCTCTTTCCTGTAATATGGTCTTATTATACCATATTCAAAGTCCGCAAATCGAATGTTTTTTATCCGGTGATGATAAGTTTTTCTTATATAAGTCTGTCATTGGCAGCTTTTCTACCTACTAAAGTTTAAAAAACCGAAACGGCTTTATGTCAATGGCATAAAACGGTTTCGGTTAATAATGCAAACTTATATTTCAAAATTTCTGAACCAGTCATTAAAGCATTCATAAGATGCTTCTGAAAAATTATGGTTCCTCACAACAGCTTAATTTGAAAAAACCGCCATAATCAATGTTGCCGCCGTCATCAGACATAATCCCGTAAATGCTTTCGGACTCAATTTCTCATGAAAAATAAGAAATGAAAATAATACCGTCACAAGAATACTCATTTTATCAATGGGAACAACTATGCTGACAATGCCGTTTTGAATTGCGTAGTAATAACAGAGCCATGATGCGCCGGTTGCAAGCCCCGACAAGGATATATAAAAAAGTTCTTTGCGGTTAACCTCCCTTATCTGCTTCTGTTTACCTTTCAGAAAAACAACAGCCCATGCCATCAATAACACCACGCCTGTGCGCAATGCTGTTCCAAGGTTGGATTCCACACCTATGATACCCAATTTTGCAAGAATGGAGGTCATTGCCGCAAACACAGCGGAAAGCACGGCATAAAACCTCCATCTTCCATTCACTTCTTTTTTCTCTGTCTGTCTCTTCTCCACCATTAAGAAAATTCCGACAGCAAGCGCCGATGTACAGCACAATTTCACCAAAAGATGCTCCGTTTCCCCAAAACAGATTATCGCAAGGAGCACAGACAAAACGGTACTTGATTTATCAATGGGAACGACTTTGCTCACATCTCCCATAGAAAGCGCTTTAAAATAACAAATCCATGACGCCCCGGTTGCAAGCCCCGACAGGATAAGAAACAGCAGGGATTTGGCTTCTATTTCCGTAATCCGGGCATAGGAACCCACAAGAAACACCATAATCCATGAAAATAACAGGACGATAATGGTCCGTATTGCCGTAGCTACATCCGAATCCGTCTTTTTAATGCCGCACTTGGCGAGGACAGAAGTCAATCCCGCAAAAAATGCCGATAAAACTGCCATAACCAGCCACATAACCATGCGCCTCCCTAAACAGACTTTATGGCGGTGGACATCTACTGTTTTACTGCTGCGCTACATCTTTCATGGAGAAGTTGATTCTGCCCATCTTATCCTTACCCATGCAGACTACCGTCACTACATCGCCCAAGGTAAGCACATCCTCCACGCGGTTGATTCTCTCCTTGGCAATCTTGGAAATATGAACCATGCCTTCCTTGCCGGGAGCAAACTCCACAAAGGCGCCGAATTCTTTAATACTTACAACTTTACCCTTGAAAATCTGACCGGTCTCAAACTCGGTAGTGATAATCTTAACCATCTCCACTGCCTTGTCCATCATTTCCTTATCCGTGCCGCAGATAGACACCTGTCCGTCATCCGTAATGTCTATCTTTACGCCGGTACGCGCAATAATCTCATTGATAGTCTTTCCTCTCTGACCAACCACATCACCGATTTTCTCCGGGTCAATCTGAACGGAGATAATCTTGGGCGCATATTGGTTCACCTCAGGTCTGGGTGCTGCAATAGCGGGCTTCATACAATTGTCCATAATGAACAGTCTTGCCTCACGGCATCTTGCAATAGCGCCTTCCACGATGGGTCTGGTCAGACCGTGAATCTTAATATCCATCTGGATTGCCGTGATGCCGTCCGTGGTACCTGTCACCTTGAAGTCCATATCGCCAAAGAAATCTTCCAAGCCCTGAATATCGGTAAGCAGGACAAAATCATCATCCGTATCCCCTGTCACAAGACCGCAGGAGATTCCTGCCACCATCTTTTTGATGGGAACGCCTGCTGCCATTAAGGACATGCAGGAAGCGCAGGTGGAAGCCATAGAAGTGGAACCGTTGGACTCGAAGGTCTCGGATACCGTACGGATTGCATAGGGGAATTCCTCCTCGCTGGGAAGCATGGGAAGAAGCGCCCTCTCCGCCAATGCGCCGTGACCGATTTCCCTTCTTCCGGGTCCGCGGGAAGGCTTTGTCTCACCTACGGAATAGGAAGGGAAATTATAATGATGCATGTATCTCTTGCTCACTTCATTTTCATCCAACCCGTCAATTTTCTGCTGCTCGGACAAAGGAGCCAGAGTACATACATTACAGATCTGGGTCTGTCCGCGGGTAAACATAGCGGAGCCATGTACTCGGGGAATGATATCCACCTCCGCTGCCAGAGGACGAATCTGCGTAATCTCACGACCGTCGGGTCTCTTGTGATCCTTTAAAATCATCTTGCGGACAGTCTTTTTCTCGTACTGGTAAACAGCCTCTCCCAAGATGGCAAGCCACTCCTCATTCTCGGCAAAAGCCTCCTCCAGCTTTTCCGTAATCACGCGGATGTTTTCCTCACGAACCTGTTTTTCATCGGTAAATACCGCTTTCTCCATCTCCTCGGGAGGTACGATTTTCTTAATCTCTTCAAACATCTCCGCAGGAATTGCGCAGCTCTCGTATGCATGCTTCTTTTTGCCGTTCTCCGCAACAATCTTGTCAATAAAAGCAATAATGGTCTGATTAATTTCATGGGCTTTATAAATAGCCTCAATCATCTTTGCCTCGGGAACCTCGTTTGCGCCTGCTTCAATCATAATTACCTTTTCTCTGGTAGATGCAACGGTCAGGTTCAAATCCCCCTTTTTCCACTGCTCCTGAGAAGGGTTGACAATCAACTCTCCGTCAATCATACCCATCTGGGTCATCGCACAGGGACCGTCAAAGGGGATGTCCGAAATACAGGTTGCAATGGCGGCGCCGATCATAGCCACCAATTCGGGACGGCACTCAGGGTCAACGCTCATTACCAGATTGTTCAGGGTGACATCATTGCGGTAATCCTTAGGAAACAGGGGGCGCATGGGTCTGTCAATCACACGGCTGGTAAGAATCGCATTTTCGCTCGCCTTTCCCTCTCTCTTATTAAATCCGCCGGGAATCTTGCCCACAGCATACATTTTTTCCTCATATTCAACGCTTAAAGGGAAAAAGTCAATGCCCTCTCTGGGCTTCTCGGATGCTGTCGCGGTACATAATACCGTGGTGTCGCCATAGTGCATAAACGCACAGCCGTTTGCCTGTTTTCCTACACGGTTAATGT
The DNA here is from genome assembly GCA_023665475.1 of Lachnoclostridium sp. Taxonomy (GTDB): domain Bacteria; phylum Bacillota; class Clostridia; order Lachnospirales; family Lachnospiraceae; genus Acetatifactor. Next base: position 101,954 of record JAMPEB010000001.1, read on the forward strand.
CAACCTTCAGGGTGCGTCCGGCAAGTTCCAATTCATAACTCTGATACATATTGTCCTCCATTCCACCGCTTCCTGCGGTAATTGTATTTTTATCAGGAACAGAAGTACCGAAACTACTGAAAAGAGCGGGACCTTTCCTGTTCTTTTCAGCGGTCTCGGGTAGACCTTCTGTTCCATAGTTGCCAAAATAACGGAACAAAAAGCGGAGTGCAAAAATAATCTTACACTCCGCCCCATCTTATTTTCTTAAACCAAGTCTTGCAATCAAAGCACGATATCTTTCGATATCTTTCTTCTTCAGGTAATCCAAAAGACCGCGTCTCTGACCTACCATCTTTAACATACCGCGGCGTGAATGATGATCCTTGGGATTCTCCTTCAAATGCTCGGTAAGCTCTTGGATTCTTGCAGTCAGAACAGCCACCTGTACCTCAGGTGAACCGGTGTCGCCGGGCGTTCTGGCATACTCGTTCATAATTGCTGTTTTCTTTTCTTTAGAAATCATGTTTCTTTCCTCCTATTCTGATAACCGCCTGACACCAAGACCGGGTCGGAGTGTCCCAAATCTGAGCATCGGCTGACTCACACTTAAACATCATAACACAGTTTGAGAACATTGTAAACACTTAATTTTTCACCGGCTTTACCAGCTCTTTTTCAGTCTCATATCCCAATCAAGGCTATAGGGACCGTCCTCCATTTTGTTCAACATTTCATAACACTGATAACGCCGCATGGTAGGTGAATTTTCCGAAAGTCCGGGGTCGCTCTGCCAGAACTGGTATCCCAGCATATAGGAATTCACCAATTCCTCCCAGGAATCGTACTTTTTCTGCAGTTTAAGGGAATTTTCCAGAGATTTTTCCATGGCTTCCTCATAACTCATGTATCCGCAGACATAAAAATCCGCATACAATTGGTTGACCCTGCACAAATCCCATGCGGCAATAGCCTCCTCACCCTCTCCTCCCTGATAAAGAGCATAGACTATCACATATCGGAACAGGTTTTCCTTGATGCCCGAATTTTCAAGAGCCTGTACAAATTCCTCTTCCGTCATGGAAAGCATATCCTGCTTTTCCAGTTCTTCCAGACATTCACGGTACACTTTCCTGTGCCCTTCCTTTTGAAGCTGCTCCACAGTCTCAAGGGCGGTCTCCCTGTCCCTTATACTCCAACTGCTCCGCAGGGAATTTTGAACCAGCTTCTGATAGTCCTCCGTGATTTCCTCTCCGCCCACTATTCTCCATTCCCCGCCGTTGTTGTATGTGAGAGGCGCATAAGTGGCGTTAAACCATAGAACGGTATCCGGCAGTTCTTCTATGCCGTTCCCCGCATCTTCCAAAAGCTGTGCCATGACTGGCTTTGTTTCTTTCCCGTCGTCGGCGCTTTGGGATGGCTCCTCCCCTGTCGTCTCCTGCGTTTTTGTATCATCTTTCTCATTTCCCGTCCGAAAACCGCATCCCGATACAAAACAGGTCAAGGCAACAGTCATGGAAAATAAGCCCAGACTTCTGAAAATCTTCTTTATTTTATTGGTTGTAATATGCCGACAAATCAATTCCATAAGCTGTCTCCACCTCCTTTATCAGCGTATTGGTTGCATCATCATATTCGTTACTTGATAAAGTAATCCGGCAGTTTAAGGCATAATTTCCGTCCACTCTGATGCGGCAGAATACAATCGTACCAAAAGTATATTCTTCTGTCATGGTATTTTTTTCCTCGTAGAGAAGAGCCGCCTGTACTGCCTCTCTATAACCGGCAATCGGTTCTATGCTGCTGCTTCGGACAATGCGGTATCTGTCCGTATATTCCGTATACTGCTTCCGCCTGCTCTCAAGATCCTCTTCAAGCTCCTCCATAAAACGCCCGCTGCCTATTTCTTCCAGTGCTGCCGCCACCGTAACGCCATGCATGGAGGAATCGGCGCGGCTTTCCCGAACGCTGACTTTCCATCCCATAGGCAGTATAATGGGACATTCCTTCTCTTTCCTGTAAGAGACAAGAGTCGTCGTTCCGAGATACTGGTATCCCTCCAACTTTTCCAATGCCCTTTCCCCTGACTGCGGCTCATACACATCCTGCATTTTTTCTTTTCTCTCCTTATCGGCGGTCAGCCAGTCGCCGTCCGGCTGCAGGGTATCCAGACTGATACCGTAACATCCGCCCAATTCCTTCAAGACCCGGCTTGTCTCCTTATCCACTCCGTTTTCCTGTATTTCCACATCCCACATAACACAGGCTGTCTCACTCTGAAAATCCAGATAAAAAAATTTCGTCACTTTGTAGGGCTGCCCATATATATCCTCTTTCGTCGCTGTCACCAGTTGGTATCTGTCGTCCCCCTTCTCCATCACCTGACTCACCTGTATGCCATTATACCCTGACGATTCCGTTTCCCAGAATTCCAGCGCAACTCTCACGCGGATATTCAGTAATTCATATACGGAAAGATGTTCTGTGCTGGCCGCGGAGGCAGAATAGTTCAGTCCGTGCTCAAGACCATGGACATTCCCGTTCCCAATACTGCTTCCTTTTAATATGTAAGCGTCATAGAGGGTTTTGTCTCCGTAATAATCCTCTATGGAAGCTTTCTCTACATATTGCAGCTGCGCCAGTTCCTCCTCAGACCACTCCGGCATTTCTCCCACAGTGAACTCGTTCACTGGGAACAATTCGTCCGAAGCCGTCTGCTTATCCGAATCTGTCGGGATGTCGGAGTCAATCGCGGTGTCCGAATCCGTCGGACTGTTCATATCTACCGAATTATTTATGTCCGTTGCATTATCCATATCCGTCAAGTTGTCCGTCGAACCGTTTGCTTCTATCGAAGCGTCCGTCTGCACCTGATTGTTCGGATTTTCTTTTGCATCCGTACCGGTCGTACCGTTGGCACAGCCCGCAAGCACAATCGTCATCAGAACGACAAATATCCGTAAGAACCACACCTTCTGTTGTTTAATCCGGTTCATTCTCTTCTCTCCTTCTCTGCAAAATTCTGCCTCCGCAAACTCACTATTTTCCACTCATTTCTATTATCATGCATAAACAATGGGCAGCACGCCCTGCGAACTGCCCGTTGCTTATAAAGGGGGATACCCGCCTTATTTAATCATAAATCACTCTCACCGCTTTTACCGGCGTTCTGTAATTATACTTACTGATTTTAATGCCGGTAGTCGGGCTGCTTGCCTGAATGACTTTTCCGCCGCCGATATAAATCGCCACATGATTGATGGTGCCGGAGCCGTCTGCATAGAATACCAAATCTCCGGGCTTCATGTCCGAAAACTTAATCTTGGTCCCGTCATTAGCCTGCGCTCTGGAAGTACGGCTCAAATTAATGTTAAACTTCTTGAATACGCTCATAACAAAGCCGGAACAATCCGCACCCTTTGTTAAGCTGGTTCCGCCCCACACATAGGGATTTCCCACAAACTGCTTTGCATATTCCACCAAATCCACGCGGATGTCCGAAACACCCTGACCATACAGAAGTTCCGTCATGGTAATGGCAGTGTCAAGCTTCTCCTCCACAGCCACATATTCCTCTGACACATAAGCTTCCACACCGTCAAGGGATACCTTTATCCAGCCATTGTCCAAGGTTTCTACAAATTCAAGCTCCTCGCCTTTGAGTACCTGAGTCATGACCTTGCTATTTTTGTCGGGCTCCTCTCTGACATTCAGTCCGTCCACCTGCGCCACTGCCACAGTGCGCACTAATTCTTTCGCTTTTATCTTGGCATCCGGTCCGGTCAACAGATATTCCAGACTCACATAGCCTTCCACCTCGCCGGACTGGATATAAGCCCATCCGTCCAATGTTTCCAATATTTCACATGCCGCATTCTTGGGAAGCTTTCCCACAAGTTTTCCCGCTGTAGAAGCCTCTGCACGAACATTTAAATTGCCGCTTTCCACATTGGCGATGCCAATATCCGTATAGCCCCACAGCGCTCCTTTTGCCTGCTCTGCCAGCGCTACATACTCCTCGGTGGTAAGACTCTTCTGCTCCATAATGGATACCACACCCGCCGACTGCAACAGACTGCTGCTTTCTGCGGCAGATACCGTTAGCGGCTGACATGCGATACACATAAGCAGTCCTGCCGATACCACCCACGCCCCTCTTATCATTTTTCTATATGTCATACCTACATCCTTTTCTTTTGCGATTATTCGTCCCTTAGTTACAGAAATCATACGATTATATTACAATTTTGTTACATGTAATATAAATTATACCCATTTCCTCGCTGTCTGTCAACTATTTCCACGATTTTTCCAATAATTTCTACCGAAAGCTTATGCTTCCTCCGCCTCAAGCTCCCTCTCCTGCGCAATAATGGCGAAAGCAATATTGGTGGCATGGTCAGCCACACGCTCCAAGCCGGATACGGTGTCCGAAAAAATCATGCCGGCTTCCGGAGTGCATTCTCCTTTGGTCAGGCGTTCCACATGGGCGCGCTGCAATTCCTTTTCCTTGGCATCCACTTTATTTTCCAGACGAACAATCTCCTGCATATGCTGCTCGTCGCTCTTTACAAACATCTCTATGGAATATTGGATAATGGTGTTCACCATATCAAGCATCTCGCCCAGCTCACGCTGCGCCTGCTTGCTGATTACCGCGCCGTTTTCCCTGCGCATTTTCGCGGCATCCGCCACATTTTCCGCATGGTCGCCGATACGCTCAATATCATTTACCACATGGAACAAGGCTCCCAGACTCTTTAAATCTTCGATGGGCAGGGAAGTCTGGTTGATTTTCACCAGATAATCCGTGATGGCATGATTTAAGAAATCAATATTTTTCTCTACCTCATACACCTCTTCTATATCTTCCTCGTCCAGAGTAATCAAGGCGTTCATGGCACGGTTTAAATTCTCGCTTGCCAAAGACGCCATGCGGTCCAGCTCCTTAATTACCCCCACCACGGCAGTGGCAGGATTAAACACAACCTTGTCCCCTATATACTTTAACTGATAGCTCTCTCTATAGCCAATCTTCTTATCTTCACCCGGCACACATGCGCTGGCGAGCTTTACAATCAGACCGGAGAACGGGAACAACACGATTACCTGGAATATCTTAATCGCAGTGTGGGCATTTGCCACAAACCGTCCGTTATCCGGGGAAATTTTCAGAATCAGCCCTATAATGGGTTCCAATGCAAAGAAGAAAATAATATAAATCAGCACCGTTCCGATAACATTGAACCAGAAATGGATAAGAGCCGCTTTCTTAGCGTCTTTCTTGCCCGCAAGGGATGCGAGAAGCGCAGTAGTACATGCGCCGATATTACATCCTAAAATAATATAAAGGCAGATGGACAAGTCCAATAGACCCTGCTGCGCCAACAAAAGCACAATACTGACGGTTACAGAAGAGCTTTGAATCACAGAAGTGACCAATACGCCCATTACAGTTGCCAGAAAAGGATTGCTCAGGGAGCTTAACAATTCCACCACCTGAGGTTCATTTTTCATGCCTGCCATAGCCTGGGACATGGTGCTTAAGCCTACAAAAAGAATGCCAAAGCCTGTAACCACTCCGGCAAACTGCTTTATATTCTCTTTAGAAGCAAACATCATCACTAAAACGCCTGTCAGTAAAATCACCGGGGCAATCTCTGACAGATTAAAGGAAACCAACTGTGAGGTAACGGTAGTACCGATATTGGCGCCGAAAATGACTCCTGCCGCCTGATACAGATTCATCAGTCCGGCATTCACAAAGCTGACTACCATGGCAGTACAGGCGGATGACGATTGAATGATTCCCGTGAACACCACGCCCACTATCATTCCCATAAAACGGTTGGTGGTAAAAATCTCCAGAATGCGGCGCAGTTTTGCGCCTGCGACTTTCTCAATGGAATCACTCATCAGTTCCATGCCAAACAGAAAAAGTCCTAAACCGCCTGCCATTGTTAATAAAATGCTTGCACTCATCTATTTTGTTCCCTTATCCTTTCAGCTATACCGCCGTTAAAAAGCAAATCATTTTTATTATAAGGGAAAACGGGAAAACTTACAATCTATTTTTTACAAAAAGCGCCCAAAAAACGCCTTTACCAGCTATCCGCAATCAAGCTTTCTCCCGGAACGGGTTTTACCTCCTTTCTGCAGGCGATATCATGCCAGCGGGCTGCCTCGTTTTTGTACCTGATGGCAGTTTCCATCAGCTCGTTATATTGGGCGCGGATGCTTTCAAGGGTTTCACTGTGCGCCTGCTCTTTCGCATGAATCTCGCTTTCCAATTCTTTGTTCCGCTCTTGCAGGTCTTTGAAAAGAAGCTGCTCATCGGCAAGCTGTGCGGACACCGCATCAAACTCCTGCCGTGTGTCGCGCAGCGTTTCCGATATCAGATGCAGTTCCTGCAGGGCATCGTGAAGCTGTGTCTCCAGCGAGGCGCTGTCCGAAGGATAGACTACAAGTTCAAAATCGGGCTTCAAAGCAAAGAGGATTTGCGTTTCCTGCGAGGAAACATCTAAAATAAGCCTGTCACTCATGGCAAGAATTCCAAAATTTCGTATTTCCGAAAAGGATGTTTCCGGCAGTTTTATGCGCACATCCGGCTTTAACGGAAATAAAGCTTTCAGATAATACGCATTGTTTAACGGGCTTTTTGTTGTATAGAATAAAATCAGTTCTCCCTGAAAAGTTACGATACGCGGGTTATGACAGCCGGGGATTTCCTGACTGCTTATTTTATAGATATTCTGCAAGTCGTTGATGCTTCTCACCAAAATATCCTGCTCCATGCTATAGTACGCATAATAGACTGTCCCGTTGAAAGCCGTGTCCGTAAAGCTGCTGCGATAGTCCGTGCATAAAACGATGGGACGCATCACATTTTCTCCGAAGGTGCTTCTGATATAAATGTTTGTTCCTGCGTGATAGAGAATCAGATTTCTCTCCGCATCCAGCGAATATACATTTCCCATACTATTCCTCCATGCTGCCTCCGGCGGCTCAAATCTGAATGAAAAACGCTGGTTTTTCGTTTTTCGGGTGTGAAATATAATACTTCTTAGGCTGCGTTTAAAGAGAGGTGTTTACACACCCTCTTGCTGCCTTAGAAGTATTTTTCACACTATTCCCTCATAAGTATTCAGCCGGCGCATCATGATAGACTGAAATTTGCTCCCTTAAATATATGGCACAAAACCGCTAAATATACATACTATATAGTAAAATATTTAAGGAGAACGCATTATGGCGAAATGTAAATCCGGAAAATGCGGATGCAGGGCAAGGATTGTGAGCAACATGGTACAAAATCTCCAGAATAACGGCTCCGGAAACTGTTCCTGCAATTCCGACCCATGTTGTCTTGATGTGTGTGTGAACCCGCTGTGCGGAACACCCACTCTGTTAAGCATCATGGCGCCGGTCATCTATGATGAAATCGGTATCAATCTGTGTGCAAGTTTTGCGCTGGGAACAGATATTGCAACAACTTATCCGACTGCCGTTTCCGCAGCGGCAAAGGTTATCAATATTTCCTACACCGACGGAGACGGAGGTGTATCCATCGAGGCGATTGCCGGCAGACCTAACTGTTATGTGGTCACACTCGCCGGTCTGACTGTCACTTTTGCAGTCAGCCTGTATGATGAGAACTGCCGCCTTGTGGGAACGGTCTATCCCACTGCCGCTTATCTCCCTGCAGACACGGAAGCAACCTATGATGAAGACACAAATCCCTCATCCGTGGAGCTTGAAATCTTTGCGCCCTACGGCGTGAGCTACGAGATTGAAACCCCGCCCACAACGGGCACACCGAGTCCTGTACTCAACTATCTGGGATTTGAACAGACAAACAATTATGTCAGACAAGGTTTGAACCTCTACGGCATCGCAAAAGCTCTCAACTTTGAGCTGGATGACAACACCATAACGGTGGGTTTGACATTGGTACTACAGAGTCTGTATTTCTCAGGCTACCGTATGGAAAACGCGGGCAGAAGCAACACTCCGAAGGGAAGCATTATCGCACCCGACAATTCGGACTGCATGAAATTCGTTGCAGGCGACCTGTTGGACCTTGCCATCAAGCCCTTAGAGCTGGGACCGTCAAAGTATGAGGAGCGCTACAAAGAAAGCTGTGCAACGGGATGTGGCTGCGCCGGCGGAGCATCCGACAACACCATCACGCTGCCTCTGACCACGCCAACGACAACAACTACACCGACAGATACGCCAACAACAGATGACACAACAACTACCTGATCATTTTTAAACCGCCATGCCGCAGCCTGCAAAGCTGCGGCATGGCGGCATTCTCAAAGAGAAATGTCCTTACGGAGCTGTTCCTTTAAAGCCTCCAGACTCTCAAAGCGCTTTTCCGGGCGCTTGAAGGCCTTCAAATATACTTCCAGAGGCTCCCCGTAAATTTCTTCCGTAAAATCATAGAGATAAGTCTCCACGCCCATAACTCCCTCATTGTCTACCGTGGGCTTGCAGCCTACATTGGTAATCCCTTTCCATCTTCTACCGCGGCAGATAACTTCCGATTCGTAGACTCCCTTGGGCGGCAGCAGCTTTCTCCCCTCCGGCAGCAGATTTGCCGTAGGAAATCCAAGCTTTGCGCCTCCAATCCGATTTCCTGATATGACCTTCCCCATCACAGGATAGGGAATGCCTAAAAGCAGCTCCGTAAGCTCCATATTCCCCGCTTCTACTTGACTTCTGATATAGGTGGAGCTGACCTCCTGCCCGTCCAGACATACCTTGTCTATGATTTTCACCGAAAAACCAAGCTCATCCCCCATTTTGCAGAGCAGCTCCCCGTCTCCCCTGCCGCCTGCACCAAAGGACAAATCCGTCCCTGCCACAATCAGACGGGCTTCCAACTGCCCCGCCAGTACATCCGACACAAAACTCTCAGGCGAAATTGCCGCAGTCTCCTTTGTCAGGGGAAATTCAATCAGAATATCCACCCCCATGCGTTCAAAAAGCATCCTCTTTTCTTCTCTTGTAGTCAGTTCCCTGCCGTCTCCCAGACCAAAAAACTGTGCCGGAGAAGGGTCAAAAGTAAAAACACAGGATGTAAGCTTCTCCTGTCCGGTAATTTCTTCCAGAAGCCTCCTGTGTCCGATATGAACGCCGTCAAATTTTCCCATCGCCACCGCGGTTTCCCGATTCAGATAAAAATCCGTTGTACCGGAAATAATCTCCACTGTCTTCACCCCCATCGGTTCTTCTCACTAACCCAAAAACATCTTAACGGGTTTGTAGCAGCGCTGCGGCGCATCGTAGGCATAAATCGCAGCAAAACTGTTATCTTCCCTGTAAATCCTGACCCACTGCCCGGCTGCAAATACTTCTCCTTCCAAAGTCTGCTCCGGCATAAAGGGATTCCCGTTTTCCAAAAGCTTCCTTCCCTCCCCGCTCACATGAAGGGCAGGATATACGGAAAATACGCTGTCCACAGGCATGACAGCCTCTTTTAACCTCCCTGCATCCTTTAATTTCTGCAGCTCGTCCAAAGTAATGGCATCCTCCAGCAAAAATCCGCCTGCTTTCGTCCGTACCAGACTCTGCATGGCGCCACCGCAGGAAAGCTTCTCCCCGATATCGGCGCAGAGCGTTCTGATATAAGTTCCCTTGGAGCATTCCACCCGGAATTTTACAACGGGAAGATGTATCTCTAAAATTTCCAAGTCATGAATCGTGACGGTCCGGGTCCTGCGTTCCACTTCCCTGCCCTCTCTTGCCAGCTCGTAAAGCTTTTTACCGTTTACCTTGACTGCGGAGTACATGGGGGGAAGCTGCTCATAACTGCCCATAAATCCCATTATGGCTTCCGTTATCCGCTCCACGGAAAAAGTCTCTCCGCCCACAATGCTTGTCTCCAATACGCATCCCGTGGTATCCTGCGTATCCGTTTTTACACCTAAAAGCAGCTCTGCCACATATTCCTTATCCCTGTCCGTCAGCATATCACATACCTTGGTGGCGCTGCCCAGACACACCGGAAGCACACCGGTTGCCTGAGGATCCAAAGTGCCTGTGTGCCCAATCTTTTTCTGTCCGCAGATTCCTCTCATTTTTGCCACCACATCATGAGATGTAAAGCCCGGCGTTTTATAAATATTGATAATACCGTTTATCATATGCTTATCGGTTCTCCTGCATCTGCTTTTGAATATGTAGGGACAGATTGTTCACACAGTCATGAAAAGTTCCCTTCATGTTGCATCCTGCCGCCCGCATATGACCGCCGCCGCCAAAATAAGACGCCACCGCCGCCACATTCACATTTTCATTGGAACGCAGACTGACCTTGTACTCCATCACATCCGTCTGATACATAAAGATGGCACAATCCACCCCTTTGATATTTTTAAGCTGGTTGACGATACCGTCAAAATCCCCGGGCACTACATCATAAAAATCCATGGTCTTCTTATCCACGGCGCTGACAATGCATCTCCCATCCATAAAACGGATGCTCTCCATAAGAGCGCGCCCCATGATCTGGCTCTGCAGATAGGTTTTCTCATAAAATGTTTCCGCAATCAGTCTGGAAAAGTCAAAGCCAAAGCTAATCAAAAACGCCGCCTTTTTCAAGGTTTCCGGCGTGGTATTGGAATATTGGAACACCCCGGTATCATGTATCATGCCGGTGTAAAGCGCCATGGCAATATCCCCGTCCATATTTACGGGCTCCATCAAGTCGAACAAGACTTCACAGGTAGAGCCGATTTCCGGCTTCATCACATTCACATCCCCGCTGCCGTTGTTGCTGACATGATGGTCGATATTAACGGTCTTTTTTGCTTCTTTAAAATAGATTTCCCCGTCTCCCAATCTGTCCGGCGTCGTATCCAAGACAAAAAATACATCAAATGCCTCTTCTTTGGGAAATGCGGTTTCAATCTCATCAAAGCCCTTTATCTCATGAAAAATAGCAGGCGGTTTTTCTAAAAACACTTTTATCTTGGCTTCGGGCAGCTCTTTTTTCAGATACATCGACAGTGCCAGACAAGCTCCAACACAATCCCCGTCAGGGCGGATATGTCCGCCGATTCCGATTCTTGCTGCGCCGTCACAGGTCTGCAGTAAATCCATACACTCACTCATCCCTTTCATCATCTGCCCCATTATCGCATGCTTTATCACCGGCTTTTTCCTGCTTTGCCATGATTTCATCGATTTTATGGGACATATTCACACCGTACTCAATAGACTGGTCCATCACAAAAGTGATATCCGGCGTATTTCTCAGATTAATACTTTTCGCCAATTGTCTTTTGATAAATCCCTCGGCGCTTTTAAGCCCCTGCAAAGTGGCTTCCCTGTCCTCGTCGCCGCCAAGCACGCTAATCCATGCCTTGCAGCTTTTCAAGTCGGGCGCCACCTCCACTGCCACCACGCTTGCCCATTTACTGATTCTGGGGTCCTTAATCTCTCCCCTGATAATCTGAGCCAATACTTTTTGTACTTCCCCGTTAATGCGGGTATTTTTTACACTGTTTTTCCTCACACTATCCTCCATGATTCCGCTTAGGTGCGGGGCACTTCCTCCATAACATAGGCCTCTACAATATCCAGCTCCTGCATTTTGTCGAAGCCTTCAAAGACAAGACCGCACTCAAAACCTGCCTTTACTTCCTTCACATCATCCTTAAATCTCTTTAAGGATGCCAGATTCCCTTCAAAAATCTGTTCTCCTTCTCTGGTGATACGCACCTTACAGCCTCGCCTAAACTCACCGTCCAGCACATATGCACCGGCGATATTGCCGATGGCGGAAGCCTTGAACAACTGGCGCACCTCTGCGTGTCCGATAACTCTTTCCTCATAAACAGGGTCTAACATACCCTTCATGGCAGCCTCTACATCTTCGATTGCCTGATAGATTACCTTGTACAGACGCACATCCACACCCTCGCGCTCCGCAGTATCCTTTGCCGCGGCATCCGGTCTTACATTAAAGCCGATGATAATGGCGTTGGATGCGCTTGCCAGCGTAACATCGGACTCGTTGATAGCGCCTACGCCGCCGTGGATGCATTTCACGATAATTTCCTCGTTAGAGAGTTTTAACAGGGACTGCTTGACAGCTTCCACGCTGCCCTGCACATCCGCTTTTACAATCAGGTTCAGTTCCTTCAAATTGCCTTCTTTAATCTGGGAGAACAAATCCTCAAGAGACATTCTGGACTTCGTCTCCTCCAATTTCTTCTCCTTATTCTGGACAAGGTAGGTATCCGCATAATTCTTTGCCGTCTTATCGCTGTCATGGGCAAGGAATACCTCGCCCGCGCTGGGCACTGCGGACAATCCTAAGATTTCCACGGGAGTAGAAGGTCCTGCCTCCTTTACCCTGCGGCCCTTATCGTCCACCATGGCGCGCACTTTGCCATGGCTTGCCCCTGCGGATATAAAATCTCCCACTTTCAGGGTTCCCTTCTGCACCAGAACGGTTGCCACCGGTCCGCGTCCCTTGTCAAGCTCCGCTTCAATGACAAGTCCTCTTGCCTTTCTCTTGGGATTGGCCTTAAGCTCGAGGATATCCGCCGTCAAAAGAATCATCTCAAGGAGCTGGTCAATGCCCTCTCCCGATTTTGCCGACACGGGAGCAAACACGGTACTTCCGCCCCAATCCTCCGGAATCAGCTCATACTCCGCCAATTCCTGCTTTACACGGTCTATATTGGCAGACGGCTTATCAATCTTGTTGACAGCTACAATAATTTCAATTCCTGCCGCCTTGGCATGGTTGATTGCTTCCACGGTCTGGGGCATCACGCCGTCGTCCGCAGCCACTACCAGAATCGCAATATCCGTCGCGTTTGCGCCGCGCATACGCATTGCGGTAAATGCCTCATGTCCGGGAGTATCCAGAAAAGTAATCTTTTTTTCACCGACATTTACAGTATATGCACCGATATGCTGTGTAATACCGCCGGCTTCCTTATCGATGACATTGGTTTTGCGGACGGCATCCAAAAGGGAGGTTTTGCCGTGGTCTACATGACCCATAACACAGATAACGGGGGGTCTGGGCACCATATCCGCCTCGTTTTCGTCTTCCTCCTTCAACAGTTCCTCTATGATGTCAACCTTGACTTCCTTCTCGCAGAGAATTTCATATTCCATAGCGATATTTTCTGCATCCTCATAGGAAATCTCCTGATTTACGGTCACAACCTTACCTTCCAGAAAAAGCTTTTTAATGATGGCAGCCGGCTGCTGCTTCATTTTTTCCGCCAATTCCTTAATGGTAATTACCTCGGGAAGTGTGATAACCTTGATAACTTCCTCCACTTCCTCTTTTTTCTTTTCCGGCTTGATAAAGCGGCCGGGCTTATTCTTTACATTCTCTTCCTCTTCATAAATCAGATCTTTCTTGGAACGCTTATCCTTCTCCTGACTAAAGCGCCTCTTTTCTTCCTCACGCTTCTTCTCGGAGTCCTTTGCGCCTGCCTCAGGGGCAAAGCCCTTACTGCCGCCTCTGCGGTCGCGGTCCGGACCGGCATATCCCCGTCCGGGAGCCGCATCCCTGCCCCTGCGGTCACCTGCGCCGCCTTCCGGTCTGAAAGGCCTCTGGTTTCCGCTTGGTCTGTCACCTTGAGGACGCCCATTTCCTGCGCCGTTTCTACCCTGGTAAGAACCGTTCTGGGAACGCTGCGCGCCCTGTCCTTGAGAACGCCCGGAATGTGCACTTTGCCCATTGGCATTCTGTCCGCCGCCGTTCCGGTTATTGTCACGATTTCGGTTATCCTGACTGCGGTTGTCATGGGGTCTGTCATTATGCTTCTGGGGAGCCGCCGCCTGTCCGGACTGCTGTTCCCTGCCCTGTACAGCTTGCTGCTCTTTGCCGGCGGCTTGTGGTCCTCTGCCGTATGTGCTCTCCCGCACCGCAGATTCTTTTGTCTCCATACTTTCCGCCTGAGCGGGGCGCTTAGGCTTCATACCATGATTGTCCGGAACCATCTGTACACTGGGCGTAGGAGAAGGCGGCGTCAAAGGTTTGATGGGACGAGCGGGCGCCTGATTCCTGCCCTGCTGACCATTCCTGTTTTTCTGCTGTAAATTTCCTCCCTGGCGCTGTCCCGTCATCTTGGAATTTTGGGGGTTGCTCACAAAGATAATCTTCTTCTTTTTTTGAGGAACCTCGTCTTCCGGCACATCTGCAGTCCGTCCTTTTTGTTCCTTCTGCGGCTGCGGTTTCTGCTCCGGCTCCTCTTTCCGGGAAGCCGGCTCCTTGGCCTCCTTTTCGGGCTCCTTTGCATCCTTACTTCCGCCGAACGCCTTCCGCGCCATATCCGCTGCATCTTCCTCCACAGAGCTTTGAGGTGCTTTCACTTCCACGCCCTTTTCCTGCAGGAAGCTTATCATATCTTTACTCGGCATACCTAATTCTTTTGCAAGTTCATGTACCTTTATTTTCGCCATGCTTTCCTTCCTTTCCGCCTCCAGCGGCAATTATTTTTCTTCCAGTTTTGTTCTGATTGCATCCGCTAACCCGACATCACATATCCCTATAGAAGAGCGTAACTGCTGTCCTATTGCATGTCCTATTGATTCCTTGGTCCCATATTCATAAAGAGGAATCCCATAGAATGTGCATTTATCATGAAACATCTTTTTGGTATTTGCCGATGCATCCTCTGCAATGATTACCAGCATGGCGGAACCATTCTTCACTGCAGCTTCCGTCTGAAACTCACCGCTTACCAGATTGCGGCTTCTCATTGCCAATCCTAACAGCGACAAAATTTTATTCTGCTCCAAAATTTTCAAACTCCCTTTCCAACATCACATACACTTCATCCGGAATACTCATTTTAAAAGAGCGTTCCAATCCCCTGTTCTTATGGGCAAGCTTCAGACATTCCCCGCTCTTACAAACATATGCGCCCCGTCCGTTCTTTTTGCCTGTAATATCCAAACAAATATCACCTTCCGGCGTTTTTATCACCCGCATCATGTCTTTTTTACTTTTCATTTCACTGCAGCCTATACACTGCCTTAAGGGAATTTTCTTCGCCATAAAAAACTTTACTCCTCGCCGGAATCTTCAAAGCCGCCTTCTTCGTAAAGGTCTTCAGCATACTCGCCGTCTTCCTCATATTCATTGTCCTCATAGTCGTCCATATAGTCCTCATAACGGAAGCCCGGAGCATCCTTTGCCTGTGTTTCGGATTTAATATCTATCTTGTAGCCGGTAAGCCTTGCTGCCAGCCTTGCGTTCTGACCTTCCTTACCGATTGCCAGAGACAGTTGATAATCGGGAACCACAACCTTGGCGGTTTTTTCATCGGGGTCCGCAAACACAGCCACGATTTTAGCCGGGGAAAGGGCATTCTGAATCAGATTGCCGGGGTTGTCGTCCCAGTTAATGATATCGATTTTTTCTCCCCTAAGCTCCTCCACAATGGCATTGACCCTTGCGCCGTTCATGCCCACGCAGGCGCCCACGGGGTCCACATTGGGATTGTTGCTCCACACGGCAATTTTGGTACGGCTTCCGGCTTCCCTTGCAATGCTCTTGATTTCCACCGTACCGTCCTTAATTTCCACTACCTCCGCCTCAAACAGCCGCTTTACCAGCTCGGGATGGGTGCGGCTCACATTGATACGGGGACCTTTGGGAGTGCTCTTTACTTCCAGAATATATACTTTAATGCGCTCCGTGGGACGGAAGGTTTCTCCCTTCACCTGTTCGCTCTCATTGAGCATGGCATCCGCTTTTCCCAGATTAATACTGATGTTCTTGCCCACATATCTCTGTACCACACCGGTAACTACATCCTTCTCTTTTTCATAATATTGATTATAAATAACGCTTCTCTCTTCCTCTCGGATTTTCTGCAGGATTACATTTTTGGCGTTCTGGGTGGCAATGCGCCCAAATTCCTTGGATTTAATCTCCGTGTTCAAAATATCGCCTACCTGTACTTTTTCCGACAGTTTTCTGGCATCCTCCAGCGCAATCTGTAAGCAGTCGTCCTCCACTTCCTCTTTGTCGGCAACCACTTCCTTCTCGGCATACACCAGAAAATCACAGGTTTCCCTGTCAATTTCCACCTTTACATTGTCCGCCTTCCCGAAGTGATTCTTGCAGGCAGTGAGCAGGGAATTTTCAATGGCCTCAAACAGTGTTTCCTTGCTGATTTCCTTCTCCTTCTCCAGAATATCCAGCGCTTCCATTAACTCCTTATTCATCGTTTCCTCCATTCCGGCATCCGCCAAATCTTTATGTTCATCCTTATCAGAAGTCCAGTGCCAAACGAATCAGTGCAATGCCGGAGCGTTCAAATGTACGGACATCCCCGTCGACTCCGATTGCGACGATTTCGTTATCAAAGCTTTCCAAAGTTCCGGAAAATTCTTTGCACCCATCCACTGCCTGAAACAGCTTGATTTCTACCTCCTGTCCCACCGCGGAACGCAAATGCTTATCCTTCTTTAATACCCTGCCAAGCCCGGGGCTGCTGACCTCCAGAATATAGGCGTCCGGTATAAAATCCCGCTCATCCAGCAAATCGGAAAGCTCACGGCTCACATTCTCGCAGTCCGTGATCGTTACTCCGCCCTCTTTGTCAATATAGGCTCTCAGGTAATAATCGCCGCCCTCTTTCACATACTCCACATCATAAATTGTTACACTGTGCTTTTCGACAATGGACGAAAGCAGTTCTTCCGTCTTTGCCTCATAAATCTCTCTTTGGGACATATTAATCCTCCATGCAACAAAGAAGAAAGAGTGGCAACCGCCACTCTTATCTTAAAACTGATTAACTGTTTTCACTATATACCAAAAGGGAATAAATGTCAAGAAAAAATTAAATCATCTTACAGTAGAAAAAATTCCGCCACAAAAACCACGGCGCAGCAACAAACGGCAACCGTAAATAAATTTGCGCCGAACCATGCCGCAGCGATTCCCACAAGCAAAGCCAGCGCGCCGGACACGGGACTCTGCGTGGCGTTTAGTATCGCCGGAAAAGTCATCACAGCCAGCGTCACATAGGGAACATAGTACAAAAACGACTGCAAAAAAGGATTTTTGATCTGTGTCCGGATAAAGGTTAACGGCATCATGCGGATGGCATAACTCACCGCCGCCATAATAAAAATGTAAATATAAGCATTCTGCGTCATTGTGCCGCCTCACTTTCTTCCTTCTTGGGAAACAGAACCGCCGCTATGGCGGAAATGACAACCGTTAAAACAATGGTCTTGGTCCCGTCGGAAACGGAAGCAATAACCGGAAGACAGGACGCCCCATAGCTTGCGGCAAAGCAAAAGAGGATTAATCCCGCAATCACATGATTCTTTCGGGCAGGAGGAATGATAACCGCGAGGAACATCCCAAACAAAGCGACGCTGAACGCGCTCACAAGACGCAAAGGCATCAGATTCCCCGCAATACATCCCAACGCGGTTCCCACAGCCCATCCGGGAGCAGCCGTCAGCACCGCCCCATAGGTATAATTGGGATTCAGATAACCCGGTCTCGATATCGCAATGGCAAACAGCTCGTCCGTGATATCGTAAGCCATAAGCAGGCGGTGATACCACGGAAGCTTAGGCTCCACCCGCTGGCTCATGGCGCAGCTCATCAACAGATATCTGGCATTGACCACCAAAGTCATGACCACCATTTCCAGATAGGTCCCTCCCGCCGCGATTAAGGTAAATCCCGCATATTCACCGGCGGACGCATTGATCAGAAAGCTTGCCAGAAACCCCTGAAACGGCGTTAACCCGGCGTTCTTAGCCGCAATTCCCAAGGAAAAGGATACCGCCAGATATCCGATGCCTATAGGAATCCCGTCCCGCATTCCCTCGCGGAATATGCGTCTGTTTTCCTCTTTTCTCAAAGAATAGGTATCCCCATGTGTTTTCATTGTCATCCTCCGCATAGCCAGACTTCTTCTGTGCCGCTGTACTTTCGCCTTATCTATGATATTGACTGCGCTCTGAAATGTCAAGCCCTTTTTAGGAAACAAGCCAAAACAAGCCAAAACAAACCCGCTGCTTTTTATGCAGCGGGTCTGTCTTTTGGTTAGTCTTCTGTCTTTCGATTAATCCTCTTTCTTCTTGCGTAATACGATAATTCCATATGCCATAGCTGCTACGGCTGCCAGCAGCGCTATTCCGACAAACACATAAATCGTTCCGGAATTTCCGCCGGTCTGGGGCTGTGGCGTCGTGATTGCCGCAGCAGAGCCTCCGATAACAAGGTCATTTGCCGCATTTGCCGCATCTGCCGCCGCTCCGGCATTACCCGGTTTGGCTGCTCCGCTATTACCCGGTTGAGCCGCTCCGCTATTGCCCGACCCGGCTGCTCCGGCATTACCCGGTTGAATTGCTCCGGAGTCGCCTGTTACTGCACTCTTCTGAACATCCGTAGGACGGTAAATAATGGTGTAAGGACTGAAACCATCCGCCGTAATCCAGAAGCAGTCGTTTCTCTTGTCTACCGCAATAGGAGTGGTGTTATGCAATGCGATAATTTCATGGCTGTTTCTGGTCACTCCTGCCGGATACCGGAATTTTATCCTAACCTTTCCATTCATTGCAACCACATTATTGATGTCTATAGAACCTTCGTATGCCTTGATGTCATAATACTGTACGATGACCTTGGACGGATTTTTTGCCGTCTTGATGTATTCCTCAACCAATGCCAAAATAGCCTTGGTGGGATTTCCGGGCTCCGCATGGATAATAATATTTCCCAATACCTGTAATCCGTTGGGTCTTGTGAATACCGTGCTGCCGATTACTTCTACATCCGTAACGGTTGACTGGTCGCCTGTCACGGTCCGGTTTCCGGGAGCCGGAGC
Organism: Lachnoclostridium sp.; assembly: GCA_023665475.1. Taxonomy (GTDB): domain Bacteria; phylum Bacillota; class Clostridia; order Lachnospirales; family Lachnospiraceae; genus Acetatifactor. The sequence continues at coordinate 120,778 of JAMPEB010000001.1, forward strand.
TTCGTAATCATCATCGTCGTCATCATCGTCATCATCCGAATCGCCGGGTGTTACAGGCGTATCAGGATTCGTCGGATCTGTAGGATCCGTGGGATTTGTAGGTTCCGTCGGGTTCGTCGGAGTCGTGGAAGCGTCCTTGTATGTTGCCTCCAATTCCACAAGCGCGCTGCCCATGGTAAAGGTTGTCGTCTGACTTGTAGCATCCGCCAGAGTGATGTTTCCTGCTTTCACTACCCAGCGGTCAAATACCTTTCCTTCCGGAGCCGCAGCCGCCGTAATCGTTACTTTCGTGCCTGCTTCTGCCTGTGTAGGTGTAGCGCTTCCTCCGGTAATGGCAATATTGTAAACCGGCGCCTGCACCTTCTCATACTCTGCCACGATTTCTACCAGACTTGCAGGCATGATGAATGTGGTTTCTGCGCTTGTTTCGCTTGCTAAGGTTACGCTTCCCGTCTTTACGGTCCAGTGGGTAAATTCCATGCCGGGCACTTCATCCGCCGTAATGGTCACGGTTGCGCCTGCTTCCGCTTTCACGGGAGATGCGCTTCCGCTCTCCACGGATACGGTATAGGTCTGAGGTGCGCCGTCCACCGAGAACTTCGCGCCGATATAACCGCCGTCCTTACCTGCGGTATAGAGAGGACTTTCCTTCTTTACTTCAAAGAGACCGTCCACATTAATGCTGCCGTCCGGATTTCTGAAAATCTCGTGGTAATTTGCGGTATAAGTGCTCTTTGCAGCGTTATATCCGGGAATCGTCACATTGACAAAATCGTCGTTGGTAACCGTATACTGTGCGTGCTCGGAACCGGTGTACTTCTCCTTGTCGCCTACAAAGGTATATTGATTTACCCAATAATAACTGCTGCCATCCTTGCCGTCCTTGGCGTCTTTGTAATGGTACAGGCTGTTGTTCAGCACGCCCTGGAACTGATCCGTTGCCGCGCCCTTGCTATCCACCATGGATAACAGGTTGGTATACTGTGCAGTGCGTGCAGCCCTGTAAATCATCAGGTTTGCTTTTGTTGTATCATACTTGCCGTTGTTTACCGTGGTGCAGTTGGTAATGGTATGGCTGCCCGGATTGTTGTTATCCGTGAAGCCCGTAGCGCCGTTGTTGAACGCCAGACAGTTCTCCACGATATGATCCGTTGCCACGCCGGAACCGCCCAGCTTGAAGCCGTTCATGTCTCCGTCAGCAGAGCCGGTGCCGTCGGTAAGCTTACCGTTTGCAAAGGAAATGCAATTCCTAAGCGTTACCTGTCCGATGGGACCCGTAGCTTCCTTGGCAAAAAGATCCCAGCCGTCGTCACTGTTACAATATGCGATACATCCGTCGAACACATTGCCCTCGCCGCAGGTCAGCTTCGCCGCAAAACCGTCCGCGTTCTCGGATGTTGCCTCATCCTTGTTGTCAAATGCCGTGCAGTTCAGGATCATGTTGTAGGAAGGCCACAAATCCTTGGTTGCATATTCTGTGTTAAATCTGCTCAACTGTAAGCCTGTGTCGTGATTCTTATAGAACTGACACAATTCAATCTTATTATGGTCACCGGACAACAGCATACCGTTGTCCCCGGCATTGCAGATATCAATGTCATAGAAGTGCCAATAGGAACCGTCCAAGGTGATTCCCCTGTTGGAGCTAAGCTCTTCCATGCCGTCAAAATCAATCGTCACCCTCTTGCCGTTGATGCTGCTGATCTTCTTCATGGCATCAGCAGTTCCGCTGTTGCTCTCCTCGATGATAATGGGCTCCTCATACATGTCATAGGCATAATAGGTGCCGGAGAACATCCAAATCGTGTGACCCGGAGTAATGCTTTCCAATGCGGTCTTTAAATCCATGGGGTCGTCAAAGCTTCCCACTGCCGTATTTGTACCCTTGGTGGATACATAGAGGTCTCCCTCCGCAAAGTCCGGAGCCTGCTCACGCACTTCGTCATCCACTCTGCTGCCTGACTCTCCCGGTTTGGCGTATTTTACGCCAATGTAGTAGAAGTTCAGACCGCCCGCCTGAGAATGAATGTAATAAGTTCCTGCCTCACTCAGCTTAAAGGTATAGGTAGACGCTGTGCCACCCACCTCCTTGGTAGCAAAATCGACCAGCTTTCCGTCCTCCAGAGTGCCGTCGCTGATTCCCATCTTACGTGTTTGTTTACTATTGGAACTTACCGCCACAATCGTTACGGTTGCGGCATCCGTGGTGGTAAAGCGGATACTTCTGTAATCTGTGGTGCCCTCACCGCCGGTCTTCATTCTCTTGGTGTACTTTACACCACCTACAGTTACACCATTATTCTCCACTACGACATTTTGCTTGCCGACTATCTTACCCTCGCTGTCGGGACCTTCCTCAGCCCCTGCCAGAATGGTAAATCCGTTCTTCTCAAATGTCTCCCTGTTGTCCTTATTCGCAAGATCCGTACCTACATTGAGTTCAAAATCCCCACTTGTAGGGTCATCGGGGTTGTCGGGCACTACAGGTGTATCAGCCGTCTTGTAGGTTGCCTCAACCGTCACTGCGGCTCCGGGCATGGTAAAGGTTGTTGTTGCCGATGCCTCGTTTGCCAGAGTAACATTTTCAGATGTTACATTCCATTTTACAAACTCCTTGCCGGAAACGGTGCTAGCACTAATGGTAATGGTCTCACCCTTCTTAGCGCTCGTCTTGCTTGCCGTACCGCTTGTCACGGTTATCTTATAGCTGCCCTCTGCGGGAGGATCGGGATCCTCTGTCCCATCCGGCAAAAATGCGATATAGTACAAATCGGTTTGATCGCCTTTTGTAATTTCATGAGCGCCTGCTTCCAGATTTTCCACTTTCAGCACACCGCTTGCGTCAGATGTATATTTCGTCCCATCTACCTTAGTCTTCTTATTCGATCCCTGAACCAGAATCAGTGTTCCGGAGCTTCTCGCAGTAAAGGTAATCGATGTGGAGCTCTCCATCTTCATAGCCTTGGTCAGGGTCAGGGTTCCGTAAGTCATAGTGGTGGGCTTGCTCTGCATCTTGCCTGTTATCTTGTAATACTCACTTGCCGTACCGTCCGTGGTAAAGTTATGCACGGTTCCTTTGCTCAAAATCGGTTCGTCGCCGTCTCCGGTGTCGCCTCCGTCATCGGGGTCGTCATTTCCACCTTCATAATCGCCACCGCCGCCGCTTCCGGAACCGGAGGTCACGCCGTTGATGCCGCCCACTGATTTCACGGGAGAGGTATAACCCACTACTTTATCCTTTAATTCTTTATTTACACTATAATCCGTATCATCCGCATCCGTAAAGGTCCACTTAAAGTCGCCGCCGTTCAAGCGTCCCGCTTTTGCGGTAACAATACCGGGAACCTCTGCCGGATCATCAATCTGAGCTGCCGTCACCCCAAGGTCATAGCTGGTATCAAAATTGTTATAGGGCGTTCCGCCGTACGCCGTTACATAATCGTCGCCATCCACTGTTTCGTTTCTCGTAGAAGCGAGATATGCGTCAAACTGCTTGTTATCCCTCGGTCCGGTAGCACCCTGTACGCCTGCGTTTGCATTGGCATAAATCAGACGGGTGGGACCTACTACTATATTATTGTATGCCTTAATCATACCGCCGGGTTCGCCCGAGAAGGTGCCCTCTGCGGGAGGGTAAATATCCGAGCCCTGCTTGGAAATCAGCATGGGATACTTACAATTCCTGAAGTAGTTTGCCTCCACAAAAGCGGAACTTGCCTTCGTCACGCCTACGCCGTATTTGGAGTTACCATCGTAGTAGTTATTATAAAAATGAATGCTTCCCACTCTGACGCGGGCATGTCTGGAATCGGAATGGTCAAACCAGTTGTGGTGGTAGGTAACCATAAATTCTTCACTGTCACCCATTCCACACAGGGAACATTTTCCGGAATCCCAGAAATGGTTGTAGGATATGGTGATATAGGTGGATTTCCCCTTCACATCGACGGAGCCGTCACCCTTCGCCTGGTCTTTGTCACCACCGGTGGAGCCATAGAAAAGATCCATATCGTGTATCCAGATATTGCTGTTTGCCGTATCCAGAGAGATACCGTCATCCATAAATGCCATCACCGCAAAGTTACGGAATTCCACATTGGCGCAGTTTCTTACCAAGAATCCGAAGCCGTGAACCGCTGCGTCCTCACCGATTCCTTCGATGGTGATATTCATGTCGCTGTAATTTGCTTTTCCTTTGATCTGGAGTCCTTCCGCTGAGGAGGAAATATGGTCCAAATCCGCTTTCTTGATGCAACCGATGATACGGATATCCAGAATGTCGTTCTCCGTGCCGCTCTTCTGCTTCGCATCAAGGATGGACTGCAGACCTGTTACCTCTACCGCGTCCTTATTTGCACCGTTTGAATGAATCATGGCTTTACAGCTACTAGCGGTATCCGCCGTCACATAAATCACCTGTGCGTTCTGTTTCAGCGTACCGTCATTATTGTATGCGCCCAACCCGGTGCCGGAATACTTGGAACCGGAACCTTTGGAGAACGCAAAACCTGTGCGGTCATAACCGTTCACGGTCAAAGCGCCCGTCACCGCTTCCCCGATGGGGGTAATTTCCTTGGTATCGGAATCAACCGTTACCGCTTCCACTTTGATATAATAGGTTCCTGCCTTTAATCCGACAGTATCCACACGCCAATGATCCTCATACTGACGGAGCAATTCATTATCAATGCTCTTCGCAGGAAACTCTGTAGCGCTCTGGGACACATATGCCCGATATCCGTTTGCTCCTGCCACCGGCTCCCATTCAGCGAAAGCGCCCTCTTCATAGCCGCCTTCCCTTGTGATGGTAACACTGGACTCCGCCACCGGCTTAATCACAATGGTATAAGGGCTGAAGCCGTCCGCTTCCACCCAGAAGCAGTCGTCTTTTTTCTCCACCGCAGCTTCTTTGATATCGGTTATTCCATGTAACGCAATAATTTCATTTCTTTTGGTCACGCCCTCGGGATAGTCAAATTTAATCTTTACCTTTCCTGTCATGCTGACCTTATTTGTGTCCGTCACCGTATTCAGATAAGCACTGATATCATAATAAAGCTTTTGCACTTTATCTTTATCTTCGTCGGCAACATCTGCAATCAGTTCATCAATCTTCGTTTTAACAGCTATTGCCTGTGCACTTGTACTTACCACAGTCTGTGCATGAATGATAATCCGACCGGAGACTTCCTCTCCTGCTGCATTCGTAAATACCGGCTTGTTGGTTTCATCCATCTGGACATCCTTCACATCGGAGGATGTATTCGTATCCGGTTTCACTACCGTGATATCCTTGTAGGTTGCCTCAATCGTTACAGCCGTTGCAGGCATGATAAAGGTAGTTTCTGCTTTCTTTGCCTGTTCCTCCGTAAGAGTCAGTTCGCCGGATTTCACTTCCCATTTACTGAATTCCTTCCCTTCAGGCGCTGCGCCTGCTTTCAGCGTAATGGTTGTGCCCGGTTCCGCTTTCTCGGGACTTGCCGTACCTCCCGTCACGGTTACCTTGTTGGCACTTGCGGAAACCCTGTAGGTTGCCTTGATTGCTACGGCTGATTCGGGCATGGTAAAGGTAAGCCCTGCCGTCTTTGCCTGTTCCTCCGTAAGAGTCAAATCACCCGACTCCACTACCCACTTGTCAAATATCTGATCGTCAGCGGGAGCCGCATCCGGAGTAAGCGTTACCTTCGTGCCTGCGGGCAGCGGGGATGTGATCTCCTCGCCTGCCTCATTGGCAGCTTTGCCGTTTGTCACGGTAAGCGCATATGTCTTAGCTTTATAAACAGCCTTAATCGTCACTGCTGATTCGGGCATGGTAAAGGTTGCCTTGCCTGCTTCCGTGGCATCATTAGTCACAGTCACCGTATCGGGCTCCACTTTCCACTTGTCAAATTCCTCACCGCTCTGAGCCGCATTCGCCTGCACGGTCACTTCTGTGCCTGCCTCTGCTTTCGTGAGGGCAACGCCGTCTGCGTCCGTCACGGTACAAGCGGTTACTGTAATATCATACTTAACCACTACCGTCTCATAAGTTGCCTCAATTGTTACATCCGCATCAGGCATGGTAAAGCTGGTGGTCGCCTGATCTGCGGCAGCAAAGGACACTGCCTGACCGTTTGCGTCGGTTCCTGTCCATTTGGCAAACTGTTTGCCCTCCGGAACCGCATTTGCCGTCACATTCACGGTAGCGCCCGCTGCGATTGCAGATTTGTCCGCCCTGCCGCCGGTTGCGGTGATGGTATGGAGGTCAGGCAGATTGCCGTCATCCTCGGCGTACTCTTCTAAGACGATGGACGCCATCTTTGTCTCTTTGCCACTTTCTTTCGAGCCACCTTCTATCTTCAAAGTATATGTTCCATCTGATGATTTGGAAAACATTTCATCTTTAAGATAGCATTCTGCATTACTATAAACTCCACTTGTAAAACAGTCCGTACCTTCCGCTCTATCTGCGTCATCCTGCTGATGTATCTGTTTCCTATGTTCCGCGTCCGGACCCATATATATCCACCTATCAGCATTGGTGCCGCCTGCCAAAATAATAGTTACCTTAACCGCAGCCGTACTTGCACTGATAGGTAATTCAATCGAAGTTCCTGATTTCACACTCACAGAAGTGGTGGTCACATCATTCTTCGCGTCAAACTTCGCCTGTGCCTTATTTGATTTTATGCCCTCAAAAATATTAGGATTCTTAATTTCGCCTGCTTTGCTTATCCCCATTCTCGCAAAGTCTTCCGCAGTAAAGTTCCACTCTGTTTTGGAAACCAATTTATATGTAACTTCTTCATACTGCGCCTGCAGCGTCACATCGCCCGCGGGCATGGTAAATGTCAGTGTCTCTGCTGACGCATCCGACAAAGTCAGACTGCCGGAAGTTACCGTCCAACCTGTAAATCGCTTGCCGGAGATTTTGTCCGCAGTGATGGTAATGGTATCTCCTTCGGCTGCATCTTTTGTCTGTGCCGTACCGCCGTCACATGTCCATGTAACCGTATGAAAGCTTGATGCATCTGCGTAACTTGTCGTAAGGGTTACATCTGCCGCCGGCATGGTAAAAGTAGTAGTCGCCTGCGTCGCATCTGCAAATTCGATATTTTTAGTCTCTTCACCCTCACTATATGTTCCTGTCCATCCGGTAAACTTCATACCTTCTGCGGCCGCTGCTGCCGTAACGGTTATTTCCGCTCCTTCAGGCGCAACTTCATTAGAGTCACTGTCTTTAACGGTCACCGTGCTTGCTGTACCCTCCGCAGCACCGGTACCGTCGGTGACATTGATTGCATAGGTAATATTGGGATTTGTAATGCTTTTCTTTGTTTCCACAATAGTAATCTTTTGTGTTTTGCACTCTCCGCCATTTACAGTAATTTGCAAGTATCCACCTGTAAAAGCAGCAGAAGACACCGTAGCAGAATCTCCCCCCTCACATCCCAATGCTTCAGTATTTGGAGCTTTCTGATACAGTTTCGTACCGGCAATATCATAATATCGATCGGTCTTGTTTCCATTAACCACTATGGTAACAGCCACTGTCTCCGTATCGGCATCCATGGGTATCTGAATTACTGAATCTTTGCCCAATGACAGTCCTTCTGCTTGCGTTGATTTCATTGATATGCTTCCAGATACACAAATGATATTATGTAAGGTCTCATTCGCTTTTATAGAGACATTACTACTATGACCCGTATTATTTGTCGTAAAATCCCAAGTTGTCGTTCGGGTATTATTTTTCCACTCGCCCTGATCATATTTAACATATGTCTCAGCACTTGATGCTGCAGCCTGTACCGCAGCCACCCCCCCGAACAGCTCTGCCGGAAGTGTACCAAGCAGCATACACACCGCCAGCATCAGGGCCAGCATCCTTCCTTTCGTTCTTCTCACTTCTTTTTTCATTATACCCTCCTTCTTTCTCCACTTGACATAGTTCAATGCCCCATGGTGTTTACGGTTCTACCGCATCATTTATCAATATTCTTTCTGTATCTATGCAAATTACCCACATTGATATTTAAATTTTATCATGTTTTGTCAAAGTTATCAATTGCTTTCGTCCGGCTGAATGTCCAATTATTATTTTTTGTATATTTTCCCTAATTTTTTGCTTCGCGCTTTGGTAATGATTACTATAGCAAAACAGCGCTATATCAGTAAAAATGGCTGTAACTATATTACCAAAATAAACAAAAAGAAAAAGGAAGAGACCACAGCCTCTCCCTTCTTTGAGCATGATACTATTAAATATGCTCCTCCGGTTTTTCCATACCTCTTAGCAGCGCAAGCTCTTCCCTCAGCCTTGTGATCTCTTCTTCCTGCCTTGTGATCTCTTCCGCCTGCTTTGCGTTCTCTTCCGCCTGCTTTGCGTTCTCTTCCGCCTGCCTTGCGTTCTCTTCCGCCTGCCTTGCGTTCTCTTCCGCCTGCCTCGTGATCTCTTCTTCCTGCCTCGTGATTTTCTGCGACATCCTCATGATTTCATCCGCCATCTTTATGTGCATTCCCACCACCCCCGGATCCTTCTTTACCGTCTCCACCATCCTGTGGATTTCCTGCAGTTCCCTATTCACCGCATTCTCATAGGTCGTCTCTTCCATGTAGTGCAGCATCTGCCTCAGCTCCTTGCTTGGCTCCCCCGCTTTCCCCTTCGTATACAAAAACAGCGTGCTGGCTCCGTCCTCGTATTCCATCCCCGGCTCTTCCACGCACCGGTTCTTCACCGTGTATACCATGCGGTTCAGGCCGAAGGGGTCATAGGGCATGATCATTATGATGACCACATCCTTCAGGGTATCATAGTCCGCTCCGGAGCTCAGGCTCCTTGCCGCCATCTTCCCATGGTAGAAGCGCACCCTGCGGGGCAGGCTCCTAAGCCCTGCCGAATCCTCCTGCCTGTCCGGCTCAATGTCATATACCGCCGCTTTCCCCTCCGGTTCTTCCCCTTCCGGCTCTATGTACACATCCAGCCTTGCCCCGTGCAGTCCCGTGTCCGCCCCGTAAAACACTTTCTGTGCCGTGACCGTCAGGTGCCGGAACTCCCTGCCGAAAATGGTCTTCAAGAGGCTCCCCACGAACCGTTCCCCCAGCCCCGGGTAGCCTACCATTGACACGAACAGGAAGTCGTCCAGCAGGTTCATTTCCTCCAGCGCCCTGCGTGAGACCTGCTTTGCTGCGTTTTTTGCAGCGCTTGCATCTGTTACATCTTTTGTTTTCATATGGTTCTCCTTTCATAATCCGGCGGAAAGGGGAGCCATATGACAGTCTTCCCTAGGGCATACCTGTTACACCGTTCCCTGCAATCCGCCATGTTCATTTTTGATATAGGGATTTGCAGCCGAAATGGTTTGATATGTCCCGCGAAATATTTTTCACTCAGATGTTCCCTAGATGTTTGATATTATAACAAATAATGTTTGGAAAGTCAACTGTATTTTTATTGCGACATGCACCGATAGTAGTAACAAAATCAATCCTCAGAAAAAATGGGAAAACTCAAAGTATTTTGCAAACTAACAGCTTTGTGCCGGCATTCCGTCTCAGGCCTATCCCATCTGACCGTCTTTCCTTTTGAAAAACAGAAAAAGCAGCGAACCGTTTTTCTGCAAAACTTAGTTCACTGCTTTACTGCTTCTGTTATTAAGTTACTTGGGTTATGCCAATACAGGCTCTCTTTTTTTGATGATAACCTTGACCTCTTCCACACTTTTCTTTGTAGCAATGGCTATCTGTTCAACTGTAAAATTATTCTCATACATAGTCATTCTCTTGCAATTCACCCAAACTGACGATTCCTCCTGCAAATATACAGATTAAATTTACTTTTCCGCTCTCCCCTTTGTTGACATGGCGTTTGAAATTGGTCTGCCATGCCTTGAATCCTGCCACTAAAGTCGCTTCCGGCTTCGGCAGGGCAACCAGAAAAGTGTTGTCTGTCAATAATATTACTTTAAAATTTTCAAAAGCTGAATCAGCTCATGGGGCTCACGCCCCGTTGTTTCCGTTCGCCTGCTGTCAAACTGCTGAAAACCTTTGCTTTGGTAGAATGACAACAGCTTTTCCTCATTCGATGTTTCCAAAAATACAACCATTCCCCCAGCTAAATATTGAAGCTGCTGTATTTGTCTGATTGCCAGCCCAAGCAGTTCCTCCCCGGTAATACGCTCATTTGCACCATTATGGTAATTTTTACCAAGCTGTGCAATCAAATACGCCGCCAGATTATATGTATGGTTTTGCTCATTCAATTCGCTCACTCTGGCAAGTTTTCTCTTTGCCGTATTGCTGAATGGCTCTGCATTTATCGTTATTGGCTTTATGGTAATGGCAAAATATCCGACAAGCTCCGCATCTTCCGATGAAAATACAAGATAGGTAACAGACTGTTGTTTTTTAGCAAACTCGATTGACTGCTCTTTTGCAAATTTTTCAACATCCTTATTTTTTTCACACGAAAACTCGGAAAGAACCTGAAGTAAGTCATCCTCTCCGAGTTCGTCATTTTGTCCGTTTAAATACTCACGAATGTTGAAAACAATGTATTTACTTACTTCCTGCATTCGTTTTCTTCCTTTTTTCCATAAATTTTGCTATATCCTTTGGATCTGTCAAAAAAGTTGCACTGACCTTTATCGGAGGAGTCTGATCATTGGCAGATGCTTCTATTGCATCGGCAAACATCTCAACCTGCCTCTGGCCTGATATAACAAAATTTTTCGTGATGCTTGAAGTTGCCATAAGAAACACCTCCTTTGTTAGTACATGACTATGATTTGCTTGCAAATCATAGTATGGCTTCCTTAGTTACGCTTCATACTTTCCTGCTTACATTTTATTATCTTATGGCGGTTATTGCAACAAATTTTTTATGAAAATTTTTTTGAACTATTAATCGTTCAGCAACACATGTTTTCTCTCAATCATCTCGTCAATTTCTTCAATGTACAAAGCAGGATCCTTCACATTCTCACACCGCTCAATCCGCCCGTCCGGGTAGACCCTCTTTGTGATGCTTCCTGCGCCCAATGCTACAATACTCTGCACCTCCTCCATAATAAGAATATTGTAAAGACCATATTTTCCGGGCTTTGCATAGCCCACATTTTCAAAGTTTCCGGACATATTTTTCTGCCGGTACAGATAATAGGGCTTCATTCCCAGGCGTCCGGCGCCCTCTGCCGCAATCTGCATGGTTTCCTCCGTGTTGTTCAACAGAGAAATGCCGTTTTCCTGTATCCACTGATTCATCCGTGAAGCTCTTTTGATTGCCAGAGAATGCACCGTAAGAGAATCCGGTGCAAGGGATACCACCTGATCAATGGTGCGCTGCACATCCAAAGCGTCCTCCCCCGGAAGCCCCAGAATCAAATCCATATTGATATTGTCAAAGCCCGTCTCCCTTGCCATGGCATATGCCTCAAGTACTTGACTGACGCTTGCCCGCCTGCCAATCATATCCAAGGTTTCCTGCTTCATGGTCTGGGGATTGACGGAAATTCTTTCCACGCCATGTTTATACAGGATTTCCAGCTTTTCTTTTGTGATGCTGTCCGCTCTGCCCGCTTCCACCGTAAATTCTTTCACATGTTCCAAAGGAAACAGCTCTTTTAGGGCGCAAAGCAGCCTGTCCAACTGCCCGGGGTCCAAGGTGGTAGGCGTCCCGCCCCCGATATAAACACTGTCTAATATTTTGTGGCGGCACATTTCCGACACTTTTGTCATTTCTTTTATCAGGCAATCTATATAAGCATTTACCGTCTTTCTATATGCAGCAATTCCATAGGAGGTAAAGGAGCAGTACAGACAGGTAGTAGGACAAAACGGAATCCCTATGTAAAGGCTGTAACCCGTATTATCCTCCGAATCATTATTCAGATGGATTCCCCTCAGAATTTCCCGCTCTCTCTCCGCAATATCAATACTAAGCGCCGCCTTTTTTCTGCTGACAAAATGTTCCCGGCACAAAAAATCCATGATTTCCTCATGACTCTTTCCTTCATCCAACATCCCATAAGCAATCTTTGTGGGGCGGATTCCCGTCAGATTTCCCCATGGCAGGGATTTTCCCGTATGCTGCTGCAGCGATTTATAAAAAAACGCTTTAAATCCGTCTTTAAAGCGTTTTTCCGTTACTTCGCATATGCTCTGCCATTCATAGGAAATTCCTTCCAAATTCATGGACGCCCCATGCTTTGAAAACAGAATCTCAGCCCGCAAATGATTTTCGCATTCCCGCTCTAATGAGGTGCTCTCCGGAGTAACCACCTTCACATCCTTCTCCGGATAAAATGCTTTTAGCAAGGCATGTATATCATATTCAAAATTTGTTTTATTTATCTTTATATAAAAAGTATTTTCCGCCATACCGCCCTCTCCAAGCAACATTTCTCTCAGTAATCGTTTTTGCCTGCGATACCCGGACTATCCCAAAAAGGGATTATATTTCTTCTCATGTCCGATGGTAGTGCTGTCTCCATGTCCGGGATACGCTTTCGTTTCCTCCGGCAGAAGAAACAGCTTTTCCCTGATAGAGCGCACCAATGTACTCATGCTTCCCGAGGGAAAATCCGTCCGTCCCACGGATTCCAAAAACAGGGTATCTCCGCAGAGCAGAAAGCCCGCTTCCTCAAAATAATAGCAACAGCCTCCCTTGGTATGTCCCGGCGTGGCAATCACTTTACAGGTCATTCCGGCTATGGTAATCTCCTCTTGGTCTTTTACATACACATCCGCGGAAAGGCTCACCGGACGATGCATCTGCTCCGACACATTTTTATGAGGGTCTGCGAGCAGCTCCCTCTCGTCCTCTCCGGCATAAACCAGAACCTGATCCCGCCCTTCCTCTGCCGCCTTCTCATTGGCTGCTTTCTTTAGTTCCTCCACTCCCCAGACATGGTCAAAATGCCCATGCGTAAGCAGAATACCCGCCACATGAAGACCGTTTCTCGCAAGATTCTCATAAATCGATTGTCCATAGTCTGGAGCATCCACCACGATTGCTTCCGATTGGTTCTCCCGATACACAAAATAGCAATTGGTGCTGTACATTCCAAGCACCACACGCCCTATTTTTATTTCTCCCATTAACCCGTAGCCCTTTCTATGTCTAATACGCTCTCTATGCCTCTGATTTTCTCAATAATACGGTTCAATTCTTCCCTGCTTGCAATCTCAAAGGTAGTCTGCAAAGTCGCAAGTCCCTGCCTGTTGGTCTTGGTGTTCATGGAAAGAATATCGATATTCTTCTCCGTAAGCGCTTTGGAAATATCCGCCAAAAGACCGTTTCTGTTATTGGCAAAAATTCTGATTTCCGCCAAATACTTTTCTGAGGGAGCATCCTCCTGCACCTGCCACTCCGCGTCTATCAGCCTTGCTCTGTCCATCTCCGGCAAATCCAAAATATTCAGGCAGTCCGTCCGATGTATGGAAATGCCCCTTCCTCTGGTGACAAAACCTACAATTTCATCTCCCGGAACCGGTGAACAGCATTTGGAAAAACGCACGGACAAATCTGCGATGCCTCTCACCACAATACCACTTCTGGGCTTCATCATTGCCGGTCTGCCGCTTTGGGCAGCTCCTGCTTCCGCAATGCTGGCAAGCACCTCCTCGTTGGTCAGCTCCTTACGGTGTTCCCTGTCATAAAGCTCCTGCAGCTTATTGATTACCTGACCTTCTTTTAAGGCGCCATGCCCGATAGCCGCCAGCACGGCGTCCCAATCGCGGAAACCGTACTTTCGCATCACTTCGTCCAGATACTCCTGCTTCATCAAAACGGACTGATTAATGCTTTTTGTCTTGCAATAGCCGGCAAGAAGTTCTCTCCCCTTAATGATGTTATCTTCTTTCAGTTCATTTTTGAACCATTGATTGATTTTGTTTTTTGCCTGAGTGCTTTTTACCACATTCAGCCAGTCATGGCTGGGACCTTTGGAATTCTGGGAAGTAATGATTTCAATACGGTCACCGTTTTTAATCACATAATCAATCGTCACCAGCTTACCGTTCACCCTTGCGCCCACCATCTTATTGCCCACAGCGGAATGAATACTGTAAGCAAAGTCAATAGGGGTGGACCCTGCCGGGAGATTTTTGACTTCTCCGGTGGGAGTAAAACAATATACATTGTCGGCAAACAAATCCAAATCATTCTTTAAAAGACTTAGGAATTCCTTGTTATCCGACATATCCCGCTGCCATTCCAGAATCTGGCGCAGCCACACCAGTTTTTCCTCTTCCTGATTACCCACCTTTTTGCCGTCGGACACTTCCTTATATTTCCAATGAGCCGCAATGCCATACTCCGCAGCTTTATGCATATCAAAGGTCCGAATCTGTATCTCAAAAGGCTGTCCGTTGGTGCCAATCAGGGTCGTATGCAGGGACTGATACATATTTTCCTTGGGCATGGCTATATAATCCTTGAAACGCCCCGGAATCGGCTTATACATTTCATGGATAACTCCCAATGCCGCATAACAGTCCTTTACCGTATCCACAATGATACGAACCGCAAACAGGTCGTATATCTGATCCAGCGTCTTGTTCTGGTTCTTCATTTTTTTGTAAATACTGAAAAAGTGCTTTACCCTGCCATCCACCTTCGCTTTGATGCCTGCATGGGTAATATGCTCTTTCACCTCATCCACAATACTCTGTATCAGCTTTTCGCGGACACCCTTTCTGACGGCAATTTTATCCACCAAATCATAATAGGCATCCGGCTCCAGATATTTTAAGGACAAATCATCCAACTCTACCTTAATCCTGCTGATGCCCAATCTCTGGGCAATGGGACAGTAAATTTCCAGAGTCTCTTTTGCGATACGCTGCTGTCCTTCTTTATTCTGGTATTTCAAAGTACGCATATTGTGAAGGCGGTCCGCCAGCTTAATCAAAATAACCCTGATATCCTTTGCCATGGCAAGAAACATTTTTCTTAAATTTTCCGCCTGCATTTCCAGCTTGCTGTCAAAGCCTTCGCCATCCTCCGATAGGGGGATTTTTTCCAGTTTGGTAACACCGTCCACCAAAAGAGCCACATCCTCGCCAAAATCCCGTACCAGATCCTCTTCTGTCATGGCGGTGTCCTCCACCACATCATGAAGGAGTCCCGCTACAATGGTTTCTTTGTCCATCTCCAGATCCGCCAGAATAATCGCCACATTTAAGGGGTGGACAATATACGGCTCTCCGGAACGGCGAAGCTGATTTTTATGGGCTTCATTGGCAATCCGGTATGCCCTTTCAATCATGGAAATATCATCGCTGGGGTGATATTTTTGCACACGCTGAACAAGGTCCTGATATAATTCCTCGGGAGCCACAAATTCCTGCAATTTACTTATCTTACCATAGTCGATAATATCTTCCTGTTTTTCTTCTGTCATCAATCCCACTCCAGCCCGATTAAATGAATTCTATTTCCCCGGATAGCAGATGGCGGATTCCAAACGATAGCCTTTCAGGCGGTCCCTACCGTTTAATCCTGCCAATTCCATCAATACTACAATGCCTACTACCACACCGCCCAGAGATTCAATCAGCTTCACCATTGCCTCCGTAGTGCCGCCGGTAGCAATCAGATCATCCACAATCAGGACTTTCTGTCCCGGCTTAATGCTGTCCTTATGCATCTCGATAACCGCCTGCCCATACTCCAAATCATAAGCGATTTCCACTGTCTCGCAGGGAAGCTTTCCCTTCTTGCGGATCAATACAAAGGGCTTATGATTATTGTATGCGATAGGCGTTCCAAAGATAAATCCTCTGGATTCCGGTCCTACCACCACATCATAATCCAAATCTTTGGTCTTCTCCTGCATGGTATCAACCGCAAGCTTCAGTCCGTCCGCATCCTGCAGTACCGATGTCACATCCCGGAATATAATTCCCTCTTTGGGAAAATCAGGGATGCTTCTTACATATTCTTCCAATTTTTTCATTTTTTATCCACACCTTTCTTTGATTCTTGGCAAGCCGTTTTTTCCATAAAATATGTAATGATATCTTTTCTGGTAATAATACCGATAAAAATACTCCTGTCATCAATTACCGGAACAAGATTTTGATTCTTTGCCTTCTCAAACAATTCCTCTATGTCCGTGTCGATACAGACCGCCTTTACCTTTCCGTTCTGCAGAATGTCCCGCACCTTAAGCTGCTCCATGCTCTTCATGGTAATACCCGTCAGCTCGTCATTATGCGCCAGAATGTTCCAGAGAAAATCTCCTTCACTGACCACTCCCACATACCGCTCTTCCGCATCAATCACCGGTATCGCCACATGACCGCTCCTATGCAGTTTTTCAAGCCCCTGTCTAAGCGTCATATGATCCCGCAAAAAAGAAACTTCTACTTTAGGCTGTATAAACGATGCAATATTCAACTTACTTTACCTCCTCGCAGCTGCTTTCAATATCAGCCGTATCCTCAATAAAACGCTTGAACTGCCCGGCAAAATAAAAGATAACGGCACAATCCGTAATTCCGCTGAATATTAAACCCGCCCCTATCAACCGAAACAGGATGGATGCCGCTTTAAAGGGATTGGCAATTAACAGAATACCAAAAATAATATCTATTACCGCAATCACCAAAAGGGCTATCCAATTGCCGGAATTCAGTCTCTTGATATCAATGACATCCTGCAGTTTGGCACAGCCGCTGACCAGAACCATAATTCCCAGAATGACCGGCACCAGAGAAATCATCAGCTCCATTTCATACAACACGATGATTCCCAGCGCAATCCCCATCAGACCGTACAAAAAATCATTGCGGTAATAATTTTCTTTTGCATCCCGGAGCAGATAACATATCATGGAAACCGCCCCCGCAAGAATCAACACTCCGGCAATCAGATAAGCTAAGGTTCTCTCCATGGTTTCCGGAATCAAAAAAGCCACCACTCCCAGCAGGATATACAGCGCCCCCTTTAAGAGAGCATCCCACTTCAGTTCTTTCAATGCCTTCATCATTTAAGCCGCCCGCCTTTCCTTGACAAAAGGGCTGATTCCCTCCGGAATAAGCCCTTTTATTTTATATCTTATTTTCTGCCACAGCATTTCTTGTACTTTTTACCGCTGCCACAGGGGCAGGGGTCATTAGGATATATTTTTTTATCCTTTACGACAGTGGTAGAAGATTTCTGTTCTTTATAAAGAGCTTTTCTCGTATCTTCATCAAAAATATCGTTCCATTCTTCCAGATTGTACAGCCAATCGGCTTCCGCCGCCACCATGTTCTTGTACAGAAGCGCCTTGTCAAAGCCAAGGTTTACCGGAGTGTCTTCCTCCATCTCCTCAATGGGATTCGGCTCCGTCAGACTGTCATTGATACCGTCCAGAAATCCCGTCATAGTCATGGTGGACACTCCGAATTTATCCGCCAGCTCCTTGACCGTCCCCTTCACCACTTCGTCCGGTGTCCTTAAAAGCTGTTCATAAATCTCCTTTTCCTGTTGAAAATAGTCTGTCCAAAGCTGCTGAAGCTTATCTTTCTCGGCCGTTTCGTTATATGCCGCCGCTCTCCACTGTTCTAACAAAGCCATAGCGATACCATCCTTATTGTCATAATTTGAAACCTATCTGCATTTAGTATATAACAGATTATTCTTTTAGACAACAAAAAATTGAAAAAAGAATTGACTTTTTCCGAGTATAATGATAATATCATATTTGTGCGATACAGCGCTCAAATATGCGGAAGTGTCGGAACTGGCAGACGAGCAAGACTAAGGATCTTGTGGTAGCAATACCGTGTGGGTTCAAGTCCCATCTTCCGCATTGAGTCACTTTTTAGCTGAAGCCCTTAAAATACTAGGGTTTTCGGCTTTTTTCTTTTTGAAAACGGAATGATTTTTTGGTCACTCTGTCAACCAACCATATTTCCAATTGCTTCTTCAACAGCAGCATTTAAACTTTTTCCATGTTCAATCGCATACACCGCAATATTTCGATGAAGTTCAGGGCTGATCCTTACATTAAATGTACCTTTATAAGGATACTCAGGCTCCACATTTCGCTCTTTACAACCTTCTAAGTATTCATCAATCACTTGTTGAAAATCCTGTTCTAATTCTTTTACAGAGTCGCCCTCATAAGATAACAATGACTTTATTCCAATAACCTTTCCAAAAAGGCAGCTATCTTCTTTTGAATATTCCACTGTACCATTATAATTTTTATACGATAACAGGTTACTCATAACAAACCATCCTTTCTTAATTTCTCTATAATCTGATCCAAAATATATCTTTTTAATATTCCGTTTGGATGTGGCTTGTGAAAATTTATCACTTCATTACTTCCTTCTTTTATAAATTTTACTCCCGATCCGGTTCCTCCTTGTTTCAATTCATATCCGAAATACGATAGTAGCAACTTCATTTCATCAAAAGTAAAATCTTTCGGTTTCTTTAATAGTTTATCTACCAATTTATCTTTTTTGCTCATAAGCGTTTCTCCCTCACATATAATATACCACTCCATAAGGAAATATGCAACTATTTATAGTTGCACTTCCAATACCTGTCAAAATCCGCTTTCATGCGATGGAAATTCTCCGCCTGATCGCTCAGATAAGTAGCGTGATTCCGGGAATAATATGGCAGCCACATATCCAAATCCACATCTTCCTTATAGGAATAAACCACCATCGCCAACAAAGACAGTCGGTTTTCGGCGTCCAAAAGCTTAGAGCCGTCTTTCACAGATTTATACAACAAATCATCAAGAGACTCATTGTAAAAATCCATGTCGCTCTCTATATCTTCAACTCCCATTTCCAAAATATCTGCGATAAATTCTTCCTCTTTTCCCCGCTTATGGGATTCCGCATGCAGAAAATCCAACATCATGTTTTCCAGCATGTCCAGCTTATCGGTAATCACCTGTTTGTCCTTCGTGCTTGCATCTTTGTCAATCTCGTCAAACAGCAATCCTTTTTCATTCCTCTTATTGTTTCTTAAATGACTGCCGAATTCTTTGAGAAAATCCGCAAATTTTTCATCTTCCATTCCAAGCTTTGCGAACTTGTCAAACAAAGTCAGAAAAATAAACGAATCTTTCCTGTTAAAAATATCCTTAATATCTTTCGTAATGACATTTTCCAGCCTGTGCAGATTATCGGCAAAAATATCAAACTCCTCGTCCGTAGCATGCCTGTTCAGATACTTAAAGGCTGATTTTGCCTGTGTCTTCCAATTGTCAAAATGATTCATGCACATCATTGTCTCTACAACAATTCTCTCCACAACGCCTTGGTTTTTATCCTTTTCGGAATAGTTATTACACTCCGCAAAAAACCTGCTGTTCAGAATCGTCCTGATCCGACCCGCAAATTTATCAATATAAGTAAATGCCTTCTGGTTCGTATTCATTGCCACATGGTTATTATAACGCTTGATATATCTGGAAATAACATAGCTGTCACAGCTTTCGTGAATCACCGTCTCAATCTGATATTCGTCAAACTTTTCCTGCAATTCTGCCGGGAGTTTTTCAAATGTTTTGTTTTTGATATTACAGACTGCATCTTCGTATGTAACATTCCCGCTCTTATCAACAATTCGCTTTTTATAGGCAACCTGTGAATTTTCAACGGCGGAGGTAATCTTATAATTCATATATCTGAATTTGATCAGAGCAGCCGTTCTGCATCCGCCGTCCACAATATGCAATTTGGAGTTTGATTCCTCACCGAGAATAATCGGAGGAATATAATCGTCTGTGAGAACGGTAGCAATCAGTTCATTGACCTGTTCGTTATTCCAGACAAAATTTCTCTGCACATCTGCATTATTATCAATATCGCCTTTTATATTTTTCTTCAAATATCCTTCTAATGTATAAGTTTGCTTTCTTGGTCTTGCCATTTTTATTTCTCCGATTATTCCTTAGGTTTGTCATTTTAAAATAATATGGAAACATTTCTGTATGAGCGGATTGCAGCATAACAATCGGCATATTGCTTTTCATCAATATGTAACTTACTCCTGATCTCATTCGGAAGATAGCCTGCCGTATCCAGCATTAATACTTCCTTTTGCAGCTCAGATAATTGATTGAGATATAATAGCATTTTTTGACTGTATCCGTTATCCTCCTTATCAATGAGCTCTTTCTCAATGGAAAAATCACTGACAAGCATATCGCCCACGGTGCACCCTTCCTTATCCTTGACAGGCATATAAAGCGAAATCGACATTCTGTCCGCTCTCCTCTTTTCCCGGTTCCTTCGTGTCATCTCCGTTTTAATTTTATTGGACAGACAGGCATACAGAAAACTGTCAAAGGGCTGAGAAGCATCATACCGGCTTATTACCTCCGCAAATACTTCGTTTGCCAGAGAATAAAAGTCATCCGCGTCTTTCCCTAAAAGTCCCCCAAAGTTTAATAAAATTTTATCCACAATCCTGTGAAGCTTTTTGGCATTATCCGCATAATACATAACTAATATCTGTTCCATTTTCCATACCTCTTTCCTGATTCTGCGCAGGGATTCTCCTGCTCATATTTCCCGAAATTCCTCCTTGTTTCAAATTTTCTCTTCTGCTAGGCGTTTGTGAAACTCTGGTTTTGGTAGAGTGTCGTTGTGTAGATTGCACATTCCACCCCAGATACGCTCTCGCTCCGTCTGACGGTTCCTTACAAGGACTAGTATAGAACAAATGTTCTGATATGTCAATAGCTTTATCGAACAAATGTTTGCTTAATTTTTGCAAAAAACGATTGGCGAATGGAGAAATATATATTACAACCGTCACACACCGATAAGGAGGAAGAAACTATGACATGCAAAACCCAAAATGATAAACCGGACTCTGCCCGGTCAGGGGGCATTATGGATTTAGAGGATTTCAGAAAGGAAGGACAAAAATATAAACATATGACATTAGAAGAACTCAGAAAATTAAAGGTAATCTCAAATACCGACGGCAGACCGGCAGCGAACCTGACGGATGAAAAATGGCAGCTTGCATTTAAAATAAGAAAACTGTTTGTCACTCCCCACAATAAAAATATAAAGAAATTAAAAGGACAGAATGCAACAGAATCCGGTAGGTGGAATCAAGAAACACAGGGCAGCTATCACGGACAGACAAACTGGCAGGAATATTGCGCATACATAAATGATGTATTAAAAAATATCCGCAACGGGCAGATAGATTATTGCTACTATGTTTATCAGATAATCGACTTACTGAAATTTCATTTTGACGATTTAAGAACCAAGTATTGCGACGGCTATTGGGAAGTATGGTTAGAAAAGTAAAGCGCGATGATAAGGAGGCAGATAAAATGCTGGATATACAATATCACTTATATTCCGTTGATACCGGACATTTTTACAGTAATCATGAAAAATACTTACACGACATGAATTGTAAGTATCGCAGGGAACGCAGCTATATTCAGAATCGGTTGCCGGAACTGGAAAAGAAACTAAGACAGTCTGGGTATACGGATGACGATATCAAAAATTTGAAGCGTCATAAAACCGAGGAAATTGAGAGCGCAACATCTTCTCAGGATGTCATATCGACCTATTTGAAATTGACAGAATTAATAAAGCACAAAAGAGAAAAAGCAAAGCAATCCAAAGAAAAACTGCTTGCCCTTCTGGCCAATAAGGCGGCTCAAAACGAATTGACGGGCGGCAGGGACCACATCCGCTCTATAAAAGAAGACAGCTTAAATGATACCAATGTAATATCCGTTTTTGACTCCGCTCTCAGCAGAACCATCGGCATCAGTCAGGATGAACTTACGGAAGCCTTAATGGTGGTACAGGTCTATTACTTTGATGTATTTAAAGATATTTCTTTTTACGGATTTATGTATAGAGGCGAAAAATATAAATATTTCACTTCTTCGGCAGGGCAAATCCGTAAAAAGAAAGCTGTATTTATCAAAGAAAGGGTATGGAATCAAATCGAAAAGACGATTATGTGCGGTCTGACCATTGATAAAATCAATGCAAAAGGCGGAAATAATGTCAATAAACATTTAGCTTATATGGCTTTAACCAATTCCGCCACCGATGAATGGCCCGGATTTGACATTGATAAATCTATTGTCATTGACGATTTTGAAACAAATGTGTACGGAACTTTTGATTTTGTAGACGAAACCGATTATTCCGTTACCAGAAAAACAGATTATGTGCCGCTCCCCCACACGGACGGAGCCGGTATGATATTACCTTCCGTATCATCCAAAAACTTTATGTTCCGTGCGCCATGGGTCAAAGGTCTGTTGGGCGTATTTGATTTCAGAAAGTTTGTTGAGGTAAAACGCTGCTCTCCCGTCATTACCGACATATACGGTAATGAACATAATATTATGGAAGAAGATATTCGGATTATCTTCACAAAATCCCAATTCAAAATGTGGAAGTATTATGATTCCTGGGAGGAATATAAGGATAATTTCAAAAAATATCATTGCCATGCCGGTAAATGCAATACGGAAGAAGACCGAATCGGGAATGCAAAAATCAATTACCAGATGCTGCAGACCCTCACGGATATTACGGATGAAGAAATCGATTTACTGACCCGGAAATCGGCGGAACGAATCAGCAATGTCTGTAATTCAAAAGAAACCATGCTGGATATACTTGGGGTAACACCCTATAACACACATATGACGCCTTTTCAGAAAGCAGTTAAATTATATCCCGTTTTGTTAACCGATACCTATGCTAAAGATGTTATCCGGGAAGTGAAAGATAGCTTATTGAAAAAATACCGCAGCGGCAAACTGGAAGTCAACGGTAAATATACTTTCCTTTTACCGGATTTTTATGCCGCCTGTGAATATTGGTTCGGTCATATAGATAACCCCGCCGGACTGTTAGCGGATAAAGAAGTATTTTGCCGGCTGTTTTGGCAATATGATAAATTGGACTGCCTGAGGAGTCCGCATTTATATAAGGAACATGCCGTTCGGTTTAATACTGCCAATGACGCTTATGCAAATGGGGAGCGTGCAGAAAAAATCCGGGAATGGTTTGTTACCGACGGAATCTATGCAAGCACACATGACTTAATCAGCAAAATTCTCATGTACGATGTTGACGGAGATAAAGCGCTTGTAGTTGCCGACAAAGACTTTGTAAGAATTGCCGAGCGCAATATGGAGGGAGTCGTACCGCTCTATTATAATATGCAAAAGGCAGCCCCCACGCAATTAAACAACAAAACCATATATGCCGGTCTCAATGCTGCCTTTACTCATGGAAATATCGGCGTTTACAGCAACAACATTTCCAAGATTTGGAACAGCGACATTTTTGTCAACGGAACAGGGGAAGAAAAAGCGAAAGCAGCCGATGTGGTAAAGTTACTGTGCATGGAAAACAATTTCTGTATCGACGCCGCCAAAACATTATATATGCCGAAGCGCCCGGAATGGTTTTCGCCCGTTGTATCCGAATTTACAAAGGTAAAGCTGCCTGCTTTCTTTGAATATGCAAAGGATAAAGAAAAGACACAGGTTCAAAAACGCAATCAAAGTTTTGTAAATAAGATATATGACAGAATCCCCAATAAATCCATCAATACCAGAGGGCTGAAGCTGGGGCAGATAGATTATCAAATGCTGATGGCTCATCCAAAGACGATGTGCAGCAGGGAAGTGTCCGATTTGTACGACAGGTTAAACAGACAGTACCGTTACACGGTCACTATGAAGGACGACTCCGATGATAACCTACGCTATACTGCCTGTAAAATCAGAGAAGCATTCGGTAAATTAGGATATTCCGATGAAACACTTGCGGACATGCTGGTAGAATATCTATACGGCGGGGGAAAACGGTATAAACAATTACTATGGTTCTGCTACGGCCAATATGTCGTTCAGCACATCGAGAAAAACCTAAAAGACAGAAGCGAGTATAAAAACACCAAATATATACAATGTACGGATTGCGGCGAATGGTTTGAGGTTTTTGCCACCGACGGAATGACATGCAGATGTAACGGCTGTTTGGCACTCTATAAAAGGAACAGAGACCGGATCAGGAAACAAAAATACAGGATGTCCCACGGGGTTGGCTAGTTAAAATCAGTCCACTGTACATGGGTCAAATAAAATAAGCCAAAATAAAATCATCCATATGTAGTGGACTTTTATTTGTGTCTATAAGGGAAGCAACATGATAGGTTTTCAAAAACGGATTCCATACAAAAGCGGAGGTGAAACGGTCACTTGATACTGACACAGGACAATTTAATAAAGCAAATAGCAGAGAAAGGAGAGATAAATGCAATAACAGTCCGAAATGTATTGAAGTCGGCGGAGAATATCATTTTCGACTACTTATCTTCCACTGCTCCATCCGAAAATAAATCGGTAAAATTATTGGATGGTTTAACCTTGGAATGCAATTATGTTCCGGAAAAACAAATGCATACATATGATGACATCGTCTGTAAACCCAGAATTTGGGCAAAAGCGAAAATCACCAGATATTATAACAGAAAATTGAATAGGTACTTTGAAAAATAGTCTGATAACCAAAGAAGGGGTAAATGCAATGAACACAAAATTCAGTAAGGCCTTTTTCGTTTCCGGAAACGATTTTAAACTTACTCCTTCCATTACCCTTTATCATCCTACCGTCGGGGATGTTTTATCGATAGATAAGTCATCGTCACCCGATGACGCGTATTGGACTTATGTCCGGCTCTTACTTGCGGACCCCTATTCCAACATGGTCATGCTGGACGATATGGGGAAGAACTATATGGAAGTGTCTCCTTATGAGGTGTTCGTTTTACAGTGGGACAACTGTAGCATGAGTTATCGGGAAAACAAATCTGTATATGATGTCCTCGGAGTAAACCCGACAGACAATATTTCCGATGCGCTATCCTTTTTTATGAAGGACCACCACCGTTTCATCAAAGATATCGATGAGAACGGTAATGTGTCCTTTTACGACAGGGATAATCCATCCTGTCAAATAGATAAAGAAGTATTTAAATATTTATACGAGTGGGTAAAATCTATCAACCATATTGATGATTCGGGAAGAATAAATCCTGCCGACGAAAACGCCAGACGCGTGCTGATTGAAGATATGCGTGATGAAATGAAAAAGCGTAAAAGAAGAAAAAAGCAAGACGACGATAACTCCGATTTTCTCGGAAATATCATGTCAGCAGCCTGTTTTTGCGGTAACGGTTCCATTACGCCATTCAATATCAGTCATTGCAAAATATACTGGTTGAACGAATCCCTCTCGATAAATAACCGTAAAACCTATGCCGAGCATGTATTGGACGGAATCTATCATGGCACCATCAGCTCTAAAACTATAAACAAAAAGGAACTGAATTGGATAGTGTGAAATTTCACACTACTATTTTAAGCCGCCGAAGGCGGCAGAATGGAGATTAATATGAAATACGCTTTTAAGAAAACAAGACGAATCATTATCAACGATCTGGCTACCAAGAAACACAAGGTAACGCTCAACGATTTGAAGAACCTGAAAATTAACGGCTCTCAGGATGTTGTGTACGCCGAAGGCGCCAACGGTGCAAAGCTTGCCGCTTTTGATGTAAATAAGGTTGCAAGCATCACCGCGGAAAACGGCTCCATCGATGAAGGTTATCTTTCCTTACAGGTAGGCTCTGATGTGGTTAAGGTGACAAACGGCTCCTCTGTTCTGATCAGGGAGGAATTTGAGATTAAGGACGGTGATACTGCCGTAACTTTATCCTACAAGGCAACCGGAGCAGCCGGCAATGAAGTCAATTACATTTATAAGGCAGACAGTAACGGACTGCCGGGTGACGCCTACACGCAGAATGCCGATGTATCCGCTTCTGAGTTTACCTATACCCCTGACACCAAGACAATTACCTTACCTACCGGCGCTTTTAAGGCAGGAGATACTGTCATCATCGATTATTACCCCATGTTCTCCGAATACGAGGAAATCGCAAATGACGCCAATAAGTTCTCCATGACCGGCGAAGTGATTGTAGACGCTTGGTTTACCGATATCTGCACCGAAGTTGACGTTCCTTTGCAGTTATATCTGCCCAAGGGTAAAATTTCCGGAACAATCGACCTTTCCGTTGGCGATCAGGCGGCGGTACAGGGTATTGAAATCGAATCCCTTACCAAGGCATGCGACGGCGAAAATAAGAACCTCTGGGTACTCAGAAAATACGACATGTCTAACGCCCAGGTATAATTCTGATGAGGTGATGATTTGAGTAAACCAAATACAAAATGCCGGGTATGCGGTAAAGAATATTTTTGCTGTGCCGACAGTAAGAGAATTCATTCCTGGAGAACTATGGCATGCTCCCCCGAATGTTTTCGGGAATATATGAACCGCATCGAAAAATCAAGACCCGTGATTTCCAAAATACCATAATAAGGAATTCAGGTATTGTACAAAAGTTGACCTGTGGGGATACACACTGTTTTAATGTGTATCCCCTATTTTTTATGACAATGAAATTCGGATATTGCTCCATGATTATCAGCGATATTCGGGAAAGGAAATAAAATGAGTTATACCAACAGCTCTCTCGTATCTTATACAAAAATCAGTCCTAACAGGACATCCCCCAGAAATCATGTGATTGACACAATCACGATTCACTGTATGGCGGGAAATCTGTCTGTGGAAGGATGCGGTAATGTCTTCGCACCGACTGCAAGACAGGCAAGTTCTAATTACGGCATCGGCTCGGATGGCAGAATCGCATTATATGTCAATGAATCTGACAGAAGCTGGTGTTCCTCCGACAGGGCAAACGACCACCGGGCGGTTACGATTGAAGTGGCAAACGACGGCGGCGCACCCGACTGGCATGTATCGGATAAAGCAATGTCAAGCTTAATTGAACTTGTTGCTGATATCTGCAAGAGAAATCATATCAGGAAACTGGTCTGGAGCGCCGACAAAAACGACAGGATAAATCATTTAAACGGATGTAATATGACGGTACACAGGGATTTTGCGGCAAAAGCATGTCCCGGAAATTATTTATACGGTATGCATCAGTATATTGCCGACGAGGTCAATAAAAAATTAGGGAACGATACAACTTCCGGCGCTTATCAGGTAAAACTTCTGGAAGACCTCAATATCCGCAAAACTCCCAATGGTACAATCGTAAAAGTAAACGGTGCAAAAAAAGGCGTAATCTACACCATCGTTGAAACGAAAGGGTGCTGGGGGCGTTTAAAATCGGGCGCCGGATGGATCAGCGTGTCAGATAAATATGTAAGGAAGGTATCATCCCACTGATTAAAATGCCGCTTATGCGGCGGAATGAGAGGAACTTATGAATACTATGAACATTACTATATTTTTCATTTTACTGTCTGCCTTTTCCGTTATCAGCGGCTTAGTGACGGAGAGCATTAAAAACCTTTTGGCCGACAAGGCTAATTTGTCCTATAACCTTATCGCACTTATTACCGCCATCTTTGTGGGCGGCGGAGGAACTGCCGTATATTATCAGCTTAACGCCATTCCTTTTACCACCAATAATGTTATTTGTGCGGTTATGATGGGTCTGGCAAGCGGTCTTTGCTCGATGGTGGGATTTGATAAAGTGAAACAGGCCATCAGCCAGATTTCAAATAACAAGGAATAAGGCGGACTACAGGAAATGGCTGAAATCGTAGAATTAACAAGAATCAATTTTTCATCTGTGTTCATTGCTGTCTTTGTGATTCTTACCGGTGTAAAATCAATTACTTCCCTTTTTGAGTGGATAATCGAGAAATTGGGCTTAGAAACTAGAAGAATGCAAAAACAGCGCGAAGAACATAATTTACTCATCAAGACATCCGGCGATCTGTCAAGGCTTCAGGAACAACATAACGAATCGGTCAGGCAATCTATCAGGCATGATGAGATGATCAAGTCTGATATTTTGTCCCTGACCCATATGGTAAATGATATTGCCAATACGCTAAAAGATATGCAGTCCAAAGAAAACGAAACAAAAATTAAAGAAATTAAAAGCAGTTTAATTCGTTATTATAATAAATATAAAGAGATTGGCAAATGGTCAAAACTGGAGAAGGACGCATTCTGGGATTTATTCGATGATTACGAAAAGCGCGGCGGCGACGGCTATATCCACAGCATTGTAGAGCCGGCAATGCGGGAACTGGAGGAAATTGATTAGGAATCAAAAGTTGGGGTTGCAAATAAATGCAAACGGGACTATAATAACTTATAAGAGATGCGCTCCGTAGAGCAACGGTTCGCCTCAGTTATAAGTTACATATCAAAAAAGCAACCTACTACTTTGGCGAGCGGCGGTTGCTTTTTTGATGTCTAAATCTATCTACCAAATCAATTGCTCTAACAATAGTACTTATTACAGTAACTATCATTCCGGCAATTTTGAGAATCGTTTCCCACATCTCAAAGATATATCCTCTTTTGTATTTTCCACTAAATCACCTCCGCTGATTCTGGAAGTTCTCGTATGTAATCATACGGCAAGAGACGAACCGCTTACCCGTTTGGAAGCGCATAAGTATTATAATATATATATGAAATATTCGCAAGCGTAATTTCGACTAAAATAAAACTAAAACAGGAAGGAATATAAAATATGATTACATTATTGAGATGGGTGCTTTTAAAGCAGAAAGAAATCAAATGGAAACTTGCCTTTTGGCAGTTTGTGGATAAACAGATAACGGAACTCATTAAGAATCCGGAAGATTTTGAGAAGAAAGTCATGGAAGCATTGGCGGGGTACTGCCCTTCTGATGCAGGGCAGCGCCCTTCTTATGCAGGGCAGCGCCCTTCTGACACAGGGCAGATCCCTTCTTCCGCAGAAAGCAGTTTTGATACACAAAAACAATAGGAGGCAACAACACATATGGACAAAAACGATTTCCTGATACAGCTCCAGGCTGTACTGGACAGCGCAAAATCGAAAAAGAACATCAATGCAGACATCAAGAAGCTCCAGAGCAGCCTTGACGGTTTAAAGCTCCGGACAGACATTTCCCCCGGTGCGGACGCCCTGAACAACACACTGAAAGAGACGGAAAAAACCATGACCGCTTCCGGGAAGTTCGGGACTTTCCTGAAAGACCAGCTCTCACAGGCGGCACAGGGCTTTAAACAGTGGCTCTCCGCAGGCTCCGCGGTCACACTGTTCCTCTCCGGGGCAAAAAATGCCGTCTCCGAGTTAAAACAGATGAGCGGCATGCTTACCGACATCAGTAAGACTGCCGGCCACCTGACCAAAACAGACCTGTCCGCCCTCAGCCGTTCCGCATTCGATACGGCGGGCAGATACGGCAGGAAAGCCCCGGATTACCTTTCCTCCGTCCTCGGGATGTACCGCGCCGGATATGGCAATGCGGGGGAAATGGCGGAACTGAGCCTCCTCGCACAGGCTGCCGGGGACATGGACGCAGGGCTGGCGGAAAGCTACCTCACCGCCACGGATGCGGCATACCGGCTCCGGGGCAGCATGGCGGACCTGAACGCCGTGCTGGACGGGCAGAACCATATCGCCCGCCGCAACGCCCTCTCCATGGGGGAGCTTGCCTCCGCGACAGCGGCTGCGGCTTCACGCTCCGCGGAATCCGGCGTTTCCATTGACAGGGCTTCCGCCGCCATGGCTGCCATGATGGCGGTCACCCATCAGGGGGGCAACGCCGCTGCAGACGCTTTCCGGAGCATCCTCATGCATCTCAGGCAGATACAGGGCGAAGCCGGGGACGGGGAGATCATTGACGCGGAATCGTTAAGAAGGTGCGAACAGGCATGTGAGGCCCTTGGGGTGTCCTTAAAGGAAGTCAGGGCGGGAACCCTCTCCCTCCGCGACCCCATGCAGGTCCTGGAGGAATTATCCAATGCCTATACCGCTCTGGAAGAGTCGGATCCCCGCAGGGCTGACCTGACCGGCGCATTCGGCGGCGGGGACAGCGGGTTAAGGGCGCTTCTGGAAAACTGGAGCCTCTACGAAAAAATGCTGGATGATTATGCTTCCGGGAGCGGCTCGGCAATGGAAGCGGCGGCAAAATCCGCCGGTGACTGGGAAGGCTCCGTCAACAGGCTCGGCAATACCTTCGCCAAGGTCATGGGCAATCTGGTGCATTCCGACGCCGTCACCGCCGCCGCGGATGCACTGAACGGCCTGCTGTCCCCAGTGGACGCCGTCACTGCAAAACTCGGTCCCCTGGGGGCCGTCGGCATAGGCATAACAGGTGCCGGCATCACGGAATTCGTTAAAAACTTTGCTTGACTCCATAGTGATATGGGGTGACACACAATTAAAACCACTCTGGCGGGAGATTTTAGTTGGGCAATCATAGATAAGGAAATAACATAATGGCGTTATCTACAAGTCTATGGATACATGGGGTTTTTAATAAGACTCTGCAAACACTTTCAGCGGAGTATAAACGATACATGGAGGAGTAAATGCTCGAAAGTTTCTTACATACAGGTAAGACCGGAAAACCGGCTAATACATATCAAACCACAGTCCCTTAACTGAGGATGCGGTTGCGAAAGCAGAAAAAATTGATTATGTTGGTATATGGCAATATTGGCGAGAGCCGATAGGTTCCTAAGTACCGTTAACAATGGACAACGAGCAGGACGGCACTCTGCAGCAAACAGAGAGCAATCCCCACAGACATACCCATCCTCTTAGCAAGCCACAGCCGTAAAATGTGCCTTACTAATAACGCATAGTGCATATTGCGATTTTACAATTTTCAGTAATATGTTTAGCCGCAGTGTTTCGGCTAACGGGTAAAAATCGAAGTTTAAAAATAAATTTATGTTAAATCTACCACTCATACCCACAATTACTACATTTAAACTGATGTTTTACTTTTTGCGAGAATATCCCGAACATTGCTACACTGCCAGCTTTTGATACGCCTGATATTTTCTTAATATTAGTTGACTGACAAGTAGGACATTTCGGCTGATTTTCGTTTTTTATTTCAAAACTTTGTTTTATTATATTTTGTATTCTTTGTTTACCATCTTCAATTTGTTCTTGTTCAGACATATTATATAATTCTACAATTTTTTTAGATACTTGCCAATCATATCCTACTAATGGATTTAAATAGCGAATCGCTTCATCTGATTGATTGTTTGATAAAAACCAATAAACTTTATTCATATCAACTAATTTTAATTCATATTTTTTACATAATTCTATTAATTCATCAGACATATTTATAACTCCTTTTTTCATATTATACTTCATTTATAAAATATATGCAACTGAAAGCTCTCGCCAAGACTCAAGATGCACTAAGTAGTATAAGAAATATAGGAGTTGCGACAGAAGAATTATCCGATATTGGAGAAAAATATTCTATTGAAATACTTAAATCAGCTATTGCTCAGTCTACTCTTAATAAAGAACAAATTGAAGCAATATTAGTTGCCAACGGCTTACAAGGCGAACTCCTAGAAACAACTGTTGATGAATTGGCAAATGCCGCAAGCACTAATACAGTTGCCACCGCCCAAGCTGCTTCAACAGGCACTACCCTTGGTCTGGGTACAGCATTCAAAGGTCTAGGTATATCCATCAAAAATACCACTAAATCTATGGTCACATGGATGGCAACAAATCCGGTTGGATGGATTACTGCTGCCGTTGCCGCTATTGGGGCTGCCACATTTGGAATTTACAAGCTGTATGATGCAATAGATGTATCGCTTGAAGAACAGAAAGAGAAATTAGCAGAAGCCAAAGAAAACTGGGCAGATGTAAAAAATGAACTGCAAGAAATAGAAACCGAAATCCAAAACACCCTGAATGCCATAAAAGAATTGGAATCACTTCCTAACCCTACTTGGGCAGAACAGGAAGAATTAGACAGACTCCGCGAGGTAACTAAAGAATTGGAATTACAAAAACAGTTAAAGCTGGATGAACAGTTACAAGCTGCAGAGTCTTTATACCGCGAGAACAAGGAAACCTTTCATAAAGAATTCCAAAGTTCCGGCGGAAACGCATCCATTAGTGACTTAAAGCAAAGATTATCCGCCGACCCGGACAGCACCTATAGTATCAGCTACGCCCAATTGGATTTGAAAAACAATCTTATCGATATTGAAGCTTTGCTGCAATACTACAGTGAAATAAAAGAAACGCTGACTGATGAAAGCGAACTGAAGGCGTATGAAGCAGAAATCAGCGCTTTGATTCAGGCGAAAACTGACCTGATTCAGTCCGACGGTCAGGAAATGTTATCTTCCCTTTCCGAATACAAAAAGAATATTTTAGCTATTGCAAGTGTCCGTGACTTGACCGAAGATGAACAGGCTGCCTATGATTATCTGTCTTCCATGCAGAAGATGATTTATGAATTCTACAGCCCTGTCACCTGGAACAATCTTGCGTTTGATTCCATCTTTGATAAAAAAGATTTGGAAAAAACAAAAGAAGAATTAATGGCAATGGCTAAAGCCGGGGAATTATCTCCCGAAACACTGAAAAGCTATCCCAAACTAAGTCAGGCAATCAGAGATAGCGAACTTATTATTGAAGAAGGGTCTGATGCCTTTAAAGAGTTTTATAGCGAACTCGCCGCTCTTGCAGATAAACAAAAAGATGCTGTTAAAAGTGCAGACGCTTTTAATGATATTTTCGCATTTCAGGATGCCGAGGGCAATCTGACCGCCCTTGGGAAAGTATCGGAATCCATAAACACCATCCAAAAGGCATATGATACCCTCTCTTCCGCCATAGATGAGTATAACAACAATGGCGCCATTTCTGTTGACACCCTGCAGTCTGTTGTGGAATCAGGGGATGACTGGCTTGATTATCTCGTAGCTGAGGACGGTGCATTAAAGCTTGATAAGGAGTCACTGGATGAACTTGCCAAATCCCGTCTGGAAGAAATGCGTATCAGGACATTAAACAACCTGATTGACCAGATAGCCCTAATTAAGAATAATGCAGATGCGAATCATTATCTGGCATCAACGAACTATGCCGCTGCCGAATCATTTGAAGAAATTGCAAGGGCCTCCGCAGATGCTGCTATCCAATTACTTCGTGCAAAAGTGGCGTCCGGCGACTTGTCTCAGGCGAATTATGATGCTGTCATTGATAAGATGTACAGTGATATCAGCAAGATAGACCTACTGTTTGAAAATGCCGCAACAGATTTATCTTATCAGGCCTCTTCCACCGCCACCTCCGCCGCCCAGTCCATGGCCGACCTCCTTGATAAGGAACTGAATGTTTTGGACAAAAAGATGGAAGCCGGATATACGGACTTCAGGGACTACATCCAAGCCCGCCTTGCCCTGATTGAGGATTACTACCGCAAAGGCAGGATTTCCGCGGATGAATACTATTCCCATCTGGAAAAACATTACAGCCAGGAACTCTCCTACAGGGACAAGGCCATCAGCGCCGTAACCCGGAGGCTCGATAAAGAGATAGACAGCCTCGAAAAACAGAAGGACGCGGTCGAGGACAGCTACCGGATACAGATTGACGCCCTCGAGCAGCAGAAAACCCTGCTGGAAGATGCCAACAGGGAAAGACAGAGGCAGATTGACCTTCAGAAAGCCCTGTACGAACTGGAGCGGGCCAAGAACCAGAGAACCGCACTGGTGTACAGTGAGTCCGGGGGAATGCGCTATGAAAGCGACTCCCAGGCAATCCGTGACGCGGAGGACGAGGCCGCAAATGTAAGGCATGAAATCCAGATCTCCGAAATCGAAAAGGGCATCACAAAGCTGGAAGAAGCCCGTGACGCACAGACCGGCGCCATTGACGACATGATTGATAAGCTCCAAGATTATAAGGAACAGTGGAGCAATATCACTTCTGCTTACGAGGAAGAACAGGAAGACCTGTTTGCCGCACAGGTCCTCGGGCAGGAATGGGAGCGGGACATCCTTGACATGCGCCTGGATAAACTGAACAGCTTCAAGGATGATTACATCGCCATCCAGCAGGCGATGGTGGATGCCGCCTATCAGGCATCACTTGCCATGGACAATGCAGACAATGTAACGATTGGGGATTCTTCCAGAGGCAGCCTGTCCCATGACAGGGACGGCGGTTACGAAGTCATAGACGAAAGCACCGCCACAAGAAAAGGAAACCTCTTTGCATCCAGACAGGAAGCCCAGCAGCATGCCGATGAGCTGAACAGGCAGAAAGCCCGGGCCAGCGGCATGGATACCGACGGGGACGGGCAGGAATGGAAGAAGGCATTCGGCAACAGCAACATCCCCGGCTACTATGTCAGCAGGTACCATACAGGCCTGAAACAGGGGCCCGTGGGGAAGCACAGCTTTGACGAAGACTTTAAGCTGGTACAGAAAACAGGGCTTGGGGAAAAGGAAGTCCCGGCCATCCTCAAAGAAGGGGAAGCCGTTGCAACCCCGGAACAGGTGGGCAGCCTTGCAGACGGCCTGAGGGCATCCCGCCCCGTGGAACGCCCCTACTGCGCCCTTGAGCGGGAAAAGTGGGAAAAATGCCTTGCCGCGCTGGGACCCAAGGCAGACGATATCCTGCCGTTCCTGAGCATGGCACCTTATGACCTGAGCGACCTGATCGGCATGGACAGATATACCAATCAGGTCAGCAACATAAATAACATTCAGCAGAGCCAGCCTGTAGTGAATCAGAATATCACCTTAAGCTGTCCTAATGTCACAAACAGTTCCGGAGTGGAATACCTACAGAAAGAATTAGGGCATTTAAGCCAGATGGCAATACAGGAACCGCTGCGGAGATATTAATTGGAAAAGATTAAAATGCCGCTTACGCGGCGGAATGAGAGGAAAAATGGATTTAAGAAAAGAACTCTTAAAGTCAATGCAGATTATGATTGACAGGAAACTGAATAATTACAAATCAGACCGCACTTATCAATCAATTATCAAAAGAATTACCCCGAAAGGATATGTAGTCTTAGACAGCGCAGGAAGTGAGCGGACGGTACCCTGCAGCATTCCCGGATTGGCGCTCAAAGCCGGTCAGAGTGTCTGGGTCAAGGAGCCTATGGAGGATTTGAAAGGGCTGCATATCGTCGGGATTGCCGGAAAATAAAAAAGGAGGTGAGTAAAATGGCACGGCCAATCATACAAAAGATTCAACCTTTTGACGCAGAGAAAGACCATGAGATTGCGCTTTCATGGATGGGTAACCGCGCTTATGCCAACAGAATCATTATATATGATAACGAAACCAATGACATTGTATTTGATGATATGGTGTCTACTTTTGCGCTAATGCATACAATCCCGGCGCATACATTAACTAACGGTAAAAAGTATGTGATTCAGGCACAGACATATGATGTGGAAAATATCGCATCCCCTCTGTCCGATAAAGTTCTATTTTATACTTTTGCGACGCCTGAGTTCTATTTTAGCAACATTCCGGAAAACGGGAAAGTAACCGGTGCGTCTTTTCAGGCTTCCGTTTATTATTACTCTCCCGAATGGGAAGATATCAGCGCCTATAAATTTTATTTATATGATTCCACCGGTAAACTGCTGCTGGAAAGCAATTCCATGACTGATTCTTTTTCTGTCAGCTATACCTACCGCGGACTGGAAAACAATACCGTTTACCGTATCAGATGTACCGGCGTTACGGTAAACGGTATGGAAATAGATACCGGATATGTGGAAATCATGGTGAAATATGAAAATCCTAATACCTATTCAAGGATTTACGCTGCTGCCGTTCCGTCACAGGGATGCGTACAGGTTGCCAGCAACCTTATTATCATCCAATATAACGGAACGGACAGTTTTGAATATGCGGACGGAATGATTCATCTTCAGGACAAAACTTTATATTACAATGAGGGCTTTTGCATCGAGGATGATTTTACGGTTATCCTTCGTGGGACTCATTTATGGCAGACTGCGGAATTATTTAAAATGAGTCATGGCAATCCTGAACTGACATTAAGCTCGCGTATTTATACCGACGGAATGCTCCGATTTAAGCTGACGGTTCCCAACGGTGTCGGCAGCTATATTTTGTATTCGGATGAACAGGTATTTACAAATCAGGATATGGTCACTATTGCCATCAGACGGAAAAATAATGTTTATCAATTACAGGTATCCGTCGGGCAGGATAAATAAAAAGAATAGGTGGTGATGATAGCGCATGTTTATATGCGGAAGTAATTTTGTCGGTGGAGAATCAGCATGTGCGCTTACCCCGACAAATATTGAAAACATAAATTATATAGAACTGAAAAACGGAATATATGACGACTTATATGTTTCCAAAAATACGGATTTTGTGTTAGACGGCAAATGCCCTGCCGAATGGGATTTTGATACTGTGCTGTGGGCTAAGTTCAACGGAAACACAAACGCCGGCAATGTGGACTGGAATCTGGAAACCACTTCCCACATTGTCCTGAAAAGCAGACGGGAAGGGGAATTTAAGTGGAAAACCATCGCCGTGAAGGAAATACACGATATTGATGATTTTGTGATCAATTATCCCGATTATTTTGTGGCTTCCGGTCAGACCATGGAATATGCCATAGTCAATGTACTACACGGTTCGGAGGGAAACTATGCGACCACAAAAATCACTCCTAAGTTTCACAAGATGTTCTTGATCGAGGAGAATACGGTATGGAGCACGGAAATCACGGACGGATACTGCAATACCACACGGAATATTCCTTCTTCCACCGTGGAATTGCTTAACAGTAAATATCCTGTTTTCGTGAGAAATACGGCGGCGGACTATGATACCGGCGCCTGTGCGGGAGCCTTTGTGCCTTTTGCGGAAGAAAGCTGTGAGTTTGCATACGGCGAAGAATATGATTATCAGCGTACAAAATACCAGAAGGATTTTATGGATTTCCTTTGTGACGGCGCGCCGAAAATATTGAAGATGCCGGACGGCAGGATGTGGATTGTACAGGTGACGCCAAATCCCACAGATAATGCGGGACAGAATTACAATGACAGGGAAATATCCTGGAACTGGGTTGAAATTGGAGATGTCAACTCGGAGCAGGATTTATACTATCTGGGCTTATCGGATGTACCGCCCGAATGGTGGAATCAGTAATGGCCGATATCATTACACAGGAAGACCTTGTGCTTGTGCTGTCACAATCCACATCTCCAAAACTTGATATGAAAGTGGAAGTATTAGAGTCTTCCGGCAAAATAATAGGAACCGTTCACGGTGTCGTAAACGGCAGCATGTCCATCAACGGAGAAGCCGATGTGAGGCGTACCGCAAATTTTGTTGTACAGCCCACATTAACGGAACATTTAAAACTGACTGAGGACAGTCTGCTGTGGCTCAATAAAGATATCCGGCTGTCTGTGGGGCTGTATAACTGCAGAACAAAACAATACAAATACTATCCGCTCGGATATTATGTTTATACGGACACATCTGGTACTTATGACGCCGCAACAAACAGCTTAACGATTAATTGTGCCGATTTTATGAAGAAATTGGACGGCACCAAAAACGGTCAGTTAGGTTCACTTATCATCCGTTATCCTGCTTATAGGGAAAACGAAGAAACAGGGGAACCTGTGGAATATCATACTATCCGCAATGCCGTAATAAAAACATTGGAAGAACTGGCAGGAATCACGAATCACAGGATAGATGATATCGGTGCGTACAAAGGGATTCCCGAATATAACGCGGATTGGGAAAAATACCGGGAAGAAAATGCGAATCTGTGGAATACCATACCCTTCGATCAGGAGTTCTCCGCGGGATGCAGTGTTTTATCCATTCTGACAACTTTCCGTGATTTATATCCCAACTATGAAATGTTCTTTGACATGGACGCCAACACATTTATATGCCAGTTAAAACCCATGTGCTACGAAGATGACATTTTCTTAGATAATACCTTTCTACAGCGGGTATTGATATCGGAAAATACTTCCGTAGATATGACTGCGGTAAAAAATATCTGTGAAGTGTGGGGAAAAGTAATAGAGGTAGATTTTTACGGCGATGAATGCTCTTATTCGGACAATACCTATACGGCTTCCATTGCAGGATATGAAGAAAAGTACGCAAACGGCGATTGTGTCGGTTTAAAAATCCCCTCCGCCAATCAGGAAAACGCCCGAATTAATATCAACGGTTTCGGTGCTATAGGCATCTATAGTGAAGCCAATGACGAACCGATAAAAGCCGGTGCGTTGAAACCGGATAATGTATATGCTTTCAAAATCAGGCAAAAGCGTATCGACGGGGAAAATCTGTTTCGGGCATATTTACTGGGGCAATGGCAGGTTCATGCCGTCAATGTTTTGACTGACGGGAAAAAAAGCGGAAAATTTGTAACCGCTTCCGATGGGAAAGAATATGAATTGTATTCCAAAGAATATTTTCAGAAACTTTATAACTGTGACCGCGTTGATATGACCGTTGTTGTCAATTCTCCCTTTACCGTAGAAAAGTTAGGGGAAATACCCGACATAAAGGTAAGCGGCGAATTTGAAAACATTACATCCGACGATTTAGCGGCGGACAGGGCAAAATGGGAAAACTGGAAGAATTGCAGGCTGACCGATAATATTACCATTACTACTGCTCTTCTGCCCTTTCTGGATGTGAATAAAAAGGTATCCTACAAGCGTAGTGATGCCGATACAGAACAGCAATATATCATATCTTCCGTTTCCCATGATTTTTCGGGATTCACAACTACGATTACCATGTATCGTTTTTATCCTCTGTATGAAACGCTGTTGAAAGAAGCCGGAACACATAAAGCCTTGTCCGGCTTCAGCCACGGCGTGCTGGGTAAATATACACATGAAGAACTTGCCGCTGTTGTCAGCGGAGAAGAATTATGATTTGAAAGGAGAAGAAACTTATGGCAGATT
Organism: Lachnoclostridium sp.; assembly: GCA_023665475.1. Classification (GTDB taxonomy): domain Bacteria; phylum Bacillota; class Clostridia; order Lachnospirales; family Lachnospiraceae; genus Acetatifactor. The sequence continues at coordinate 159,649 of JAMPEB010000001.1, forward strand.
TTTCGACCTATAAAAATTTGGAGCTTCCTAAAAGCAATGAGCGTTATAATGTTGCGGTGGCCAACAAAAACAATATGGTCATAGATTCGGAGCTTCATAAGCTCGATATCAAAAACCGGAGTCAGGATGATTTGCTTGCTGCCGCAAAAGAATCATTGGATTCTGAAATTTTGAGAGCCAGCACAAAGGAAACCGAGATATCCGGAAAATTGAATAATGAAATATCCAGAGCGACAGACACAGACAGTAAAATGCAAGAAAATTTGTCCCAACATACTTCCAATGAATCAAATCCTCATAAGGTTACAAAATCACAATTGGGATTGGGGCATGTTGATAATACATCAGACAGTGAAAAGTTTGTGAAGGGGGTTATAGATAGTCTTCCTGAATCAAACAGATTAATCGATATATCATATGACGCATCTGGTACAGATACATTTTTCAACATTGCCGGGTTCTCCGATGGAGATAATACCGGGAGTTCTAATTTGCCGTCAAATGCAGTACATATAAGACCCATCAATCAGGAAGCAATAAAAAATCGTTTGGGGCTTGACCAAAAAGTTTCCAAATCCGGCGATACTATGACCGGAGAATTACACATCGAAAAATCATCCGGTGATACTTTTTTCAAGACGAAGAGGACAGACACTAAACATGAACTTTTATTTGGCGTTGGAAGTGGCGGATATAATCGAGGAATACATGATACAGCACTCGATAAATGGATTCTTTGGCTGGATTCTGCTAATAAAGCGCATTTTATCGGTGATTCACAAACCGTTGGTGGGAAAAGTGCAAATGACTTCTTGCCTGCTCCGACCAAGTTGACAACTCAGGATTTAAACAGCACGACTACTCCGGGTTTCTATTATGGAGCTGGCGGAAACACCGTAAAAAACAAACCGGACAGCATATCAGAGTTTGGTTTGCTGGTAATCCGAACCGCCGATAGTTACCGAATGCAGTATCTGTACGATAAAGGAGAAAAATATTATCGGTCTTACCAAAGTAATGCATGGAGTAATTGGACAAAGGATGAAGCTGGAAGCGGTGGTTTTGACGGTAATATGCATGGAGTGCCTCTTACTAATGTAAATAAAATTTTCGATTCTTCCGGATCTTATAAAATTGATATGGATGCGAATAATTTAAAGATTGGAAATATAACCGAAGGAACAGATGATTTGATATCTCCTTATATTCAATTAAGTGATGATACCATTAGTTTTCGTGGTGGCATAAATATGGATTCTGATAGCGATTTACGAAGCATTACGATTAAATCAAGAAATTCAATGAATTTATATAGCCATTCCGATGTAGACATCTCTTCATCATCAGGAAATTTAAATCTTAGGTCTAATGACGCTATGTCTATTAGTAATTCAAACGATAAGCTCAGTATCTCTGCTGGTAATGGTAGTTTATATCTCAAATCATCAGAACATATAAGACTTTTGCCCGGTGGAGGTGAGGTGGGCACTAACGATTCATCTTACTATGTCAAAGCCAAGAACATCCAAGGTGTTAAACTGAAAGATGGTTCAAAACCTGGTATCAGCAACTATGGCAGAATCGGGGCAGAGTTGGTTGATGTTGATGAAATTAAAGTCCATAAATTGATAGGTGAAGTTGTACCTACAGATAGCGGTGACTTCTACAGAGTTTGTATTGGGAGCGATAATACACGGCCTGATTGCTTTATAGCAATGAGAAGTTTCGGTGATGTACAATGCGAAATTGGAACCCATAATACTGATACAATGATTACCGCTGGCTCATATATAGTTTTGCAAAATGATACTGGCGGATATGTTTATGATAACGGACGCTATAGTAGTAGAAATGAATGGGTTTTTGCGGGCACAGTTTTTAAGGGCTATAGCGTAACCAACGATGTAGCTACTTATGGAACATTGGATTTGGGTGATTCAACAACAAAATGGCGAAATATCTACGCAGTTACCGGCACAATCCAAACCTCCGACCGAAATGAGAAGCACGACATAGAGTCACTTACAAATGAGAAAACAAAAGATTTCATCATGGGTCTTAAACCGTCATCCTATAAGATGAACAATGGCACTTCCGGGAGAACCCATTGGGGGCTGATATCGCAGGATATCGAAGAACTCATGGAAACCCTTGGAATGGATTCCACGGATTTCGGCGGATTTGTCAAATCTCCCAAAACCGTTACCATTGAGGAAGAGGAATCATACGAAGATAAAGACGAGAACGGCGAAACAGTTATCAAAACCAAAAAGGTGAAAAAAGAGCAAATCGTAGATGGTGAATATCTCTATTCCCTAAGATATGATGAATTTATCGCACCAATGATAAAAATGATACAGATGCAGCAAACTCAGATTACATCGCAGGATAAGAGAATCTCCGATTTGGAGGCACAGGTTGAAAAATTGAGCAGTCTGATTCTTGGAAAAGGAGGCAATGAAAGAAAAAATCATGACACAATATGAAAACGAATTTAGCAATTTCCCAACGGAAAAAATCACAAGGCACAACTTTAAAAATGTAGATGACAGCATCGCATCCGTAATCAATCAGGTTAAAACGCTTCAGGAACAGGGGCTTTATGGTCAGGCTGCCCGGATTATTGATAACAACAAAGATGTATTGGGACAGTATATTGTGGATGCAGTCACTTTTCGTACATGGGAAGAGGAAATCTATAATACACAGAAATATGCCCGACAGGTGCAGCAGTCGGTATTTCTGGACGAAAAGGAACCTGACGATTGTGAAGAGGGTGACTTATGGATTGGGGGTAGTGTTTCATGACAGTTGCATCACTATACCCCAATGACATAGACAAGATGCTGTTTTTTCAGGATAATGATATCAACGCTATGGGCGTGATGAATACTTATCATAATCTGATAGCACAGGGCAAATATACCGAAGCAGGCAATTATATCGGCATGCATAAGGAAATATACGGATTATTTGCCGATTATTTGAACGCCCTTGAAAACCGCATTTATAATTTGCAGGAATATTTACTTACCAAACAAAAGAAAAATCCGTTTGTACTTTCAGACAGCGAGCCGAAGTCGGTTGACGAAGGTACAATCTGGATTTAAACCGAAAGAAAGGAAGGGTTAATTTATGGCAACAGTGAACGAACAGTTGGCAACCGGCAGAGTACACCGGGTTTTGATTGACAAGGCAGCCAAGCTCTGGCAGAGAATTTCTTTTTGGACAAAAGCATCCGATGTGGAATTTGATGATGGAAATACGCTGCAGCAAAAATTAGGGAGCATTAATGGTATTACAGACAGTCTTGCTACTGCCAAGTCAGATATATCCTTATCTGCCAAGGCAGGCAAAATGCTCAAAGACCAGTTAGATAAGTTAAACGGTTATTCTTTCGTCGTATTGACACAGTCCCAATATGATGCTGCCGCCCACGATTCCAACACGATATATCTGATCAGGGAGGATTGATTCATGGCAGACTTTTCACAAACTTTTGTTTATAACGGAGATGGACATAGCTTTACCAATCAGGTCTTTACGGCTCCTTCCGATGGTCTTTACAAATTGGAGGCATACGGAGCCTGCGGCGGAAGCGGACTTCCCTCAGAAGATATGGGCGCCGCTAAAGAAAAACCGGGAGGATATGGCGGAGGAAGCCATGGATATGTACTTTTGAAAAAAGGAGAACAACTCTATATTGTTGTGGGCGGAACTTCCTATCAAGGCAGTTTTGACGGAACTTATCCCATAGGATATGGCGGAGCAAACGGAGGCGGCAGAAGCTCCGGACTGTTCAAAAACGGTATGTACTATGGCAATGGCGGCGGTGCTACACATATTGCCAAGTCCATAGTCGGACAGGGAGCATTAGCGGATTATCTGAATCAAAAAGGTGAGATACTAATTGTTGCCGGCGGCGGAGGTGGCGGTGGCAACGGTTATAATGCGAACCTTGATGAATCCGGCGGAAACGGTGGAGCCGGTGGCGGAGCAAACGGTGAAAACGGCACGACCGGATACTATTCATGGATTGGGGTTGACGGCAGCTCCGGAACCGGCGGAAGCCAGACCGAAGGCGGAATCAGCATGGGAGGCAGTGCCGGTTATAATGGAAGCTTTGGCACCGGAGGATACGAAGACAATCACCATGGCGGTTGTGGCGGCGGTGGAGGCTGGTATGGCGGAGGATATTCCACGGCAAGAGGGCTGGATGAGGATTTACTCGGCATCGGCGGTGCCGGCGGCGGAAGCGGATATATCGGCGGTGTTCCCACCATCACATATAGGGGGAAAGAATATTTGCACCAGACCATTGCAGGAGCCAACTCCACAGGCAGTCATGGCTGGGCAAAAATTACACTGATTCAACACAATACGCCGTCCGTATATTTCGGCGACATCCCTATTTCCAAAATCTTTTTCGGGGATAAAGAAGTCACAGATATAAAATTTTAGTTTTAATATGATAGGGCAATCAGAAAATTATTGTTTTCTGATTGCCCTATTTTTTACGATTAGAAACTTTTGACAGAATTCAAAATAAATAATTGCGTCGCCGCTTATAGGATGCTAGAATAAGATTGAAAAATAGCTCCAAAAGCGATGGAGGGTTTAAAAATATTGAAAATCGGGAAAATACAGAATAAAATATCACAGCCTCGGCATTGGATGACAGTTTTGCTACAGGCTTTTCCGGGAACTTATGCTTTGGCAGGAAATGACTGGAAAATGGCATCCGTATTTATTTTTCTGGGACTGGCAGCAGCATTTTGGACAGTGCAAAACAAGATTCCGCGCACTTTACAAGGGGACAAAAGAATCTTTCCGGCTGCTGCCTTTTTCAGTATATGCACCGTAACGGGCAGAAGCTATGAAATATCCGGAAATTTTGCTCCGCTTATCGAGAGCCCTGCCCAAATCTGCAAAACCTTTGCAGGGTTATTAGGTTTCTTCTGTTTATACCGGGGAGCTTTACTGCTCATTTTCGGTCTTTTGGATAATCAGCGGATATTTCGCCGGGATTGCAGGAATAAGGTGGAAAAACTGTTATTTGAACAACATCCCTTCCTCGCGCCCCTTGTCGTAATTTTTATCAGCTCGCTTCCCGTTCTTATCAGCTTTTTTCCGGGCACCTTGGAGGCAGATGCCTATGTGCAGCTATCTCATATGCGTTCCGGCAATTGGGACGCCCATTATCCTGTAGCAGCGTCTCTTCTCATGGATGGCATAATCCGTCTGGGCCAAAGGCTGTTCGGTCATGATAATCTGGCATTTTTTCTGTATACAGGCACACAATATGCGATGCAGTGGCTGGTTTTTTCCTATACACTGTCCGTGTTGAAGCGAATGAAAGCTCCTATTGTAATTCGGTGGGGAACATTGGCTTACTTTTCTTTCTTTTCCGTCTTTCAGATGTACGGTTATACCATGGTGAAGGATACCTTATTTTATATCGCATTTCTGCTCTCTGCCGCAGTAACTGCGGATATCATAACCGAGGAGAACTTAAAAGAGGGAAGGGGCAGAAAAAGACTGCTTATCATCGCATTATTCCTTGCCAGTCTGCTCATGGTATTTTCCCGAAACAACGGACTTCATCTGATTTTGTTTTCTGTGGTAATAGGATTTTTACTGTGCCGGAAATACAAACAAGTGTACCTTACCATGCTTGCCGGCGCCATTCTGGGTACTCTGATCAACGGAGGGTTGGGGCAAATATACGGTGTGTCCCGGGGTTCTGTCCGGGAAATGCTTTCCGTCCCCCTTCAACAGACAGCCCGTTATCTCACGGAGCATTATGATGAAATAACGACTGAGGAACGCATGGTTTTAGAGGAAATTTTTGAGACAGATCTTGAAACGGTTGCACAGAGTTATCAACCGGAAATCGCGGACCCCGTCAAAGCTTATATGGTGTATTATCCGGACGCCAAAGCATTGACAGCCTATCTGCAAGTCTGGTGGCAGCAGTTTCTAAAACATCCCGATACTTATGTGCAGGCATTTATCAATCACACTTACGGATATTTTTATCCCGACAGAGAATGCTTCTGGGAAGGTATCGGAGTCTATGATATCGGCGAAAGCTGGCCATGGGACAAAATGAATTTTGCTCCCTACTTTGTATTGGACAACCGGCAGATACGGGAACAAATCAGACAGACTCATCTGTGGATGAGCCGTCTGCCTCTGTTTGGGGGACTCTATAGCTGCGGTATGCACAATTTTCTTCTGATTGGAATGTTTTTCCGGCTATTAATCAGGGGAAGGAAAAAGGATTTATTCTTTTTCCTTCCCTGCGCGGGATGTGTGTTAATCTGCCTTATCTCACCCGTAAATGCATTAATACGCTACATGCTTCCGGTAATGGCAGCCTTTCCGTTGAATCTTGCATGGTGCTTCAAAAAGGAAGACAACACAGCCTAAAACCGTGTTGTCCCACAATCACTGTTCCATATACTTTTCCAAAAGCCTTGCCACTTCCCTGACATCAATGGGCTTTGCCGTATGGGCATTCATGCCGGCATCCAGACATTTTTGAATATCTTCCGAAAATGCATCCGCCGTCATGGCTATAATGGGCACCCTGCCGGCATCCGCACGCTCTAACGCCCTGACAGCCCTTGCTGCTTCATAGCCGTTCATAACCGGCATACGCACATCCATAAGAATCGCATCATAATATCCCTCTTGGGAATTTCGGAACATATTCAGGCAAATCTGACCGTTTTCCGCCCAGTCCACTTCCAGACCCAGCCCGTTCAAAAGTTCCCTTGCAACCTCCCAGTTCAGCTCCAAATCCTCCGCCAGCAGAATCTTTTTGCCGTTTAAATCAAACTCTTTCTTCTCAGGCTCCTGATGGGATTCGTTCAATGATTCCGCAAAAGGTCTGAGTCCGTAGAATAAAGTGGACTTGAACAAAGGTTTTGCAATAAAGCCGTTGACGCCTGCCGCTCTGGCTTCATCTTCTATCTCAGCCCAATCATAGGCGGAAATCAACAGAATGGGAATCTCTTCTCCCATAAGCTTGCGGATTGCTCTCGCCGTCTCGATTCCATCCATTTCCGGAAGTTTCCAATCCAGCAGAATAATGTGATAATCCGTGCCCTGCTGATGTTTCTGCTCCACCATCCGTAGGGCGTTTTCTCCGTTCAAAGTCCATTCCGCATCTATTCCGATGGATTTTAAGCATTGCGTTGTGTTTTCGCAAAGCTGCCTGTCATCATCCACTACCAGCATGTTCCAATTGGGCAGAATCATATCAACCTCACTGATTTCCTCTTTCAATAAATCCAGAATTACAGTAAATTCCGTGCCTTTTCCCAATTCGCTCTCCACAGTGATTTCTCCGTTCATGGCATCCACAATGTATTTACAGATCGCCATGCCCAGACCGGTGCCTTCCGTTCTGTGTACGCGGCCGCTGTCCTCTCTTTCAAAGGACTCGAACACATGCTCTTTAAACTCCGGCGACATACCGATTCCGTTGTCTTTGACTTGAAAATGCACTCTGACATAATCTTCGCCTCTGGGTGATTCTTCCTCATGTACGCTGACCTGGATAGAGCCTCCTTCCGGCGTAAACTTCACCGCATTTGACAACAGATTCAGTAAAATCTGGTTCAGCCTCACACCGTCCGTACAGACATTTTCTGCGGTAATATCATAAATATTCACATTAAAATTCTGCTTTTTGACCTTGACCTGCTGTTGTATAATATTCACCAGACCATCCATCAGCTCCCGCAAAGATACGGATTCCCGATTCAGGGTCATCTTTCCGCTCTCAATTTTCGCCATATCCAGCACATCATTGATGATACCGAGCAAATGCCTGCTGGAGGTGGTTATCTTTTTCAGACAATTTTGTACGCTCTGCTTGTTATCTATATCGGACGCGGCAATCGCCGTCAGTCCCACAATCGCATTCATAGGTGTGCGGATATCATGGCTCATGTTAGACAAAAACTCACTCTTTGCCTTGCTTGCGCGCTCTGCAGCCTGCTTTGCCTCCTCCAGCGCCGCCATTTGTTTTTTGGTCATCCTGAAATATCTGGAAAATAACCAAAATAGAACACCTACAATCAAAATACAATATCCCATTGCAAGGAAAATCCAATGACGGCTGAAATCACTGATGGTATTATCCAGTGCATCGTAGGACATAAAAGTAAACAGATACCATTCGGAAGAAGGCAAGCTGGAGCAGTACAGATGCCGGCGTTCCCCATAAATTTGAAATACCGAAGAATAATCTTCCTGCGCCTCCATTGCCGCCTTTAACTCCGCAAGATACTGCTCCGTACTTTTTCCGTCAATATCTTCGTAAACGGATTCTACCCGTTCAAAATAGTTATCACGATATTCATCGGCGGTCCGAATGACATAATCTCCGTCTTTTCTGATAATAAAAGAATAAACCGTCTGGTCGTTTGTCTCAAGAGCCAAAGTATCCGTAAGGTATTTTGCCGGAATGCCGGCAACTAATGCAATACACTCCCTGCCGTCCGCTATGGAATGTTGGATGGGAAATCCCAGCAAAATGATTTTTTCTCCCTTATCATTAGCGCCCAGCGCAATCTTTTTCTCTTTGCTCTTTAGGGAATTCACAAAAAGCTGCGGGTCGATGGATTCTATATGCTCCCCGTAAATGTCCTCTATGGTTCCGTCATTCATATAAAATGCCAGATAATCAACATCTCTTACCTGCGCACTATGAGTCAGCGCAGCATACATCTGTTCGGTATTTTCTTCATCGCCCGCCCTGACCATATCCGCCAAAGCCGCCACCTGCTCCATTCGGAGGCTTATGACCGTCTCAAAATGCCTTGAAACCTGTTCACTAACGCTGGACATATAAATATTGGCCACTTTTTTAATAGCTTCCGCACTTTTCCGGTTCATGTAAACAGCCAGAAAGGAAAATGTACAGACACATAAAACAGCTATAAATATAATGCTGAACAGTAAAAACCGTACGGTACTGCTTCGTAATCTTTCTTTCATATTTATACCCCCGCATATTTATACCCCTACATACAACAGGAACTACTTCGCCAACCCTGTTTTCATATAGTGCAGGCTTACGCCTGCGGTACTGCCGCCGATTCTCCCCAAGTTTCTTTATTATAACACTGCAAAACAATATTTACAATCATTTCTAATTTTATGAAAATTTTACCTTTCCCTAAAAATTTTATAGCCAAGCCGCTAAAAATATGATAACATTAAATAGATAAGACTTGCAACATATTTGGAGATGGGAGGCTCACATATGTTTCGTAAGAAAGAAACCGTAAATTTTTATGAAGAAGATACCAAGCGTTTATTGCAATACATGGACCGAGTGTTTGAGGGAGATTTTACTCCTTTGGATTTGACAGAGTTTCATAATCCGGAATTTGCCGAAAAATACAACCATCTGCTTCAATATGTGTTGGAGTCCAACAATGCCTATGTTATGAGGCTGAATGCCTCCATGCGCAAGATTGGCGATAATTCGGTTATTAAGGAAATGCTGGAACAGGTAAATTCACAAACTGTAGCTATCAACGGCATGCGGAGTTCCAGTCAGGATTTAGGTGATTCCATCCAGAATATCCAGTCTTCCGCCCAGAATATTCTGGACAGTTCCCACAGCGTCATGAATACTTCCACAAACTGTACGGAAAGCATGAATTCCAGCATCCGTATCGTGGACGAATGTTCCAGACAGATTTCCGATATCAATACTCAGGTGCTGGCTTTCAAAGAGAAAGCGGAGCAAATTAACAAAATTATAGATATTGTCATGGAGCTTGCCCAGAACAGCAGCCTTTTGGCATTGAATGCTTCCATTGAAGCCGCCCGTGCCGGAGAAGCCGGAAAGGGCTTCGCCGTGGTAGCCCAACAGGTGGGAGAATTATCATCCAATACCACTTCCTGTGCTGAGGATATCGTAAAATATGTAGGTGAACTGATGACCGGCATCACTTCCCTCTCCGCCTCTGTGGAACAGACCACCAAGCAGCTTCAGGACGGTAACTCCAGCGTACACAAATCCGTTAAAAACATGGAGGTCATGAATAACCAGTTGAATGCCATTAATAAGGAAATCGACAGTATTTATAGCGAAATCAATAATCAGTTTACCCTGACAAAATCTTTTATCTCCGATATTGAGACCATGACGGACAGCTATAAAACTCTGGGTGAAGACTGTTCTACCACCGGCACCCATATGTACCGCATTTCCCGCGATATCGACAATGCCAGAAGCGATATGGCAAGGCACAATTCCAAGCTTACCACTCTGGATTGGATTACAGTATTTGAAATCGACCATTTAATCTTTACATGGCGTGTATACAGCAATATTGCAGAATTTGAACATCTCCGCATCGAGCAGTTGAACAATCCCAAAGGCTGTAAGCTGGGCAAATGGATAGCTGCCCAGACCGATCCACGCATTGCAGGCTCCAAGGAACTGCAGGAGCTTGCAAAGGCGCACGAGGAAGTTCACCAGCATGCCTGCGATTCCTGGTATGCCAAGGAAGACCATGATGATGAAGCGGCATTACACCATTTCCAACTGACTCATGAGGCATATGGGCGGTTTGTGGAATGTATCAACGCTCTGCGTGAAGTCATCAAGAGCACGGGCGACACGGACGAAACACCTATTAAAAACATCTGGTAATCAAATAATATCCCTGACAAAAAGGCTGCCGCATCCTGCGACAGCCTTTCTTATTTCATTTTTTACTTCATTTTTGCACTGCGTTCATACTTCCGTCATACCGCCCATGGCGGCACAGACACTTATAAATTGATACAATTCGGAAGAATCCGCAAGCGGATTCTTCGCGGAATGATTTAGATTTTCCATGCGCTTTAGCGCTAAGGTTGGAATACTTTCCAACCTTAGAAAATCTTCATTCCGTCAGCGCTGTACGCGTCCGGAAGCGTCGCCGCCTGCCAGAGTCTCAACTTCTTTTCTGGATACCAGATTGAAGTCGCCGGGAATGGTATGCTTCAATGCAGATGCAGCCACACCATACTCAAGAGCATCCTTGAAATTCTTGCCGTCAACCAGACCGCAAATAACACCGCCTGCAAAGGAGTCACCGCCGCCTACACGGTCAACGATGGGATGGATGCTGTACTCCTTGGAATGATAAAATTCCTTGGTATCTCTGGAGTAAATGCAAGCTGACCAGCCGTTATCGGAAGCAGAGTGGCTTACGCGGAGAGAAGATACGCAATACTCAAAGTTGAACTTCTCAACCATCTGCTCGAAAATGGACTTATAGCCGGCAAGTTCAAGCTCTCCGCTGGTAACATCAGTGTCGCCGGGCTTGAATCCAAGTACCAATTCCGCATCTTCCTCGTTTCCGATGCAGACATCAACATACTTCATCAGATTGGTCATAACCTTCTGAGCTTTCTCAGAGGACCACAGTTTCTTACGGAAGTTCAAATCTACGGAAACCTTTACGCCATGCTTCTTAGCAGCAATCAGAGCCTTCTCGGTCAGTTCTGCCGCAGCATCGGATACAGCGGGGGTGATTCCTGTAAAATGGAACCAATCAGCGCCTTCAAAAATAGCGTCGAAGTCAAAATCTGCTTCTGTAGCAGTAGAAATAGAAGAATGCGCTCTGTCATAAACAACCTTGGAAGGTCTCATGGAAGAGCCGGTCTCCAGATAATAGATACCCAATCTCTCACCGCATTTTGCAATATGCTTGGTTTCAACTCCATATTTCCTAAGTGCAGCAACTGCACACTCACCAATCTCGTTGTCAGGTACGGCAGTTACAAACTCTGCATTATGACCATAATTAGCAAGAGAAACTGCTACATTAGCCTCGCCGCCGCCATAATTGATGTCGAACTCATCTGCCTGAATAAACTTCTCATTGTTGGGGGTGGAAAGTCTCAGCATAATCTCACCCATGGTAATTACTTTTGCCATTTTGTTGATTCCTTTCTTTTTTTATATTTGTAACCATTCAGAATCACATAATTTTTTCACAATTGATTCCAAACAGTTGCCCTCTAAGATTTCATCTGTCTTATTTCTGAACAAGATGTACAGCGAAACCGCCGATTTCTTCTTTCAGATAAATAGCCTTTAAGTTGCCCTTTGCATCCTTCTTGGCTGTGGACTCGTCAAATTCAACACCCAGAACGCTGCTTAAGTAATTCATTGCCCTTACTATGTAGTTGGTTCTGATTGCAATATGTCCGTTCTTTCCAAGATAAGGCTCTTTCATAACTTCTACTGCCGTACCTGCAAATACAGAACTGTTGCCGACTTTTGCGGGCATGCCGAAGATAAATGCAAAACGGTTGGCAGCCTTTTCAGCCTCTGCCGCATTCTCCGCATTGATGCCGATGTGTGCAAGTTCAAATCCAAGCATGGTCTGTACCGCTTCTCTGGTCAACTGCTCAATCTTATCCCACTCGCCGGCGTTGATCAAATCGCCGGGAACCATCCAGGAACCGCCGCAGGCGATAATCTTGGGGAAGTCCAGATAAGAAGTCAGGTTTTTTGCATTTACGCCGCCGGTAGGCATGAACTTCATGTTTACATAGGGAGCTGCCATAGCCTTAATCTTTGCCAGACCACCGGACTGCTCTGCAGGGAAGAATTTGACTACATCTAAGCCCAGCTCGATAGCCTGCTCGATATCGCTGGGGCTTGAGGTGCCGGGTGTAATGGGGATATTCTTCTCGATACAATACTTTACGGTTCTGGGATTTAAGCCGGGGCTTACGATAAATTTAGAACCTGCTGCTACGGCTGCATCTACCTGCTCTGCATTCAGAACGGTACCTGCGCCTACACACATCTCAGGGAAGTTGTCGGTCATAATCTTAATGGCTTCTGCTGCCGCATCGGTACGGAAGGTAACCTCTGCACAGGGAAGTCCTCCTGCACACAAAGCCTTCGCCAAAGGAAGCGCATCTGCTGCATTGTCAATCTTAACAACCGGAACAATACCTATTTTACTGATCTGCTCTAAAACTGCGTTCATGTTTTCCTCTTTTCTGCTGCACTCGGCAGCGACTCAAATTTGTGTGCGAAAAAACTTCGCACTAGGCCAAAATCTCTTTTACACAGGCTGCAATTTTGTCATCCTTGCAGTTGTCATAGAAATATTCGGCAAATTTTTGTCCGGACAATGCGCCTTTTACCAGCTCGCTGTCCAAATTCTGCAAAATGGTGATAATATCGGTATGAGTAACTTCTTTCACCTGATCCAGAATTTTTTTGTTGCGTTGCTCCGGAACCACTCTCTCGGGGGGATAGCCGCCGCCCCCGGGAGCGCAGAACAATTTTTCAAAGATATACTGCAGATTCAGCTCGCCGCCCCAGCCGAAATTCTCGGCAAAAGGCAGGGCAACACAATTTCCGTCATTTACCTGGGTAAACAGATAAGCATCAAGCGGTGACTCAATATGACCGCATAATACCTTGGGGAAAGAGTTGCAGGCTAACATCGCACCCTCGCCCGTGCCGCATCCGGTCACAACAAAATCCGCCGCACCGGAGTTAATCAGCACTGCTGCCAGAATGCCGTTCTGCACATAAGTCAGGGAATTAGGATCTTCGGCTCCGCACATACCATAGTTAAACACCTGATGTCCCAGAGGTTCTGCCACCTTTTTAAGGGTTTCAAAAATCAACTCATTCTTTCCTGCCTGACTGTTTTCGTTAATCAATGCAATTTTCATTTTTATTTACACCCTTCCCGTCATGCCGCTTCGGCGGCACAAACAATCCAAAAACTTAACCGGGCTGTTTTCCGATATAAGCAAGAATACCGCCGTCAACATAAAGGATATGACCATTTACCGCATTAGATGCCTCGGATGCAAGGAATACTGCGGGACCGGTAAGCTCTTCCGGCTTCAACCACCTGTTTGCAGGAGTCTTTGCACAGATGAACTGATCGAAAGGATGCTTGCTGCCGTCCGGCTGAACCTCACGCAGAGGAGCTGTCTGAGGAGTCTCAATATAACCCGGTCCAAGGCCGTTACACTGAATATTGTACTGACCATACTCGGAGCAGATATTTCTGGTGAGCATCTTAAGACCGCCCTTTGCAGCCGCATATGCGGATACGGTCTCACGGCCAAGCTCTGACATCATGGAACAGATGTTTATAATCTTTCCGTGTCCCTTTTTGATCATGGAAGGAATGACTGCCTTGGAAACAATGAAAGGTGCGTTCAAATCCACATCCACAACCTGTCTGAACTCTGCTGCCGTCATCTCGGTCATAGGGATACGCTTAATGATTCCGGCATTGTTTACCAGAATATCAATTACACCCACTTCTTTTTCAATCTGAGCCACCAGAGCATTTACGGCTTCCTCATTGGTTACATCGCAGACATAACCGTGAGCCTTGATGCCTTTCTCGGCATATGCCGCAAGACCCTTGTCCACCAACTCCTGCTTGATATCATTGAAACAAATCGTTGCGCCTGCCTCGGCATACGCGGATGCAATCGCAAATCCGATACCATAGGATGCACCTGTGACAAGAGCTACCTTGCCCTCAAGAGAAAAATTTGTAAATTCTGACATTGGTTAATCTCCTTTTTTATTTTATTTAGGTCTTTGCGAAATCTGCATTGTACGGGTTCCGCAATCTCCTATTGCTTTTGATACTTACATCAAGTCCTTGTTTGCCACGCCGTCCATGTCGTCAAAGTCCTGATTTTCGCCCACCATGCCCCAGATAAAGGTATATGCTCTGGAACCGCATCCCGAATGAATGGACCAACTGGGGGAAATCACAGCCTCCTCATTTCTCATGACAATATGGCGGGTTTCCGTAGGCTCGCCCATATAATGCATCACAAAGGCATCCTCCGGCATCTCAAAATACAAATATACTTCCATTCTCCTGTCGTGGGTATGACAGGGCATGGTATTCCACACGCTGCCCGGCTCTAACTTTGTCATTCCCATTTCCAACTGACAGCTCTCCACCTGACCGGGAAGAATATATTTGCAGATCACTCTGTGATTTGCATCCTCCAAACTGCCAAGCTCCACCTTATTCTCATCCTTCACTATGACCACACCTTCCTCGGGCTGCCCTTCCGGTTTGATAACCACCGTGGGATAAGTCATGTGTGCGGGGGCGGAATTTAAATAAAACTTAGCGGGATTCCCTGCATCCTCGCTTGCGAAGATAATCTCCTTAGAACCCATTCCAATGTACATTGCTTCCTTGAAGCCTATCTTGTTGACCTTGCCGTCAACGGTAATGGTGCCTGCGCCGCCGATATTGATGACCCCAAGCTCCCGCCTCTGGCAGAAATACTCCGCCCGAAGCTCGTCCCCTGCCGTTAAGGTAATGGGTTTTGTGGGTACTGCCGCACCTGTGATGATTCTGTCAATGTGGCTGTATACCAGCTTAATCTCGCCCGGCACGAAAAGATTCTGAATCAGAAACTCTTCTCTCAGGCGTTCCGTAGTATAATGTTTCACATCCCTTGGTGATACTGCTGTTCTAAGTTCCACCTCTTTGCCTCTCTTTCCTCAACTGCGGGCACGGACAGTTGATAAATGCCGTCCCTTTTCACGCTATGCCCTGAATAAAATTATTATACCATACAATGGCAGTCATTTCCAACAAAAAATTTCCTATACTTGTAAATTATTTGTGAATTTTTCTCTCTGTCATCCCGCAATGCTGTTCCCCGTATAGAGCTGATAATATCTGCCCTTTTCTTCAATCAACTGGTCATGCATTCCTCTTTCGATAATCCGTCCGTTCTCCAATACCATGATGCAGTCGCTGTTTTTTACGGTGGACAGTCTGTGGGCAATAACAAAGGTCGTTCTCCCCTTCATCAGCTTATCCATGCCGCTTTGGACGATTTTCTCGGTTCTGGTGTCAATGGAGCTGGTGGCTTCGTCCAGAATGAGTACAGGCGGGTCCGCCACTGCCGCCCTGGCTATGGCAAGAAGCTGTCTCTGCCCCTGACTTAAGTTTGCACCGTCTCCGGTCAGCACCGTGTTATAACCCTCCGGCAGTCTTCTGATAAAACTGTCCGCATTGGCAAGTTTCGCCGCCGCGATTACCTCAGAGTCCGTAGCATCAAGCCTGCCGTAACGGATATTTTCCATCACCGTGTTGGTGAACAGATGGGTGTCCTGAAGCACTATGCCCAGAGAACGCCGCAAATCCGCTTTCTTGATTTTATTGATATTAATGTTGTCGTACCGTATTTTTCCATCCTGAATATCATAAAACCGGTTGATCAGATTGGTAATGGTGGTCTTGCCCGCGCCGGTAGAACCTACGAATGCTATCTTCTGTCCCGGCGTCGCATATATCTGAATATTGTGCAGCACCATCTTGTCTTCCGTGTACCCGAAGTCCACATCGTCCAGAGTCACATCTCCCTTGAGCTCCACATAATCCGTAAGCCCCGTTGCCTGATGGAAATGTTTCCACGCCCAGATTCCCGTGCGCTCGGAAGTCTCTACCAGCTTGTCGCCTTCCCTCTTTACATTGACTAAAGTTACATAGCCTTCATCCTTCTCCGGCTCCTCGTCCAAAAGTTTAAAGATTCTCTCCGCTCCCGCCAGAGCCATGATAATACTGTTAAACTGCATACTCACCTGATTGATGGGCATATTGAAGCTTTTGTTAAAGGTCAGAAAACTCCCCAGACCTCCTACGGAAAAACCGCCTATGTCGTTCAACACAAAAATGCCTCCCACCATGGCGCACAGCACATAGCTGACATTGCCCAATTGTGAATTGATGGGACCCAGAATATTGGAAAACTGATTGGCATTGAAAGCGCTGTGAAACAACTGATTGTTCAACTCCTTAAACTGCTCCTTACTCTTTTCCTCATGGCAGAATACCTTGACCACTTTCTGCCCTTCCATCATCTCCTCTATATAGCCGTTCACCGCGCCCAAATCACGCTGCTGTGCCACAAAAAACCTGCCGGAAAGCCCTGCCACCTTCTTTGAACAAAACAGCATAACCCCCACCATGAAAAGGGTCAGAAGCGTCAGGGGAATATTTAACATCACCATGCTGACAAATACGCTGACAATGGTAATGGCGCTGGAAAAAAGCTGGGGCATGCTCTGACTTATCATCTGTCGCAGGGTATCAATGTCATTGGTATACAAAGACATGATATCGCCATGGGCGTGGGTATCAAAATATTTGATGGGCAGATTTTCCATATGGGTAAACATATCGTTCCTCAGATTCCGCAAAGTTCCCTGCGACACATTTACCATAATACGGTTGTAAATATAGGTGGAAAGCGCCCCTATCAGATAAAATACCGCCACCTGTAAAATAGCATGCAAAAGCGGCGTAAAATCATGATTTCCGCTTTCCAGCATGGGAGTGATGTAATCGTCAATTAAGGTCTTGGTAAACATGGTTCCCCGCACATTTGCCAGAACACTGATGAAAATGCAGGCTACCACCACCAAAAGATGCAGACTGTAATTTTTCAGGATATAGGACATCAGTCTGCGAAACAGTTTTCCGGGATTTTGGATTTTCGGTCTGGGTCCGCGGTTTCTGCCGCCCGGTCCCATCTTGACCTGTTTTACATTTTCCGCCATTACAGTTCATCCTCCTTCTCATCAAAGTCACCGCTGCCCAAGGTCTGGGATTCGTATACCTCTCTGTAAATTTCATTCTGCTTTAACAGTTCTTCGTGGGTGCCGAACCCGCTTATCTTTCCGTCATCCATCACAATAATCCTGTCCGCGGCGCTTACGCTGGATACGCGCTGGGCAATGATAAGCTTGGTGGTGCCGGGAATCTCCTCCGCAAATGCCTTTCTGATTTTGGCATCCGTGGCGGTATCCACTGCACTGGTGGAATCGTCCAGAATCAGCACCTGTGGTTTTTTCAACAGCGCCCTCGCAATGCAAAGCCTCTGCTTCTGTCCACCCGATACATTGGCGCCT
This sequence comes from Lachnoclostridium sp., assembly GCA_023665475.1. Taxonomy (GTDB): domain Bacteria; phylum Bacillota; class Clostridia; order Lachnospirales; family Lachnospiraceae; genus Acetatifactor. Next base: position 177,614 of record JAMPEB010000001.1, read on the forward strand.
CCCTGTTCGATGTAAGTATGATACCCTTCCGGCATCTTTTTAATAAACTCGTCTGCGCAGGCAAGCTTACAAGCCCTGATACATTCTTCCTCAGTAGCATTTTCATTTCCCCATCTTAAATTCTCCAGAATGGTTCCCGAAAACAGCACATTTTTCTGCAGCACCACGGAAACGGCATTCCGCAGGGTATCAAGATCGTACTCCCTGACATCCACGCCTCCCACAAGCACCTGTCCCTCATCCACATCATAGAGACGGCTGATCAGATTGACAAGACTGGTTTTGGCGCTGCCGGTTCCTCCCAGAATACCGATGGTCTCACCCGGCCGGATTTGAAGCCGGATATCGCTTAACACCGGCTCCTCACTGTTCTTGTGATATCGGAAACTCACATTTTTAAATTCTATGCTGCCGTCCTTCACCTGAGTAACGGGATTTTCGGGATTCACAATGTCTGCTTCTTCCGTCAACACTTCCCCGATACGCCTGAGACTGGCAGCGCTCATGGTCAGCATCACAAAAATCATGGAAAGCATCATCAGACTCGAGAGGATATTCATGCAATAGGTCAAAAGATTCATCAACTGCCCTGTCTTAAGCCCCTCTACAACAATCATCTTGGCTCCCAGCCAACTGATAAGTAAAATACAGGTATATACCGTAACCTGCATAATAGGCATATTCAGCACAATGCCTTTTTCCGCATTCACAAACATCTGATAGAGATTGCCGCTGGCGGAAGTAAATTTCTCTTTTTCATAGTCCTCCCTCACAAAGGCTTTTACCACGCGGATGGAGGATACATTTTCCTGCACGCTGGCATTCAGATCATCATACTTCTTAAATACCTGATTAAAATACTTCATGGTCCGGCGGACAATAAAAAACAGGCATACTCCCAGAAAAATCACCGCTCCCAGATAAACGCTGGAAAGCCTTGCATTGATGGTAAACGCCATAAACATGGCAATAATCAGGCTGAAAGGCGCCCTGATTCCCATTCGTAAAATCATCTGGTAGGCGTTCTGCACATTGGTCACATCCGTGGTAAGCCTTGTCACAAGTCCCGCCGTGCTGAATTTGTCAATATTGGAGAAAGAAAATGTCTGGATGTTTTCATACATCTTCTCCCGCAGATTCCTTGCAAGCCCTGCGGAAGCCCTTGCTCCGTATCTGCCGCCCAAAATGCCCATGGTCAGCCCGATGAGCGCCGCCACAAACATCATGCCGCCCATTTTGTAAATGTGCGCCATGTCCCCTTTGTCAACGCCGTTATCCACAATGGACGCCATCATCAGGGGAATAATCATCTCCATAACCACCTCAAAAATCATAAAAACCGGCGTGGCTATGGAATCCCGCTTAAATTCTTTTAAGTTTCCCGTAATCGTTTGAATCATACTGTTCAATTCTGCCTCACTCCTTCCAATAAATTCTATTGTAAAGAGATTCCATTTTTTAATCAATAAAACTTTTTTTATTTAATACTTTGTTTAGAATTTTGAAATCTTTTTAAAACGGCAATCGCCACAAATACGACCGTCGCTGCCATGCTCACCCAGATTCCCGCCCATTGTCCGTACGGCACATAATGCATCTTTATTGTATATTCCCCGGGCTGTAAATCAAACGCCATCAGGCTCTCTCCAAACAGCTCCGGCGTCCTTTCCTCCCCGTTTACCAGAATGCTCCATCCTTTTTCATAGGGGACGGATAAAATCAATCTTCCCGGCTCGCTTAAGGAAATCTCGCCCTCAATATGGGTACTGTCATATGTCACATTTTCCATGTGATTTGCCGATAACGCCGCCTGCACACTGCGCAGGGTGTCCTCCTTTAACAAAAATCCGCTTGCCGACACACCCGGCGTCGTATCTTCCTCGTCCCCGTTCGTCAGAGTGATTCTGTCCCCTTTGTAAAGATATCCCAGATACAAGATGGAACCCTTGGTCAAATCCCCGTAAGTTATGCTTCCCATCTGTCCGCCGATCACCGACACCTTTTTGGTTCCGTTACTGCCAATCTCCGCATAATAAACGCCGTTTTCCGGAGCCGTGAGCGTCACATCATCCCCTGAGGACTGCGTTCTTACAGCCTCAAACAGCTTTCCGGAGGCGCCTAAGTCTTTTACCATCTGATTCTGCAGAACGATTCCCAGCCCCGTATCGGGAAGGTCATAGCCCTCCGGCGCCACATAGCCAAAGGGGAGCGCCGCCTCACAGGAGTAAATTTCCACATCCCCGCATTTCTCCCTATAGGTATAGAGATAATTTTCATAATCCTTCCCAAGGCTTCCTTCTCCCCTTTCCCCAAACATCCAATGCACATTCAGCAGCATGGAGGTAAATGCCGTTGCCCCGTCAAAACCGTAATAGACCTTGCTGTGGCGCATGCCAAACCGCTCATATAAATCCATGACCGCAGAATTCATGGTGGAAGAAAACACAGACGCGGTGGGGTATCCCACAAGAGTTCCGTCATTCTTGGTTTTCCGGCTGAATTTTTCCAGACGGTAAAAGCCTTCTTCCTGCTCTTTTGCGTATTCATACAAAAGCCCATAGTCCTCTATCGGTTTCAAATAGGCGTCCCTGTCCGTGGTTCCAAAGCTGGTGTTCGCCAGATTCACGCTGCTCTCCGCCGCCACCGCCGCCACACAGAGAAGCGCCACCGTAAGCTTTACACCCCTGCGCGTTTTTGTGCGGTACAAGTAGAGCAAAACCGCATATGCCGTCACAAACATCAGGGTCAGAAATTTCACTCCCAATACGAAATCTTCATGGTCGATGAATTTTTCACAGAAAAGCAGAAACGCCACGGCTCCGAGATAGCAGTGCAGAATCCGTTTTTCCGAAGTCTCCCCCATATGCCTGTACGCCTCATAGCACATGGCAAGCACCAGAAAAATATAGATAAAGGATTGTCTTGCAGGCAGAGAATCCGGATAATTAAAGCCATGCCAGATAAAATCCAGCATATTGGTGGCAAAACTCAAAAGAAGGATTCCCATTAACGCCAAATGGCAGAAGCGCTTTTTTATGGGAATCTTTTCATTCAACGCGTACATAGGCACAAATAAAAATACCGCCACGCCGCAGTAAATATTGGGCCAATGGTCCAATCCCCTCTCCGTGGCTACGCACATACAATGCCTTGCCAGCATATCAAGCACCGAAAAATAAGAAACCAGATTTTTGGGGAAATCCATATCTCCAAAATCCGTGGCAAGAATGGCACAGACTTCCGGAATCAGCAGAATCGCCGCCATTCCTCCCGCCAGCAGGGAATATAGCGCAAACCGGCCTATCATTTGCAAATGCATGCGGAAAGGCTTCCGCTCATTGACAAACAGCACGATAAAATAGAGCACCAGATAAATACATATCATGATGGAAATATAGTAATTGGTCAATATGCACAGAGAAAGCATAATGCAGTAAAGCAGACCTTTTCCCTCCTGCACCAGCCTTTCAAGCCCTAATATGACAAGGGGGAACAAAACCACGCAGTCCAGCCACATAATATTCCAATTATAAGCGGCGATAAATCCCGACATGGCATAAAAAGCGGAAAACAGCAGCGCTGCCCAGTCATCTCTGTGAAAATGCCGCTGCAGATACAGACAGAAGGTCAGCCCGCAAAGTCCCAGCTTCACCACCACTAAATAACTCATAAATTCCATCAGGTGCGCCTGAGGCACCAGAAAGGCAAGCCAATGCAGCGGACTTGCCAGATAATACACATACAGGGCAAGAAAATTGGAACCGATTCCCACATTGTAAGAATAGGACAGTCCCTCCCCGCCCTTGATTTTTCTCATGAATTCACTAAAAAAAGGCATATACTGATGGTACATATCGGAGAAGAGAAAACTCCGCTTTCCAAAAGGATAAATGCCCTGTATGATAAAAATGCCTAATATAATAATCACCGGCAGCAGGAACGATAAAATAAGCACTGCCCGCCGTTTTCCGATTCCCTTGTGAATCATGTCAAACTCCTTCACCTAATTATTGTCATCCCGCTTTCCGGCTTCCCGAAGGCGTACCATAGCTCTGGCAAGGGACGCTTTCGAGATACGGTACTCCTGAATGCTCTGCTTCTGCCTAAGCTGCTCTTTTGCCCGCTCCAGAGCCTGTTCGGCGCGGACCCTGTCGATATCCTCCGGTCTCTCCGCCGTATCCGCCAGCATGGTGACGCGATTGTTCACAATGTGAACAAATCCGATTCCCACCACCACATACTGCCAGGGAGCATTTTCCTCCTCCCGAAAACGCACTTTTCCTTCTCTGGTAGCAATGACCATATCCTCATGATGCGCCATAATCTGCTGTTCCCCGTCCAATGCGGGCACAATGATACTATGGCATTTGCCACTATAAAAAACTTTATCCGCAGCAATAATTTTTAATCCGAATACGCTCAAATCAAGCCTCCATTCTGCCTGCTTTCTCGATGACTTCATCAATGGTCCCCACATTAAAGAACGCGCTCTCGGGATACCGGTCCATCTCGCCGTTTATAATCGCCTGAAATCCTCTGATTGTCTCTTTTACGGGGACATATTTCCCCGGCACGCCGGTAAAATTCTCCGCCACATGAAAGGGCTGGGAGAGAAAACGCTCCACCTTGCGGGCGCGGTACACCGTCACCTTATCTTCCTCGGACAGCTCCTCCATACCCAAAATGGCAATGATATCCTGTAAGCTTTTATATTTCTGAAGCATCTCCTGAACGGCTCTTGCCGTTTCATAATGCTCCTTTCCCACTACATCTTCCTCCAATATCCGGGAGGTGGACTCCAGAGGGTCCACGGCAGGATAGATGCCCTTTTCCACAATTTTTCTGGAAAGCACCGTGGTAGCATCCAGATGGGCAAAGGTAGTCGCGGGAGCCGGGTCCGTCAAGTCGTCCGCAGGCACATACACCGCCTGCACCGAGGTAACGCTTCCCTTCTTGGTGGACGCAATACGCTCCTGAAGGTCTCCCATCTCCGTTGCAAGGGTGGGCTGATATCCCACCGCAGAGGGCATCCGTCCCAGAAGTGCGGAAACCTCGCTGCCCGCCTGTACAAATCGAAAGATATTATCAATAAAAAGCAACACATCCTGATGCTCTTCATCCCTGAAATATTCCGCCATGGTAAGTCCCGTCTCCGCTACCCGCATACGGGCTCCGGGGGGTTCGTTCATCTGGCCGAACACCAATGCCGTCTTTTCCAAAACCCCTGATTCCTTCATTTCGGTCCATAGGTCATTTCCCTCTCGGGAACGCTCTCCCACACCGGTAAAAATGGAGTATCCTCCATGCTCTGTTGCCACATTGCGGATCAGCTCCTGAATCAACACTGTCTTTCCCACTCCGGCACCGCCGAAGAGACCGATTTTGCCGCCCTTGGTATAGGGAGCCAGAAGATCGATCACCTTGATTCCGGTTTCCAGCATCTCTGCCACGGGACTTTGTTCCTCAAAGCTTGGCGGCTCTCTGTGAATACTCCAATGTTCCTCCTGCCCTAGGGATTCTCCGCCGTCTATGGTATCCCCAAATACATTAAACAAGCGTCCCAAGGTCTTTTTTCCCACAGGAACCGATATTCCCTTCCCCGTGGAAATCACTTCCATATCTTTATAAAGCCCGTCGCTGGATGCAAGCATAATGCAGCGTACGGTATTGCCGCCGATATGCTGCGCCACCTCCATCACCCTTCGCTTTCCCTCACAGGAAACCTCCAGAGCATCCTTGATAAAGGGCAGCTCTCCCCGGTCAAATACCACATCCACCACAGGTCCCATAACCTGAACGATTCTGCCTTTCTGTATCTCAGTCAACACTAAGGACCTCCTTTCGTGCCTCTTTCTTCTTTTTCTGCGCCTTAGCTCCTGCAATCACTTCCGTAATCTCCTGTGTAATCATTGCCTGTCTGGCTCTGTTATACTCTATGGAAAGGTCATGAATCATGGCTGCGGCATTCTTACTCGCCGCCTCCATGGACATCATTCTGGCATTCTGTTCACAGCAGAAAGATTCTACCAAAGCGCCGTACACATAACCCATTACACAATCCGGAACGATATTGTTGATCACCGCGTCCGGCGTAGGTTTTAACACCAAAGGCTCTCTGGCGACGCCTGAAAGCTGTTCGCTGTCCTCTGTTTCCACCGTCTCAAAAGGAAGCAGCCTCATGGCTTTTGTCTCCATCGTGATACCGTTCTTCATGCTGGTATAGACGATATCCACCTCGTCAAGTTCTCCTCTTTTAAACTGTTCTATCACTGTTTCACTGATAATCCTTGCACGGTGAAGGGAAGGATTCTGTGCCGTATAATGAAAATGCTCCGCCACGGGAATGCCCCTCATGGCAAAATACTGCCTGCCTACCTCTCCCACAAGGAACAGTTTATAGTTTTCCGTACCGTCCATCCTGTCCAGCGCCGCTTTGAGACAATTATGATTGTAGGCGCCCGCAAGTCCCTTGTCCGCAGTCACTATAATAATGCCCCTCACTCTGTCCGTACCTGTTTTTTCCGTTCTCTTATCAAAATAGGGATTCTTAATGTCCGGCAGATGCCTCATAATCCTGCTTATCATGTTCTGTAAGGTATAAAAATAAGGCTCCGTCTGCTCCAGACTCTTCTTGGTCTTGCGGAGCTTTGTGGAGGAAATCATATACATGGCATTAGTAATCTTCATGGTATCCTGTATGCTTTTCTTCCTGTCAAGAATCTCCCGGGTGTTAGCCATATCCATACCTCTCGTTTCGTTCTACTGCTCTTTATATTCTTCTGCCGCCTTTAAAATATCCTGCAAAAGTTCTTCGCTTAAATCTTTTGTCTGTGCTATTTGTTCCACAATCTCCCCATGGGACAGCCTTATAAACTCTAACAGACCCATCTGAAAACTCTTTACCTCATTTATGGGAATATCCGTCATCAGCTTTGCGTTTGCCACACACAGGGTAATCACCTGTTCCGGCATACTTAAAGGTCTGCCTAACGGCTGTTTCAACAGCTCCATCAGCACACGCCCGTGCTTCAACTGTTCCTTAGTGGCATTGTCCAAATCGGAGGCAAACTGTGTAAACACTTCCATCTCCCGAAACTGTGCCAAATCGATACGGATACTTCCCGCCGCCTTCTTCATTGCTTTGGTCTGTGCCGCACCGCCCACGCGGGATACGGACAATCCTACATTCACCGCAGGCCTCATACCGGAGAAAAACAAATCGCTCTCCAGATAAATCTGCCCGTCCGTAATGGAAATCACATTGGTGGGAATATAGGCGGACACATCTCCCGCCTGTGTCTCTATAATGGGAAGCGCCGTAATGGAACCGCCTCCAAGTTCGGGCGTCAGTCTGGAAGAACGCTCCAACAGTCTGGAATGGAGATAAAATACATCTCCGGGATAAGCCTCTCTTCCGGGCGGACGCTCCAGCAAAAGGGACAGCGCCCGATACGCCACCGCATGTTTGGATAAATCATCATACACGATTAATACATCCCTACCCCGATACATGAAATATTCCGCCAATGCCGTGCCGGAATAAGGCGCAATATACTGCAAAGGCGCAGGGTCGCTTGCCGTAGCCGACACGATAATGGTATATTGCATGGCATCATGCTTCCTGAGAGTATCCGCCAACTTGGCAATGGTAGAAGCTTTCTGTCCGATTGCCACATAAATGCAGACAACATCCTTGCCCTTCTGGTTTAAAATAGCGTCCATGGCAATGGAAGTCTTGCCTGTCTGGCGGTCTCCGATAATCAATTCTCTCTGACCGCGCCCGATGGGAAACATGGAATCGATGGAAAGAATTCCCGTCTCCATGGGAACACTCACCGACTTACGGTCCACAATCGAAGGCGCCGCCTCCTCTATGGGCCGGTATCCCTCCGCTATAATGGCGCCTGCTCCGTCAATAGGAGAACCCAGAGCATCCACAATCCTGCCCTTAAAGTTCTCACCCACGGGAATGCCGGCTCTCTTGCCGGTACACACCACTTTTGCACCCTCCTTAAGCGTTGTATCCCGCCCAAAAAGAATGCATCCCGTCTCATCTCTCCTGATATCCTGCACCATGCCCTTTACACCGGAGTCAAAAATTACAATCTCCCCGTAAACCGCATGGTCAATGCCTGTCACATTGGCAATTCCGTCGCCTACCCAGGTTACCTGACCGATTTCACGCCCGCTGGCTTCCAGTTTAAATTCATCAATGGTGCTTTTCAGCAGAAGAATAATGTCCTTGTCGCCGCTTACGGCGCTTTTTTCGACTTTTTCCAACTGCTCCGTAAACTGCCGCATACGGCCGTTTGTACTCCAGTCAATGACCTCGGAGCCGGCTCTGATAACAAATCCTCCCCCGAGGGATGCGTCTTCCTTCATCTCAAAGACAATCTCCTGAGGAGTCCTTCTGCCATCGCAGAATCTCTTTCGTATAAAAATTTTGATGCCCTGCAGCTGCTCCACGGTGGGAGGGGTAACATAGGATAAAGTCACCATCAATTTTTTGTTTTCTAACGGCTTATCACTCACTCTTTTCACCTGTCTTCGCTAAAAATTGATTATAAAGCTCTCTGTCTGCCTCCATGCCCTGATGGGAAGCAACAATTTTGGCGGTAGCCGATACCACAAGATCCGCAATCTGCTCCGTAGCCTGCTGCATACGCTTCTGGTGCAGTTCGTCCGCATCCTTTCTGGCATCCTCCACGATTTTGTCCGCCTGAGTTTTGGCATCCGCCAGAACCTTCTCATAATCGCCGTTTGCCCTGTCTCTGGCATCATTCAGAATCTCTTCTTTTTCTTTTGCTATGTCCTTCACGGAAGTCTCATACTTCGCTTTTAACGCGTCTGCGGCATCCTGCGCTGCCTTCACATCCTCATACTGCTTGTCTATCTCCGCCTGTCGCGCATCCAATATGTTATGCACGGGCTTAAACAGGAATTTGCGGACAAGAACAAATAAAATCAGCACATTTAAGATTGTAAACACCAGATTGATATCTAACTTAAGCATAGCCCATTTCCTTTCTCACTGCATTCCATCCATATCACATTTTATGGCATAAAGTATTATTGTCCTCCGCCCAAAAGTATGATAATCAGAACGCCGATAACGAAACCGTAAATAGCCGTTGCCTCGGCAAGCGCGCCTCCCAAAAGCAGTATTTTAGTAATTTTGCCGTCCGCTTCCGGCTGTCTCGCAACCGCCTCCACCGCTTTACTGGTGGCAAGTCCGATACTTAAACCGCCTCCAAGACATGCCAATGCTGCAATACTCGCTCCAAGTGCTACCATAATTTCCTCCATTCCCCGCTTCCCGCGGTACATATAATTTTATTATTCTTCTACAGCCTCTTTGATAAACAGAGAAGTCAAGAACACAAATACATAAGCCTGAATCAATCCGTCAAAGATATCGAAATACAGACTGAAGGGAACCGGAACCGCCACCGGTATGATAATCTTTATCATCTCCATAATGACAAATGCTCCCAGCACATTTCCGAAAAGTCTCATACAGAGCGACAAAGGTCTGATAACCAGCTCCAAAACCTTAATCGGCGCCACAACAGCCACCGGCTCGGCAAAGCTCTTAAGCCATCCCTTGAACCCCCTTTTGTGCCAGCCCGCATACTCAATCAGTATGATGCTTAATACAGACAGCCCCACCGTGACATTCAGATCCTTGGTGGGGGGTTTCATTCCGAATACTCCCATCATATTAGACAGACCGATAAACACTAAAACGGTTGCCAGATAAGGCACATATCGCTTTCCTTCTTCTCCCACCATGCCGGATACAAAACCTTCCAGCTTAGTGACAATCGTTTCCGCAATCAGTTGTCTCTTCCCGATATCTCTGACCTTCATATTTCTTGTGAGAAAAATGCAGAAAAGGACCACCGCCAGCATAATGCCCCATGTGATTACGACGGACTCTCTCACAATCACTTCAAACCCGCCTATCAGCGGTATTCCTTCGGGAAAGGCAAAGGAAAAGACTTCTTCGCATTCCAACTCATTCAGAAGCTCTTCTGCCAGACCGCCCATGCACACACCCCCTGTCCGCTTTTTTTAATTAATTCTCCATAATTCGGTGTGAGATTTAGTACTTCTTAGTTCATGACCATTGGCATGAGCTTTAGAAGTACTTCTCACACTACAACCTTAATTATTTTACTCCATATTTTTACAAAATGCTAGTTAAATGTATCGCTTTTTTCACATTTTTTATTTCACTCTTTCCTTTTTTCCGCATATTATAACATATCCAGAAACATAAAATCTCCGGGAGACCTGAAATTCATGACAATTGCGATTTTGGGAAGAAAAAAAGACACCGCCAATTATGAAAGATTTGTCCGCCGGCTTCCTGCAGAACCTGTCGTCACCATGAATCCGGCAGCTCTGTCGGAGTGCGGGGCCCTGATACTTCCCGGCGGAGGCGATATTTCCCCGGCTTTCTTCGGGGAGAGAAACAACGGTTCCAAAAATATCGACACGGAATTGGATATCCTTCAATTTCAGGCGCTGGACTATGCCGTAAGCCAAAAACTCCCCGTTCTCGGCATCTGTAAGGGAATGCAGATACTTAATGTTGCATTCGGAGGAACTATTATCCAAGACCTTCCCACCGCCCGAATCCACCGATATACTGACAGGGATCAATATCACAACACCACGATTGCAAAAGGCTGCTGCCTGTATGCACTTTATGGCAGGGAAGCCTTGGTAAACAGCGCTCATCATCAGGGATTGAATCGTATCGGCAAAGGTCTTGTGCCCATCCAGTGGTGCCATGAGGATCACTGCGTGGAAGCCATCATTCACGAAACCCTTCCTCTATTGGGGCTTCAATGGCATCCTGAACGGATTTCCCCTGATTTTTCTCCTGTTTCCGGAGAGAAAATCCTCTCTTTGCTTTCTTGCCTGATTGACCGCTGCGGCGCTTACGATTCCCCCTGTCCGTCTTTGAGCGAGGATGTGCCTTTCCCTTAAGCAGTCCGTTAGTCCTGACTTCTTCTTTCATGTGAAGCGTTGCTGTCTCAAACAGAGATTTCACCACTTCCTTCAGCATTTTCGCCGTCTCCTCATCCACCTCCCGAAATGCCGACAGGGCGGCGTTCATGCTTTTTTTCCAGTCCGCGGTAAACTCTATCAAGTCTTCCGCCTGTGAGGCCAAGACAACCTGATAAAGCGTGTCTACAAAAGTGCGGAGCTGCGTCTCATTTAAAGACAGTATCCACTCGTTTACAGCGCTGTTCACAAATTTTCTGCTCTCATAAATATCATTTACCTTGACAAAATGCCTGCCGTCCACCAGCCATGTATAAGGGTCATGCTGCGCCAGTCCAAAGGTAGTGCTTTCCACCACTTCATAGCGCATATCCCTCTCAAAAATCATTCCCACTAAAGACGAGTGGGGCAGGATTTTCACCACCCTGCCCGCAACTGCCTCATAGCAGCCGGATTCTAATGTCTCCGGCCGAAATCCCGGACCGTCCATGCTGTATATTTTCCGAATCAGTTGCTTCACATGGGGCCTGCAATTCATAGCACTGTAAACCGCCAGATTCCCCCCTTTGGAATGGCCCCCCAAAACCAGCGGCGCATGTATCTCATTTGCCACCATATTTAAATATTTAACACTGTAAGCCTGACAGGGCACCGGAGATAAAAACGCCATATTAAAATCTTCTTTCCAGCCCACAATGGTTTCATCCGTTCCCCGAAATGCCACATAAATATCTTTATTTTCCAACAGAAAAGTCACCGCTGAAAACTGAGTCTCCCATTCCTTTTCAATGACATTGATATAATTGCCCAGCTTAAGCGTGCGATATCTTTGTCCCGCCATCATTGCCGTAAAGAGCGCCCTGTTCTCCTTTTCAAAGCGGGTATCCGCAAACAGCTTTTCAAAGTCCCCATGCCGCGCCACTTCCTCAAGCGGCACAAAATGCCCCCTTGTGCGTACATCCGGCACCATCCCGTCAAATTTCAGATAGGAAAACTGACATAGCACCAGGCTGTCCACATCATTCATGGGCATATCTTTAAAAGAACAATCTCCGTATTCTTCCAGATAATCAATGATCGTCCCCATATTTGTCCTTTTATTCCTCTTTTTCCTATATCATTTACCTTTCAAAACATTCCTATACCGCAAAACATAATAATGGAAAGAGCGCAGCTTACGCGTTGCGCTCTTCCATGGGTATATAATTTCTCTCTTCCATAATGCTCTTGTAGGCAGGACGGATAATCTTATCCATATTGATTAATTCCTCTATCCTGTGAGCGCTCCAGCCTGCAATTCTGGCAATGGCAAAAATCGGGGTGTAAAGCTCAAGGGGAATCTCAAGCATGCTGTATACAAAACCGCTGTAAAAATCCACATTTGCGCTGACTCCCTTGTAAATGCGGGACTTCTGTGCAATCAGCTCCGGCGCCAGCCGCTCAATCATGGAGTAGAGCCTGAAATCCTTCTCCCTGCCCTTCGCCACGGCAAGCTGCTCCACAAATCCCTTAAATACCTGTGCCCTTGGATCCGACAAAGAATACACCGCGTGTCCCATTCCGTAAATTAAACCTTTTTGGTCAAACGCTTCCTTTCTAAGGATTTTTTGAAGATAATCCTTAACCGCTTCCTCATCTTCCCAATCGGATACATGTTGCTCAAGGTCATTCATCATCTCTACCACTTTGATATTGGCTCCGCCGTGCTTCGGTCCTTTTAAAGAAGACAATGCGGCTGCTATCACCGAATAAGTATCCGAGCCGGAGGATGTCACCACACGGGTCGTAAATGTGGAATTGTTGCCTCCGCCGTGCTCCATATGCAGTACCAGCGCAATGTCCAATACCCTTGCCTCAAGCTCCGTATATTTTTTATCGGGACGGAGCATCATCAAAATATTTTCCGCCGTTGACAGTTTTCTGGAAGGGCGGTGGATATACATACTGTCATCGTTTTCATAATGATTGTACGCATGATAACCGTACACCGCCAGCACGGGAAAAAGACTGATCAGCCCCATGCACTGTCTGAGCACATTTTCCACATCCGTATTCTTGCATTTCCTGTCATAGGAAGCAAGGGTCAGTACGCTTCGGGTCATGGAATTCATAATATCGCTGCTGGGAGCTTTCATGATAACATCCCTTGTGAAATTGGTGGGCAGCGTCCTCTCCGAGGCAAGCACCTGACAGAACTCCTTAAGCTGTTCCTGTGTGGGAAGCTCCCCTAAAAGCACCAGATATGCTATCTCCTCAAATCCGAATTTCTTATTGTGGAACCCCTTGACCAATTCTATACAGTCATACCCTCTGTACCAGAGTTTGCCCTCACAGGGGGTTTTTACTCCATCCACCATCTTAAAGGACTCTATTCTGGAAATATTGGTTAATCCGGTCAGCACCCCATTGCCGTTTTTGTCCCTAAGTCCCCTCTGTACTTCGTATCTGTCGAATAATTCCTGATCAATGCGGTCCGCTTCCCTGCAAAGCGCCGCATAACTGCCGTAATTGATTTCATTTTTTTTCATTCAATTCCTCCCTTCCTGCTGCCGATATGATATAATAGTCAGCTTGCGCTGAATCCATGGCTTTGCTCATGGTATTGCAATACTTCATCCCTTCAAAACCGTCAGGCCGACACTTATACAGTACATAGCATTTCCGACTGTTTCAAACTAAAATAAGACAAATTCGATATGTCATTGCACTTGATTTTCACTAGGATAGAAGTATAGAATAAGTTCCGTCTGTTCAAGAAAAAGCTAAATGGAAAAAAGAACTGTCATATCCTTTGAACTGATTCCTTATTCTATCATAAAGCAAATCGGCAAACAAATCAAGAGAAATTTGTAATATTACAATGATTGGCTGTAAAACTGCCGTCATTCTATCACGGCAAAGGTCAGCGTCACCTTAAATAAATCCCCGTCCGTAACAACTTCCATGCGCCCGCCCTGCAGATCCATAAGGCTTTTGGCAATGGAAAGTCCCAGTCCGTTACCTTCCATATGTCTGGATTTATCCCCCCTGACAAATCTTTCCTCCAATTCTTCTCCCGTAATGTCCAGAACATATTTTGACATATTTCGGAAAATAATATGGACACTGGATTCTTTTCTCTCTACGCTAAGATACACTCTGGAACCTTCCAGCGCATATTTGCAGATATTCCCTAACAGATTGTCAAAAACCCGCCACAAATGCCTGCCGTCCGCCATCACCCGTATCTCTTCCTCCGGCTGTTTCGTAATCAGCCTGAGCTCTTTTTCCGCAAAACGCTGCTCATATTCCCCCACTGCCTGCGTCAGCAGTACGCCTATTTCACAGGGTTCCAATGTAACTTCCAGATTTCCGGTGGTGGCTTTTGACGCCTCCATCAAATCATCCAAAAGTTTTTTCAGCCTCTTTGACTGCCTCAAAAGAACATCTGCATATTCCGCCACTGTTTCGCTGTTTCCCGATTCGGCCGCAATCAAATCCGCATAATTGATAATGGAGGTCAGGGGAGTCTTTAAATCATGGGAGACATTGGTAATCAGCTCCGTTTTTAAATGTTCGCTTTTCATGCGCTGTTCCACCGCAACATTAATTCCCTGAGCAATCCGGTTCAGATTTTCCCCCTGCTCCTTAAAATTCAGTATCATGTGGGAGGTATTCATTTTGTATTGCAAATTTCCCTCCGCCAATGCGGCGCTTCCCTTTTTCAACTGGACACACATCCACGCAAAATACACTACCGCGGGGAACATCACCATTTTTTCCAATATCCACAGCACGGCTAACTCACCGCTTCCAAAAAGCATAAGCCCCAGAAATTCAAAAATGCATACGGCAAAGAAAACAATCACTGCGTCCATGGTAAAGGGTATCATCTCCCCCAGCCTTTTTATGCCCCCCAAAAAGACACGCAGGCATTTATGCAGAAAACGCAGCATCTTCCAAATAAGGGTATTTCTCCAAAAGGTACGCAGCTTCATTCTGATGGCCAATTCCATGCAGACAACGGTTCCCAGAATAACCTCCGCCAGTCCGAATGTCATAAAAACCGCAAGCACACTCGGCAGTCCGCTGCAAAAAGATGCGCCGAGCCCAATTCCCGTGGCCGCCACCAGAAAATACGCGACGGCAAATACATCCGTGGGAATCCCGCTCAACAGACCGGGCTGTACTGTTTTGCTTCCCTCATCCCCGCTGTTATGACGCCCGGCGGCACACATCAGGAAGATAAAGCATATCAGGAAAAAGAACAGCCCGCCGCTGGCAAGGGCAGGCGCCGCATAACGCCCTTTGTAAAGAGCACGGGCGGTCTCTGCCAGTTCTTTATACCTGTCGTTCACCGGAAATTCGGGATTCACAAATAACATCATATAGAAGTTATATTGTTCTATCGCGGCACTCCCTAATTCCAGATTTCCCTCTTCCGAATACTGGGATGAAGCTCCTAAAAACCATTCTTCCGTATGGTTCTCCGCATCCTTTTCCCGATATGCGGTAAAGTCTCTGGTATAACTATAATAGTGGTTGCCCACCTCTGCTTCCCTGCCCGTAAAGGTACAGTAAACTAAGTCCAATTCATCCTCTTTGTCACTGATAAGATTCACTTCCAGATTGGAATTTTGGCAATACTCGGAAATCCATTCCACATTGTTCAGCACACAGCCATCCGATCCTAATTTGAGATATGTGAAATCATACACTATCTGATTTTTCAAAAACTCCTCTATCAAAGTAGACTCATTTTCACCGTAAGCATAAACATTACTGTCCAGCATGACCAGCGTTACCCAGGCTCCCGCACACCCCACCAGAAAACTGATTGCCAGCAGAAAAGACGCTGTGATTTTCGCCACGGTACTGCCCGTTAAAGTTTTTTTCATTCTCCTCTTCCCCTTTCCATCTTATATCCCTGCCCCCAGACTACTTTTAAATATCTCGGCTCCGCAGGATTGATTTCCAGTTTCTCCCTGATATGCCTGATATGTACCGCAACGGTATTTTCACTGCCAAAGGGCTGGTCGTTCCAAATTTTTTGATAAATTTCCTTGGGTGAAAATACCTGACCGGGATTTTGCATCAACAGTTTCAAAATATCATACTCCGTGGGGGTCAGTGCAACCGGTTCCCCGTCAAGAGTCACCTTCTTTTCTTTATCATCCAGCTCTATGCTGCCGTTTTTCAATATATCCGTCCTTATGCCGCTTCCCCCAAGCTGCATATACCGGCGCAGTTGGGAACGCACTCTCGCCGTCACCTCAATAGGAGTAAAAGGCTTGGTGATATAATCGTCGGCTCCCACATTAAGTCCCAAAACCTTATCCGCATCCTCGCTCTTTGCCGTCAACAGGATAATGGGTACATTGCTCTGTTTGCGAATTTCCAGCATGGCGGAAATGCCGTCCATCTCCGGCATCATAATATCTAACAGCACTAAATGAATCTCTTTCTCCGCAACGCATTGCAGCGCTTCCCGCCCGTTATAAGCCTCATACAAATTGTAATTCTCATTGGAAAGATAAATTTTGAGCGCATTGACAATGTCCACCTCGTCATCGCAAATCAGTATATTGTACATCTTCTCCTCATTTCCGCCCTGACTGCAGGGCTTTTTTCACTTTGTTTTATTGTAACAAAATACTCTTTAACAAAAAAGGGTTGAAAACTTTAAGATTTATTTAAGGGGCTGCTTGCGCAGCCCCTTAAAGCCGATTGCGGTCGGGAAAGTTTATCCGTTCCGTCCCGTGTTTCATTCATCACTCATAAATAATCTCATAGGGCAGCGCATCACTGCCATTCTGCTCGTAATACCTTATCTTTAACTTTTCTTCCAAATATCCATGGATATGCCCGCCGCCAACATGTGTCATAAAGATTAGGATAGCCAGCAGAATCACTGATATCGTCAATGCCGTCCAATCCCTTTTTCCCCTGTCACAGATTCCATTTACATCTATTCTCCACATCCATAGAATGCTCAGGATAAATCCAAACAGCCAGCAGACCATAACGCCTGCCCATACTACGGCATAATGTCCAAATCCTTCCACGGAGCCAAAATACACTGACAGGCTTTTATAAGTTACATAATACCCTGCCATATCGTCCATACTATCCAGACATCCATAACCGAAGCATATCGATACTGCCATTCCCAAGCCCAGAAGCAATTTTCTTTTCCCTCTGACCACATTACACTCCAACTGCAGTTTTATGCACAAAAACCTTTCCATACACATATAAACGCCTATGGGGATTAAAAGGAAAGAGCATATGAGTCCCAATGAAGAAAGTACATTCACAAATTCATACGACCACATCAGTTTGCTTAACTCATCATCACTCGATATCCTGATTCCATAGCGTGAAACCAAGTACAATGCCATAAATATACTTGTCAATACCAAAGCGATATAAAAATCCTTTTTTACATAGTTTTGGTTTTTTGCCATTCTTACTTATCCGTCCCATCCTTTAAATTCTGTCTGAGTTCCTCCAATGCCTCCTTAAACCGTTCCGAATACATGGAAGGATGGGCGGCAATCAGCGCTTTCTGGAAAAAATCTCTCAACGCCCCCAATTTTCTCCGCTCTTCCACATTTTTTAAATAATTTGCCCGAAGCTCCTGTAATTCCCTGCGGATACCCGACCACCTGCTCTCCGGCTTTTGCGCGTCTCCGTCCTCCGTGACTTTTTCTTCTGCGGCATCCGCGGATACCGCCGCCAGATTTTTCATGTGTTCCAGCTTTTCCTCGATACTTTCCTTTACCTCCGCAAAGCTCTCCCTGTAACCGGAAATATCTTCTCCTGCCGCCGCAATCAGGGCATCCAGCCGCGCTCTGATATGCAAAAGTTCTTCCTTTGCCTTCTCCATCCGAACCAGCACATCACGCAAATCGAGAGCCGCCTTAAAGGACAGGGCAAAATCCGCCGCAATTCCTGCGGTGAGCGCATAGGTCATAACCGACAGCAGGGACTGGGGCAGGGATAATACAAATGCTTCTATGGGTCTGTGTACCACTTCCGTCATCAATATCGTGAGAAATCCCCATGCAAGAGTAGTAAACAGACAGATATGTCCCTGAAAATTAAACTTGTTTTGGGAATAATCCCAATATCTGACTTTAAACAACGCTTCCATCGTGACTCCCGTCACATATTCCAAAGCGGTCGCGCCGATACAGCCCGCCACATACACAAGGACAGGATTGTCCTGAAACGGCATGGATACCACAAGCATCATGATTGCGCCGCTGCCATACAGCGGAAGGAAAGGTCCCCGCATAAAGCCCCGGTTCACAAGCTTCCTGCTTTTTAGCGACACATAAAAGGACTCCACAACCCATCCGAGAAAACAGTATAAATAAAAAAAGAAAACCCATTGAATCATGGTATAAGAATACATCCAAAGCACCTCACATATATCTACATCCTGAATCGGACCCCGAACTAATGATATACTGCGGCTTCTACACTCAGCTTTCCCTTACGGGTAGTTCCTGCTTCCCCAAGAAACACAAATTTTCCGTACCCGCGGGCATTCACGGTCTCGCCGTCCTTTAAGCTTCTGGATGGATTTTCGCAAAGTCTGCCGTCCACATAGACCTTGCCGCCGCAAATCCATTCCTGACACTCACTGCGGGATTTGCGATACACCTTGGCAAGAACGGCATCCAGCCGCAAAGACGCCACCTGAACCGTTATCTTCTCCGGTTCATCGGCATTTATCAGTGAAATTTCATCACCGGGATTCACTATTTTACACTCAACATTGGTATGCCTGATTTGCTTTAAATTCTGACAGATAAATTCCGCCACCGTCTCCAGACAGAAAAAATATCCTTCCTTGTCTCCTACGATAATGTCTCCCACCGTACTCCGCTCTATGCCCAGATTCATTAAAGCTCCCAGAAAATCCCTGTGGGAGAGAACATCTGCAAATTTAGGCAGCTTGGGCTTTATGTGAATACAGGCAACAGGAAATGCGGTCTCGTACCCCCATTCGCCACTGTCCCCGAAACGCACCACTTTGCGTTCTGCGCTCTTACTTCCTCCAAAAAGAGTATAGCCCGCAAATTTAAGCTCCGGCTCCGTCTGCCAGAACAACTCCTGTTCACTGAGCCCCAAAAATCCGGTGAATGTAAAAATTCCCTGGGCATAGGATTTGTCCGCAAGCTCTTTCAGACGGTTTTTAAACTGCTGTCTCTCCTTTTCGTTTTCCGGCGCCATTTTCTTATCCTCTTAAGTGAAACTGATTATCTTTTCCTTGGGAGCTCTGGTCTTCTCCACGCTGATGGCATGAAGCACGGGACCTTCCCCTTTGTAATCTTTCCAATATTCCCTTGTTACCGTTGCCGTCACCTTAACCCATTCCTGCTGTTTTAAAGAAGCCACCCCCGCATATTCGCAGGCATAACCCAAAAACGCCATATCGTCCGCACAACAGGTCATCGCCATGCGTCCCGGCACAAAATATCCTTCGGGAAATTCCTCCGGCTTTAAGACCATGGCGGTAAACTGCAGTTTTTTACCGATATACCTCTCCAGATGCTCCATGGAATCCAGATACCAGATACCGTATCCCGCATCGTCCAGAACAATCAGCTCCTGCTTTAAATCATAGGGAAGGTCTTCCTCAAAAATCTCATCAATCTCGCCGTTCGCATCCTCGAATACCACTTCGGCGGAAGGATTCACCGCCTTGATATTGCGTTTGTAACCATTCAATTCATCACGCACATTGTCACAGCGGTTAAAGATGATCAGCTCCGATTTTCGTATCATCTCCGCAAGCAGAGAGCGCATATTGGTGTAATACATGGGAAAAGTGGAGCCGTCAATGGTGGTAATCTGCTGCTCAACCTTCCAGAACATGGGCAGCTTCACATTTTTGAAATTCCACATGCCGTTATACTCAATAATAATCCGTTCAGGCTTATGCTTTCTTTCAAGTTCCGTCAAATGTGCCGGAGTAAAATCTTCCTCATTTTCAATGATTTCCAACACGGTACGGCTCTTCTTAAGAAGAGCCTCCTCGTATTCCGTTTCCCCTTCCTCACACACAAGGAGAAGGGTTTTTCCTTTGATTTGAAAGTACGGCTGGTTCAAAGTAAATCGGATAAATTCTGTTTTGCCGCTTTCCAAAAATCCGTTAATCATATATACGGGCTTCATAAGATGCACCTTTCTGAATCACTGTTTCTGTTTATTTTCTGAATAACGCTGCCAATTTTTCTTCATCCAGCTTCGAGCCGATGACACAGATTTTACCGGTCACTTCCGGATTTCCCGTGCGAATTTCCTGCTCCTTTGGAACATAATCATAGTAAATCCATGTGCCGTCCTTCGCGGGAACCATTCCTTTGGCGCGAAGAACTACGCCATATTCGCCGCTGTCAAGAGCGTTAAGAATCTGCTCAATCTCTTCCCTGCTGTATTTGTTGGGAGTCTCCATGCCCCAACTGGAGAAGATTTCGTCCGCATGGTGGTGATGATGATGCTCGTGCTCCTCATGGTCATGATCGTGATGCTCGTGCTCCTCATGGTCATGGTGATGATGCTCATGTTCATCATGGTCATGATGGTGATGCTCATGTTCATCGTGGTCATGGTGGTGATGCTCGTGTTCATCGTGGTCATGATGGTGATGCTCATGCTCCTCGTGGTCATGATCGTGCTCGTCATCTTCATCATGGTGGTGATGTTCATGCCCATGACAGCCGCACTCGCAGTCCTCTCCGTGGTCATGATCATGATGATGGTGCTCATGCTCCTCCTTTGCCTTCTCCATCATTTCCTTCATCAAATCTTCCAGCTTATCCGCACCTTCAATGGTTTCCAAAACAGCCTTCCCGTCAAGCTGTGCCAAAGGCGTGGTTATAATCGTCGCCTGCTCATTATGCTCACGAATCATGGTCACGCACTCGGAAATCTTCTCATCGGAAAGCTTGTCGGTCCTGCTTAAAATAATCGTGCCTGCATATGCTATCTGATTGATAAAAAACTCGCCGAAATTCTTGATATACATTTTGCATTTGGAGGCGTCTACCACAGCCACTGCACTGTTAATCTGCACATCCAGCGAAGCTGCCACATCCTCCACTGCCTTTAACACATCGGAAAGCTTGCCAACCCCTGAAGGCTCAATCAAAATCCGCTCCGGCGCATAGGTATTAATTACCTCTTTTAAGGAAGCGCCAAAATCCCCTACCAGAGAACAGCAGATACAGCCGGAATTCATCTCTTTGATTTCAATTCCCGCCTCCTTCAAAAATCCGCCGTCAATACCGATTTCTCCGAATTCATTCTCAATCAGCACCGTCTTGCTGCCGTCCAACGCTTCTTTCAACAGCTTCTTTATCAGGGTAGTCTTGCCGGCTCCCAAAAATCCCGATACCACATCAATCTTTGTCATCTTTATACCTCCTAGCATCATTCACTATCTTCAACTATTCTATATTTTCTACCATAATTTTGACAATGTCAATCATTCTATCCTAAAAGTTTTGTAAAATATTCCTACGCTTTTCCTTTTTAGTAATATCCTTATTTTTGCAACTTTACTATTGACAAACCCCCACCTATCCAATACAATATCTACAAAAGAGATGGGTTTTCACCGTACAGTTTTACTCAAGCGGGCTGCTCGTTTCTTTTTTTATTGCCAACAAATCATAAAGATACTTTTTACCATCCGCATCATGGCGCACCAGCATCCGAGCAAAAAAGATGTTATAACGACAGACCTCACCGCTTTTATCACCATACACCGGCAATGCAAACCTCACATCATACCGATACCACCCATACTTTGCATCCTTGTCATGCTTCTTCTTGCTATTCTCTGAATATTCCCCATTTGTGGCAGTCTGTATCAGTTCAGGAATCCCCTGCGCAGCATTTGCCTTGGCTTTCGCAACGGCTCCCTTCAAAGCAAGTCTGCTCTCCGAACCAACATATTCATCAGGGAAACTGCTGGAAATGAATATCTTCTCGGATGTTTCCGCAATCTCATAAAATTCCCCGACATACTCTTTAAGATATTCTTCTACCGCCTTCCAATCTTCCCTCTTTTTGCCTTTAAACCGAACTTCATTGATTAAAACGATTTTTTCACCATTAGGATCAACAATGATATTCACATTTCTATCCATAATATTTTGCATAAGTCCTCTTATATTTCTGAATTTATATCACCGAATCGCTCATATAGCGGATTTCTCTTGTTTCCTAGTTTGTCATCTTCATCAAATTCATAAATGCTCATATCTCTCCCCTTCCTTATTGTTTCAATGTTCCTCCTTCCCATGGAAACCGAAAAGAAAACACTGCCATATACTTTCAGGGATCCATGCCTTATAAGATGTTTGGAAATAAAATAACAGATTTCGTTGAAATACATGGGAGAACTCCCTATCCGGAACGGCTGCGCCGCCTAAGATTCAAAGAATATATGCTTTGGGTTTATTGTATCAGAATATACGCATATGCGCAATGCTTTTTATTCATTTTAGTAATAATGAACTGTAAACACAAAAACATAGACTGCCGGATTTTCACCTGACAGTCCATGCCTTTACCTCTTTCACCATGCATTATTTTTTCTTATTCCCGTGCTTTCGGATTCCGCCCGGAAATCGTCTGCATTAAAGATTAATCTTCTGCCCTACCCTGATAAGGTTGATATTCCTAATCTGGGGGTTCTTTGCCGCCAACTGCGCAAGGGTCATGCGGTTGATCTTTGCGATTTTGCTCATGGTATCGCCGCTCTGTACGGAATAAACGCTTCCTGCCGCAGGGCTGCCGCCGTTTCCGTAATATCCCGCAAGATACAGAGGACCGTACCAGGGGATATCGTTGTCAACGGCTGCCCCTGCCGGGATTACAACAGTGTAGTTTTTGCCCCCGTAGGTGTATTCCATCACAAGGGTTACATCCTTCCTTGCAAGCAGCGCTTTCATCATGCCGTTGGAAAGGGTGTTAAGACCGGTAATCTTAACGGTTGCACCCTTTGCCGCACCTTTAATCTGATTTTCCACATCCGCGGCGAAATCATTTCCGCCCGCACCGGAGCCGCCTGCGCTGCTGTCATCATTGCCGCCATTACTGCTACCGCCTGCATCATTGTTATCAGCGCTGCTATTATCCTCCGCCTTGTCATCATTTCCAGATGATGCATTATCATCACTGCTGTCACTGCCCGATGGGGTACTTCCTTCTTCCTCACCATCCTGCTCCTGCGCAAAAGCAAAGGTGCTGAAGCTGCTGACCGTAAAAGTCACCGTTCCGTCCCCACTGAGTCTGAAATTTACCCTTTCGCAGCCGCCATCTTCGTTATAATGCAGAATTACCAGACGAGCCGCATCCAAACCTGACGGAATGGGAAGGGTAATGGTAACAGGGATGTCCAATTCATGCACGGACTCCCCGCCCCTTGTAAGGCGGATATCCAGTTGAACGCTTTTCGCATAATTGACAGGCACCTTCTGCTCCGGAACGGATACTTCCAGACCGACCGACTGCCCGGATGCCGCATTCAGGCCTGCGCCTACAACGGAGATGTCCTCTGCTTTCACAAATCTGCCTGCTTCCTCAGACACTTCCGGCTGCTTTACCGTGATATTCTGGTTTGTCGCAAAACTGCTTTCCAGCGTTTTTATCTGATTCAGGACGGCATCATCTGTCTGCATGGCAGTCCGCAGTTCGGTTTTATCAATGCTTGACTTGATAGTCCCCAAAGCTTCCGCCGGTTCCGCATTTTCCATGGCGCCGCTTATAATACCGCTTATAGTTCCTGCCGCCGCTTCGGTGTCATAATACAAAGGTTCGCTCTCGACTCCAGACACTACCTTTTCAATGTCACCACTTATCGCTCTGATGGTAAACCAATAAATCTTTTCATCGTCATTCACATACTTTTCTATATAGCTAGTAACATCTGCACTTAACCGACTTGATGACACATACTGCCAAGTACGAGAGTTAGGACCGTCATGGAATATTACACTATATTCATCCGCGCCTTCCACTGCTGACCAGCAGATGGTTCTGGGGTTTGTCTCGCTCCACCAGCATGTGGGAGTTCCCAGAACAGCATCCGGCTTGACATAAGTATACACAGGACTCAAATCCGAAAATTCACTGTCTTCATAATTATCCCTATCATAAAGTGCAGTGCTCTTTACCCGGAACTGATACGCTCCGCTTTCATCGATCAAGTCGTAGGTGATAGCGTTAAGGCTAGCACCGCAGTTTGTAGTACGAATTTTCTCTCCATCCCTATACAGTTCAAGCTCGTAATGCTTGTGTGCATCCGCCACTTCATTCCAAGTCATAGTTCCATCCTTGTCCCACTGTAATCCTGTGGGCACATCCAGCTTCTTTTTCTGGGTGGTTTCCGTAGTTGTCCCTGTAGCATTTCCGCTGACATCACTGTCCGACACGCTTTCTGCTGCCGATGCATCGGCTGATGCCTCTGTTATCTCTCCAGCCGCTGCATCTTCCGCCGCCTTGGCAGTCACAGACAGTTCCCCCGATACCGGAGCGAGCACCAACACCGCCGTGAGCATAAGCGCCATCATCGCTTTCTTTCTCATTCTTTTTTCCTCCGCATAATATTTTCCGGCAGATTAAGACACTGCCATACTCTATTTTACCCCCCCGGACAATATGTCAAGTATTTTTGAAAATAATTATGACGGATAAGCTTTTGTAAAATTTGCTTCTATCAGACTGTAAGGCAGGACTGCCAGCTCTCCCTCGTCATTTGCCCCGCACAAGATTCCCAGAAAACAGCCGTTTTCTTCAAAAACGCCGCAGCCGGACATACCGCTATGGGCTTCCCCGGACACTAACATCATATGTGTGCCGAAGTCCTCCACATAAATCCAACCTTCAACCACCATGGCAAAGCGGCATCCAAGGTCATTCTCCGAATCATAATCCCGAAGGAACACGCCGTCCTCACTTTGTACGGCGTCAAATATTTTTCGGTCCTTTTTTACAATGCCGTATTTTT
Source organism: Lachnoclostridium sp. (assembly GCA_023665475.1). Lineage (GTDB taxonomy): Bacteria > Bacillota > Clostridia > Lachnospirales > Lachnospiraceae > Acetatifactor. Next base: position 202,641 of record JAMPEB010000001.1, read on the forward strand.
CCTGCCAGTCCGCAGGCAGCATTTCCGTTTTTACCTCCAAAAAGGCTCCGTCAATCTGCTCCGTCAGCCGATAATCCGTACAGACGCTCTCCTCTCCGTCCCCGAAGACAATCTTTATCTTTTGACAGTCTGCGGGAATCACATGAGCCGCCGTCACCAACACTATGCCGTCATCCTTTTGTGCATAAATAACGCCGCTTCCATGGTAATTGTCCGCAAAAATCTCCACCGTCGCCGCCAGCGACTGTATCAGCCCGTCCTCCGCAAAAGGCTCTCCTAAAGGACTTTCCTCCGCGGAAGCGCTCCGTTTTTCGGAAACATCTTCCGTAGTTTTTCCGCATGCGCTAAAAATTGTCAGCAAAAACAGGCACAAGAGTATTTTCACATTTCGTTTTATCATATTTCCTCTCATTCCGCCGCGTAAGCGGTATTTAATCAGTGGGAATCAAATATACTTACCGCCCCGGATAAGGCCTTCCTTCTAACGGAAGAACTTTTCCGGGGCGGCAGCAAAAAGTGTGTAAGCAAGACGATAAGCCGGGTTATGTCGTGAATGATTATCTATCTGGCACGGCTGTCGCCAGCCGCGTCAAGCGACCTACCTGAAGACAGACCGGGCAAGCCTATAGTCTTCTTTTTGGTCTTGCTTCGGATGGGGTTTACATGGCTCCGCCTGTTGCCAGACGGACGGTAGTCTCTTAAACTGCCTTTCCACCCTTACCAATTATGCATTGGCGGTATCTTTCTGTTGCACTTTCCTTGGAGTCGCCTCCACCAGATGTTATCTGGCATCCTGCCCTATGAAGCCCGGACTTTCCTCACCTTCAAAATCCTTTGAAGCCGCAATCATTTATCTTACTTACACACTCAAATCTCTTTACACTACTTACGAAAAACGCCCGCATCATGCGAACTTTGTTCGCATGGCGTTTTTCGGCGTGAAGTTTTAGATTTTCTTAGGTGGCGTCCTAAAGAGGGGTGTTTACACACCCTCTTGACGCCTTAGAAAATCTCTTCACGCTATACCCTAAAACAGCTTCCGCCCACAAATTCCCTGCAAATCGAATTATTCGGCAGGCTCTCACTGGGCACGCTCAAAAAATAATCCAAAAATTTCAGCAGCCGTTTTGCTTCATAATATTCCGGGTCACCCTTGGATATCTGGAAAAGCAGCGGCTCTGCAAACTGCTTTAACACCGCAAGTTCATAAATAAGCACAGAATTGAACATAGCGTCCGCCTCTTCCTGAAAAGGAAAGATATTTTCCTCCTCGCCTTTACGCACGGAAGGCCACATGGCAATGGTTCTCTTCGCCTCCGTCCCCCTGGTCCTGGCGTCGCGCACCATACGGCGCAGAAGCCTGCCGTCTGTGGTGGGTATCCTGTTATGCTCGTCAATATTAATATTGGTCAAAGCACTGATATAAATTTTATATTTGCTTTCACCGGGCAGCGCATAGGACATTTTCTCATTGAGCCCGTGGATTCCCTCAATCACCAGAATATCGTCCTTGCCAAGCTGCTTATAGTCACCATGGTACTCTCTCTTCCCTATCTTAAAATTAAAAACGGGAATCTCCACCCTCTCGCCTTCAAGCAATCTGGTCATATCCTCATTAAAGCCCTTTACATCAATAGCCTCCAGACATTCAAAATTGTAATCCCCTTTTTCGTCTCTGGGGGTAAATTCCCTGTCCACAAAATAATTGTCCAGCGCAATGGTATGGGGCGTTTTACCTAATGTGCGAAGCTGCACGGACAGTCTGTAAGAAAAGCTAGTCTTGCCGGAAGAAGAAGGTCCCGCAATCATAACAAACTTGACTCCGCCGCGATTTACGATATCCTTTGCTATCTCCCCGATTCTTCTCTCCTGCTCTGCTTCCTGCACCAGAATCAAATCATTCATATGTCCTTTGCAGATCCAATCATTCAAATCTCCTACGGATTCCAGACCGATTTTGCTGCACCATTCTTCCGATTCTCTCAAAGTAGCATACAATTTCTTTTTCTCCGCAAAGGGTTCCAGCACTTTGGGATTCTTCTTGTCGGGAAGAAGCAGCATAAAACCGTCCTCATAGGCAATGACATCAAACCACTTCACATAGCCTGCATCGGGCAGCATATAACCATAGTAATAATCATAATACCCATCCGCCTCATAAATATTGACCGTTGAGCTTTTACGGTAATGAAACAGCTTTTCCTTATCTTCCATTCCTTTCGTCCGAAACAGCTCCATAGCATCTTCCAATGCATAGGAATATTTCTTGAAAGGCATCCTTGCTTCCGACAGTTCCCGCATACATGTCTTGATTTTTTCCGCATTTTTGGCCGTAGCAGGAATATTCCCCTTGGGATGAACGAAATACCCCGGTCCGATGGCAAAGTCCACCTTGCATGCCTGTGCCGCATGGGGACCGAAAACGCCGTATATGGCCCTTAAAAACAGCATGGTTGCCGTACGCACATAGGTTTTATGCCCCACATCATCCTTCAGGGTAAAAAAGGTAAGCGTACCGTCTTTATTCATCTCCTTAAAAAGCTCCCGTATTTTGCCGTCAATAGCAACCACGGCAATCATATCCTCATATTGCTTTTGATACTCATCAGCAACGCGTTCATAGGTAGTGCCCGGCGGATATTGTCTCTGTTCTCCGTTTATCGTTACCGTATACATACTGATACCTTCCTTTCTATGCCCGATTTGTTTCCTGCGGGATTTTTGATTCACGATAATAGAATTCTCCCAAAGCATGATTCTATTGTTGATATAGCATAAGCGCCTGCCTCAAATATTGTATTTCCGCCTGCACCTCGTTCAGCTTCCGCCCGGCTTTGGCACTTTCCTTTTCCTTAAGCGTCTCCGCAATCCTGCATTCCGTTTCCAGACAGTTTTCCAAATATTGCTTCAGCACAGGATGCCTAGCCCTTAACAGCAGACCGCCGTATCTGTCAGACAGCTCCTCTTCCGGCAACATGCCGCTTCCCTGAGACTTCCCTTCGCCGCAGGATTCTGTCCCTCTGTTAAAATCTCCCCGATAAACCGCTTTCATCAGAAAATAATATTTTCCTTCTTCCCACAGAATATCCTCCGCCAAAATCCTGTATCCCGACTGTCTCAAAAATCTGCGAAACTCCATAAGCTCCGACTGTGGCTGCAAAATCAGTTCTTCCAATACCTTTGCTTTCTCCTGCCCCTGTGTCAGAATCTTTTGCATCAGTCTGCCGCCCATTCCGGTACAGATAAGGCTTCGGGCTTCCCCCGCCTCATATGCCGAAAGTCCGTCCGAAAGTCGCGTTTCTATGTAATCCTCAAGCCCATATTGCCTGATATGCTCTGCCGCGCTACAAAGGGGTCCCTGCCTTACATCCATGGCAATCACTCTGGGACTTAAATTCTCCTGCACCAGATAGATGGAAGCAAAACCATGGTCACATCCTACATCCACTACCGCCTTCCCCGGCGTTACCATGTGGCAGATTGCCTGAAGCCTCCGCGAAATCCGTACTTTTTTTCTTATTTCCATTACTCCAGATAATCCTTTAATTTTCTGCTGCGGCTGGGATGGCGCAGCTTTCTTAACGCTTTTGCCTCAATCTGACGGATGCGCTCACGGGTGACATTAAACTCCCTGCCCACTTCTTCCAGCGTGCGGGCGCGCCCGTCATCCAGTCCAAAGCGCAGGCGCAGCACCTTCTGCTCTCTCTCTGTCAAAGTGCCCAACACCTCTACCAACTGCTCTTTTAGCAGGGTGAACGCCGCAGCGTCCGCCGGAACAGGCACATTTTCATCCTGAATAAAGTCGCCCAAATGACTGTCCTCTTCCTCACCGATAGGCGTTTCCAAAGACACGGGTTCCTGACTGATCTTTAAAATTTCCCGCACACGCTCCACGGGCATGTTCATTTCCTCCGCAATCTCCTCGGGAGAAGGTTCCCTGCCAAGCTCCTGAAGCAGTTGGCGGCTCACGCGAATCAGCTTATTGATGGTTTCCACCATATGCACCGGAATTCTGATAGTCCTTGCCTGATCCGCGATGGCTCTGGTAATCGCCTGCCTGATCCACCATGTGGCATAGGTGGAAAATTTATAACCTTTCCTGTAGTCAAATTTTTCCACTGCCTTGATTAAGCCCAGATTTCCCTCCTGAATCAAATCAAGAAACAGCATACCTCTGCCCACATACCGCTTGGCAATGCTCACTACCAGACGCAGATTTGCCTCTGCAAGGCGTTTTTTTGCCTCCTGATCACCAAGCTCCATCTTTTTTGCCAATTCAATCTCATCCTCTGCGCTTAAAAGCGGAACTTTGCCGATTTCCTTCAAATACATGCGCACGGGATCTTCAATGCTGATGCCATCCGGGACGGTTAAGTCCAGATTCTCCACATCCACCTCGTCTTCCTCTGTCAGAATGATTTCCTCTTCGTCCACCTCATCCTCATCGGTAATGCGCAGGATATCTACATTATTCTGGTCTAATATTTCCAAAATTCTTTCAAACTGCTCCTCTTCCAAAGGGATGTCCGAAAAAAAGTCGGAAATCTCCTGATATTCCAGAACATTCTTTTTCTTTTTGGCAAAGACCAGCAATTCTTTTATTTTCTCGTCAAATTTTGCCTGTGTGTTTTCATCCATCGTTATGGTTTCCTCACTTTATCTTGATTTTATAATTACCTACTTTCATTTTAGCCTTGTCCAAGGGAAATATGCGTTTTTGCCAGCTCTTCCAAGGCTTTTTTGCCGTCGATTACCTGTTTTAGGGCATTTACATCTGTTCCCATATTTGCGGCATAATATTCATAACTGTTCTTTTTGACAGCCATTAAAATATCATGAAGCGCCTTTTCCTTCTCCCGAAGAGTGTTAATGGGAGGAAGACTTGTGTGAAACAAAGCCGCCGCCTCCTTCTGCTGTTCCTCATCCTCAAAGGCGCTGATAATGGCAGCAGGATTGTAACTGCCCTTCTCCAAATCCGCAAACAGGCGTCCTGCCACCTCGCGGTACAGTTCCTCCGTAAAATCTTCCACAGAAATATATTTTTGAATCCGGGGATAAATTTCCGGTTCATCCGTAACCCATGTAATCAAAAGTCTCTGGGATTTTTTCGCACTTTCCTCCGGAGCGTTTTTCTGCCGGATACCGCTTTTTGGCCGCTCCACGGGCTTTGCCAGACCTGTCTGGGCAGCGTAATTTACCACCAGCTTCCTCAAATTTTCAAATCCGATCAGGTATTTGTCCGCCACTGCCTGTAAGTAATTTTCACGCTCCACATCTTCTTTAAATTCGCAGAGTTTTTTTGCAATCTCCCGGTGAAATTTGGTCTTTTCCTCCGGGTCCGTCTGGTCATACTTCTCTTCCAGCATCCGTATTTCAAAAAAGAAGCTGTTTTCCGCTTTATCTATGCGCTCCTGAAACGCCTCTTTGCCCAGATTCTTGATAAATTCATCGGGGTCCTTGTAGGGCTTAAGATTTATCACCTTTCCGGAAAGTCCTGCTTCTCTCAGAATACCGATTCCCCGAAGCGCCGCCCTGACCCCCGCTCCGTCGCTGTCATAGGCAAGCAGCACATTGTCCGTATATCTGTGCAGAAGCACCGCCTGTTCCGCCGTAAAAGCAGTCCCCAGCGATGCCACCGCCTGAGTAAATCCTGCCTGATGCATGGCTATGACATCCATATACCCCTCGCAGAGAATGATATTTCCGCTTCTTGCGGTCCTCGCATAATTGAGTCCGTAAAGATTTCTCCGCTTATCAAATATGGGAGTCTCCGGAGAATTTAAATATTTGGGTTCTCCGTCTCCCATAACCCTGCCGCCGAATCCGATAACCCGGTGGTTGATATCCTGTATGGGAAACATCACCCGGTTAAAAAACTGACTGTTCAGTCCGTACTTTTCCGATTGTACCGCAAGCCCCGCCGCTTTCATCAGCTCATCTTCAAATCCTTGTTTTCTTAAATATTCTACCAATAACGCTCCGTTTTTGCCTGCATATCCCAATCCGAACCTATGTATGGTTTCATCGGAAAGTTTCCTTTTCTTCAAATACGCCATCCCGATTTCTCCATGAGGGGCTCTGAGCTGATAATAAAAGTATTTTGCCGCCTCCTTATTGACCTCCAGAAGCCGCGCCCTCTTATTTGCTTTCTGCCTCATCTCGGAAGAATACTCTTCTTCCGGCAGCTTGACTCCGGCTCTTTCGGCCAGCGCTTTTACCGCCTCGGGAAAGGAGTAGTTCTCATAATTCATAAGAAAAGTAAATACATTTCCTCCCTGACCGCATCCGAAACAATAATACATCTGCTTTGATTCCGACACGGAAAAAGAAGGCGTCTTCTCACCGTGAAAAGGGCACAGCCCCCAATGGTTGTCACCTTTTTTCTGCAGCTTTACATATTCCGATACCACACCTACAATATCGTTCTTTTCTCTGACTTCTTCTATAATCTCTTCCGAATACATTTTAAACCCCCGCATATCTCAGGCGCCGCCTGCGATACTGCACCGATAATTCTTCAAATATGCCATGATTTCGGTATGTAGATATCTTCGTATACATTTACGGCAAAATGATCCGTCATGGCTCCTACATAGTCGCAGACCACTCTCTCTTTCGGGTCTCCCTCCGCTATCAGATTTAAAAATTCCTTCGGCATGGCATCTATGTGATGCAGAAAATGGTCATACAGCGTCTCCATCAGCTCTTCCGCCTTGCCTTCCTCGCCCTTTGCCTTCGGATTCTGATAAACCCTCTCAAACATAAACGCCCGAAGCTTTTTCATAGCCTCCGCCACGGTATCGGACATAATAATATCATCCTGTTCCATACTGTGGGTAACAATATCATGAATAAAACAATCCAGCCTGTCTCCCGGTGTGGAGCCAAGCACTTCCCGAATCTCTCCGGGTACATCGCTCTCCTTTAAAATGCCCGCCCGGACAGCATCATCCATATCATGATGAATATAAGCTATTTTGTCCGACAGGCGTACGACCTTGCCCTCAAGGGTTGCCGGATTTCCCGTGGTCTGATGATTTAAAATACCGTCCCTCACTTCGTATGTCAGATTCAGTCCATGCCCGCCCTTCTCCAGCCTGTCCACCGTGCGGACACTCTGTACATTATGTTCAAAACCCAAGGGACATATTCTGTTAAGCGCCCGCTCCCCGGCATGTCCAAAAGGTGTGTGACCCAAATCGTGCCCCAAGGCAATCGCCTCCACCAGCTCTTCATTTAATTTTAACGCCTTTGCAATGGTACGGGCATTCTGCGATACTTCAAGGGTGTGTGTCAGTCTGGTGCGGTAATGATCGCCCTCCGGTGACAGAAACACCTGAGTCTTATCCTTTAATCTCCGGAAGGATTTGCAGTGAATAATGCGGTCCCTGTCCCTCTGAAATACCGGTCTGATGTCACACTGCTTTTCTTCTTTTAATCTTCCTTTTGAATTCATGCTCAAAGCAGCATAAGGACTCAGATAATCCTGTTCCCACCGCTCTAAACTTTCTCTGATTGTCATAATGTTACCCCCTGACTTCTCTATTATATGTATTCTGTGTTTCCTGTCCAATTCCTTTTTATTTTTGACAAAAATTTTATTAGGGAAGCAGTGTGAAAAATACTTCTAAGGCAGCAAGAGGGTGTGTAAACACCCCTCTTTAAACGCAGCCCAAGAAGTATTCAGTTTTTCATATCTATTTGAGCTGCTGAAGCGGCATGGAGAGTTTTATGACTCATATACAAAGAATACCTAGCGCTGTCTGCACTAGGTATTTTACACCGTAACCACTTTTCGCCGCTGATACGATTTTGAAGTGCAGGAAAAGAGACTTGAACTCTCATGGTATTGCTACCACACGGACCTGAACCGTGCGCGTCTGCCAATTCCGCCATTCCTGCAAACAAATCATATTGTATCTTGTTTTTATAAAAATGTCAATACCTTTTAGCAAATCTGTTGAAAAATAAAAAAGAAGCGGATCTTTGGATAAAACTCCTTCCGATCCGCATCCTTTATGTTCTTATTCTTACCGCTCTTACCAAAATAGCTTATATGGTTCCTGCATAACGGGCGCTTCCCTGCACATTGTAGGTTCCTGCAGAGGTATAACCGTTAGCGGCACTTGCCTGCGTAGTCATATAATAATCCACAAGAGACGCATTTGTGCTGATAGAAGAACCATAGTCCTTGAAGAAATCCTGTACCTTGGACATATCCGAGTTCTTAAAGGTATCCTCGTCAATCTTCATTCTGCCCTTTGTATCCACAGTGATTCCAAACTGCTTCAGTGCATCTTCATTGCGTGCCGTCTTTTCCTGAATATAAGCCAGATTTGCCACTACACCGGAATTGGAGCTGGATTCGGCTGCGTCGAACATGGCGTTATAATTGTTCACAAAGCTCTTTGCCGTTGCAAAAATCTTGTCAACATCATATTTATCGGTTTCATTGCCATCCTTATCCTTTACCCTTGCATATAATTCATCGGATGCAAGAGTCTTGCTGTCCGCCTTGAGTCCTGCTGCGCCGGAACCTGTCGCCTTTTCAGCCTCCGTACTTCCCGTGGAATTGGTTCCGGATGAAGCGCCTGCAAACTGGATGCGCGACGCAATAGAGGAACCATAGCTCATGATATTATCTGCAGAAAACAGTTCCTGCACCTTAGCGCTTCCGGCTGCTTTCAGTTTGGATTCATCCAGCTCGAGCGTTCCGTCGGAATTTACCGTAACTCCGACTTCCGAAAGCTTATCTGCATTTGCTGCCGTGCTGCTCATCATATTCGCCACATATGCCGTTTTGTTCGCTAATGTGGAACCTTTAGCCGCAGTCACAACATTATTGTAATCCTCCACATATGCTTTCATGGCAGTGACGGTCTTGTCTATCGCACTCTTACCGTTTGTCGTGTCCGTATATGTCTTATCGTCCCGCAGAGCCGCAACCGTGGTCTGCAAAGTAGAAAGCCCCGTTGTCAGATTTTCATTTGACTCCTGAGTATCCTTGGAAACCTTGGGATTTCTCTTCTCTTCCCAGATTTTGTCAAGAATATTCTGGGAGCTGCTCTTCGTGCCGGACGATGCGGTAGCGGAAGTCTTCGCCGCGCCGTAATAAGACTTCATCAGCTTTCCGTAGCTGCCGTTCTTAATGCTGGCATAATCGCTCAAAAAGTTTAAGTTTGTGCCGGATGATGAACTGCTCAATCCAGAAAATAAAAAGGAATAGTTGTTTGTTGCATTGACATTGATACTCATACGATTACCTCCTTGTAACATGTACCTGTATAAAATGGTTTGCCATAATCCATGGCTCTTTCTGTTCGGGCATCCGTGCCCCTCAACCACCTTCAATATAGCACATTTGGCAATTTTTGTAAAGTGGTTCTTATCCTATATATCGGCAGAACTTTCTTATACTTTAGTCTTTTAAGAAGTCTTTTTATCAATCTTTTTATTTTTAGTTTGATAACGAAATCGTCCTGATTTTACACGATTTCTGTATTCTCCTTATTTCATCTTGCAGAAAATGTTATACTCGTGAGCACATTCATTTGCCGTTTTCCGGATATTATCAAAACAGGATAAGAAACTATGAACATAAAAGTACAAAAGATGACGGCCGAAGACGAAAATCTTCTGGCTAAACTGTATGACCAACATTACTCACAAATATACCTTTATGTTTATTCTTACATAAAGGATGAAAATGTTGCAAAAGATATTGCGTCCGACATTTTCACTCTGGCCTGTGAGAAATTTGAACAGATTAAACTTCATCCAAATCCAATCGGCTGGCTGTATCTGACCGCACGGAACAAAATCAGAGAATTTTTCCGCCGTTTGGAACAAGAACCACTTTTCCTTGATGAAAAAACTCTCACCGGAAAATCGTATCAGGATTTCTCCCACACTCATTCAGTATATTCTATGACAGAATTGGAAATTACGCTTTATCAATCCCTGAACGCCGACGAATATCGGCGGTTCATCCGCTACTTTATCAGAGGCTGCTCCATACAGGAACTCGCAAAACTTGAAGGCATTTCCTATAATTATATGTGTGTCCTTTTAACAAGACTTCGCAAGAAGTTAAGGAAGTATTTACAGAATTCTTCTTTTTAGAATATTTTATTATGATTCCAAGATGAAATAAACGATTTTTGTGCTGATTTCATTTCAAATTTATATCATTTTTTGCATTTACGCCTCGTTTTTTAAGATTGCCCGCCTATTCTTTAAGGATACAGGCACATCTAAGAGCCTTTGGTTTTCCGAGCCCCGAAAGGCAAGCCTGAGATTCTTTTTTTCTTCCACAAATTCCCCGTCCACCAGCACATCTACCAGAGAAAGCAGTTCTTCCACATCGGTTCTGCCCTCCTCTATCCATACCAGCAAATCCTTCTCAAAATCATACCCTGTATAGCACCATACATCCTTCTCAGGATAAAGAACTTTTACTTTTTTCAAAAGTTCCAGCAGAACCCCGCGGTTTGCCGCCTCCATAGGCTCTCCGCCCAAAAGACTGATACCCCGGATATATGCCGGACGCAAAGCGCTTAACAATTCTTTTTCCGTCCCTTCGGTATAGGGCATCCCATAGTTAAAATCCCATGTTTCTCTATTAAAACAGCCTTTGCAGTGATGCGTGCAGCCGCTGACAAACAAAGATACCCTGACGCCCGGTCCGTTTGCCGTATCTGTCTTTTTAATGGCAGCATAGTTCATAGATGTAACACCCTCGCCTTAATTTCTTTGGTTTTCCCGGAATTCCAGAAATTTTCACCCAAATACCCGCAAGTTCTTCTGGTAACATTCATTTTGGAATGATCCTTGTTGTGGCACTGAGGACATTCCCACTCGTTATCCTCATTAATCATGATTTCTCCGTCATATTCACAGACATGGCAATAATCGGACTTCGTGTTAAACTCGCCGTATTGGATATTGTCATAGATAAACTTGATGACCTCCTCAATGGCATCCGGATTATTGATCAGATTAGGGACTTCCACATAGGAAATTGCGCCTCCCAAGGATTTATTTTGAAATTCGCTCTCAAAAATGAACTTAGAAAAAGCATCAATCGGTTCACGCACATCTATGTGATAGGAATTGGTGTAATAACCCTTGTCCGTCACATTCTCAATATCGCCATACTTTTCTCTGTCAATGCGCGCAAAACGATAGCATAAGGACTCTGCAGGAGTTCCGTAGAGACTGAATCCAATCCCCGTCTTTGCTTTCCACTCTGCCGCAGCATCCTTCATGCGGTCCATCACGCGCAACGCAAATTCTTTACCCTTCGGGTCCGTATGGCTGACCCCTTTCATCAGGTAAGTGGTTTCATACAGACCGATATACCCCAAAGACATTGTGGAATAGCCATTGTTCAGGTACTTGTCAATGGTCTCTCCTTTCTTTAATCTGGCAATCGCGCCATACTGCCAGTGAATAGGGCTTACATCGGAAACAATACCTTCTAATGCTTTATGCCTGCACATTAACGCTTCACGGCAAAGCTCTAAACGCTCGTCCATAAGTTTCCAAAACTTCTCTTCATCGCCTTTTGCCAAAATACCGATCTGTGGAAGATTTAAACTCACAACACCCTGATTAAACCTCCCCTCCCATTTATAATTGCCTTCCTCATCTTTCCATGGAGAGAGGAAAGACCGGCAGCCCATACAGGAGAATACATTTCCTTCATAATTTTCCCGCATTTTCTTAGCCGAAATATAATCGGGATACATTCTTTTAGCGGAACATTTTGCCGCTAATTTGGTCACATAATCATATTTTCCACCCTTTAAGCAGTTATTTTCATCCAGCACATACACTAACTTAGGGAATGCCGGGGTCACATACACCCCTTTTTCATTCTTTGTGCCCTGAATGCGCTGGTTCAAAATTTCCTGTATAATCTGTACCGTTTCCTCCACATATTCATCCGTATCGTCAATATGCAGAAACAGTGTGACAAAAGGAGACTGCCCATTCGTAGTCATCAAAGTATTAATCTGGTACTGAATGGTCTGCACGCCGGAACGCAGTTCGTCATGTACGCGCAAATCCACAATTTTTTTCTTATCTTCCTCTGAAAGGGCATCCCCAAATTCTTCGTTTAACTGCGCCATGAACTTTTCGCGGCTCTTGCGCAGATATTTGCCAAGATGCTTGATATTCACGGACTGACCTCCATATTGGTTACTTGCTACTGCCGCGATAATCTGGGTTGTAACCGTGCAGGCCACCTGAAAACTCTTGGGGGATTCTATCATCTTTCCGTTGATAGATGTACCATTGTCCAACATATCCTGAATGTTAATCAGACAACAGTTAAAAATGGGTTGGATAAAATAATCCGCATCATGGAAATGCAGCACTCCATTGTCATGAGCCATCGCGATATGTTCCGGAAGAAGCAGTCTTCTGGTAACATCCCTTGATACCTCTCCCGCAATATAATCCCTTTGTGTAGAGGCCAGGCGCGTATTTTTGTTGGAATTCTCCTCCGCCAGCTCCTTGTTCTCATTACGAATCAGCTTTAAAATGGACTCGTCCGTGGTGTTTGATTTACGCAGAAGGCTCCTCTGATAACGATAAACGATATATTTCTTTGCCAATGTATACTTATTATGCTCTACCAGATGCTGCTCAATCATATCCTGTATATGTTCCACTGTCAGGCGGTTCTTATCCTCCTGCTCCACATCTGTCAGAATTTCCTGAATCAGCTCCTCGCCGGCGCGGTACTGTTCCTCCACTTCATTGTTTGCCTTGCGGATAGCCGCGACAATTTTTTCCTCTTCATACGGAACAATTCGCCCGTCTCTCTTTTGAATCTGCATAAATTTCCACCTCTCCGCCGCAGAAAAGTCCACACAAATTCATGTGCGGCACAACAAAATTCACAATATTTTGTATCATTTCTGGATTTTACACCTATATCTTGTATTTTTATTATAGTAGGGTTATCCGGAAAATGCAAGAGGAAATTTAAGTCAGGGGGAAAAGTTGTCCGCTACTCTTTATATTGATAAAAAAAGTCCAGAAGATTCTGCAGAGTATCTGCCAACATCGGGATTTCCTCTTGGGACAAACTACGCAATGCTGCTGCTGCCATCTGCTCATGAAAGGCTTCATGATGCCTGTAAGCTTGTTCACCCTTTTGGGTCAGCCGGATGTTCACCACCCTGCGGTCTTCTTCGCTGCGCTCCCTTGTAACATACTCTTTCAGCACAAGATTATTCATGGAAGTCGTAAGCGATCCTACGGTAATATTTAATTTTCTGGCAATCGTAGACATATTATTTCCCTGTCCTAATCCTACTGCCTCAATAATATGCATATCGTTGACAGTAATATCCCTGTATTCATCTGTTATCAGCGCAGCTTCTTCCACTTTCCAAATCTGGTGGAACAGATTTACCAGCACTTCATTTACTGTACTATGGATATCCATAAAAATTCACATCCTTACTTTTAAATTATATCCTTTTGTCAAATTTCAAATTTATACCCCTGTATACAACAGGAACCGCTTCGCAAACCCTGTTGCCATGTCTCGCAGGCTCCTGCCTGCGAGACTGCTACCAATAAAGAGTTTGAAAGTAAATTTTCAAACTTATTATACCCGAACATCCACGAAACAATCAATCACTTCTTTTACCGTTTGAATGGAATCTGCCTTATAGGCGTTTGCGCCGCAAAAAAGCAACGCCTCTTCCGTCTCCCCTTTCGCCGCATGGATAAGCGCCTCCGTAATACAATAGGGAATTTCTTTCGGATTACATTTTTGCAGGCATCCAAGACATTTCTTAGGAGGAATCTTCTCCCCCGACATAACACGCTCCATAAAAGCATTTTTGATGGCTCGCCCGGGCATTCCCACCGGACTCTTTACAATGCAGATATCCTCTTTTCGCGCATTAATGTATGCCATCTTATAATTCAAATTCGCATCGCACTCTTTCGTGGTGACAAATCGGCTTGCAATCTGCACCCCCTGCACCCCAAGAGACATTACCCTTTCCATTTCCTCGGAAGTGTCAATGCCACCCGCTGCCACTACGGGAATCTTACGGTTATACATTTCGGCGTACTCTTGCACCACCTCACGGATTTTTTGAATTTCCGCATCGTAAGCGCAGTTTTCCTCATAAAAATCCAATTGCTCCTTGGTAAAGCCCAGATGACCGCCTGCTTTGGGTCCCTCAATCACCACTAAATCCGCCGTCCTGTGATATCTTTTATCCCAATATTTCAAAATCACTCTCGCCGATTTCTCGGAAGATACAATGGGAGCAATTTTCGTATTTGAATTTTCCACATACTTAGGCAAATCTGTGGGAAGCCCCGCGCCGGATATAATTAAATCAGCGCCTGCCTCCACGGCTTTTCTCACATATTCTTCATAATAACGCAGCGCCACCATAATGTTAAACCCTACGATGCCGTGACCCTGCGCTTTTTCCTTTGCTTTTTTATATTCCTTTTCAATGGCGCGCAGATTGCATTCCTTGGGATTTTGCTCAAAATCCGGCTCCCTGTAACCTATCTGGGCAGCGGAAATAATGCCCACAGCGCCTTCCTTTGCCACGGCTCCCGCCAGATTTCCCAAACTGATGCCCACTCCCATTCCGCCTTGGATAATGGGAATTTCTGCCGTCATATCGCCTATTTGCAGCGGTTCGTATCTCATGTGTAAATCTCCCTTCTATCTGCGGTACTGCTACGCAGGCACAAACAATCCTTAAATCCGTACAAATTTTGAAGAATCCGCAAGCGGATTCTTCCCGGAATGACCTAGATTTTCTTAGGTCAAATTTTTGAACTTGGTCAGGTTCTTTCTGACCTTAGAAAATCTTCATTCCGTTTACAGATTCCGAAATCTCTGATAACGCCTCTCCACTAGTTCTTCCTGCGACATCTTACTATAGGTCTGCAAAAATTCCGCCATCTTTACTTTGATTGCTTCTACTGCCTGCGAAAGGGTTTCCTCAGTAAAGCTTTCCGGCTCGGGAAAAACCTCTTCCACAATGCCGGCTTCTTTCAAATCCGCAGCCGTCATCTTCATCACCTGTGCCGCTTCTTTTGCCTTTGTGCTGTCCTTCCACAAAATTGCAGCATAACCTTCGGGTGAAAGAATGGAGTAAACGGAATTTTCCATCATCCACACCTCGTCCGCAGTTGCCATGGCAAGAGCTCCCCCGCTGCCGCCTTCGCCGATTACAAGGGATAAAATGGGGGTTTTCAAAGCGGACATCTCATAAAGATTTCTGGCAATGGCTTCGCCCTGCCCTCTCTCTTCCGCTTCCAGACCGCAGAAGGCTCCCGGCGTGTCCACAAAACAGATAACCGGGCGGTGGAATTTCTCCGCCTGCTTCATCAGACGAAGCGCTTTACGGTAGCCTTCCGGCGACGGCATTCCGAAATTACGGGCAATGTTTTCTTTGGTATTTTTGCCCTTTGCCTGAGCAATCACCGTCACAGGCATTCCGTTAAAATAAGCAATTCCGCCGATAATTGCCTGATCATCGGCAAAATAGCGGTCGCCGCGAAATTCCGTAAAATCATCAAAAAGAGCCTTTATATAGTCCTCACCCACCGGCCTGTCCTGTCTGCGCGACAGCGTTACCCTCTCCCAGGCAGATAGGGATCTGCCTGCAGATAAGGATTCGCCTGCAGATAATTTATTATTAACCGTTTCCTTCAAGCCGTCAGAGCCTGTTTCTACAGCTGCATCCTTTGAACCATCAGAGTTGTCTCCTGCAACTGCATCTATGCTCCCCGAAGATGTCTGATTGGGTGCAAAAACACTGTTTCCCTGAACCATCCCCGCCTTTTCCAGACTGTGAAATTCTAATATTTTCTGCAAGGTTTCCTTTAATTGGCTTCTTTCCACTATAGCATCCACAAATCCATGCTCCAACAGAAATTCCGAGCGTTGGAATCCCTTGGGCAGCTTTTGCCCGATGGTCTGTTCAATCACCCTCGGTCCCGCAAAGCCGATAAGCGCCTTGGGCTCCGCTAAAATAATATCCCCCAGCATGGCAAAGCTTGCCGTGACTCCCCCAGTGGTGGGATCAGTCAATACTGTAATATAAAGCAGTCCCGCATCGCTGTGGCGCTTTAGTGCCGCCGAGGTTTTTGCCATCTGCATGAGGGAAGTAATGCCCTCCTGCATTCTGGCTCCTCCCGAACAGGTGAAAATAATAACAGGCAGCTTCTCCTTTGTAGCGCGTTCCACGGCACGGGCAATCTTTTCTCCTGTCACCTCGCCCATGCTCGCCATAAGAAATCTGCCATCCATAACCGCTAACACTGCATTCTGACTGCCAATCTTTCCTTTTCCCGTGATAACGGATTCATCCAATTTAGTCTTTTCCCGGAGGGCTGCAAGCTTCTCTTCATATCCCTTGTACTGCAGGGGATTTTTCGTCTGCATCCCCGTATCCCATTCCTCAAAGGAATCCGGCTCCGTTATCATGCGGATTCTGGCAAAGGCATGCATACGGAAATATCCTCCGCATTGGGGGCATATGTAATAATTACTCTTTACCTCATTGGTAAAAATTGCTTTTCCGCATTTGTTACATTTACGCACAAGCCCCTCCGGCACTTCCGGATGACTTTCTTCCCTGCGGGACTCTGTACTCCTCAACGGTATATAATTATCCTTGGTCTTCTTGAACATTTTGGAAAGATTCATATGGATACCTCCATGCTGCATGCCTGTTAAAGCAACTACTCAGAGCCATTCGCCAAACCGTCCCTACGAGGCTCTGACTAGTTACAAATTTTCTATAAAGTTTATATCTACATTTCCTTCAATATAATCCGGATGCTTTAGGATTTCATAAAGATAATCCACATTGGTGTCAATACCTTCAATGATAACCTCGCCTAATGCGCTCCGCATCTTTTTGATAGCTTCTTTTCTGCTTGCGGCATAGACAATCAGCTTTGCCAGCATGGAATCATAATAGGGCGGAACGGTATAACCGCTGTAGATGGCGGAGTCCACCCGAACGCCTTTCCCTCCCGGCAGATACATGTCGGTAATGGTGCCCGGTGACGGCATAAAATGCCTTGCCGGATTCTCCGCATTGATGCGGCACTCAATGGCATGCCCCTGAATATGGACATCTTCCTGTCTGTAGGTAAGCTTCTTGCCCTTCGCAATGCGAAGCTGTCCTTTAATAAGGTCAATGCCCGTAACCCATTCCGTCACAGGATGCTCCACCTGAATGCGGGTATTCATTTCCATAAAATAGAAATTGCCATTCTTTTCCAGCAAAAATTCTATGGTTCCGGCATTTTCATAGCCCGCTGCCTTGGCTGCGCGCACGGCTGCCTGCCCCATTTTCTCCCGAAGCTCTTCCGTAAGCGCCATGGAGGGAGCCTCTTCTATCATTTTCTGGTGATTTCTCTGAATGGAGCAGTCCCGCTCTCCCAGATGAATTACATTGCCGTATTTATCCGCCAAAATCTGAAATTCAATATGTCTGGGATTTTCCACATAATGCTCCAGATACAAAGAACCATCCCCAAACGCCATTTCCGCTTCTTTTTTTGCGGTAAAGAATGCCTGCTCAAACTCCTCTTTTGAGGAAGCTACGCGCATTCCCTTGCCTCCGCCTCCAAGAGCCGCCTTGACAATCACCGGATACCCTATTTCCTCTGCAAGCTTTAGACCCTCCGCCACATCGGATATGGTACCCTCACTCCCCGGAATCACGGGAACCCCAGCCTGAATCATGGTTTTTCTGGCTTCTGCCTTATTTCCCAGTTTCCGTATCACATCGGACTTTGGACCGATAAAAATAACATTGCACTGTTCGCAAAGTTCTGCAAACTTGGCGTTTTCCGATAAAAAGCCAAAGCCCGGATGAATGGCATCCGCGCCGGAAATCACAGTTGCGCTGATAATGCTTTGCATATTGAGATAGCTTTCCGAAGACTGTGCCGGTCCGATGCAGACAGCCTCGTCAGCTAACTGCGTATGGAGCGCCTCTTTATCCGCCTCGGAATAAACGGCAACCGTCTGAATGCCCATCTCCCGGCAGGCACGGATAATCCTTACCGCTATCTCGCCTCTGTTGGCAATCAAAACCTTTTGAATCCTATGTTCCTGTTCTATCATATGATACCGCCCTAATATGTATTATGAAACAATAAATGTCAATTCTGCGCTTACCACTACTTTCCCGTCCACGCTGGCAACGGCCTCGCCCACGCCCACGGGACCTTTCTGCTTAATAATGCGGGTTTCCAGACGCACCTTATCACCCGGCACAATTTTCCCTTTGAAACGGCACTTGTTTATACCGCCGAAATAGGCAATTTTCCCTTTATTCTCTTCAACGCTCAATATGGCAACCGCGCCTACCTGCGCCAGAGCCTCCACAGTCAGAACACCCGGCATTACCGGCTCTGTGGGAAAATGCCCCTTGAAAAATTCCTCTCTGTAAGAAACGCATTTATACCCTACCGCACTGACACCCGGCTCATAATCCTCGATATAATCTATCAGCAGAAAAGGATGTCTGTGAGGAATAATTTCTTCGATTTCTTTGATTCCAAGCTTCATAATGACCCCCATATATTTATGTATTGTATTTTCATTGCAGTCGGAACAACGCCTGTCCGTACTCCACACCCTGTCCGTTTTCCGCCAGAATCTCCGCTACTACGCCGTCATACTCGCTCTCTATCTCATTCATGAGCTTCATGGCTTCCACGATGGCAAGCACCTGTCCTTTTTTTACGGTATCACCCACCTTGACAAAAGGCTCTGCATCTTCGGAGGGCGCCGCATAGAATCTGCCCACCAAGGGAGATTTTACTAAAGTGCCTCCTTCTTTCGGGACTGCAGAAATTTCCGCACCGCTTCCGGCGTTTGCATCTGCGCTGGCCTTTACGCTGTTTTCCTCATTTATGCCACTGTTTGTATTTCCGCCCTGCACCTCTGCATGCGCCGCTGCAGCAGTTTTCTGCATCATGCCAATTTCCTTTTCCACTGCCGGAGCCGCCACCACATTTCCTGTCTGCATGAGAATCTTCTGATTGCCCTCCTCATAGGAAAATGTGGTCAACTCGGAATCTGACACCACTTTTACTAATTCTAATACCTGATTAAATTCCATGCCGCACTCCTTTCATGCTTCAAGTTATTCATACCTCTTAATTAACAGGGAAGCATTGTGTCCGCCGAATCCCAGAGAATTGCTGAGTGCATAGTTGACTTCCTGCTCTATGGGCGCTCCCAATACATAGTCCAAATCGCACTCTTCGCCTGTTTCTTTTGTTCCCATAGTCTGATGGATAAAACCTTCCTCCACGGTCTTTACACAAGCGATGCACTCCACTCCGCCTGCCGCTCCCAAAAGGTGTCCTATCATAGACTTGGTGGAACTGATTTTTACCTTATCCGCTGCCTCTCCAAAAGCTGCTTTAATCGCTCTTGTTTCAAAAAGATCATTGTGGTGTGTCCCGGTTCCGTGGGCATTAATATATTCCACATCCTGAGGTTTTACGCCCGCCTCCTCCATTGCAAGACTCATGGCTTTTGCCGCGCCGCTGCCATCCTCTATGGGAGAGGTGATGTGATAAGCATCGCAGGTGGCTCCATAACCTGCTACTTCCGCTAAAATCTTAGCGCCTCTTGCCAAAGCATGCTCTAATTCCTCTAATACCACCACGCCTGCACCTTCTCCTATGACAAAGCCGTTTCTGTCCTTGTCAAAGGGAATGGAGGCACGCAAGGGGTCCTCCGCCTGCGACAATGCCGTAAGTGAGGTAAAACCGGACACGCCCAGAGGGGTGATGGAGCTCTCCGCTCCTCCTGCAAATACCACATCCGCATCCCCATATTGGATTGCACGAAAGGCATCCCCGATACAGTGGGTTCCCGTAGCACATGCCGTTACCACATTGGTGCATTTTCCCTTGCAGCCAAGCTGAATCGCCACATTGCCTGCCGCCATATTACAAATCATCATAGGAACCATCAGGGTGTTCACACGGGAAGGTCCTTTCTCTAAAAGCCTTGTATGCTCCCTCTCCATAACATCCAATCCGCCGATGCCGGAACCGATAATCACTCCCACGCGAAAAGCATCTTCCTTTTCCATATCGATGCCTGACTGCTCTAAAGCTTCCTTTGCAGCCACTACCGCATATTGGGAAAAAGGCGCCATACGCTTTGCCGTCTTGAAATCCAAAAGCTCCTTCGCATCGAAGTCTTTCACCTCCGCCGCAAGCTTTACCTTGTACTCCGCTGTGTCAAACTTGGTGATGGGCCCGATTCCCACCTTTCCCTCACGAACGCTTTTCCAGAATTCTTCCACATTGTTTCCAATAGGTGTCACCGCACCCATTCCGGTTACCACAACTCTTCTTTTCATACCTACCTCATTTCTGCTCTGTCAAAAAGCACAAATCATATTTATCGTAACAATCCGGCTGTCTATCATTCCATAGCCAGACCGTTTACATCGCCATTCCGCCGTCTACCTGAATCACCTGACCGGTGATATAGGCTGCCTTGTCCGATGCCAAAAACAAGGCAAGATGCGCCACATCCTCCGGCTTGCCAAAGCATCCCAAGGGAATCTGCTTTACAGCTTCCTCTTTGACACTGTCATTCAGCACATCCGTCATGTCCGTTTCGATAAATCCCGGTGCAATGGCATTTACCGTAATGTGCCTGCTGCCTAACTCCTTTGCAGCCGCCTTGGTAAGACCGATTACCCCTGCTTTGGATGCGGAGTAATTTGCCTGTCCCGCATTGCCCGATACACCGGAAACGGAGGAAAGATTGA
Organism: Lachnoclostridium sp.; assembly: GCA_023665475.1. Lineage (GTDB taxonomy): Bacteria > Bacillota > Clostridia > Lachnospirales > Lachnospiraceae > Acetatifactor. The sequence goes on from JAMPEB010000001.1 coordinate 223,466, forward strand.
TAATGCGCCCGCTTTTTTGCTTTAACATCTGTCTGGAACAGAAACGGATGCAGTGAAAGGCCCCCTTTAAATTGGTAGCAAGAACCTTATCAAAATCTTCCTCTGACATTCTCATTAAAAGTCCGTCTCTGGTAATTCCCGCATTATTGACCAAAATATCTAAATGACCATACTCCTTGATAACGGATTGAATAAATTCCTCGCAAGAGCCGAAGTCTGACACATCGCACTGATAGACAGCCGCTGTGCCGCCTTCTTCCTCTATTTCCTTTAACAAAGCCTTGGCTTTTTCCTCAGAACCGTTATAATTGATAATCACTGTGGCTTTGTTTCTCGCCATCTCAAGGGCAATCGCTCTTCCGATGCCTCTTGAAGCCCCCGTTACCACTGCTACTTTTCCTTCTAACATACTAATAACCATGCCTTTCCATAAACTACATTGCTTTTATGGCTTCCACCACCGAATCCACATCCGCCAAATGCTCAATATTAAACACCGGCATTTCTTTATCTATCTTTTTCAAAAACCCGCTCAATGTCTTGCCGGGTCCAATCTCCACAAACACCGTAACCCCATCCGCAATCATATTCCGAACGCTCTGCTCCCAGCGCACGCTGCTTGCTACCTGTTTCTCTAAAAGCTCTTTGGTCTTTCGGATGTCGATGATGCTTTCCGCCGTCACATTGGTAACATAGGGAATCCTCAAAGAATTCCATTTTACGGTTTCTAAAACTTCTCCAAGCTTTTTACCCGCATCCGAAAGGAGCGGAGAATGGAAAGGACCGCTGACTTTTAGCGGCACTACCCTCTTTGCTCCTGCCTCTTTTAAAGCTTTTGAAGCCTTTTCCACCGCTTCCGTGTATCCTGTAATAACCAACTGTCCCGGACAGTTATAGTTTGCGATGGAAACTCCCTCCATGGGATTTATCACCGCTTCGATTTCTTCTCCCGTCATGCCGAGCACTGCCGCCATGGCGCCCTCGCCTGCAGGAACCGCTTCCTGCATGAAAATGCCCCTGCTTCTTACAGTTCGGATGGCGTCCAGCTCAGACATTCCGCCAGCCACGGCAATTGCGCAATATTCACCCAAACTTAAGCCCGCAGTTACATCCGGCTCAAGTCCTTTGTTCCTCACCACAGTTGTCATGGCAAGACAGGTTGTGACCAAAGCCGCCTGCGTGTATTCCGTGATATCCAGCTTGTCATTTTCTTCAAAACAAAGCGCTTTCATATCCAGGGAAAGTATCTCTCCCGCCCTGTCAAAGAGACCTTTTGCCGCGGGGTTTTGTTCATAGAAATCCTTTCCCATGCCACATTTCTGCGCTCCCTGTCCGGGATAAATAAATGCAATCTTACTCATAGAATTTTGTTCCTTTCATCAACTTCTCGGTCTGCTCTACCAGCTTAAGCATCAATTCTTTAGCGGTCAGTTCTTCCTTCACAAGTCCCGCAATCTGCCCCGACATAATGCTTCCGTTATCCATATCGCCTTCTACCACTGCCCTGCGCAGACCTCCAAGTGCAAGCTTTTCCAGCTCTTCTAAGGATGCGCCTTCCGCCTCCAGCCTTAAATATTCCTTTGCCTGCTTATTTCTGATGACACGCACCGGATGGCCATTGCTCCTTCCGGTAACTCTGGTGTCGATATCCCTTGCCTTTAATATGTAATCCTTATAATTTTGATGAACAATGGACTCCTTTATCACCACAAAACGGGTTCCCATCTGGACTGCCTTTGCCCCCAGCATAAACGCTGCTGCAATTCCCCTGCCGTCTGCGATACCGCCTGCGGCAATCACCGGAATCTCCACTGCATCCACTACCTGAGGCACTAGCGCCATGGTGGTGGTCTCGCCGATATGTCCGCCCGACTCTGTACCTTCCGCAATTACGGCATCCGCGCCGCAGCGCTCCATTCGCTTTGCAAGCGCCACGGAAGCTACCACGGGAATCACCTTCACATCGGCTTCCTTCCACATTTTCATATACTTTTCAGGGCTTCCCGCCCCGGTAGTAACTACCCTTACGCCCTCTTCCACCAGAACCTTTGCGATTTCCTCCGCTTCCGGATTCATCAGCATCAGATTCACGCCAAAGGGAGCACTTGTCCTTTTCTTTACTTCTCTGATTTGTTCCCGCACCCAGGATGCCGGTGCTCCGCCGGAGCCTATAATGCCAAGACCGCCTGCTTCTGACACCGCTGCCGCCAAATGATATTCAGCAACCCATGCCATGCCGCCCTGTATAATGGGATACTCAATTCCCAATAATTTGGTTATCTCTGTTTTCATAATCTGCTCTGCCCTTTCTGATACACCGCCATCCATAAGTTTGCGGTTCTGCCTTATTGATGCTCCTGAATATACTTTACAACATCTCCCACAGTAACTAACTTCTCCAAATCCTCTGCAGGAATTTCTACGCCAAACTCTTCCTCAAAAGCCATTGCCAATTCATATAAATCCAGAGAATCCGCATCCAAATCATCCTGAAAAGATGCGCTCTCCACAACCTTAGACTCCTCTACACCAAGACCTTCTGCAACCATTTTCTGAATTTTTTCAAACATGTTTAAATCTCCTTTTCTTTGTTCATAGTTTTATATGTTTTATGTAATCCGGCGTACCGGCAATTACCGATTAGATGCTGCCTGTCCACTCCATATAAGCGGCTCCCCATGTAAGTCCTGCCCCGAAGCCTGCAAGCACCAGCTTCATTCCTTGTTTCAGCATCCCCTTGCGGTTTACCTCATCCAATAAAATCGGCATACTGGCGGAAGAAGTATTTCCGTAATTCATAAGATTCATGGGAAAACGGGAAATATCTACCTTTAATCTCTTGGCAATGCTCTCCACAATCCTCTCATTTGCCTGATGAAGAATATAATAATCAATTTCCTCCGGCGTCTTTTGGCATTTCACAAGCAATTCCTCAATACACTGCGGCACCTGTCTTACCGCGAATTTGAACACCTCCTGCCCGTTCATGCGGATGTATAAATCCTCGGAATGGGTATCCTTTGTGATGCCCCCTTTTAAAAATCTGCTCTTACAGGTAAGGACATTTCCCTTTGCGCCGTCCGAATGCATCACCATAGCGGGAAACTCTCCCTCTTCGGCTGTCATAACCACCGCGCCTGCGCCGTCCCCAAAAAGGATTGCCGTTGACCTGTCCCCCCAATCCACTAGATTGGACAAACTCTCCGCACCGATAATCAACGCTTTTTTTATAAGATTTGCGTTAAAATAAGTCTGCGCCGTATTGAGTGCAAATAAAAATCCCGTACACGCCGCATTCAAATCAAAACTGACGGCATTGACCGCCCCGATGCTTTTCTGCACTTCGCACGCCGTGGAAGGAAGCACCACATTTGACGAAACCGTGGACACGATAATCAAATCTATCTCCTCTGCACTCACTCCTGCATTTTCCAGCGCCCTCCTCGCAGCTTCCGCCGCCATGCTCACTGTGGTTTCATTTTCTACCACATGGCGGGTTTTTATGCCGGTTCGTTCCTGAATCCATTCATCATTTGTGTCCATCCACTGTGACAAAATATGATTATCTAATATTTTCTCAGGCAGACAAGCGCCTGTGCCTTTAATAACTCCTATCATAAACCGTTCCCATTCTCCTGCTCTTACAGGCGTTTTTCAAAATATTTTATTATTTAAATATTTTATAATAAAGTATTTTTGATTTTTAGATATTTTATTTTAAAATTATTTGATAATCAAACTATATCACACAGGTAAAATATGTCAAGTACAAAATAAAGTACAATCCATAAATTTTATAAAATCATTTTTATAAATAATTTTTATTTTGCCTCATGCTTTTTTTCTGTGCGGGTATAATAATAACATCCTTTCAACCGATTTGAAAGTACGACTGAACTGAATATCTTATTAGAGAAATGGAGGAAACTATCATGAAAAAAAGAATTACCACTATGGCGGCAATTCTCGCAATAGTGTTTGTGTTTACAACTTTTTCGGGAAAATTTGTCACCATGGCTTCCGGTGAATCCGTGGACCCTTATTATACCGGTTGGACCGCATCTGACGATATGGAATACGAAGATGAAGATACCGGTGAAGACGAGGATGAAGATGATACAAGCGCCAGCGGTTATCACAAAGCAGACCCCATTGATTGGAGTTCAAAAATCGAAATGATTACGGTAGCGCTCCAGACACCGGGCGTTCAAAACATCAATATTCTCACCGGCGATTCCTTTACCGTGCCGGCAGATATTTTAAATCTTATTGCGGGAAAAAATGTGGCTCTGGCGCTCCATGCAGGAAACGGCCTCGCTTTCAGCGTTCCCGGCAGAAATCTGCCAAAATCGGAGGCAGCGTTTAGTGTCAGCCTGATTCCTCCCAGTATTCCCGAATATAGAAAACAGGAAATTCTGGCAGGTTCTTCCGCAAGTTATCTGTTTAACATGAAAGAGAAAAATCCTTATCCCTTTTCCGTAAATGCTCATGTCAATCTGGGTTCGGAAAATGCCGGCAAGGTAGCAATGCTCTATTCTTATATCGAAGCGGATGCCTCTATAAGGCTGATGGGAACTTCCCGTGTAAATGAAGAAGGACAGGCAATGTTCGGCCTGCAGCAGGGCGGCGAGTATATTGTGATCGTGTCCGATAATGTATTTGGCTATATCGTACGGGAGGGGGACACATTTTCCCATATCGCCCTTAGGAACAAAGTTTCCATGAATGCTTTGAAAGCAGTCAATCCACAGATTTCCAATATTAGCAGAATCCGTACGGGTCAGGCTATCAATATTCCTGTCAGATAAGCGCGAAAAAGAACCGACAGAGCATAAATGCCTGCCGGTTCTTTTTTCCTTAGATATCAGTTATTGAAATTCACAAACACGGTCCGCCAATGCAATGGTGGAAGGTCTATGGGCAATCATAATAATATTTTTCCCATTCTTCATGGATTTGAGCGCATCATTCACTAACTGCTCCGATTCATTATCCAGCGCAGAAGTCGCCTCGTCCAATAAAACTATGGGCGCATCCTTCAAAATCGCCCTGGCAATGGCAATCCTCTGTCTCTGTCCTCCCGAAAGCCTGTTTCCGCGCTCTCCTGCATTGGTATCATATCCGTTTTCCAGATTCATGATAAATTCATGGGCATGAGCCAGCTTTGCTGCCTGTATGATTTCTTCCTCAGAAGCATCCGGCCTGCCGATTAAGATATTTTCTTTCACAGAAACATTGAACAGATACGGCTCCTGAGGCACATAGGCTATCAGGCTGCGTATTTCCCCATTTTCCATCTGCCTATAAGATTTCCCATCCAGATAAATATCTCCCTCCGCAAAAGGATAAAGCCCCAGCAAAAGCTTTGAAAGCGTTGTCTTGCCGCATCCCGAAGAGCCTGTGACGGCAATGCTTTCCCCCTTTTTCATCCGCATGGAATATGCGTCCAATAAAGGCTTGTCCTCCCGGTAGCAAAACTTAATATTGGAAATTTCCAGAAAATCTGTCTCCGGTGTTTTTTCCGCTTTGCCTTTCTCTGCTTTTTGCCTTTCCTGTTTCCGGCCTTCTTTCACCGCATTTTCTAGTACCTCTGCTGCTTCGTTTTCCCCTGCCGCATCCTCTTGATACCAGTTCTTTGGCTCTTCCTCTTCCGCCAGAAAATCAAAAATATTCTGGGCATTGGTCAGGCATCCGATCAGCTCCGGCAGATATCTGCCCAGCTGTAAAAACTGAAAGGAAAAACTTCCATACAGAAAGTAAATCGCCGTAAGGGCTCCCAAAGTGGCATATCCTTTCTGCACAAAATAAATTCCCAGCATCAAAAATACCAGCGAACACAGCAGGCCAAAGCCCCCATTGCACCCTTCGAGGAATGCGGTATAGAGGATCTTTTTCCTGCTCTGCTTTGCATAAACTGCGTTTTCCCGGACAAATTCCTGCACGGTTTCCTTTCCTGCCGCATACATTCTCACCTGTTCCATCCCCTGTAAAAGATTGGACAATTTTTCCGTCATCTTCCCATTGATTATGGACAGCTTTTTAGTCACCCTGCGCATGGGTTCAATCATCAGGCTGTTTATGCACAGAAGCACCAGATTTGCCCCCGCCAGACACAAAGTAATCTGCCAGTTTAAACAGAGCATGGGTACTAAAAAAACAAGCATCTGTATCAGGGGCGCCACGGTTCTCCTCAGCCGGGAGCCATAAATACTTCCCATTTTTTGCAAATCATAGGACAGCTTTGACATAAAATCCCCGCTGTGGTGCGTTTCATAATATTCATAGGGCAGGCGCACCTCATGGTGGAACAGGAGCTTACAGACAGTTCCGTAGGCGCGCTTCGCCTCCACATTATAGACAATGCTCGCCCATCGGTAAACAATCAGAGAGAGTATGCCGCCAATCACATTTCCCAGAATGACATATGCCATTCTCCGGGAGTCCCCGGACTGCGCCGCATCCATCACATTTTTCATCAAAAGGGAGGACAGCACCGAAAACATTGCCCAGCATGCGCTCATAAAAAAGATGCCTGCCAGATAAAGAATACAGCGCTTTCCCATTAACTTCATAGTGCGTACAAAAAGCTTCCATAATTTCATGAGCACACCTCCTTTCCATACATTCCGGCATAGGCTCCCTTTTGTTTCAGAAGCTGTTCATGAGTTCCTTCCTCTGCAATCACCCCGTCCTTTAACACCATAATCTTATCCGCATTCTGGACCGTGGAAAGCCTATGTGCAATGGTGATGCAGGTCCGGTTCTCAGAGAGGCTGTCTATGGCTTCCTGAATCAGCTTTTCCGTGTCCACATCCACTGCGGAGGTAGGCTCGTCCAGCAAAAGAATGGGCGCGTTCTTCAAAAATGCCCTTGCAATGGAAATCCGCTGTTTCTCCCCGCCGGACAGCAGGATTCCCCTCTCTCCCACCATCGTGTCATACCCTTCCGGAAGCCCCATGATAAAATCATGGATTCTTGCTTTTTTACAGGCAGCAATGACTTCTTCCTTGGAGGCGTTTGTATTTCCATACCTTACATTTTCATAAATGCTGGTAGGGAAAAGAAAGACATTCTGGGACACCAAGGCCATTTTTTCCCTTGCAGACTCTATTTCCCACTCCGGAAAACCGCGGTCAAACAGTCTGTACTCTCCCTTGTCCACAGGGTAAAATCCGCAGAGGATATGAAAAATGGTACTCTTTCCTCCTCCCGATTCTCCTACAAAAGCTACTTTGCTTCCTATGGGAACACAGAAAGAAACTCCATTTAACACCGACTGCCCCTTTGTATAGGCAAAGCTTACATCCGAAAAGGAGAGGGCTGTTTCCTCCGCCGCAGCGTTCTGTGCTATGCTGTCAGGCATTATCCCATCGCCTCGTGCTGTGTCCACCAGACTTATGCTTGTTGACATTGTTCCGGTCGATACTAAGCCGCTTGGTTCGTCCGGCTCATTCAATATCTTTTCTATTCTTCCGACGCACACCCATTGTTCCTTTGCGTCCACCATGTCAAAGGGCAGCCCGATAAAAGCCTGCACAAACTTTTCCAGAATAATGATGAACGCCATCAGCTCTCCCACGCTCAAAGCGCCGTGAATCACCAGAAAATAAGCATAGACGGCACAGATAATGTCGGGCACCCACTGTAAAAGCTTTCTGGTAATAATTGCGGTGTTGGAAATTCTGGTACGCTTTTCCTCATTTTCCACCAACGCCTGCGCCGACTCATCCAGCTTCTTTTGAAAATAATCCTCTGCCCCGAAAGCGCGCAGCGCTAAGATACCGCTCACGCAGTCCTGCGCAATCTCCGTAATGGAGTCCGACTTCTGGCGGTGCACTTTTTTCAGACCGGTAAGTTTCTTTGCCACACGGTCGGTAAACCACAGCACAACTGGATAGCAGACAAGCATTACAAACAAAAGGCTTAGATTCAACCTTCCCACATAGACCGCATAGGTGATAAGCTCCACCGTACTATTGCAAAGTGTCGGCAGGGTTTCCCCAAGAAGCAAATCCGTTTCGGCAATATCGGAATTCATCTTATTGATCACGGCAGCCGAACCGTTCCTATCAAAATATTTATACTCCAAGCGGTATAATTTTTGCGCTGTCAGATTTTTGTAGCGTGTCTGTACCTTTAAGCCGAACACCGAATTGACAACGCTCTGCAAAAAGGAAACCGCAAAGCCGAGCACGGTCAATCCCAGAAACAGCGCCAGAAAATCCTTGAAAGGAACTTCTTCTCCCGCGAGCATCATATCAATGGCGCCACCGATTACGGTATTTCCTTTCACCACAATATTTGCCAAAATATACGACAACAACAGCGCTGACACAAAGTAAGCGCTGTTGCGAAGTGAACATCTCAAAAAATAATTCTTTTTCATCTAAATACCCCCCCGCCTTTGCGGGTTTATATTCTTTAGAGTTGCGCAATATCTACCAATTCCAGTCTGCCGCTTGCATTCTCCAAGCTGGTCACCAAAGCCTGTGCCGTGTCCATGGCGGTAATACAGTTGATGCCCGTTTCGATGGCAGTTCGGCGAATCAGGAAACCGTCCCTTGATTTGTCACGCCCCTGTGTAGGCGTATCAATAACCAAATCTATCTTGTGACCCAGAATCAAATCCATGACTGTGGGCGATTCCTGAGAAATCTTGTTGACCTTTCTCGCCTTGACTCCCGCTTCATTCAAAGCTGCCGCCGTGCTTCTGGTGGCATAAATGGTATAGCCCAGCTTTTCAAAACGGCGCCCTACCTCAATCGCTTCGCCCTTGTCGGCATCTTTTACGGTGATAATCATATTCTTGTACTTGGGAAGGTTCACCCCAGCCCCCAAAAATGCCTTATAAAGCGCTTCGTTAAAGGTCTTGGCTATGCCTAGGCACTCGCCCGTGGACTTCATCTCAGGACCTAAGCTAATCTCCGCGCCACGGATTTTCTCAAAGGAAAATACCGGCATTTTGATAGCGAAATATTCCGCCTCCGGCTGTAACCCCGGCTTATAGCCCAATTCCCGAATGGTCTTTCCGATGATAACCTCCGTCGCCAAATCCACAATGGGAATCCCTGTAACCTTGCTGATATAGGGCACGGTACGGGAAGAACGGGGATTCACCTCAATCACATACACTTCCTCCCCTATGGCAATAAACTGAATGTTAATCAAACCCTTTACATGGAGGGCTTTTGCCAGCCTTCTCGTGTATTCGGCAATTCTCTCCTTCACGGTTTCGGTAACGGTGGGAGCGGGATAAACGGAAATACTGTCGCCGGAATGCACTCCTGTGCGTTCGATATGTTCCATAATTCCGGGAATCAGGATATCCGTGCCATCGCACACGGCATCCACTTCCAATTCCTTGCCCTGCAGATATTTGTCTACCAGAATGGGGTGATCCTGTGCAATCCTGTTGATAATTGCCATAAACTCTTCGATTTCTTCATCCGAAATGGCAATCTGCATCCCCTGTCCGCCAAGCACATAGGAAGGGCGGACTAACACCGGATAGCCCAAGCGGTTTGCGACTTCTTTTGCTTCTTCGGCAGTATAAACGGTTCCGCCTGCGGCACGGGGAATCTGGGTCTGCTCCAGAATTTTATCAAATAACTCCCTATCCTCTGCGGCATCCACATCCTCCGCCTTGGTGCCTAAAATCGGCACGCCCATCTTCATCAAACTTTCCGTGAGTTTAATTGCCGTCTGTCCGCCAAACTGCACCACGGCTCCGTCCGGCTTCTCCACATTGACGATGGACTCCACATCTTCGGGAGTCAGCGGTTCAAAATACAGCTTATCCGCAATATCAAAATCCGTGCTGACCGTTTCCGGGTTATTGTTGATAATGATGGTCTCATAGCCCGCCTTGGAAAATGCCCAGGTAGCATGTACGGAGCAATAGTCAAATTCGATACCCTGCCCGATACGGATGGGTCCGGAGCCAAGCACCAGCACCTTTTTGCGCCCTTCGGTCTTCACTGCCTCACATTCTCCCCCGAATACGGAGTAATAGTAAGGAGTGGATGCCTCAAACTCGGCGGCACAGGTGTCCACCATCTTGTATACCGCAACAATGCCATTGTCATAGCGCATCTTCTTGATGTCCGCCTCAGGGATGCCGGTAAGCCTTGAAATCACAGCATCGGGAAACTCGATTCTCTTGGCTTCCTTAAGCAGTTCCACCGTAAGGGGACCCTTCCTTAACGCCTCTTCCATCTCAACCAAAATGGCAATCTTGTCGATAAACCATGTGTCAATCATGGTAATGTCATGAATATCCTCATAGCTTACACCCTTGCGGATAGCCTCCGCAATCACATAAATGCGCTGGTCATCCACAATCTTCAAACGCTCTTTTAATTCCCCGGCAGAAAGGGAGCTGAAATCATAACTGAGCAGGCAGTCCACATGCTGCTCCAGAGAGCGGATAGCCTTCATCAGGGCTCCTTCAAAATTATTGCAGATACTCATAACCTCGCCGGTAGCCTTCATCTGTGTGGTTAAAGTACGCTTTGCCGTAATAAATTTATCAAAAGGAAGTCTCGGAATCTTCACCACACAGTAATCCAATGTGGGTTCAAAGCTCGCATAAGTCTTGTGGGTAATGGCGTTTTTGATTTCGTCCAAGGTAAAGCCGAGGGCAATCTTTGCCGCCACCTTTGCAATCGGATATCCCGTCGCTTTGGAAGCCAGTGCCGAAGAACGGCTGACACGGGGGTTTACCTCGATAACACAATATTCAAAACTGGTGGGATGCAGGGCAAACTGCACATTACATCCTCCGGTAATCTCAAGCTCATTGATAATCTTTAAAGCGGAAGTACGCAGCATCTGGTACTCCTTATCACTCAAAGTCTGGGACGGCGCCACCACAATACTGTCACCGGTATGTACTCCCACCGGGTCAATGTTTTCCATATTACATACGGTAATGCAATTGCCTGCACTGTCCCGCATTACCTCATATTCGATTTCCTTCCAGCCTGCAATACAGCGTTCCACCAACACCTGTCCTACACGGGACAGACGAAGCCCATTCTCAAGGATTTCCTCAAGCTGCACCTGATTATAAGCAATACCGCCGCCGCTTCCGCCCAATGTATAAGCGGGGCGGAGCACCACCGGATAACCGATGGTATTGGTAAATGCAATACCTTCCTGCACATTTTCCACCACTTTGGACGCGGCGCAGGGCTCTCCGATTCTCTCCATCAAATCCTTAAATTCCTGCCGCCCTTCCGCATTGCGGATAGTTGCCGCAGTGGTTCCCAAAAGCGTCACCCCATGGGCTTTCAAAAACCCGGATTCCTCCAGCTCCATTCCCAGATTCAGTCCTGCCTGACCCCCCAAAGTGGGAAGAATGCTGTCAGGCTTTTCTTTTTCAATAATCTGCTCCAACACCTTTACGGTCAGAGGCTCAATATATACCTTATCCGCAATATCCTTATCGGTCATGATGGTTGCCGGGTTAGAATTTACCAAAATGACCTCGACCCCTTCCTCCTTTAAGGAACGGCACGCCTGTGTGCCGGCATAGTCAAATTCCGCAGCCTGCCCGATGACGATGGGACCGGAACCGATTACCATTACGCGTTTTACATTGGGATTCTTTGGCATCTTAGTTCTCTCCTTTCATCATCTTAATGAATCTGTCAAACAGATAACCCGAGTCCTGCGGACCGGCGCAGGCTTCCGGATGGAACTGCACCGTAAAAATATTTTTGCCCGTATAGGAAAGCCCTTCGTTGGTGCCGTCATTTACATTGACAAATGCAGGCACGGCAACTTTAGGGTCCAGCTTGTCCGTATCCACCACATAACCATGGTTCTGGGAAGAAATGTAAACCCTTCCGTCAGACAAATCCTTTACCGGATGATTGCCTCCCCTGTGACCGTATTTCATCTTGTGGGTATCCGCCCCGGTGGCAAGCGCCATCAACTGATGACCCAGACAGATTGCAAAAATGGGAATGTCCGTGTCATATAATTTCTTAATCTCCGCAATAACGGAAGCACATTCTTTGGGGTCTCCGGGTCCGTTGCTCAACATAATTCCGTCAGGGGCATCCGCAATGATTTCCTCCGCTTTGGTAAACGCCGGATAAACCGTGACCTGACACCCTCTCTGCGCCAGAGAATGGGCAATATTTGCCTTGGTGCCCAAATCCATCAGGGCAACCTTAAGTCCTGCGCCGTTTAACTCCCTGACCAGCGTCGGTCTGGGCTCTTTCACGCCCCGTTCATAGCTTTCCCTGTCAAAGCGCGCCGCACCGGACAATGGGCCGTTCTGTGCAAGATCCGTAGTAGGCGCTACGGTATACTTTGAGGTACAGCTCACCTTTTCCACCACCTTACCTGTGGTGTACTCCTTTAAACGGGGAAGAATTTCATCCGGTTGATAATTTTCATTGGTGGTAATCATTCCGTTCATGGTTCCCTTGTTACGCAGAATCTTCGTCAGGGCTCTGGTGTCGATACCCGCAATGCCGGGCACACCGTTTTCCTCCAGAAATTCCTGTATGGTAATATCATTCCTGAAATTGCTCGCTATCCTTGAAAGCTCTCTCACGATAAAGCCGTCGGGCCAAGGCTTTAAAGATTCCATGTCTTCCCTGCATACCCCGTAATTGCCGATCAGGGGATAGGTCATGCAGACAGCCTGTCCCGCATAAGAAGGGTCTGTCAATACTTCCAGATATCCCGCCATGGATGTATTAAATACAATTTCACTAATCACTTCTTTGTGGGCGCCGATGTGGGTTCCCTCAAATACCGTGCCGTCTTCCAATATCAAAAATGCCTTCATCTGTTCCCTCTCCTTATGTCTGGCTTAAGCAGAATTATCAAGTATGGCGTCATTATATCATAACTTCCTCTCCCGGGCAACTACTGCTCCTGACCGGAAGTACGGCTTATTGCCAACAGTTTCTGCCGCATCTCATCCTCAATCCTCTGAAGCTCCTCTTCCGCGCTTCTTCTCTTTGCGCGTCCCTCTTCCTGTATCTTCATAACCTCGTCCAAGGTACTTATCAGGGTCTGGTTCGTTGCCGTCAAAGTCTCGATATCCACGATACCCCTCTCGCTTTCTCTGGCGGTTTCAACGGTTGCAATCTTAAGCGTCTCGGCATTTTTCTTAAGCAGCTCATTGGTCATGTCCGCCACTTCCCGCTGCGCCTTTGCCGCCTCGCCGGAATGCTCCACTCCTATGGCAATCACCATCTGGCTCTTCCACAAGGGTATGGTATTGACCAGAGTGGACTGTATCTTTTCCGACATGGCTGTATCGTTTCCCTGAATCAGACGGATCTGGGGACCCATCTGCATGGAAACTGCCCTTGTCAGCTCTAAATCATAGATTTTCTTTTCAAAACGCTCACACATGGCGGCATAATCCTTTGCTTCCTGCGTATCCTCCGGCAGACCGCTTAACTCCGCTTTGTTAAGAAGTTTTGGCAGTTCCTCGCTCCTAGCCTGCTCCAGCTTCTTTTTCCCCGCCAGGATATACATGGACAATTCCTTAAAATAATTCAGATTCAGTTCATACATCTTGTCCAGCATTGCCACATCTTTCAGAAGCGTCACCTGATGGTTTTCCAACACCTTGACAATCTTATTGATATTGACCTCCGCCTTATCATATTTTGCCTTTAAATTGCCTAATTTATTGCTGCTCTTCTTAAAGATTCCCAGAAATCCCTTTTCCTCTTCCTCCTCAAAATTTTTAAGCTCTGCCACCACTTCCGTGAGCATTTGACCGATTTCTCCCATATCCTTGGTACGCACGCTGTTTAAAGCGCTCTCCGAAAAATCGGCAATCTTTTTCTGACTGCCTGCCCCATAGCACAACACCATCTGGGTATTGGTAATGTCAATCTGCTTTACAAAATCATCCACCATCTTCTGTTCTTCCGGCGTCAGTACCGCCTCAGGCACTTTCGCCGCCGTCTCCTGCACCGGCTGCGCCTTGCTCTCGGCGACCACTGCCACCCCCTGCGAAAACATCTCCGGTTCAAAGGTCAGTGTGGGAGCTTCCTTCAACATTTCATCCAAATCGTTACCCATAATAATAACCATGCCTTTCCGTAACCTGCGAATTTGAGCCGCAGGCACAATTTTCATTATTCTGATTGCTCAGATTCCCCTCTTTGTCCGGCAAGCTCCATTTCCTTTGTAAGCCCTTCCCTTGCCAGCATGCTCTTTAATACCTGAGCGTCCGTAGTCGCATCAAAGGCGGCATCCCGGAACAGATTATTTAAAAGCTCCGCAAATGCCTGATTGATAATGTCCAGCGTTTTTTCTATTTCCGCCTTTGCCTGCAAAACCTCTTCTCCCGGCACACTGATTCCGTCAAACTCCTCATAGGCCTCCACCAGTTTTAATGTGGTGGGCAGATAATAATCCATAAGCTTATGCATCCTGTGCATCTGCTCCGGATGCTCCCTGACGCCGTCAAAAATCTCCTTTAACAGATTTTCCAGCCGGAACAGTTTGTCGGAAATCACTTCTCCCTCAATATGATCATTCAGATTTCTCAGTCTGCGGATGCAGTCCATCCCCTCCGACACCATGGCGTTCAGCTCATTTTCCTGTGTGTTTTCCGACGGTTTACCGTCCGAATTCTGCCCTATAGACATATCTCCTGCGGATGCTGCTTTTTTCTCCTCTTCTTCCCTGAGCTTCCTGTTTCTTTCCAGCTCCAGATACTGCCCGTAAACCGCATCATTCAGCATAAAACAGGTTTTCTGCTCATCCAGATGTCCCTCGGGAAACATTCCCGCTTTTAACATCTTATGGATATCTCTTTTTACATATTTACAGCTTTTTCCTATTCCCTTCGCTATTTTCTCAATATCCTCATACATTTTGGAACCACAGAGGCGGATATACCTGTCCGCCCGTTTCAGGCGTTTTATCTTACTGACGCCCAAACCGGTCATGCCCGCAAATCCTGACAGAAACAGCAAATTGATCAACCACCCTGTCAGAGCAACCGATGCACCTGTCAAAAAAAGAAGCAGCCGGGCGAACATGGCGAATCCTGTAATGCCCATGCCGATTCCCCCAAATACCTGATACAGAACACCCGATACACTCCCTACACTCTTTTTCCTTACCACCAAAGCATTCGCGGAACCCTGTCTGGTAAGCTCCTCCTGCTGCCTGCGCTGCTCCTGCTGTCTGAAGCGTTCCTGCCTGCGCTGCATTTTCTCCTGCCAGTCCTTTTGAATCTCTGCCTGCTTTTTTCTCTCCCGCTCCTCGGCTCTCTGCTTCCATATGGGAATATCCTGAGGAGAAACGGTTCCCTGCGCAATCTGCCTGCTCACTTCATTCAAGGTATCCGTCACAGTCTGGGACACAAGGCTGTTCAGATTCTTAAAATCTCCGCTCTGCAAAGCGTCCGAAAGCGCATCCTTTATTTGCTCACCCATGTGATTTTGATTATGACTTCCGCTCATCTGATGAAACCTCATTCAATCCCAATTCTGCACATCTTTTATATTATCCCATATTGCTTCTTTATCCGCAAGATTTTCTTTTGGAAAGTTTCATTTATTTTAGAAAATACAGGAAAAGAGCTGCTGCATTATAAACGCAACAGCCCTTCGTTACTTCTCTCACTATTCGCCCTGTCCGTCGCCCTTCATCAAAGTACGATACCATTTCAGGGAATCCAGATATGCCCGGTAAACGGTATCCAGTTCTATCTGCTGTAAAATCATCTGGCGGGAAACCTCCTGCCAATCCGCTATCTCATAACAGGTGACAAATTCCAGAACCGGGGCATATTTTCCTGTGTGCTCTGTAAGCGCCTTTGCAATATCCCCTTCCACCTGAAGCATTTTCAATGCTTCGCTCATATCCCTTTCTAAAATGACATCCAGAACGGAGAACAGTCCCATCAGGAAAAGTTCGTCACTCTTCATGGCAAGCCCGAAGGAAGGTGCCAGACTCTCCGCAAATTTTGCACGAAGCAGGGACACTCTGGTGATTTCACTGGGCTTGTCCGAATACAATTCGTTGACCACGGCGGTGTTAATCCACTTCTTTAACTCCTTCTGCCCTAACATGGCTGTCGCATGGCGGATAGAAGTGATGCCGCCGTTTACGGACATCCGGTTTACCATCTGCATCAGGGAAATGGTAAGCGCCGTATCCTGTCCGATAATATCCGCCGCATCTGCCAAATCAAAATTGTCATTATTTACCGTGTTCAGCAAAGAGATATAATTTACCTTTAAAGGCGCAACTTCCTTCTCGCCCTTCGTAATCGGCACACGGTAAAAACTGCCCTCGTAAAAAGTGTAACCGCCCGATTTTATCAGAGTCTCATAAATCTCGTTGGTATCGATATTGCCTGCGCAAAGCTTGATATTGGGATACAGTTTGCCAAAGAAAATCTTTGCCTTTTCAATATCAATCTTTTTGTTGTTTAAGAACAGATAATCCATCAGCCCGAGTATCTGCTTATAATTTTCAAACTCGGACACAGGAAGCTTTCTGATTGCCAGCTTATACCCCTGCTCCTTCAATTCCTTCAGACGGTTAATGTACATATCCATCGGCGGGACCGTATTATCAATCAAAAGCGCTATCCGCTCATGAGGCGCATCGCATTGCCCTGCAATATCCGTAAAAATCGAGATGTTGGAAAGCGGAACAAAGATTTCCCTCTCATCGGAGATGGTTTCGATTCCCATATTCTGGATAACCTCAAGCTCCGGCACGCTGGTCGCCCCGTCAAACTTTCTGGTTCCCTCCATCAAAGGATTTAACAGGAAATTGTCTTTCTGAGAAAAAATGGAATAGGCGCTGACTGCCATCTTTTCATCAAATAAAGGTATTAATGTTAATAACATAAGCTTCACCCTGCGATAACATTACATAATCGTCCTTTCGTTAAGATACCTTCTTACTTATACTGTAACACATTTTTACAAATAATGCTACCGTTTTAATGAAAGAATCCTGCAATAACCATACATGTTTTAATCCGCATAACAAAAACAGCGGCAGTTTGCCCCCATTATCAGGTCTAACTGTCGCTATTTCAAATTTTATATCTTTTTTGCAATAATTTTCCCGGTTATTCCATACATACTTTTCCGGCAAATCTGCCTGTTTTAAGCAACCTTGGACTTTGCCAGCTCCGCAAGGGTCTTGAAGCCTTCTGCGTCATTCACCGCAAGCTCCGCCAGCATCTTTCTGTTGATATCAACACCGGCTAATTTCAGACCGTGCATGAACTGGCTGTAGGAAATACCGCTCATACGGGCTGCCGCATTGATACGGGCAATCCACAGACCTCTGAACTGACGCTTTCTTTCTTTTCTTCCTGCATAGGAGCTTGCAAGCGCCCTCATAACGGACTGCTTTGCTACCCTGTACTGTTTACTTCTTGCTCCCCTGTAGCCCTTTGCGAGCTTTAATACTCTGTTATGCTTTTTCTTGGCATTTAAGCCGCCTTTTACTCTTGCCATGTCTTGTTCTCCTCCTTACCCCGATTAGATATAGGGCAAAATCTTCTTCATATTCTTTACATTGGTTGCATCGGTGATAGTAGGTTTCCTCAGATTACGCTTTCTCTTCGTAGTCTTCTTGGTCAGAATGTGGCTCTTATATGCCTTTGACCTCTTTAATTTACCGGTTCCTGTTACTTTAAAGCGCTTTGCTGCTGCTTTTTTTGTCTTCATTTTGGGCATGACGGTTCCTCCTAAACTTTTCTTAATCTATTTTAACCTATGCGTTACCGCTTCTCAGTTAAAAACATAGTCATACTTCTGCCTTCCACCTTGGGCGCTTTATCCACCATCGCAATATCCGAAAGACTTTCCGCAAAATCGTCCAGAATATGCTTGCTGTTGTTCATATGCGCCATCTCTCGCCCTCTGAAACGCAATGTCACCTTTACCTTATTTCCCTTGGTCAAAAATTTGCGCGCCGCGCCCACCTTGGTATTTAAGTCGTTGGTGTCAATATTGGGAGACAGACGAATCTCTTTGATTTCAACAATCTTCTGCTTTTTCCTTGCTTCTTTTTCCTTGCGAAGCTGTTCATACTTATACTTGCCATAATCAACAATCTTGCAAACCGGGGGATTTGCGGCAGGAGCAATCTTC
This sequence comes from Lachnoclostridium sp., assembly GCA_023665475.1. Classification (GTDB taxonomy): domain Bacteria; phylum Bacillota; class Clostridia; order Lachnospirales; family Lachnospiraceae; genus Acetatifactor. The sequence goes on from JAMPEB010000001.1 coordinate 241,582, forward strand.
ACCAAGTCAAGCTCCGCCTCCTCTGCCAGCTTCAATGCCTCCCTCGAAGACATAATACCAAGCTGCTGTCCTTCTGCACCAATCAGGCGTACCTCTTTATCCCTGATTTGTTCGTTAATCATTAAATCGCTAATAGCTCTGCACCTCCATAAGAAAAATCATGTATGAAACCCTGCAAACAAAAAGCGGATAGCATAACTATCCACCCAAAATCCATCACAAAACAATACGGTCAAAAATGCCTGACCTATTGCACTGAAACGATATCAACGCTTACCAGCCTTTGCCGTAAGGTGAGAGTGGATACTCTGCTTGCTTGTTTTTGTACATTTGCACACTTAAGGAGTGTATCACAGGTTCTTTCTCCTGTCAATCCCTAAATTTAAAATTTTCCCATTTTGCGATTTTCGCCGCTATAAACCGTGAGGAGCAGCATATATGCCCTCCCCACAGCTTATGACTGTCTTTGAAAACGCCTATTTCTCCTTAAAGGTAGCGCAGGCTGTCTCGCGGCAGTCACAGGCGCCGCAGCCCTTAATGTCCACATGCTCCGCATGGCATTTGTAATTACTGTTGTAGATACATTTTACCGCCTCACAGTCAATGCTGATGGTCTTGCTTGGATGCGAAAGGGCGCTGGTAAAGACATCATATCCTTCCCTTTTCTCCGCAAAGCTTTCACAACAGGTTTCATCACAGTCACAGGCATGTTTTCCTCCCACCATGATATCACCCTTACAGCAAAGACATTCCTCGTTGTAGGTACAGTTTTCCACCGCACATTTTAAATCCGCCATACAAACCTCCTTCTGCGCCTTTCCCATTCTTCTCAAAAGGAACCGCAGAATTAGTCTGCCGCTTTTATCGGTGAAATATACACCTCTTAAGGACATAATTTTAGAATTTCTTTACAAAACCACCTCTGCCGTGAGCAGCTCCTCTCATGCTAGGCATTCTGCGGCTCTTCTTTACGGATTTCCTTGGTGCGGATTTCCTTACAGATCTGCCCGATAAATTCATCCAGGGATTTCTGCCCTTCATCCCCCGCAAATCTGCTCCTTACGGATACCACGCCTTCTTCCTCTTCTTTCTGTCCCACCACCAGCATATAGGGAAGTTTGTTAAGCCTTGCCTCCCTGATTTTAAAGCCAATCTTCTCCGAACGGTTGTCGGTGGTTGCAAGAATACCGTTTTCTTTTAGCTTTTCCTCCACCTTCGCCGCATAATCCGCATATTTTTCGGAAATGGGAAGCACGCGCACCTGTTCCGGGCACAGCCATGTAGGGAATTTGCCCTCATACTTTTCAATCAGCCATGCCAAAGTTCTCTCATAGCAGCCCATGGATGTCCTGTGTATAATGTAAGGGCGCACTTTATCGCCATTCTGGTCAATATAATACATATCAAACTGTTCGGAAAGCAGCGCATCCCACTGAATCGTAATCATGGTATCTTCTTTCCCGTACACATTACGGGCGTTGATATCAACCTTGGGACCATAGAATGCCGCTTCACCCACATCCTCCACAAAAGGAATCTCAAGCTCCGTCAGAATATCCCTGATATGCTGCTCCGTCTCATTCCACACCTCGGGCTCGCCGATATATTTTTCCCTGTTATCGGGGTCCCATTTGGAAAGATGATAGGTCACATCATCACCCACGCCCAAAACACCCAGACAATACTTTGCCAGGGCAAGACAGCCCTTGAATTCCTCTACCATCTGGTCGGGCCTCACAATCAAATGTCCCTCGGAGATGGTAAACTGCCTTACACGGGTCAAACCGTGCATCTCGCCGGAATCCTCGTTGCGGAACAGGGTGGAAGTCTCGCCGTAACGCAAAGGCAGGTCGCGGTAAGAATGCTGCGCCGCCTTGTATACATAATATTGGAAGGGGCAGGTCATGGGACGGAGCGCCAGAACCTCCTTATCTTTCTCCTCATCGCCTAAAACAAACATTCCCTCTTTATAATGATCCCAATGTCCCGAAATCCTATACAGGTCGCTTTTTGCCATCAAAGGTGTCTTGGTGCGCAGATACCCTCTTTTCTCCTCTTCATCCTCAATCCATCTCTGCATGGTCTGGATCATCTTTGCGCCCTTGGGCATAAGCAGGGGAAGTCCCTGACCGATCACATCCACCGTGGTAAACAATTCCATCTCACGCCCCAGCTTGTTATGGTCTCTGTTTTTCACATTCTCCCAATAAACCAGATATTCCTCCAACTCTTCCTTCTTGTTGAAAGCAGTTCCGTAAATACGCTGCAGCATGGGATTTTCTGATTTCCCCCGCCAATAAGCGCCGGAAGAAGAGGTCAGCTTAAATGCTTTAATGCCTTTTGTGCTCATCAGATGAGGTCCTGCGCAAAGGTCTGTAAATTCCCCCTGACTATAGAAGGAAATTTCCGCATCCTCCGGCAGATCGCGAATCAGCTCCACTTTGTAAGGCTCGCCCCTATCCTCCATAAATTTGATGGCTTCCTCTCTGGAAAGGGTAAATTTTTCCAATTTCTCGCCTTTTTTGATAATCTTTTTCATCTCTGCTTCCAGAGCGTCCAGCTCCTCTCTGGAAAAAGGCTCATGGTCAAAATCATAATAAAAACCTGTCTCAATACTGGGACCGATGGTCAGCTTTGCGTCCGGATAAAGATTCTTCACAGCCTCCGCCAGCACATGGGATGCGGTGTGGCGTATGGTTGCAAGCCCTTCCTTATCATTTGCGGTACAGATAGAAAGCTCACAATCCCTGTCAATAACAGTGCGCAAATCCGCCACCTCGCCGTTTACCTTGCCGCAGCAGGCAGCCCTTGCCAGACCTTCACTGATATCCAGCGCAATTTCATATATACTTTTGCTTTCCGCATACTCCTTTATGGAGCCGTCCTTTAATGTGATTTTCATAATGATTGTCTCCTCTCCTTTTATTGTTTAAACTAAAAAAGTCCCCTGCAATTTATCATTGCAAGGGACGTAGTAAACGCGGTTCCACCCTTGTTGCAGATTAAACAACTGAATCTGCCACTTCATTGCTCGTAACGGGAGCTTCCGGGCTGTATTAAAGCCACTCGGAGATGGTTTTCAAATGCTTCCGACAGAACCCGCTTGCAGCACCCATCGGGGCGGTTCTCTCTGTTATCTTCCACAATTTACTTTTCTCGTCACAGTTTTATCCTTTTCATAATTGCATAGGACTTACAATATCATCATATTACTTTTTCGGGCAAATGTAAAGCACTTTCTACGCAATCTCCCCGGTAATATAGCTTTCCACCTCTTCTCTGGGCATGCCTAAAGACACCGCCAGCTCACCGTACAGATTGTCCTCCGCAAGCCGGAAGTATTTCGCGTCTACGGCGGTGACCTTGCGTCCCGCAGCTATACGCTTCTGTTTTCTGAGATAAATAGTCTTAATAATTTTAATCCATTCCTTGCAGTTATTGGAACGGATTAAAACACGGTATTCCTGCTCCAACAGCTTGTCATTGGTGATGGTAATGAGGGGAATCTCCGGGATTACATGAATCAGCTCATTGGCTTCCTCCTTACTTAAAATCCGCCTGATTGACTCTTTTGTAGCATCCACGGGCAGATAGACAGTGCTCCCGACCACATACACAGGCTTGAGAATATAATATTCCCTCCCCTTGTCCACACCGGGAATTTCCAAAGCCGCAATATCCTCCACCAAACATACTCCCTTACTGCCGCACACTACATATTCACCTTTTTCAAACACGCAAATCTTCCTTTCTGTTTTCAGGCATCCTTTCATGCCGTGCAATTTAAACAATACTGCCTACATTTTATATCATAACCATATTTTAACAGAATAAACCGCTAAATGTCAGTAAATTTTCAGTGTTTTTATCATTTTCGTGCAGTTTGCTTATATTTCCCCGGTAATACATTGTGCAAATCGCCCAATCTAAAAACTGCTTTTTCCTGATGATATTGGCTATTGACAGCCATTTACGGTCATGGTAGGATAGAATCAGTAATTGTTCACAATGTGTACTTTTGGAGAAATCATATGCAAACACTTGAAGAAGAACTGTTGGAGGCATGGCTCAGGCTTTCTACCGCCATTCCCAAAGAAAAAATCGCCACTGCGCTGCCCTATAACGAGTCGTTGATTTGCAATATCCTGTACCGCAATCAGACGCAGAATCCCGGGCAGTTTCTGACGGCAACCGATTTGTGCAGGGAGACAAAAATGTTAAAGTCCCAGATGAATCGTACCCTGAATAGCATGGAGGCAAAGCGTCTGATTTTCAGGATGCGCTCTCCCAAGGACAAGCGCAGGATATTTATTGCCCTGAATCAGGAACAGATTCGCCCTTACCAGAAACAACACCTTAAAATTCTTTGCTTTATTAATGAAATTATCGACAAAGTGGGAAAGGAACAGGCAGAGGACGCCTTAAGAATCTTCAATCTGGCAGCCGATACCGTAGAGGAAATTGTGAAATGATCAAAATATTAGTAGATTCTTCCTCCGAATACGGAATGGAGGAAATCAAAACAAATCAAATGGAACTGATTCCCATCAGTATTTCCATGGGAGAGCAGTCCTATATGGACGGCGTTAATCTGGACCGCAGCCAATTTTACGAAATGCTTTTAAACGGCAAGGAGTTTCCCAAAACTTCCCAGCCCTCTCCACAGGCATTTCTGGATATTTTTGAAAAAGCGAAGCAAAAAGGGGACTCATTAGTGTGCATCCTCCTGTCCTCCGCCTTAAGCGGCACCTTCCAAAGCGCTGTTTTGGCCAAAAACATGGTGCATTATGATGACATTTATCTGATTGACTCCCGCTCCGCCGCCGTGCCCATCAAGGTTATGGCGAAATATGCCTGCCGACTGCGGGATACGGGACTTTCCGCAGAAGAAATTGCCGAAAAAGTAGAAGCCATCAAGCCTAAAGTCAGGCTCCTTGCCGCGCTGGATACCTTGGAATACCTTGCCAGAGGCGGAAGATTAAACCGCGGCGTAGCCGCCATTGGCGACATAGCCAACATCAAGCCTCTTATTACCTTAAGCGAAGAGGGCGAAGTAAAGGTTTTAGGAAAAGCTCTGGGCAGAAACAAGGCAATACACAGTCTGCTGCAGCATTTGGCGGAATTTGAGATAGATACCGAATTTCCCATTTATACCATCTATACCTACGGTACAGACAACTGTGCCCGGTTTGAGAAGCATCTTGCGGAAAATAATTATTCCGTGGGACAGCGGATGCAGATTGGACCCACCATCGGCACCCATATCGGTCCCGAAGCTTTTGGCATGGTTTTTGTCCGTAAGTAACAGGAAATCTTTTTGCAATCCTTAATTAATTTTGTTTTTCAGTTTTTGATACATATAGTTTCCTAAAGAGAGCGCCGCATCCGAAAAAAAGACGATTCCGGCGGGAGCATACAAAAGCAGAAATAAATAATAGGGCAGCACATATCTACATTGGTTCTCCCAGATAATGCTGAATAAAAATCCGCCCACTACGGCAATAAGGGGAATCCAGCCACCTATAGGCAGTTTCTTCCGATTGACGATGCCCGCCGCCACAAAGGCGAAACAGGCAAGATAAATGATGCTCTGATAATAATTGGCAAATTGCCAGACAAAATTATGAAGCTCTCCATAGTACAGCTTTGGCACCCAATCCGGTATCACTTTATTATCGGAAAATGTATTGGTAGAATACAGGCTTTCAAAAAGGGGTTCCAGCCACTGCATCCTCACTTTGGTCAGGAAAAAATTTCTGGCATACCCGGGGTTCTCCCTCATCTCTTTCAAGGATTCCTCAATATCCTTTCCGGCTGTCCCTGCTGCGGCTTTGGGGTCAAAACCGCACTCTCCGAACACATCCTGCTGATAGTGATTATACACTCCCGGAACTCCTTCCGTTTCCTGAAGTCCCATGGCTATCCACAAAATGGCGGGCATTCCTTCTACGCTCTCATATCCCGAACGGTATTCATACATTTTATCCACTGCCTTTACGGCGCCTCCCGCTGCCAGCAGAATACAAAGACCTGCCAGCACGGGTCTGAAACTCCCTTTTTTCAACGCCATCAAAAGCATACCGATTGCCACTGCGATTAAGACAATCCAGACATTCATTCTCACAAGCAGGGCAAGCGCTCCTGCTACGGCGGCCGCCGCCACATATCTTTTCTGCGGTTTCTGCTCATATGCCGCCAATGCCCAAAACAACACCATACTAAAGCAGATGGACGGTAAATCCCCATAAATATAGGGCAGATATAATAGATAAGGCAGGCAGAATACCATACACCCACAATATAAAAGGCGGTACGCCGGTCTTTCCATAACGATTTTCAAAAAGAAGTATCCCGCAATCAGCGTGACTATGCCAAATCCCAAATGAAACCACGCTGCCACATCATAACAAAAATCCCCAAACAGAGAAAAAAGAATCTCATACAAAAACAGAAAACCCTTCTGCTGCTGATAAAGCCCTATGTATCCCCCTTTTTGAAACATGGAAAAATTGCCTGCACGGGCATATGCAGCTCCCGCCGTAGTGTTTAACTGATCTCCCACCGGATAATAGGGATGCTGCCGCAGATAAAGAAATCCTTCCGCAGCCATACAGACACAGGCAATTCCCAATACCGCCGAACAGATTTTTCCCTGATATTGGGGAATCTTTTCCAGAAGCTTAAGAAAAAATGACGCTGCCAGACATAGCAGCGCAAAGACTCCCAGATGCTTTAATGTAGTGTCTTCTATCAAAAAAATATACTTCCCATAATCTATGGAAGAAAAATAGGAATACCGAATGCCCTGATATGCGAGGAAACCTGTAATAAGCAGTAAAATCAATTGTAAAACTCTTATGGCAGCATGTAAAAGCCGGTCCCTCCATCGTTTTATCCCCATACTCATCCGCAAATCCATCCTCTTTTTTGCTACTCCATCCTTACATAATTCCTGTTGCTGATATACACGGCAAAGCGTTCATTCTCAAACCTTAACGCCACACTGTCCTTCTCCGTAAACTGTGCTTCAAATGCCTCCTTTTTGGCAGTTTTAACCACATACGCCGTTGGCATTTCCTCCGGCAGATTGGGCGGATACCATTTTTTGCAAGTCTGCCACCAATACATTTTTAAATCTTCCATCCCATAGCAATGCCCCATGGTAACGGCCCCGTCACGCACCATGCTGATTCTGTCCGCATCCCAGAATTCTCCGTATCCATAGGAAATGCCTTCCTCTATAAGGAAATCCGCCACTTCCTCATAATCCTTCAGATGATCGGTAGTGGTAACGGCATCTGCGTAAGTATATTTGACATTTAACACGGCAAACACACATATGGCAAGCAGGATCAAATCCGCAAACCAAGCTTTCTTTTTCTGAAAGCAGTCAATCAATATTCCCACAGTCACAATCGCCACATACCAGGAAAACAGAAAATAATTATGGGCGGGCTCCGCCGTGGTAATTGCAACAATAAAAGCCGTGATTCCCAGCGAAGTCAGGAAAATGGCAAGGGCATTCTGTTGTTTCTTCGGCACTTCGCTCTTTTTTCTGAAAATATAAAACAGACCGTACCCCACCAGAACAAGAAACGCCCACACAAGCATCTGCATCAGGGAATCCAATCCGCCAACCCGGGCATTTCCCGCAATTCCGAAACCTTCCAAAACCGTTGCGGGAACCGTTATAAAAATGCGCTCCGCCACTTCCCCGGGAGACAACAGAAACAATGGATAATCCGCCTGCCCTTTATACAAAGACGAGACCAGATAAGCAAGAATCATGGTCCCCACATAACCCGTGGCATAGTATCTGCCCCTGGGAAGTTTGCGGGCAAAGGCGTCCGATTCCATAAACAAAGAAACCGCCTCCACAACTATCATCGGCAAAATCACCATTTGCAGGCACTTTTGCCCTCCCAAAGCTATCAAAAGCGTGAATCCCCATAATAAAACCCATCCTATTATCTCCCTGTATCCTGCTTTTCCTTTTTTCAGGTGCAGATAAAAGCAGACTGTCAGAAACATCAGTATACTGTGAATGGCGTAATACCCCGCAAACAAAAATAAAAGCAGCGCTACAAAAGGAACCATCTGCCCCTCATTCCGAATACCGTTGACAGGTATCGCGCAAAGCGCTAACACCGCCGCTAAAGCGGGAGTCACGGACAGTCCCAGCTTTCTCAAAAACAAATACAGTCCTCCTGCCACAACCGCCCCGATGAACACACAGGCAAGCCCCACGGCTGTTGTCATGCTTCCCGTAATCCCATAAAATACCGCCGCAATGGCAGGCATTCCGAAAATATACCGTTCCGTACTTCCCAGCCAGTCATCCGGCGTGAGGGTCTTTTCCGTCCAGATTTCCCTTGCAAGTAACGCTTCCGCGGCAATGTCGGAGTCCACATGCTGGGTATATTTTGCAAGATTCAGATAGGCAAACATTCCCAAATATACTACAAGCAGCAAAAACACTGCACATTTCCAAAATTTTTCCCGCATATATGCTGCCTCTCTTTCCGGCTCCTAGCTTTCTCCCATCTTTACTAACTTAGCAGCTTTGGTCCAACGCCGACCAAGCTGCCTTTAGCTTTCTCCCATCTTTACTAACTTTGCAGCTTCGGTCCAACGCCGACCAAGCTGCCTTTAGCTTTCTCCCATCTTTACTAACTTAGCAGCTTTGGTCCAACGCCGACCAAGCTGCCTTTAGCTTTCTCCCATCTTTACTAACTTTGCAGCTTGGTCGGCGGCGATACAGGCGTCCAGAATTTCGTCAATATCACCGTTCATCACCTTATCCAGCTTATAAATAGTCAGCCCGATTCTGTGATCCGTGACGCGCCCCTGGGGGAAGTTGTAAGTCCTGATTTTCTCGGAACGATCACCCGTGCCAATCTGGCTGCGGCGAAGTTCCGCCTCCGCGTCATGCTTTTGCTGCTGCTCCATATCATAAAGTTTTGCCCGCAGCAGAGCAAACGCTTTCGCTTTATTCTGCAGCTGGGATTTTTCCGTCTGACTATATACCACGATACCCGTGGGATAATGTGTCAGGCGCACCGCAGAATCTGTGGTATTGACGCACTGACCTCCGTTTCCGGAAGCTCTCATGACATCTATCCTTATATCCTTGTCTTCAATTACGATATCAATATCCTCGTCCACCTCCGGCATCACAGCCACCGTGATAGTGGAAGTATGGATCCGTCCGCCGCTTTCCGTCTCGGGCACACGCTGCACCCGATGTACGCCGCTTTCATATTTTAACTTGGAATAAGCCCCCTGCCCGGTAATCTGGAAGTTCACTTCCTTCATGCCACCGATGCCGATTTCATCCACATTTAAGGTTTCCACTTTCCAACGCTGTGCCTCTGCAAAATGCACATACATACGGTAAATTTCCGCCGCAAAAAGCGCCGCTTCATCTCCTCCTGCCCCGGCACGGATTTCCACAATCACATTTTTATCATCATTGGGGTCCTTGGGAAGCAACAAAATTTTAAGCTCCTGCTCCAATTCTTCCACGCGCTTCTTATTATCATTTAAGGTCTCTTTGATCATATCGCGCATTTCTTCATCGTTTTCTTCCTCCAGCATTGCCAGAGAATCTTCTATTTCCTGCTTACACTTCTTATATTCCTCGTAGGCGTTGACTATGGGAGTCAACTCGCTCTGCTCCTTCATCAATTTACGAAAGCGCTCCGGATTGTTCGTCACTGTGGGCTCATGAAGCTCACCCAATATTTCCTCAAAACGAATCAGTAAATCCTCTAATTTGTCAAACATAACCTTCTCTCCATCTCCTCTAAAACCCTGTGCCGGTTTCTATTCCCGCTTACTCCCGGTCCGGCTTTAACCCAGCCAGGTGCCATACACTACCCTGTCAAGCCCTGCATAATCCTGCACGATTGTAACTTCCATAAATCCTGCCTGCTCCATAAGCCTGCTTACCTCTTCTGCCTGAGCATAACCGATTTCAAAATAGAGCATACCGCCGCCCATCAGATAATTGCCGCTCTGTTCTATCATTTTTCTGTAAAAATACAGTCCGTCCCCGCCTCCGTCCAATGCCTTTCGGGGTTCGTAATCCCTTACCTCCGGCATCAGGTCAGGAATTTCACCGCTTTTGATATAGGGGGGATTTGATACGATAAACTCAAACTTACCGGTAACATGGGAAAACAAATCACTTTGCACCCATGTGATCTGCTTCTTTGAAGCGCCATCCGTCTGTCCAAAAATTCTTTCTCCGTTCCGCCTTGCCACCTTTAAGGCGTCTTCTGAGATATCCGCTCCCACGCCGCTGCAATGGTTGCTGTAACGCAAAAGACTGATAAGAATGCATCCGGAGCCTGTACACATATCCAGAATCCGCATACCGTCATGGAGCTTTTTTAGAACCTCTTCCACCAGAATCTCCGTATCCTGCCTCGGTATCAGAACATCCTTATTGACTTCAAAAGGAAGACCCATAAATTCCTGTTCACCCGTCAGATATTGCAACGGAACATGCTTTACCCTCTCGGACAACAGCCTGCGGTATTCCTCTTCCTCTTTGGTCCCTACAACCCTGTCACCATGAATCAGAAAAGTGTTTCTGTCTGTCTGACATACATATTCCAAAAGCAGTCTGGCATCAAGCTCCGCTTCTCCGATCCGCGCCTGCACCAATGCAGACCTTCCCTGTTCAAATAATTCCCTGTATGTCAATGATATACTCCTCTTTTTACGCTACTCTTCCGGCTCGTCATCCATCCAGGTATCATCCACATCATATTGGAAAGTATCATACAGATATTTTTTCCAGTCAAATACTGCCTCCACGGAAGCTATGGCAACCTCCGCCATGCTTCTGTCCGGCTCCTTTGTGGTAAGCCTCTGGATCAACATTCCGGGAGCGGATATGACACGAACCAAAAGATTGTTGCTCCGTCCTGCCAGACGGATGATCTCATAGGAAATACCCGCCACTATAGGCATTAACAGCAGCCTCAATACCACCTTCTGCACTACATTATCTACCTGAATAAAGAAAAACAGCACAATACTCACAATCAGCACAAAGAAAATAAAACTGGTTCCGCATCTTCTGTGAAGTCTGGAACTGCGCATCACATTATGCACCGTGAGAGGCCTTCCCGCCTCAATGCAGTTAATGCATTTGTGCTCCGCTCCATGATACTGATAAAGCCGCTTTATATCCTTCATCGACCCTATCAACATTACATATGCCAGAAAAATCAAAATTCTGATGCCGCCTTCGATAATCGCCATCAAAGAACGGTTTCTCACATATTCCTCAAAAAAGGAAGAAATAAAATAAGGCAGCACCACAAAAATCCCCACCGCCAGAACAATGGACAGCAAAGTGATAAATGTGGTTATCACCTTTTCCCCGTTTCCTCCGGTCACCTTATTCAGGGCTTTGTCAAATTTTGTCTCACTCTCCTCTTCCTCCTCGTAAAAGCTTGCCGAATAGTTGAGGCTTTTGGTTCCCAATATCATAGAATCCACAAAATTGAAAATGCCGCGGATAAAAGGAAGATTTTTTACTTTATTTCCGTGAAGCATTCCTTGAAAATTCTCAAGCTCCACCGAAATTTCTCCATTAGGCTTCCTGACTGCCACTGCGTACTTTTCGTCATTTTTCATCATAACGCCTTCCAGCACAGCCTGCCCGCCGATTCCGGAATAATGCACTCTGTTTTTCCTTGCCATACTTTCGCACCGACCTCCGTGTGACTCAAATCCTATCACAAAAAGGACTGCCGCATCCTGCAATTACCATAATGCGACAGCCCCTCGTTTTCTGAATTTCTATTGCATGCCATATTTCTTGTTGAACTTATCAACTCGTCCGTCAGCCCTTGCAGATTTCTGCTGACCTGTATAGAATGAATGGCACTTGGAGCAAACTTCCACATGAATCTCCGGCTTTGTGGAGCCCGTCACAAAAGTGTTGCCACAGTTACAGGTTACGGTTGCCTGATAATACTGGGGATGGATTCCTTCTTTCATCGTTTTCACCTCTCTATATCTTATTACTGTATTTGTTCCTGTTCTCATCCGCACTGCTTATGGAACCACAAACAGCGGTATTATTGTATCACACCGAGGCAATGCTTGCAAGACTTATTTTAAATAAATTTATTCTTTTTCACCATATTGACAAATTCCATATTGTTTCTGGTGCGGGCAAACATGTCCAATATGCGGTCTGTTGCCTCATCAGGCTTCATGCCGTTCAATGCCTTTCGCATAATATTGATTGCGTCCAGTTCCTCGGAAGACAACAAGAGATCCTCTCGCCGGGTTCCGGATTTCGCCAGATCAATGGCAGGGAAAATCCTCTTTTCGGAAAGCTTGCGGTCAAGCACTATCTCCATATTGCCGGTGCCTTTAAATTCCTCATACACCACATCGTCCATCTTGCTTCCCGTATCCACCAGCGCAGTGGCAAGTATCGTCAGGCTGCCGCCCTCCCGCATATTGCGCGCCGCTCCGAAAAATCTCTTGGGCATGTGCAGGGCAGAAGGGTCCAGACCACCGGAAAGCGTCCGTCCGCTGGGAGGCACCACCTGATTGTACGCTCTTGTAAGACGGGTGATGCTGTCCAACAGAATCACTACATCCTTTCCATGCTCCACCAAGCGCTTTGCGCGCTCTATCACCATCTCCGACACTCTTTTGTGATGCTCCGGAAGCTCGTCGAAAGTAGAATAAATCACTTCCACATGATTTCCACGGATAGCCTCTTTAATATCGGTCACTTCCTCGGGACGCTCGTCAATCAGAAGAATCAGCATATGCATCTGGGGATTCGTCCTCAGCACGGATTTCGCCACTTCCTTTAACAATGTCGTTTTGCCGGCTTTGGGCGGAGACACAATCATGCCCCTCTGCCCTTTACCCACGGGACTCACCAAATCCATAACCCGCATGGCAACACTGCATCCGGGAGTCTCTAATTTAATGCGCTCATCGGGGAAGATGGGGGTCATGTCCTCAAACGCGGTGCGTTTTGCGGATTCTTCCGGGGTATATCCGTTAATCGTGCGGACAAAGAGCAGCGCGCTGAATTTTTCCTGCTGGGTCTTGATTCGCTTGTTGCCCCGCAGAATATCCCCGGTCTTTAAGCCGAACCGGCGAATCTGGCTGGGCGCCACATACACATCATTCTCTCCCGGCAGATAGTTCTCGCATCGTATGAACCCATAGCCGTCCGGCATAACCTCTAAAATGCCGCTGGCTTCCTCTCCGCTGTCCAGCTCCTTGGGATACTGGTTTTCATCATACACCTCGTTGCCCCGATAAGTACGCTGTCCTCCATTGTCCGGCTTCACATAATTCCCCTCTCCGCTCATACTGCTCTCCACTCTGGGCGAAGACCCCGGCGCCTCGCTTCTTACAGGACGCTCGCTCCGGTAATTCACATGGGGTCTGCGCTCCGTGCGCTGCGGTTCTCCTCCTGTTTCCGCCGCTTCCCTTTTCAGCCGTTCATCCTCCGCAAGCATGGCTTCTACCAACTCAGCCTTCTTCATGGTAGATGTGCCTTTCAACCCACGAACCTTCGCAAGCTCTTTCAGCTGTACCAATGCCAGTGATTCATATTTTTCTCTCATAAAATCCTCCTATATTTGAGATATTAATACCAAATAAACAAAATAATTGCCAAATTTCCAAGGCTTTGAAATAATGGGGTTATCACACCTACCTAGATATGTCACGGAGGTGTTCCTTGACTTTCCGACAGAACAGCCATGTTTTGCGATTCCGAATCTATTATAATACACTTTTGCCTAAATAGGAAGTCCCAAAATAAAACTTGCACCTTTAAAAAAATTATTATATGATAATAAATAGCGGTTCGTCAAGAACAAAATAAGTAATACAAATTCAGAAAAGAGGTATTTTCATGACAACAAACGAAAAGGCTTTGCTGCTCCACGAAGAATGGAACGGCAAATTGGAAACTGTGTCCAAGGCTCCCGTAAAGTCCCGGGAGGATTTGGCGCTTGCATACACCCCCGGCGTCGCAGAGCCCTGTAAGGTCATCGCAAGGGATAGGGATGCCGCTTATAAATATACCATGAAGGCTAATACCGTTGCCGTCATTTCCGACGGAAGCGCCGTTCTTGGGTTGGGCAACATCGGACCCTATGCCGCTATGCCCGTCATGGAGGGAAAATGTGTATTATTTAAGGAATTTGGCGGCGTAAATGCCGTTCCCATTTGTCTGGATACCCAGAATACATCAGATATCATCCGCACCATTGTCCATTTGGCTCCCGGATTTGGCGGCATCAATCTGGAAGATATCAGCGCGCCCCGCTGTTTTGAGATTGAGGAACATTTAAAAACTCTTCTGGACATTCCTGTTTTTCATGACGACCAGCACGGAACCGCCATTGTCGTTCTGGCAGGCGTAATCAACAGTTTAAAAGTAGTGGGCAAGGAAAAAGAGAACTGCCGTGTTGTGGTAAACGGCGCCGGAAGCGCCGGCATTGCTATTACGAAGCTTCTTCTCACCTACGGCTTTAGCGACATTATCATGTGCGATAAAACAGGCATTGTTTCCAAATCCACGGAAGGATTAAACTGGATGCAGCAAAAGATGACGGAAACCACCAATCTAAAGAATGAAACCGGTACTCTTGCCGACGCCATGAAAGGCGCGGACATTTTTGTGGGCGTCTCCGCTCCCAATATCGTGACTTCCGAAATGGTAGCGTCCATGAATTCTGACGCCATTCTCTTTGCTATGGCAAACCCTGTTCCTGAAATCATGCCCGATGTGGCAAAAGCGGCCGGAGCGCGCATAGTCGGCACCGGACGCAGCGATTTCCCCAATCAGGTCAACAATGTAGTCGCTTTCCCCGGCATTTTCAAGGGAGCTCTGGAAGGCCGCGCCACCCAGATTACCGAAGAAATGAAGCTTGCCGCCGCAGAAGCCATCGCAAATCTGATTCCCGAAGATGCACTGAACGACAACAATATCCTTCCGGAACCCTTCAATCCCAAAGTAGCGGATGCGGTTGCGGAAGCGGTTAAGTCACATATCCGCAGATAACAATGAAACTTTGATTTTCGTAAATCGAATTGCGCAGATTGCATGTTCCGTAATTACCCATAAAATCACCGCAGAAAGTGAGGGAGTATGCTGCAGGATTCTTTGATGCTTTATAAATTAATCGTGCTCTATATGCTGAACCGGGTAACATTTTCCCTGACTGCGGCACAGGTCTGTGACTTTATTTTGGAAAGGGAATACACGAACTTTTTAACTTTGCAGCAGGTTTTAGGGGAACTTGCGGATGCAAGCATGATTTCTTCAAAGCCCGTCCGCAACCGTACCCTTCTCACCATCACAGAGGAAGGTCAGAATACCCTGCACTTTTTTGAAAACCGCATCAATGACAGCATAAGGGAGGATATCAACTCCTATCTGCAGGAAAATTCCTTTGAACTGCGCAACGAAACCGCCGTGTCCGGCACCTATTATAAAGCCACCTCGGGAGAGTTTGAAGCTCACCTTACCGCAAAAGAAAGAAGCATCACCCTCATAGACATCACTCTGTCGGTGCCTTCCGAGGAAGCTGCTTCTGCTATCTGCGACAATTGGCAGAAAAAAAACGAAGAAATCTACCAATATCTGGCGAGGGAACTGTTTTGAAAATTTTCAATCTTCCGGCATTTTTGCCTCCGCCTTAATGCGCTTCATATGTTCCCTTATCTTCACCTCATACCCATTCTCCGAAGGACTGTAAAACTCCCTGCCGCTTAATTCATAGGGTAAATACTGCTGTTCCACATAATGATTCGGATAGTCGTGGGCATATTTATATCCGATACCCCGCCCCAATTTCGCCGAACCTTTATAATGAGAGTCCTGCAGATGGGCAGGAATAGGCAGACTGCCCGTTTTTTTCACTTCTTCCATTGCCTGATACACCGCCTCACAACCGGAATTACTCTTGGGTGCGCACGCCACATAAATGGCTGCCTGAGATAAAATAATCTGCGCCTCCGGCATTCCCACTCTCTCTACTGCCAAAGACGCGTTTACCGCCACCATTAAAGCATTGGGGTCCGCATTTCCCACATCTTCCGACGCACAAATCATGATGCGCCTTGCAATAAAGGTCACGCTCTCCCCCGCATACAGCATCCTCGCCAGATAATACACCGCCGCATCCGGGTCGGAACCTCTCATGCTCTTAATGAATGCCGAAATGGTGTCATAATGGCTGTCACCGTTTTTGTCATACTTTGCCGCACGCTTTTGGATACATTCCTGCGCCACATCCAAAGTCAGATGAATCTTGCCGTCCTTTGACCTTTCGGTAGTCATGATTCCGATTTCCACGGCATTTAACGCCTGTCTGGCATCTCCTCCCGAGATATCCGCAAGAAAATCCAAAGCGTCCTCGTCAATCACTCCCTGATAGGAGCCGAGTCCCCTGTCCATATCATAAACCGCTTTTTTTAAGAGTTCTTTCACGGCCTCTTCGGAAAGCGGTTTTAATTCAAAAATAATAGAACGGGAAATTAACGCCCCATTCACTTCAAAATAAGGATTCTCCGTGGTAGCCCCAATCAAAATGATGGTGCCGTCCTCCACGAAAGGAAGCAGATAATCCTGCTGCCCCTTATTAAAACGGTGAATCTCGTCAATAAAGAGGATGGTCCTTCTGCCATACATTCCCTGCAAATCCTTTGCCTTATTTACCACATCCTCCATGTCCTTCTTGCCCGCAACCGTGGCATTCAGTTGGGTAAATTCCGCGCTGGTAGTGTTGGCAATCACTTTTGCCAGAGTGGTTTTGCCCGTTCCCGGAGGTCCGTAAAAAATAATGGAGCTTATCTTGTCGGCTTTAATCGCGCGGTAAAGCAGCTTGTCCTTTCCGATGATATGCTCCTGTCCCACAACCTCTTCCAAAGTGCGAGGACGCATTCTTGCCGCAAGAGGGGACTCTTTTTCCATATTTACGCTTCTCATATAGTCAAATAAATCCATACTTATACCTCTGTGTATCGCTGGCTTCTGCCTGCGGTGCAGGCTCAAACAATCTATGAAAAGAATCGCTTCCCTTGCGATTCTTCAGTGTGAGAAAGGTTATGCTACGCATAACCGTAGAAGTTCTTGGCGTTTCACCCTCTGGTGAAACGGCTTTAGAACTTCTTCTCACACTTCTCCGCGCAGGACATACTGCTTAAATACATCTCCCCGCTCCTCAAAATCCTTGAAATATCCATAGGATGCCGCCGCCGGCGAAAGCACGCACGCCCTTCCCGGCTCCGTAATTTCCTTTGCCAGTTTTACTGCCTGCGCCAAATCCTCTTTGTAAAAACAATTCTCACAGTCCTTCACCGTCTCATAAATCCGTCTGCCCGATTCATAAGCGCAGATAAACTTTAAGCCTTTATGCTCCCTGATAAAAGCCGTTAAAATGTCATAACTGATTCCCCTGTCCATGCCGCCGATTAAAATGGTCTGGACTTTGGGCACACTGTTGGCTGCACTGATGGTGGCCTCCGGAATGGTAGAAATGGAATCATCATAATATTTCACTCCATTGTAATCCCCGATATACTGTAGCCTATGGGGCAGTCCTTCAAATTCCCTTAAGCTTTGCATAACTGCTTCTTCTTCACAACCATACAGATTTACCGCAATCTCATGCACAAACTCTGCGTTATATTGATTGTGTTCTCCCATAATGTGCATCTCATACCGGTAGTGGTCTTTTCTGGGAAGGATGGTTTTCTGCGCCTTTGTCACGATAAAAGGCACATTGTCCCCCAAAAACACATAGTCATCCTTCTGCTGATACCATGTAATATTGCTCTTAGCTTGAAAATAGGCATCCACCGTACCATAATAATCCAGATGCTCCTCATAAAAATTCAAAAACAAAGCTATATGGGGAGAAACTGCGGTATGGGCAAGCTGGTGACAGGACATCTCATATACCACAATGGTATCCTTCGTCACCTCCTCAAAATAATCCAGACAGGGAATTCCGATATTACCGAGAAGAATCACCGGCCTCCCAGTACAAGCCTTTAATACGGAATAAAGCATGGCGGAAGTAGTGCTTTTGCCCTTGGTTCCGGTAACGCCGATAACCTGATCCCTGAACTCCTCCAAGAATAATTCCGTCTGGGAAGTGAACTTGAGATCCTCCTCCTTTAAGATAATTCCGGGGCTTTTGATAATCAGGTCATAATCCTCCTCGGGAAGCTCCTCCCTGCTCCCCTCAAATACCTTGATTTCTCTGGGGGCGCAGCAATTTTGCAGGAAACGCTCTGTAGATTTTCCTTCCCTGCCATATCCCCAAATCAATATTTTTTTCCCGTTTATTTTTTCTTTAATGCTCATGTTTTCCTCGCATTCCGCCCTTAAAAAGGTGCTCAGGCATTTTTATCAGACCTTCATGTAATTTTTAAGAATCTTTTGGTAAGCCGGGGGGACATTGTTCTCCTCCACCCACTCTTGCAGCATATTTTCCACATCGGCTCCCTCAGCCGATATTTTCTCCTTATATTTGTCGGTCAAAAGACTGCTGCCGCCCTTCTTTACAAAATATTTTAAGGATGCCAGAACTTCCTTTCTGGTTCCCACACATTCAAAGGGTTTATTCTCCTCCAAGCCGGTCAGCTCCCTGAAATCCTTTTCCAAAGCTTCCTTGTCCAGAAGGTTCTCTCCGAAAATATCTATCAGCTCCCGCTCCGAAAGAAACGGAGTCAGAATAATATAGACAAAAAGACATTTCGGGCAGCTGCAGCACCAGATTCCCTGCTTGCTCCCTGCATTACAGCTCCGAAAGGCCTTATGATAAGCCTTGCACCTTGAAAACAGCCACGCAATCTGCAGTTCCGTAAGCGGCCGCAGGAAACTGAAATAATGAATGTCCGAATCCGTCAATGTCTGGAAATACCATGTAAAATCCTGCTCGAACTCAAAGCTCTTGGAATATTGGTGGTTCACAAAGGAATCCTTCACGGTGGTTTCGTTTGCGCTGGTCTCATTGGACAGCACAATATACCGATTCCCGCTCAAATACGCTGCGATAACCGTGGAAAATGCCACCACGGCAGAAAAGGGAATATGCCCATTCAGATACCCCTTTTTATTTAATTCTAACATTCCGGCATCCAATGTGCGCTTTACCTTGTAATCCCCAGCTTTATAATCACATACATCTATGACATCCTGTGTGGTCTGGTTGCCGTTTACGCTGTAAGTGGTGATTTTTTCTCCTTTTAACAGCTCCAGCGAAACTACAGAATCCTTTCCGCCGCCTATGGGCAGCAGGCAGCCTTCATAAGTATGCTCGTCATGCCAGGGCTTCCGGTCCTCCTCTTTACAGCGGATTTCCATAAGCTCTTCCCGGCTCACCTCGATGCCATTTCGATACATAAACTCTCCAAGCCCGTTATAGTACAGCTTCTGCCACCATCTGCACTGTTCTTTTGACAGGCTCCCGCACTGCACATCCACTATCTTGGGACAGGTACATTTATAATAGCTGATGGTTTCCACCATGCCCAGATGGAAAAACAGTCTGTTTAAAAGCCCCTCATCCACTTGGGGAATCTGAATCGGAAATTCCCACTTTGGTGCGAAATCGCAAAGCCCCGGAATACCATAGCGGAAAGTCACATGGTACGCATTTCCTTTTCGTTCCACCTCAAAATCCCTATACTCAAAAGAAGCAAACTGCTCCCGCAAATCATCAAATTTGGACAAATCCATATCCTCCCATGATTCAAATCCCTTATATTCTAACACACTTCTTTTGGAAAGTCGAGAGAGTTAAGGACGGCTCTCTTTTTCTTTATGCAAGATTAAAATTTACTAAGATATTTATCTACCATCTCATAAAATTTTTCTGCATTTTCTATTTGTTCTTCTACATCTTCTTTTGACAAAATGTAATAGTCATCATAGTCACTATCACTTCGTATATCAAAAGCTTCTCTTATAATATCAGATAATTCAATATCAAAGACACCTGTTTTTATATACTGTTTGCGGAAGTATGCCGACACCCCTGAATGCTTTGAGAAATCCACACCTTCTAAGGCAAGCACACTCCTCATACAATGAAAAATTGCATAGTAAGAACGATTGGCTGCCCCTTTATAATCATCGTCTGCAGCTAATATTCTGGCGGATTTTATACATCTCTCAGCCTGTTCCAGACGATAAGCTGATAAGTCTTTTAACCTTTTATCCATACAAAGCGACCCCTTCCCTTTGAATGTTTTTGTAAAAAGGCAGTACCTTTTCCCCCTGTTCAAAGGTCTCTCTATCTCGTAACAGCAACGATATTTCTACATCATTCTTTAACCCAATCCTGCTGGCAACTTTGCTTATCTGTTTTCTGTAATGGCAGACTTCCTCTTTCTTACAGTTCATAATAATCATAATGTCAATATCTGACTCACTGCTATAATCCCCTCTTGCACAGGAACCATATAATACAATTTTATAAACATTTCCCTGTAATAGTTTTCTTATTTCCTCTACTATTTCTGTTGTAATGATACTGATTTCATTCTCACTTTTTTTCTTTAACATATGCGCTTTTCCTTTCCGCCTGTCTTGCTGTTCCTAACCCTGCCATTCATTCACATATTTTAATATTTGTTTTGAATATTTTTAATATGTATCTTCTTCTGTTCCTCGTCTGTCTGTGTCAGCGGATAAAGCTGTTCATATAAAGCATCAATCTGCTCCGGTGACAAACGATTTTTTGCTTTTGCCGCATTTTTTGAAACAGAAGCAAGAAGATTATATCTGTTGATAACATAATGATTACTGCTTATCAACTTAATGTCCTTGAGGGTACATCGGTCGCTAAATACAATATAAGAATAAAATTTCAAGTTGTTCTTTCCAAGAAAAGCTTGAAGCCATTTTAAATGTACCTCATTCTGCTTAATCGGGTTAAAAAAACGGTTTTTTCGGGTTTTTCCTTTCCCGGCAGGCAAAGTCTGTGTCCAATATTGCTGTGTTTCCGTTCCAAAAATCCATCCGCCATAGTTTTTGGATTCAAAAACATAAATGCCCGATTCATGCAGCAAAATCACATCCACCTCAGTTGTTTCCCCATTCGTTTTTGGCAGATAACAATTAAATAGATATCTTTTATATCCCTTAAGCGGCCTTAAATATTGGTAAGTATAAAACTCTCCCAATCTGCCTTTATCTGACCACATGCGAAAATAAGAATTTCCTGTCTGCATATAATATTCCGTTTTCTCATATTGCTTTTTCTTTACTAAATAAACAATAATAAAAACAACCACGATGAACAACGGCATTATTTGTGACAGCAATAGTGCATTTTCAAGCATCGTATTTTTATCTCCTCTGTGTATATGATACCATACTTATGGTTTCCGGCACAAGAACTTCCATCTTAGGAAAATCTTAATACTATCTCATGAAAAAATCTACAAATAAAACTTCCCATTTGTTATACTATAAATATAAAAAGCTTATGATGGTCAGCCGAATTTGCCTATATAGGCAAGTAAAGCAGACCATCACGCCAAAAATCTCTGGCAAAAGGAGTTTTCCCATGTCAAACAGAATTATTGTAGTGGATGATGAAAAAGAAATTGCTGATTTGATAGAAGTTTATTTAAAAAGCGAAAATTATACGGTCTTCAAGTTCTATTCCGGAAGCAAGGCGCTTGCTTTTATTGATAAATGCGGGGATGAAATCGACCTTGCCATTTTGGATATCATGCTGCCGGATGTTGACGGACTCACTCTCTGCAGACATATCCGCGAGACACGCACCTACCCCATTATCATGCTGACTGCAAAGGATGAGGAGGTTGACAAGATTACCGGTCTTTCGCTGGGGGCTGACGATTACATCACCAAGCCCTTCCGCCCTCTGGAGGTGGTGGCGAGAGTAAAGGCACAGCTTAGGCGGTATAAAAGCTATAACATCGGTTCTGCTGCCGTGGAAGACCCCATTATCACCCATTCCGGTCTGGTGATGAACACCAAGACCCACGAATGCACCTTGAACGAGAAGCCTCTGGTATTAACTCCCACCGAGTTTTCCATACTCCGCATCCTGTTAGAGCATAAGGGCGAGGTAATCAGTGCAGAGGAATTATTTCATGAAATCTGGAAGGATGAATATTACTGTAAAAGCAATAATACTATTACCGTCCACATCCGCCACCTGCGGGAAAAAATGAAGGACACGGTGGAGCATCCGAAATACATCAGGACAATATGGGGAGTGGGATATAAAATTGAAGGATAAAATTACAGATAAAATGAACAAAATCAAAGATAAATTACAAAACAAGGCGAGGGATAAACGCGAAGACATCCATGATGCCCGCTATTCCCGCCTGAAGCAGAAGCTGTTTCTCCGGATTCTGGGTCTGCCCCTCATTGCCATCCTGATTATTTTTATTTTGTATCGGCTGTACCGAAGCCACAAAGTGGTGGATTTCATCGTTTCCTTATACCAGCGCCTTTTTGATTTGAATTATTATGCCGCCGTAGATTTATACCACATTACCTTCCGTGAAAATGAATTTATCATCCTGCTCATTGCAGCCACATCTATATTTGGGCTTCTGCTCCTCTGGGTCATCCGCTGGTTTGTGAAATATTTCACTATTGTCAATCAGGGCATTGATGACCTTCTTAACGATGAGGAAGAAATATTTCTGCCCACGGAGCTGCTTGCCACGGAAAGCAGGCTGAACGCCGTCAAAAAGGCATTAAAGCAAAGCTCCTTGGATGCAAAGCTGGCGGAGCAGCGCAAAAATGATTTGGTCATGTATCTGGCGCATGACATCCGCACTCCCCTTACCTCCGTCATCGGTTACTTAAATCTGCTGGAGGAGGTTCCCGATATGCCGGAAAAGCAGCGGATCAATTATATCCACATTACCTTGGACAAGGCTTACCGCTTGGAAAAAATGATAAACGAATTTTTTGAAATCACCCGCTATAATTTACAGCAGATTGTTTTAAACAAAGAAACCATCGATTTGTACTATATGATGCTGCAGCTTACGGACGAGCTTTCGCCTATTCTGGCTGCCAATGCCAACACGGCGGTCCTTAATGTTCCGGAAAACTTAACTGTCTACGGCGACCCGGATAAACTGGCGCGGGTATTTAACAATGTGTTGAAAAATGCCGCCGCATACAGCTATCGGGGCACGGAAATCATTATCCGCGCCGAAGAAAAAGAGTCCTTTGTGGAAATTTCCTTCCAAAACAAGGGAAAGACCATCCCCAAAGAAAAGCTGGCGACAATCTTTGAAAAATTTTACCGTCTGGACGAATCCCGCAGCTCCCACACCGGCGGCACCGGGCTGGGGCTTGCCATCGCAAAAGAAATCGTGACGGTACATGGGGGGAATATTACCGCTGACAGCGAAAATGATACGGTTTCCTTTGTGATAACACTTCCTATGCCTTAAAAACAATCCTAACTAATCCTCTCATTCTTCGTTATTTCCCCTATCTATTAATTTTCTTATCACAACAATGACAATGCCCACCACTAATATGAGCGCCGATAATACCAATACAGCAATCGGCGCTATGCTTAAAAGCATGTCCATAATCAATTGTATATCCATATACAGCCTCCTTTCCTGCACATAATAACAAAAATTATTCAACTCTATTTTAGATATCGGAACATTATCATAAAAGATTACTTAAAGCTTAATATTTTCTTAGGATGAAATCCCTTTTATATTAATATTCCTAAACCCCCTGTTTGATATAATAACCATAAAGAAAAACAAACGGAGTTTTCTTTCGCAACTCTTATATAAATCTTAATGTTTTACCGCATTGAATCTTAAAAAGAAAACTTCTATACTGAACAACTACGGACTCTTTTAAATTATTGCATTAATGTCCGCTAAAACGGACCGGGAGGTATCATCCATGAATTTATTAAACACCAAAAACATCGCTGTCATCTTCGGCGGACATTCCCCCGAATACAGCGTATCCCTGCAATCCGCCCATGCAGTCATCAAAGCCATGGACAGGACAAAATACACCCCTGTGTTGATTGGCATTTCCCATACCGGAGAATGGTTTTATTTCGACGGCAGTGTTGAAAAACTTTTAGATGATACTTGGTGCAATAACATCGATTGCATCCCTGCAGTAGTATCTCCCAGCCGTAAATCTCACAAACTGCTACTGCTTGGAGAGGAGAAAGTGAAATCCCTTCCCATTGACGGCGTTTTTCCCATATTGCACGGCAGAAACGGTGAAGACGGCACCGTTCAGGGGCTCTTTGAGTTGGCAGGCATCCCCATTATAGGCTGCAATGTCCTTGCTTCCGCTCTATGTATGGACAAGGACAGAGCTCACAGGCTGGTCTCCGCTGCCGGTATTTTAGTTCCCAAATCTTTTGCTGTTGAAAAGCATACGGAGCCAAAAATTATTGCTGCCTATGCCGAAAAACTGGGCTATCCTCTCTTTGTAAAACCCGTGAGAACCGGTTCTTCCTACGGCATTACCAAAGTGAGTGACAAAGAACAGTTGTCTTCCGCTATAGAACTTGCCTTTTCCTTTGATGAAACCGTTCTTATGGAAGAATGCATTTCCGGTTTCGAGGTGGGCTGCGCTGTTATGGACAGCCCCATCACGGACAATGTCAATCCGATTGTGGGGGAAGTAGATGAAATCGAACTGTCAGAGGGCTTTTTTGACTTCACTGAAAAATATACCTTGAAGACCTCCGCCATCCATTGCCCTGCAAGGATTACTTCCGAGGCGGCAAAAAGAATCAAGCAGACCGCCAGAATTATCTACAAAACCTTGGATTGTACAGGCTTTGCCCGGGTTGATATGTTTTTCACCGCCTCCGGCAAAATCGTGTTTAACGAGGTTAATACCATTCCCGGCTTCACCGCACACAGCCGCTTCCCAAATATGATGAAAGCTGCCGGAATCTCTTTTGAAGATATGATTTCCACAATGATAGAAACGGCGGAGCGGCATGGAGGATTATCATGAAAACAGCTTCACACCAAAGACAATTTATTGCACTTGACGCTTTCCGAATCATTGCCACACTGTTAGTTGTTGCCATACATACCTCACCCCTTGCTTCTTTCAGCCCTACTGCGGATTTTGTATTAACCAGAGTGTTTGCCAGAATTGCCGTTCCTTTTTTCTTTATGGTGACAGGCTTCTTTTTGTTGCCCCCGTATCTTTTCGGA
Source organism: Lachnoclostridium sp. (assembly GCA_023665475.1). GTDB lineage: Bacteria > Bacillota > Clostridia > Lachnospirales > Lachnospiraceae > Acetatifactor. The sequence goes on from JAMPEB010000001.1 coordinate 266,830, forward strand.
CATACAAAGGACTACCGCCGCCTATCCGCCTTTTTGAAAAAAACTCTTATCTTATATCTGGCGGCTGTTCTGCTTTATCTGCCCGTCAATCTTTACGCGGGGCACTTTCGGGACACAACCCTGTGGGACAAGCTTCGTATGCTCTTATTTGACGGCACCTTTTATCATTTGTGGTATCTTCCTGCCCTCATTCTCGGCATGCTGCTTGTGTGCCTGCTGGGACGCAGGCTTCCCTTCAAAGCGGTTATGTCCTTTTGTCTTATGTTATACCTTTTCGGACTGCTTGGGGACAGTTATTATGGCATTACCGCAGCCGTGCCCGGCATGAAATCCATATATGACGCCATGTTTCTTATTTTCTCCTACACCAGAAACGGGATTTTCTATGCACCTGTATTTTTGGTAATGGGGGCTTATTTATCACAGGGCAGACAGAAGGAACAGAAATGTAACAAAACCCTCAATCCACTAAACCTGTCTATCCAACAGAATGTTGTAGACTTTTCCATTTTTCTGATTATTATGATAGCGGAGGGGCTGCTCCTCCATCGTTTTGATATGCAGCGGCACGACAGTATGTATATTGCCCTGCTGCCCTGTATGCTTTTCCTTTTTCGAGTTATCTTAGCAATAGAACAAAAAAACCGGATTTCCGAAAGGCGCGCCGGTCTGTTTCCTGCAGGGTATCTGCGCACCCTCTCCACCTACATTTATCTGCTTCACCCACTATGTATTATTTTGTTGAGAGGTTTTGCAAAAGTGGTTCATCTGGAAGCTATACTCATCGACAACAGCCTTATCCATTACATAGTTGTCTGCGTTTTATCCTGTATGGCTTCCTTTGGTATTACCACAGGTGGCGCTTCCGCTTTTGCTTCCTTGACCGTTTCCACAATCCCGCATATATTGCAGAAAAATCAATCTTATTTCAAAAATCGTGCATGGATTGAAATAGATTTAGGGCATCTTTCTCACAATGTAAGCACCCTGCAAAACCTTCTGCCGCCCGGCTGTGAACTGATGCCCGCGGTAAAAGCAAATGCCTACGGGCACGGCGCAGTCCTTATTTCCAAAGCCCTATACGGCATGGGCGTAAAAAACTTCTGCGTAGCTTCGGTTTCTGAGGGAATAGAGCTTAGACGCGGTGGCATCAAGGGGGAAATTCTGGTGCTGGGATATACCTATGAGAAAGATTTTCCGTTGTTAAGAAAATACCGTCTGACGCAGACGGTTGTAGATCACGAATATGCGAAAATACTCAATGATTATGGGAAAAAGCTGCGGGTACACCTGAAAATCGATACGGGTATGCACCGCTTGGGGGAACGCTGTGAGCAATTTGAAAAGATATGCCATATTTTTAAACTAAAAAACCTTGTTATAGAAGGTATTTACACCCACCTGTGCGCAGACGAATCCACAAGTCCCTCGGATAAAGCCTTTACTCTGGCGCAGGCGCAGGCGCTTTATGACATTACTTCCAAATTAAGGTCTTCCGGATTTCCCTGTCCGAAAATACATCTGCTGGCAAGCTATGGACTCATAAACTATCCCGAACTTTCCGGCGATTATGCCAGAGTGGGAATCGCCCTCTATGGAGTTTTAAGCACACGCCCCGCCCCCGAAGACCAAACCGGGAACCGGACGCCGAATCTGATGCCTATTCTTTCCGTGAAAGCAAGGGTTGCCGTAGTCAAAACTTTGCTGCAGGGGGAATCGGCGGGATATGGTATGCAATATATCGCCGGTCAAGATGCCAAAATAGGCGTCATCACCATCGGATATGCTGATGGATTTCCTCGTGCCCTCTCCCACGGCAGGGGAAGTGTACTGATAAACGGGCACAAAGCGCCCATTATAGGGAATATCTGCATGGACCAGACCATCGTGGATATCACAGACATTCCTGATGTAAAGGCAGGGGATATCGCCGTTATCATCGGTCAGTCCGGGGAGTTGGAAATAACCGCCTATGACCTCGCAGAACAGACAGACAGCATTACCAATGAGGTTTTAAGCCGTCTGGGTGCGCGGCTGGAGCGGATTATAATATAAAACGCAACGATTCAGAGTCATGCAGATTTATATAAAACTACCTGTGTCCACCACAATGTCGCTTCCCGCTTCCACCTCAAAGTGCCTGAAATAATTTTCCTCCATGGGAATCCACTTTTCTTTAAATGCAGTAAAACGGCTCCTTTCTCTGGTTCTTAGGCGGCTTTCCTGCTCCTCTTTCGGACAGGTCAGGAAAATCTTCAAGTCATACTCGCCCGCAAGATGCGGATGATGAGAATAGCTGCCCTCCACCACAGTGAAAAGGCTTGGCTTAAAAATCTGTTTTCCCTTCATCCTGCCCGCTTGGCAGTCGTAGGGACAGTAAACCACCTGTTGCCCTTCCTTTGCCGGAAGCAGAACCTCTTTACGAAACCTCTCCAAATCCATATTTCCGGCAGGGACGGACTGCCAATTCTGCACACGCTTTGCCATAGGCAGATAATAATCATCCATGTGGAAGATGTTGCAGTTAAACAATCTGCCTGCCAACCCGGCAAGAGAAGTCTTTCCGCTTCCGCATCTTCCGTCTATGGCGATGATAACAGCATTCCGCTTCTCCACGGTTTTCAAAATCGCAAGCAGCGCCGGAAAATACCCTGCATATTCCTTCCGGAGCAGGCGGTAATGGGGATGGTAGGCATCACGGTAAACCATACTGTGGTGGACAGCCGGATATCCCTGTGCTGCCCATATCTTGACCCACTCTTCCATACCGGAGATTCCGAATTTAATTGTCCGTTCTATTTTTTCTTTAAAGACATCCCCTGAGATGCCGGCTTCAGGGCATTTACCGATCCCGGATTTTGCGCCGCATTCTATGCCTCCTCCGATTATCGATTTCTTGGCTGCTTCCGGCATTTCTTCCGGTTTCGACATATCTTTTCTGTTATCCTGCGCCGTTAAGAGAAACAGCTTTGCAAGCAATGCTGCCGCCTCTTCTGACTCGCAGGCAGACAGAGGAAAGCGGCACAATTCGCCGCCGATGTCTTCTATTTCTTTGGGAGATGAAAAACCACTCTGAGGAAGCTCTTCCCACTCTCTTAACAAAAAGGCTTGTACCGACTCCTCATCCGCAATCATATGCTCCGCTCCAAATTCGCTTTGAAAGATAAGCTTCCCATAATCCTGCGGCTCCATTAAAGGATATCTCTCTGTATGCTCCCTTAAAATCCGAATCCAATCTTTTTTCATAAGGATGCTCTCCTAAACATCAAATCATCCGACGCCCGTATATAGGCTTCTCTCCCCTGACAATTTTTACAAAAAGAGCCGCCGCACAAAGCGGCAGCTCTTATCTTTACAGATTCTTTTCGTCAAGCACCAGATGCTGGGGAAGTCCGTTCACCATAAAGGGCTGATAATCTCCCTGAATCAACGGCTCAAGGTAATTGACAAACTCCTCCGTCACATAATTGCCCTCCTTGTTGATCCAATTGCGGGGAACCAGCTTCTCGTTGTTAGCAATACGATGCACATCATAGATGCCTGCCGCACTCATGTAAGGATCATCGGAAACACGGTCGATTACTACCATCTTGCCGGTGTCGCCCTCGTCCGCCGCCTTTACCGCAGCGCCGCCCACCATGAATGCCTCATCCACATCCACACGGGATGCCATGTGGGACGCGCTTCTCTGCAGTGTAGAAAACTCAATGCTTCTGGTCTTGCAGCCGATTTCCGCTCCCAAATAACCCGCAAGATAAGCGGCAGTACCCTGAAGCTGCTTATGTCCGAATGCATCCACATAATCGGCGCCGCCGGACAATTCGCAGACATATCTGCCATCAGCAAGCTTGATGCCCTCGGATACGGCAATGGTAACCGTATGCTTTTTCTTCAACAGTTCTCTTACCTTCTTCAGGAACTTATCAATATCGAAAGCAAGCTCCGGCAGATAAATCAAATCCGGTCCTTCACACTCCTGCGTTCTTGCAAGAGCCGTAGCGCCGGTCAGCCAGCCTGCGTTACGCCCCATAATCTCAATCACATTAATCAGCTCATTATTATAAGTCAGACCCAAAGCATCCCTTATAACTTCCTTGGTAGAAGCCGCAATATACTTGGCTGCGCTTGCAAAACCGGGAGTATGGTCCGTAAGAGCCAAATCATTATCTATGGTCTTGGGCACGCCTAAAAATTTCTGGGAATGACCTTTGACAATAGCATAATCGGACAATTTCTTAATGGTATCCATGGAATCATTACCGCCAATGTAAATAAACGCTTCAATCTCCAGTTTGTCCAATATCTGGAAAATCTTCTCATAAATTTCCGGATTCTCATGAATCTCCGGCAGCTTATAGCGGCAGGAGCCCAAAAAAGCCGAAGGAGTCCTCTTAAGCAGTTCTATATCCATATCCGTATGAATCTGGGTTGACAAATCCACATACTTTTCATCCAAAAATCCCTGAATTCCATGGAGCATTCCGTATACTCTGTGAAATCCTCTTTCTCTTGCAGTCTTATATACGCCTGCCAGACTGGAATTAATTACGGAAGTAGGACCTCCCGACTGACCTACAATAATATTGCGCTTCTTTTCCATTTCAATCTCCTCCTGAATAAATTTAATCACGCAAAACTTTCTACAAACATATAGTTTAATATAAAATGCGGATAAATGCAAGGGTTACTGACGATTTGTTTGCTCCTCGTCCTGAACCGTCTGCATATCCACTATCACCCAATTTCCATCCATCTTTAAATAATAATACCGGGTATTATGGATATCATGCCTCTCCTGTCCCGTCTTGGTGAGTATCATTTTTTTGTCAAAAGACACCTCGCAGGAGAAAAAGTCTTCATTATACACAATATAATTGGAAACCTTTTCACTTAGGAACTGCGGCGTTTCGTGACCGCTGTACATCCACATGTCATGCCGCCTGTAGTTTTCCGCAAGTTCCAGATAATAAGAATCCTGCGGAAACATATAGCGGATGGGGTTAATGCTCGCCACACATCCTTCCAAATCCCTTGAAAAGAAATTGGAATAATTCTTTGCGTTGGTCAGGCAGAACTCTTCCAGCTCTTTTTCCATTTCCGATGTCTGGAAAGTATCTATGGTAATCGTGTTATCTTCCGCCATGGAAAAGGCAATATCCTCCTGCAGGACATTTTGTATCCGGATATCCGGCATCTCGAACAATCCCTCAACCTTGTACTCCACTAATGCAGGCACCTCGGTATATTCTGTGGAATACTGAAATTCTTCCAATTCCTGCACATTTCCCGTCCGCTCGCTCCCGCCGGCTGCCATACCGTTTATAAACACCGTATAAACATCAGGAACTGTTATGGTAACGCTGTGCTGACCGGCTATGCCTTTAGGCAGTACCCTCGTAATCTCCCACTCCGGAACGGTCAGTATAGCCATCAGGGGGCGCGAATCCGTCTCCTTTAAAAAAACTTCCGCAATCGGAATATCCCCCGCATACAGATGATAAACAGGAGCTTTGGCATCATAGCTGTCCGGTGCTTTTTCATAAGTAATGCCCGCTTTTTTCACTTCCGCAAGATATGTATTTTTATAATCCTCTTCCTTCTCAAAACGCGAAACCGACATTTGAAAATAAGGGCTGTTCGAGCCTTCGCTTACATCTATCTGCGCAATCAGATTTTCTATCACATACTCCGGCTGGGCCGCTTCATAGATTTTGAGACAGTTTCTTACATACAGAAAAATCACCGCCCAGAATAATACAAGCGTCAGCGTAAAAATGGAATAAAAAATCCGGAAAAAGGGGATTTTCTTCTTTCGTCGCCTGCTCATTGCTAATCCTCCCTTTTCTCGATCACAAATGCCGTGGGAAGCCGCCATGAGGAAGTTGCGTTGTACAAAGTAACGCTGGTCATCTCATACGCTCCGTCATAATACATGGCAGAGGAGCTTCCGCCATCCAGATTTGCCGCATTCACAGCGCCATACTCCTGCATAATGCCAATCAAATCCTGCGCCGTGGCGCCTAAGTGTCCTGCGGAACCCCTTCCGTCCGTAACTAAGAGAAGCACCGTGCCGTCCTCCCTCTGACCGATTGCCGTTCTGGGATTTGCGCCGCTTCCGCTTCCCCTTACTTCCGTTGCCGTTCCGTTGATAATCAGCTTGGTAAAATGGTTGCTGTCCCCATCATCCACATCCTTAAAGCTCACCGCATCCCTGATATGGTTTTCTTCCACAAGCTGTTTCACCTGTGTTTCCGACATATTCCCGATATCCATAATCATCAGCACATCATCCTCGTTAAAGCCCACCATGACATCACCTCTTTTGGGGACATTATACTGTATTTCGCCATTGCAGACCACAAGCCCCTTGGGAAGCCCTCCCCAATTTCCGTCCGAATAATACTCTCCGCCGTTCACCCCGCCGATACAATCCGCATTGGTGACCAGCTTTTCCAAAGTCTCGCCGTTCTTACTGCGGTCCATATCCGACCATGGATAAATAGTGGAAAGCTTCACGCGGGAAGGGTCGTTTATGATCATCATTTTTGCAAAATAAGAACGCCCGGCAATCTCCACTACCTCGATTCCGTTAATATCAAATTCTTCATCCGGATTCTCCGGAGCCGTTTTTGAAACGGTAATTAAATCCGGATTGACATTTTCTTCATTATGTACCCTTGCATTCCGATTCGTTACCGCAAGAATCTCCTCTTCGCTGAAATACCAAGATGCCAGAAACTTCATCTGCCCGGTTTCCAATATGGTGGATACAAACAAATCCCTTGCCGCCTTGCTTGGACCATGGCATATCTCCCACACGGCCGTATAAGCGCCCACAAAAGTTACCACGGCAAAAGTGGCAACCACTAATAAAATCCTTAAAATTACTTTTCCTAATGTTAGTTTCTTCATGACTCTATCCCTTATCCCTGCAACCAGATATTTCACATTCTCCCCATCAGCGGAACACCCATTTCTGCTGTACCTGAAAACTTAACAGAAGCAGCACGATATCCACAATCGGCTTCAAAATCACCTCAAACACGGAACCGGCGCTGCACAGGCTGCTGAGTAAGTACACAATTCCGAAGGAAATCCCCGTCTGAACCAGACAAAGCGCATAATACCTTACCGCCGTCCTGCTGACGGATTCCTCCGACTGGAAAACCGCTTTCCTGTTTATGGCATAATTAAATACGGACGAAATCGCCCTTGCCGGAAATGTGGCAAAAAACAGCCTATGAAAGCGCTCCGCGTCGCTTCCTATCAGCAATATCAAAAGCGTATACAAACCGTAATCAATCAGAAACGATACACCCGAACTCAATAAATATCGGAACAAATATCTAAAAATAAGCCTGTAAATTTTCAGGGAATCCTTGATGGGATGAAAATGCGTGGAAGCGTTCTCCTCAATATAAACCGTTTCAATGGGAACCTCCAGAAATGCAATGTGATTCTTTTTCAGAGTAAAAAACATCTCCGTTTCATACTCAAACCTTTCCCCCTCCGTCTCGCACATCAAGGATAAATACTGATAAGGAATAGCGCGCAGTCCCGTCTGGGTATCAGAAATCTTTATGCCGCAGAACAGCCCGAAGACCATGCTGGTGCTGTTATTTCCAAAACGGCTCTTAAAGGGAACATTGTCTTTGCTAAAGTCCCGGCAGCCTAAAACGACTTTATCTTTCTCTTCCGTCATTTTTTCGGCACACGCCTTAATGTCATGAACCATATGCTGGTTGTCCCCGTCCACGGTCACGACTCCCGCTATATCCGCCCGATTTTCCATCACATAAGAAAAGGCAGTTTTTAGCGCCCTGCCCTTTCCTCTGTTGACTTCATGGGTCAACACCGTGACCTCTTTATGGCTGCCCGCCTTTACAAACGGCTCCATATGCTGCTCATCGCTTCCGTCATTTACTATCACAATATCCGTAAACCCTGCCCCTAGCAGCCCGTCCACTACCATATTCAGCTTTTCATCCGGATTTAAGGATGGCAGAACTATCGTCACATTCATGGCAATCCCTCCTCGCCTACTATAGTCTACCACAAAAGCCCGTATTTGGGAATGGGAAACTTTTATACATTAGTCTTACACATCCCTCCTCTCCATCACCCTGCTCCCAATCAAAAGAAAAACAATCAGATAAACCGCGCAGATATTCACAAACATGCCATAGCCGCTCTCCATTATCTTTTGCGGACCATTGGAGTTCATGCCATATGCCATAAGGGAATAAGGCCATATATGTCCAAAGCCTTTCGCCAGAGCAGCCAGCCCCGAAAGTCCTCCCGCAAAAGCGATTCCCACAGGCAGGGCAAAGCTTTTGATGTACATGGAGAGAAGTAGCTGCGCCGCTGCCATAACCATGCCTCCCAAGGCTCCAAGCAGACACCATATCACAAGGAACTTTATAGGGGGCTGTGCTGTCAGACCCGCAAGCTTTCCTGATAGGATAAACAAAATCCCTATCCATGCCTCGCTGAACAGAATCATAAAAGATGCCATGCACATTTTGGAAAGAAAAATCATTGCCCGGCTTATGGGCATGGTCAGCACTTTATTCCAATTATGGTTCGTATGCTCCAGCCGCATAAGATAAGCGCAGTACACCCCTATCATAATAGGCAGGAAAAAATAACTTGTAAATAAGGTGTGCTGTGTCCATAAACTGTACCATTCACTCCGTAAAAGTTCCAGATTTGCCAGATAATTCATGGTTCCCAGCGCTGCCGGAATCACAGGAAGAATCAAAAATGCAAGCCACACCGGGGAACGCTTTAACTTCATTTGCTCTGCTTTCAATAATCGTATCATTCTAATCACCATGCCTTTCAAATCCTGACCGCTTCAGCGGCGCAAACAATCCATGAGAAGAATGCCTGCTCAAAGCGAACTTGTTCCCTTGGCATTCTTCAGTGTGAAGTTTTAGAATTTCTTATGTCTGCGTACTAAAGAGGGGTGCTTACACACCCTCTTAGCGACTTAGAAATTCTCTTCACACTTATGCCTCTTTTCTGCAAAATAAAATTTTTCCAACTACATAGATGATAATGCAGGCTGCCCCTATCATTGCCAAAGCTGCCCAATCAAAGCCCATAGCTTCATAATACGCCTCCGCATACCTTGCTTCTTTTGTCCAGCCAAACAGCCACACAAACTGCAGTTCCCCATAATACCCCCACAAAAGCAGTCTGGGTAAAACAGGAAATGGCAGGAACAGGGAAAACAAGCCTGCAAAAGCCCCTATGATTCCCACAAAAAAGGCTGCCGCCTGATTGGGAAACACTATGGACAACACATGCTGGAAAAGATAAACGGCAATCGTAGGAACCAAAGTAAACAACAGGTAAATCAAATACAGCTTTAACGGCGCCTTTCCCTCAAAGCCCTTAACATATCCAAAAGCGAGCACCATGCCCCAATGAATAAGGCTGCATATCGCTATTACGGATATGCCATACACAAGCTTTGCATCATATACCTTACCCTTTGGCGCCAAGGTCAGAAGCTGCTTAAACATACCCCCTTTATGCTCGATATCGCAAAGCCTTGAGGCAGTTACCATGGCCAGTATCGGCATAAAAATGGTATTGAGCATGGGAAGCTGATATAAAAACATCATCCACCCGTTTTGCATTTCAAATTCGCCATAATTTCCCCATAATATCCAGACAAGGGAAAGTATGGTCAGGGCAAGGGCTGTCAAAAACACATAACGCCCCCTTGTCTTTCGGTATTCACATTCTAACAGTCGTATCATAAGCTGCTCTCCCTTCCCGTCAGGTCCAAAAAGATTTCTTCCAAGCTTTTGGATCGGTCCGTTTCATGCAGAAGGTTTAAGGCGCCCTGATACATCATTTTCCCGTTTGCGATGATTCCGATATCCTCCGCCATCTGGTCAATTTCCGAGAGCAGATGGCTTGATACAATCACTGTCATTCCGTATTTTTGCGGCAGGGAACACACCAGCTCGCGCATCTCCTGAATGCCCGCCGGGTCAAGCCCGTTGGTGGGTTCATCCAAAATCAATAGCTTGGGAAAAGATAAAAGCGCTCCGGCAAGCCCCAGCCGCTGCTTCATGCCAAGAGAATACGCCGACACCTTTTTACCGCTCTGGCGGTCCAGCCTTACAATCCGCAGAACCTCATCCACATTTTCCTTTGGCACATCCAGCAGAGTCTGCAAAATTTTCAGGTTTTCTTTTCCCGTCAGATGCCCGTAATAAGACGGGGACTCTATCAGGGAACCGATGTTTTTCAAGATAAAATTCCGGTTCCGGCTGTTTAACCGCCTACCAAAAAGGTCGATTTCTCCCGCCGTAGGCTTGACCAAATCCAGAAGCATTTTCAATGTTGTGGATTTGCCTGCCCCATTGGGTCCTAAAAAGCCATATATCCTTCCCTCCTTTACCGACATGTCCAGATTGTTTACCGAAAGGTTATCCTTATACCTTTTGGTAAGCCCGTTCGTTCTCACGATTTCTTTCATATTTCCTCTCTTTCCGCCGCGTAAGCGGCATTTTAATCAGTGGAACTTTGGGATGCGCAGCTTGTGTATCTCAACACAGACACACAAGCTCCACAATTCGTCTTACGAAAATCAAAGTTCCGGCAACCGCCTATAAAAATCATGTGTCGCTGTACCGCTCTACTAATATAACAGTTCAATCTGTCAAAAACCTTAACACAACCTTACAGAAACCTTAAATTTCCCCAAGCTCTTTTAAATGCGGAAATTTTATTATAAAATAAAAATGGGGTGTGAGAATGCAGGAATTAAAAAACAAGAAAATCTTAATTGTTGACGATGAACCAGAGCTTCTTTCCATGCTCTCGGATATTTTGTACCGGGAGGGCTTTTACAATGTATATACCGCAAAAAACTGTGCGGATGCCCTGAAAAAAGCGAAAGAACAGCCCATATCACTCTTTTTGTTAGATGTGAATCTCCCCGACGGAGATGGGTTTTCCCTGCTGAAGAACTTGCGGCAGTTCTCACAGGCTCCTGCCATTTTCCTGACTGCCAGAGGGGAGGCGGATGACAGGATTGAAGGCTTGGGGCTGGGCGCCGATGACTATATCGTAAAGCCTTTTCTCTCCAAAGAGCTGCTTCTGCGTATCAGCGCAGTCTTAAAGAGGGTTTATCGGATAAACGACACAAAAACCACATTTTCCCTATCCGGAAGGATGATTGATTTCGAGACGGCTGCGGTGTCGGACGGAGAAAAGCAGATGCTTCTTACGGCAAAAGAATTTATCCTGTTAAAAAAGCTGTGGGAAAATAAAAACCGCATTGTGACAAATGATGCCCTCTGCATGGCGGCATGGGGCGAGGATTACTATGGCTGCGAAAACACACTTATGGTGCATATCAGACGGCTTAGAAAGAAAATCGAAGCCAATCCGTCGAAGCCGAGGCATCTGCTGACGGTAAAGGGCTTAGGCTATAAGCTGGTAACAGATGAATAGGAGCAGGCAGATGGGCAGAAAGAAAAACAAAACCGCATTTATCATTTTCCTATATTTTACCCTGTCGGCAGCAGGGATTGCCGTCCTGCTTCTGCTTATTAATTTTCTGGGGTTCGGCAGGCTTATGACCGACTACAGGGGGTATCACGGCGACTCCCCCAGCCATATTCTGGAAACGGTCAGTAGGTCCATTATAAAAACCGAAGACGGTTTCTCCCTTTCCGATAAAGACATTATCCGCCCCGACTATTGGTGCATCCTCATTGATGAAACCGGAGAGATTGCATGGTCGGAGCATATGCCTGACGACATTCCCTCCCACTATTCCCTAAATGATATTGCCAGAATGACAAAATGGTATTTAAACGATTATCCCGTGTATGTGTACACCTGTGATTATGGGCTTCTGGTCTTGGGGCTGCCCAAATACTCCATAGGAAAATATGATCTGGCTTATTCCGCGGAATGGCTGAGTTCCCTGCCCCTGAAAATGCTTGCCATTTTGATGCTCAATCTGGTTCTGGCAGCCGTTTTCGCCTTTGCCTTCGGCGCCAGACTATACCGCAGGCTGCAGGCTTTAATGGAAGGAATCTATGATTTGAGTAAAGAAAAAACGGTTCACTTAAAAGAAAAGGGCATTTTCAGAGACCTTGCCCGCAGCATTAACCATACTTCCGCATCTATGGAACGCAAAAATCTGGCTCTGGCGGACCGCGACAATGCACGCTCCAATTGGATTTCCGGCATTTCCCATGATATACGCATTCCCCTGTCCTTAATTATGGGACATTCCGAGGCTCTTTTAGAATGCGGCAGCTTAAAGGAAGAAAATCAAAAACGGGCGGAGAGCATCCATGCACAGAGCATCAAAATAAAAAAGCTCATTGAGGATTTAAACCTGATTTCTTCGCTGGAATACGATATGCAGCCCTTAAAAAAGAAGGATGTCCCGCTATGCCCTCTGATAAGGCGCATTGTAACGGATATCCTAAACTGCGGTCTTTCGGACAGCTATGCCATCCGCCTTGATATGCAGGATAAAAAAGCAGTGATATCCGCCGACGAAAACCTTCTGGAACGCGCCATCTTTAACCTCTTAAACAACAGCATTACCCATAATAAAAACGGATGCGAAATAAACATCCGTGAATATGTAAAAGATGGAACGATTCATCTGGAAATATCCGACAACGGAGAGGGCATCCCGGAAGAGATTCTGGAGCATATCACAGAAATCCCTAAATCCGCCCACGGCATGGGACTGCCTATGGCATACCGAATCATCTGTGCCCACGGGGGCGGATTTCAGGCTGTGAATAATAATGGTTTCTCGGTTAAAATCCAATTTTAGGGGAGCCGCCCTCCCCTGCAGTCCCCATGACAGATTATGCAAGTGGGCTATTGATTCTCCCCCACATAGAGATGCACCCGGTTCTGTATCACCTTGGCCACGGCATCCGCGGATTTCTGCCCCTTATAATAAGCCTGCGCTTCTTCACCGATAATCTTGATAATCTCGTCATCCGCCGTCTCATAAAAAGGAACCGCATCCGAAACCAAAGCTAACATATCATTTACTTCCTCCCATGTCGTGGCATGATAAGGAACCACTAAATCCTTGGACCAATGATATTCGCCAAGTCCTCTGCCTCTCTTAAGCCGCTCGGCATCAGACTGCATGTCTTCCTCCACGATTCTGTCCATATCTTCCTTCATGACAGGAAAATAGCCTGAATTTATACTATACATATGCAAATTGTTTTGCTCTCTCGTCAAAACGCATTCCACAAATTTCCAAGCCCCCTCTTTACACTCCGACACTGTGGCAATGCCGAAAGCATTGTACGGAAAAACCAAGGTTCCGCCGCTTCCCTCTTTCGTCGGGAATCCGATACAGGCTGCCGTCTTCCCCCATATTCCCACATAAGGCTGCAAAGACTTGAACCCCCATATATCTGCCATGGCAAACAACACCTCTCCATCCTGAATCTTATCCGACAGCGGAACCTTGTCAGACTCGTCACTTCCGGCTCGATTGTCCGCATCCTCATCGGGAAGGCGGCTGCACAATTCCAGCACCGCTTTAAAAGTGTCCGATTCAAAATAACACTCGCCCGTGTCCCAATCAATAAAGGTATCCTCATTAAACATCATGATATACTGCATCATTTCGTCTTTTGTAACTCCGTCAAAAGGCATCGTTTTCGGATGAGCGGAAACCGCCTTCAGCATTTCATCCAGAGTAAGCCCACCGCCCTTTCCAAATGCCGCGCCATCTCCCACAACAGTCCGTATATGAAAGGTTTCCGGAATGCCCGCTAATATACCGTCAAATTCATATATACTCAAAAGCCCCTCTACAAAATCCGCTCGCCCAAAGGCGCTACTCTGCTCCACATAAGGATTCAAATCTTCCAAAATCCCCTGTCTGGACAGTTTTTTCGCATCCACACCGGATAAATCTATAATATCCATGGGTTCCTTCGTCAGCATGGCGTTATATAAATCTGTCAGAGAACCATAATTTTTTACAGTGACATGATAAGGGTAGTTTTCCCGGTTGAAGTGCATGGCAAGACCGACCAAATCATCATATTCACCCTCTTCTTTCACTGTGGCAAGCACCAAATCCTGCCGCTTGGGCGCATCCTCCGCCCTCGTCTTAGTCAGCAGCACGATACTCCTGTCCTCGCCTGCCCAATCCTCCACCACCGCATAATACCTACCGTCATCAAGCAGTTGTAAATCCGTCACAAAATATCCGTTTATATTACTGTCCATCCAGAGAAATAATTCTTCTGCGGTCTGCCCGTTATAGCCATAAGCATAATTCTTATCATACAAAAGAAAATCTTTCAAGTTCGTCTCCATACTGAATCCGTCTACATTGGGAAAATCTGCTATTACCTCAGTAAACTGCTTTTTCTCAAAATCCACCTCTATCAGTGTGCAATACTCCGCATTCTCCCCTTTGCTGATGCAGGCATAAACCTTTCCATCCTCACCGCACACGGCTCCCCTGACCAGCACATTTTCCCAAGAGCCATAAGATACCATGCCATAATAGCTTCCGTCGGCTGCATACAGCCAGATGCCGGGCTGGTCGCTGTATTCGTTGCTGAAAATATAAATCCGCCCCTGTCCGTCCAAAGCCATGTGATCCATGCTGATGCCGCTTCCCAACTGCTCCGTGACATCCTGCGAAAAGCTGCTCTTCCCCTCCGCATCAAACTTACACAAAAAGCGGCTCATCTTACTGAAATCCGCCGGATAAACATTGACAATCAGCCACACGCTTAAGTCCGGATTAAAAGCGTAAGTGACCACATCCCTATGGCTTCCTTCCATCGGCCACTCAATGGGAGCCTGTGTCAGCTCCCTGCTGCTCAGAGAATAATGGCAGATACCTTTCACCTCATCGCTCGATTCCCCATTCATGGAAACATAGCAGACCGTATCTCCAATCAAATTCATCTCATCATAATCTGCTTTTTCATCCTGAATCACGATTCTCTCCGGCACATAAACCCATTCCCGCTCTTTTGCCGCATTGGAGGAATTACCTCTGCCGGAAACATTGTTATCCGATTTGCTGTTTGATATGCCTGCGCCGCATGCCGTCAGGAAAACAGACAGATATAGCAGCAGACAAAGCCAGAATCTTGTACTATTTTTCTTTACCATAATCCGAACTCCTTGCCCTTTCTTTATATTTTCCAGTGTTTCGATGGTTCCCAAACTTCCCGTCATGCCTGCGCAGCAGACACAAACAATCCGTGAGAAGAATGCCTGCTTAAGCGCAAACATTCAATGGGAAGAACGCCGTCCTTGCGTTCTTTTGTGTGAGATTAGAATTTCTTTGCGAAACAGCCTATGCTGTGAGCAATTAGAAATTCTTCTCACACTTCTATCTTTGCAAAATGCTTCCGTCTACGGCATCAATCTCACAAATATAATCAATATACTGACCGCTATTTCGGAAAAACACAAAATAATACATTCCGCTTGTCACCCCATCTTCATTCTCCTCATCATTTAAGCTGATGCGCTCTAACTTCATGCCCTCTACGGCATCTCCAAGCTCTGCTTTCATTTGATTTTCCGCTATTTCGAGTGCCTCCGCCTGCTCTATTCCCCCCAAAGCCTTCAGCTTTTCCCTAAGCCTTTTCTGTTCCTCCCGCTGTTTTGCCTTGTCCTCCTGTGCTGTCGGACTCTGCGCAAAAGCATACATTTTCATATGCTGTAAGTCAATAATTTCCAGAAGCTCTTCGTCTGTCAATTCCCGCTGTGGCAGATAAAAGGTGTCCGTAACTTTATTATAACTAAGCACATCTTCTATCACATCCTCCGCGCTGTCTACCAGCATGATTTCTTTTTCAGGAAACAGCCCATTTTTGTATGCCTGCCAAAGCTCTTTATTGCGTTCCTCTTCCCGCTCAGAGTATTTTCTGGAATAAGTCTCCGCCTCCGCCGCCGGATGCTGCTGATTCAGCCAATCCCACATTTCCTGTACCTCTTCCTTGGGAATGCTGTCCATCCTCGCTTTTACTATGTTTTCCACAACCGCCGACGCCGAAACACCTACAACACCCGTAGCTAATACAAGTGCTGCCGCCGTAGCCGCCATCCTTTTCAGGCTCCACTCCCATCTTTTGCCCCGCCCTTTTTTATCCTTATTTTTCATTTGCTTTTGAACATTCCGGATGATTTCTTCCTGCATCTTCTCCGGAATCTGTATCTGTTCCACTGCTTTCTTTACATCGTTTCCATTCATCGCCGCGCCTCCTTCCATGCCTGCCGCACCTGCTCCCTGCCGCGCTTTAGGCGCATTTTTACCGCCGCTTCCGTCATGCCCAGAATATCCGCTATCTCCTTTATGCGATACCCCTCCACATAATGCAGATAGATAACGGTTTTGTGCTTGAACGGTAGCTCCATAAGTTCCTTCAAGGTTTCACCCTGTTCGGGCGCTGCAAGACTGTTCTCCAATTCGTCAAGGGAAACCTTCGGATGCCTCATTCGGAAACGCAGCATATCGCGGCAGATATTGACAGCTACCCGAATCAGCCATGCCTTTTCATGCTCCGCGCTGTCAAAATCCGGTCGTTTTTCCAAATATCTGACGAAGGTTTCCTGAATGGCATCCTGAACATCCTGTTCGTTGCATAGTATCACAATGCAGATTTTATAAAGCATGTTGCTGTATTTTATGACAGCATCTCTTATGTCCTTGTCTGTGTTCATGGGATGTGTTTTTCCTCCTTTCCTTTACATACGGTTCAAAAGGTGAAAAAGTAACAAACAACATAAAAAGGCATATGGAAACCTTTGTTCCACATGCCTTTTATTATAACATGGTCTTTAAAAACGCATTTGCTTTACAGGAAATTCAGATTCTTGTTCCATTAAGCCAATTTTCCGCTAAATATAATGCTTTTTCTATGGAATCCACCCGGACCGAAAAATGTAAATCATACCTTCCTGCAGCCTCCCAATCGCTATACATATATGCCTTATCCTTAATTTCTTTCGGTACTTTAATTCCATTACTTTCAGCAATCGCACAAAGATCATAAATCTTATGCGTATACATTTTTTGAGGGTTTATGTGTGGATTGACTCTATAAATTTCTGCTTTAATAATTTTTTCAATTACCTGCTGCGCATGGTATGCAGCAATTCCTTTCATTGCTTTTCTGTTTCCGCTTTTTGATTTTACAGCTTCAAGTGCAGACCAAGAAGTTTGAATATCCGCTCTCGCATATGCTACTAATGAAATTGTCATAATCAGACTCTCCTATACAGTGTCTTTCCACAATTAAGTATATTTTGAAAAAGATTAACCTTATTCCGATATTGATATACCTCCTCCATACCATGAACGCAAATTACATCATATATCTGTTTATAATCATCCCTATCATGGAGCCTTTTCAAAAATTCCTGATAACTTTTATCCTTATATAACCTTGAACGAGAAGTGTCACTGATAACCAGCATATCCACATCCGAGTCTTCCGTGCATCTGCTGCCTATCACTGACCCAAATAAAATAATCTGGCATATTCTTGTACAGACACTGGCAGCTTCTATGATATTCTCTATAACATCTTTTTTGATATCCGCCACTTCTATTTTTGTATTAAAATTTGTTTCTATCGAAATCAACCGGCACATATAGTTCCCTTCTCACCCCAATCTGTTTTCCATATACCACTATACCATATCATATCATAAAAGCATCTCTTTTTACAACCAATTCATGGCAGTTTTTTTACTTATTATCAATATGCAAAAGGCATATGGAAACCTGTGTTCCACATGCCTTTTATTGTAACATAGCTTTTTAAAAACGGATGGTTTTGGTTTCTTCCGTAAAGGAACAGATGTCCGCCACAGCATTTTTTAAGTAAAATACCGCCGTATTCCCGTCGCCCGGCTTGTACATTGCCTGAAGATTGGGATAAGCCTCGAGAAGATGTTCCTGCGCCGAGGTTCTTTCATCCAATACCGCCTCTGCAGCTATGCGAATCCATCTGCCGTCATACATGGCGGAAATCTCGATTTTGGGATTTGCAAGCATCTGCTTTGCAACATCTTTTTTCAGTCCGGTCTGAATATAAAGCTTCCCCTCAAACAAATCCACTGTGCCAAAGGGGCGGACTCTCGGCTGGTCTCCCTCCATCGTTGCCAGATAATATACCTGACTGTTTTTTAAGAATTCGTATACCTCATTCATCGTGCATTACCTCCTGCATTCTGATATTTTTTCTCAGTATATCACATTACCAATAATCACGCCATCCTTTTAATCAAACAATATCTCCTCCACCGTCACAAAAGTATACCCCTCCTCTAACAGCTCATCCACCACCTTTAATGCTGCGGTCACGGAAGTCTCATAATAATCGTGCATCAGGATAATATCGTTCTCACCCGCCTTGTTCATAATCTTCTCCGTAATCCGGGACACATTTTTAGAGCTCCAGTCCAAAGGGTCCACCGTCCACAACACCGGGAACATATTCAATTCTTTTTCAAAGGATTTATCCCAGCTTCCGTAAGGCGGGCGCACAAACTCCGTTTCTTCTCCGGTGATTTCCTTTAACACTTCATTGGTGGCAATCAACTCTTCCTTAAACTTTTCCCGGTTCTTCTCGGTAAGCTGTATATGGCTGTATGTGTGATTTCCGATGAGATGCCCCTCCTCCTGCATCCTTTTTATCACATCCGGGTGAAGCTTTGCATGTTCCCCTGTGACAAAAAAACTTGCCACCACGCCGCGCTCTTTTAAACCGTCCAAAAGCTGCTCCGTATAATAAGGGTGGGGACCGTCGTCAAAGGTAATGGCAATTTTTTTCCGTATTTCGTCTTCCTTCTCATTTTCCACATTTTTGGCGCCGGATAAAACGGTTTTGACAGAGGGCATATGCCGCCCGCTTCCGCACACACAAAGGAGAACGACTCCCACTATGACATCAAAGGCAAGGATTGCCGCAGCCAGTTTCTTCATAATCATACTTCCTTTTGGATTTGGAATATGCTTTATTACTAAATTTTCCGTAAAGCCTGAGCTTCTATTTACATATTATGAAGCTTTTTCATACAATAGAAGCTTTTTACAGCATTTTGCGAGCAGTTTGACACTGTCAGGAGCTTATGGTACAATATCCGCAAAAGGCACAGTCAAGCGGCCGAAGAAACAGCTACCGAGCTTGCTCGAGCAGATGTTTCTTCGGACATTTGACGAGCGAAGCGAAACGATTAGAAAAACAAAAGGAGAACTCAATGAAAAAACAAAGTCTGCTGGCCGCTGCCATTCTTAGCCTGATGCTGCTTGCCACAGGATGCGGCGAGGAGAAAAAGCAGGAGCCGCCTTCTCTTTATGACAAGGGACTGTCCTGTGTCACGACGCTTTCCAAAGAGCTAAATGAGGAATATATCGGTTATTTTACTTCTTACGAGTTTTCGGAAATCGTAACGGAACTTGCAAAGCAGGATTATTCCCAGCCGGAAAGTGTTTATGAATTAAAATATCCGGACGGCGGGCTGAAACAGCTTATCCTGTCCCTGTCTTTGGGCGATGCGTCCACGGATAACATTCCTGACGCGGTTCTCGAAAAAGTGGCAGGACTTTCTTATCTGGCTAATATGATAAACGCCCGGATGGGAACAAATTATCTGGCTCTTTCCTCGATTTTGAGCGCAGATGAGCTGTTTGTCAACGAGGAAGTGACGGAGAATACCGCCTATCTCTATTTTTATAAAAATGCTTATCCCGTGATGGTTTCCTTCCGCGTGGGCGAGGACGGCGCCATCCATGCAACGGGCAGTTATATCTTTAGCGATGAAATGAAAGACTACGGAGGGGACTGCCTCTCAGACGAAAAGCAGGATTTGGATTTTGTGATGCTTCTGCAGTTTTTTGAAATAGAGCAAATCAGGTAGAGATAATCGAGGGATTAAGTATGGAAAATTTAGGATTTTTAATGTTATGGTTTTTTGTTGCTTATATATTAGTAACTTGGGTCGGCTTTGCACATACTGTATTCAATATTAAAGTATTGCACATGAAATCAATGAAAGAAAGCGGAGGAAAAGGCAAAGGATTAGGAGAAGGTTTGCTTATTTATATTTAAGTGGATTAGATACTGTAAGTATGTCTGATGTAATCACTTGTTCTTTAATTTGGGGAACTTTAGCAATAATAATCGATTTAGTTGGTTGGGTACTTATACCACATCCGTTGTCATTAACATTTAAAAGATTTTATGTTGAATATCAACCTTGGATAACATTAGTATATTTAATAATGTATGCAAGTCCATTTATTGTATATGGTTTCATGCAAGTTTTATAATTGCAGCTTCCTGTGTCCTGCGCTGTGCGTGTTCCCTCTATTCCTGAAGCAAAATACCGTAAACTCTCTTTCGTATCTGCTCGGCTTCTTTCACTTCCCCTTTAAGTACAAGATACCGCTGTTCAAGGGAGTTCCGCCGGATTGTATTCGCGAAATGCCGGGGCATAGCAGCCTTTCAGACACACAAAAATAACAAAAACCCTGCAAACATCAAGGTTTCCACATGAAAGGGCGGATATTTTCTTATAACAAGCCGATGGAACTGATGTAATACTAAAAATTTAATAATTTTTTCGGGGCGGCATATTGCAACCAAATCCTGCATATGCTATAATGCCAATAGGCAAAAGGATAAAACAATTTCCATGTGAAATGACAGGTGAAAACCCCGGAAGGTGTGCAAGGCTTCCGGGGTTTTCTATTCCTAATTCCGGCAATGGGAAGGCTTAAACCCATAGGCTAGTTACCGACTACTTCTTGCCTCTGTCTAACCATTTGACGATGTAGTGGCAAGCTACACCGCCCATGACAGCGACCAAAAAGGATAAAACATATTCCATATGAAACACCCCCTTTCCGTACCGGGTATAGGGGCGGTAACACAAGCATTATATCACAGCCGCCTGAGGCTATCCAGCTACTTAGGAAACAGTAAATTATTACAGTGCAAAAGGGGGTAAATCAGTCAAATACCCCCTTTTTGATATTCAAGGGATAATTTGCCTTTAAGCCTTTGAGTTGCTTTTGTGAGCGTATAAAAAGCCCTTACATTCAAAATGTAAGGACTTTTTGTTTTTTTATAATTTGTCATAGTCAGTAACACCTTGCGGATTGTAAACATCATTTCCATTCTGGTCTTTAAAATTGCCGTGACCGTCTGTATAATATTCACCTTTTGTTTGACTGAATTGCTTTGTCCACTTGCTATTACTTCCTCCGGAAGTAGATTGCCCTGCACTTGCAAATAATCCAAAAATAATTACTATCAAAGCAATAACTCCTATTACAGAAATACCTAACTGAGAAAATGTTAAGATTATTGCCTTAAATTTATTCTTTATTGTAAGTAAATTAATAATCAATAAAATAATCCCTTCAATAATTAACAATAAAATATTGGGGCTATAACTAAAAATTTCTTCTATTTCACTTATATCGTCGGCAAGCATTAAAAAGTGTATAATAGCAAACCCAATGATAACTAACCAACTGATAACTGAAACTAATTTACCACCTTTAATTCTTTGTACGCTCATTTTTAAATAAATAAACGCAAGTATACAAGCTACTACCATCATCATAATTTTCTGTTCTCCCTTCAATTATGTATTTTTATATAGATAGGATTTCGCATCACCAAACATTATAACACGCATTTTATTGCGTGTAAATATTTAAACACGCAAATTTTAAATATTTATTTAGTTGTAAAAACTTGATATGTTTTACAAACAATTTTAAGGATATAATAAGAAAGAGGTGAGATAAATGAAGGATGTTTTTAAGGTTGAGAAAACACGATATATAAACAAAACTTTCAGAATTGAGGAAAATCTTTTAAAGCGTTTAGAGCAAGTTTCCACGGAAGAAAACATCTCTATCAATTCTTTAGTTGTCCAATGCTGCAAGTTTGCATTGGATAGAAGAACCCCAAAAGAGAATTCGGACAAAAAACAGACTGACAAGCAAGAGTAGCCAATAAAAAAGATAGGTTTAAAGCCTATCTTTTATAATGTTTTTAAACTCGTTTATGTTTTTGATAATTGGAAACACCTTAAACAAATAAAAAAAGTATGGGAAACCAGCAAACAAGCGGTTTCCCAATACTTCCTTAAAAGCTGCTGACGGGAATCGGACAGTACAACCAGCCAAAAACACTGATAGAAAGGAGATTCCCCGCACCTCGTCAAGACTTGGAAACAATTTGGAAACAATAAAAAAGTATTACAGTACAAAAGGGGGTAAATCAGTCAAATGCCCCCTTTTTGATATTCAAGGGATAATTTGCTGTTAAGCCTTTGCGTTGCTCTTGTGAGCGTATAAAGAACCTTAAAACCCTATTTACTCTATATCCACCTTTACAGTAAAATTAAATTTACCATTACCGCAATTTTTAAAAAGCTGATTAACCGCTTTTTGAAAATCTACATTTGGATAATCTTTTTCTATGCGTTGAATGAATTTTAATAAAATATCATCTGGTATCTTTTCCAAATATTTTTTATCTTTAAATTCTTTCAGTTTAGCTTGTGCCTCTTTTTCTTTCTCAACTTTCTTTAATTCCTTTTCTTCATTAGAAGTTGCTTTTCTCATTTTGAAAATTCCTTTCTTAGAAGTTGTTTCTTTAATTATATACCCAAACCAGATAAAAGCAAAGAGAATTTTTTAGTTTTAGATAGCCACATAGTAAAAGCCCCTACATCATTAAACAATGTAAGGGCTTTTTGCTTTTATAACTTTTTATTCAATAAATATCACGACCAAGATTGTCCGTTCCATTGCTTGCCGTTCATTTCGGCAGCTTTAGCATTACTATATCCAATGTTACGCGCAGCTTGGTTTTGAGCATCTGTATATGAACCCTCGTCAGCCCCATATCCGCCTGATTCATTACTTGATTGTCCGCCCGACGCATTCTCTGGATTACCCCCACCAAGCCATAGCAGGAATGAAACTGCAATAAGAATTAATATACCAAATATCGCACCTACTAATACGGATACAACAGAAACAATTATTATTTTGGGTATTTTTTTTAGCTTTCTATTTCTAAAAAGCAAAAGCAAAAAGCTAATAATACCAACTATTATAGCAATTTGTCCGAGATATATTAAAGTATCATCAACGCTACCCCCAGATAGCTCAAAAAAACGTTCAAAAATAAAAAGCCCTATGGTAAGACCACTTAAAATAGACAAAAAGATATTAAAGCCATTAAGCGGATTATAACCGTCTACTGATAATTTGTCTGATAGTTTTCTTAATAATTTTTTCATTTTCTTTCTCTCCTTTATGTTGTGTATTTTATATGGATAGGATTGCACATCGAACATTATAACACCTATCCGAATTACTTGCAAGCACTTTATAATATAAAGTGCTTGCATAATTAATATATACATATTATCAACCTATGTATAAAATTATTGTAAGGAGATTAACAATGTTTAAGATTAA